>NZ_JBYSXC010000015.1:0-201236 GCF_058781795.1 Cupriavidus sp. FW306-1B-F12B
CAGCGGTGGCAGCGGCCCCCGCTTCGCAGCCGGCTGCCGCCGTTCCTGCCAGCGCAGCGCAGGCCGCCGCCGCCGCGTCGGCCCCCGCTGCCAAGCGTCCGCCGGTGGTGGCCCAGCCCGAGCCGGTGCCCGAACCGTCGTTCATCGATGGCCTGCTGGCCAACCCCATGCTGCTGCCCGGCGGTGGCCTGCTGGTGGCGCTGCTCGGCGTCTATGCGATCTATCGCCGCCGCCAGCAGCAGAAGGCGAGCGAGGCGACCGGCTTCGGCGACAGCATCCTGTCGCAGGAAAGCACGGTGATGGCCGGTGCCAATTCGCTGTTCGGCACGGCCGGGGGGCAGAGCGTCGACACCTCGCAGCACAGCGTGTTCGGCGCGGACTTCCGCATCGGCAACAACACGCCGGAAGCCAACGAGGTCGACCCGATCGCCGAGGCCGAGGTCTATATCGCCTATGGGCGCGATGTGCAGGCGGAGGAAATCCTGCGCGAAGCCCTGGAGAAGAACCCGGAGCAGCAGCCGGTGCGGCTCAAGCTCCTGGAGATTTACAGCAACAGACAGGATGTGGAAGGTTTCCGCGTGATTGCAGAAGAAATGTTCGCCCAGACCGGCGGACACGGGGCGGAATGGCTGAAGGCAGCAGAAATGGGGCGCGCGCTCGAGCCAGGCAACGCGCTCTTCCTGGCGGTGACGCCCGAAGCGGCGGGGCCGGATACGACATCGCCGGCAACCGACCAGTGGCGCACCCAGGACCCGTCGCAGAATCCGGCCTCGATCCCGCGGCTGGAGCCGTCGCTGGGTGACCTGGCGCTGCCGCTGGATGCCTTCCCGGCCCCGGCGGCCGGCGAGCCGATCGTGGCGCCTGCTTCCGCGGCGATGGTGTTTGGCGCTGACGCGCACGACGCCGGCGAGCCGGTGCGGCTGGATCTCGGCCTGCCGGGCACCGGCGCCGACCCGCTTGCCGACGACGTTCCCACCCTCGACACGCCGACCCGCGGCCGTCCGCTGGAGTTCGACATGTCGGGGCTGTCGCTTGACCTGGGCAGCGCCCCGCAAGCCGATGCCGGCGGCAAGGACGTGCCGGACGAGGCCACCTTGCCGCTGCCCGCCACCACCATGCTGCGCGACGGCAAGCTGGTCGAGCCGATCGACCTGTCGCGCGTGGCGCCTGAAACCGGCGGCGACCTCACGCACGGGGGTTCGCCGAGCACGCTGTCGGTCGACGGCGTGGACGGCGGGCGCGACATGCAGATCAAGCTTGACCTGGCTCGTGCCTATATCGAGATCGGCGACAAGGAAGGGGCGCGCGAACTGCTGCAGGAAGTGGTCGAGCAGTCGCAGGATCCGCTGCAGGCGGAGGCCCGTTCGCTGCTGCTGGAAGTGGCCTGAGCTATCATTGACGGTCCGGCCGCGGCACGCGCTGCCGCAGCCTGAAGCGATGCGCCGGAAGCGTCCCTTCCGGCGCATTTGCTTTTTCGGCGGACCTGGCGTGGACCACTGCGCCCGGACGTACCCGCCGCCTTGCCTGATCCCCTGACATGAACCGCATCGCTCTTGGCCTGCACTACGACGGCACCGCCTTTTCCGGCTGGCAGTCGCAGCCGCACCGCAATACCGTGCAGGATCACCTGGAAGACGCCATCGAGCGCTTTGCCGGCGTGCGCCTGCTGACCACCGTGGCGGGGCGCACCGATACCGGCGTGCATGCGCTCGGCCAGGTCATCCACCTGGACACGGCGCTCGAGCGCGAGCCATTTTCCTGGGTGCGCGGCGTCAACGCCTTCCTGCCGCCGTCGATCGCGCTGCAATGGGCGCTGCCGGTGGACCAGGGTTTCCACGCGCGTTTCCTGGCGTTCGAGCGCATGTATTACTACGCGCTCTACACCGGGCCTCACCGCGTGCCGCTGGTGCACGGCCGCGCCGGCTACCAGATGCTGCCGCCGGGCCAGCGGCTCGACGTCGACGCCATGCGCGAGGCCGCCGCATGCCTGCTCGGCGAGCATGACTTCTCTGCCTTCCGCGCCGCCGAATGCCAGGCCAAGTCGCCGGTCAAGACCATGTACGACGTCACCATCAAGGATGACGGCAACTGGGTGTTCCTGCGCTTTCGCGCCAGCGCCTTCCTGCACCATATGGTGCGCAACCTGATGGGCTGCCTGGTGGCGGTGGGGCGCGGACGCTACCCGGCGCACTGGCTGGCGCAGGTGCTGGCCGGGCGCGAGCGCAAGCTGGCGGCGCCGACCTTCATGCCGGACGGCCTCTACCTGGTCGGCGTCAAGTATCCTGATCCTTACCAGATCCCCGCGGCCGATCCGTCCGCGAGCCTGTTCCATGGAGTGTTCGATGACGCAGCCTGAGGCCGCCGAAGGCAGCACGGCGGGCAGCACAGTGCACATGCCGGCCCGCACCCGCATCAAGATCTGCGGCCTGACGCGCGAGGACGACGTGCGCGCGGCCGTGGACGCCGGCGCCGACGCCATCGGGCTGGTGTTCTACCCGAACAGCCCGCGCTACGTCGACGTGGCGCGCGCCGCCGCGCTGGCCGAGGCCGCCGGGCCGTTCGTGGCGATCACCGGGCTGTTCGTCAATGCCGACCTGGAGGACATCGCCCATGTGGCCGAGCGCGTGCCGCTGACGCTGCTGCAGCTGCACGGCGACGAGACCCCGCAGTTCTGCTCGCAGGCGTCGCAACGCTGCCGGCTGCCATTCCTGCGCGCCGCCCGTGTGCGCCAGGGCCTCGATTTGGTAGAATTTGCCGATCAATACCGTGATGCCGCTGCCTTGCTGCTCGATGCCTTCGTCGAAGGCTACGGCGGTGGCGGCCACGTCTTCGACTGGACCCTGATTCCCCCGGCATGGCTTCCGCCTACTCCCCCGGTACCAGCTACCGGCAACCCGAACGCAAGCGGCGCTCCTCGCATCGTTTTGAGTGGTGGGTTGAACGCGCAAAACGTCGCTGGCGCGATTGAACGCGTGCGGCCCTACGCTGTGGACGTCAGCAGCGGGGTAGAGGCCGCCAAGGGCGTGAAGGACCACGCCCGCATCGCCGCGTTCGTGCGCGCTGTGCGCAGTGCCGAGGCAGGATGAGCCGGGCCGTGTCCCGCGTCTTTCCCCATGCCGCCCGTGGCCTGCCGCATGCGCGCACACGCATCGCAGTCAACCATGCGCCCTTGCCGGATGAGGCAAGGCCGCTGTTCCGAAGAGTCTAGACATGTACGACCTGCCCGATTCCCGTGGCCATTTCGGCCCCTATGGCGGCACCTTCGTGTCCGAAACGCTGGTCCACGCGCTCGATGAGCTGCGCGAGGCCTATGCGCACTACCAGAAGGATCCGGAGTTCGATGCCGAATACCGCCGCGAACTGAAGCACTTTGTCGGCCGCCCGTCGCCGATCTACCACGCGCAGCGCTGGAGCGAGACGCTCGGCGGGGCGCAGATCTATTTCAAGCGCGAAGACCTGAACCATACCGGCGCGCACAAGATCAACAACGTGATCGGCCAGGCGCTGCTGGCCAAGCGCATGGGCAAGCCGCGCGTGATCGCCGAGACCGGGGCAGGGCAGCATGGCGTGGCCACTGCCACCATCGCCGCGCGCTTCGGCATGGAGTGCGTGGTCTACATGGGGGCCGAGGACGTCAAGCGCCAGGCCGCCAACGTCTACCGCATGAAGCTGCTGGGCGCCACCGTGGTGCCGGTGGAAAGCGGCTCGCGCACGCTCAAGGACGCGCTCAATGAAGCCATGCGCGACTGGGTCACCAACGTCGAGAACACCTTCTACATCATCGGCACCGTGGCCGGCCCGCATCCGTACCCGATGATGGTGCGCGACTTCCAGTGCGTGATCGGCGAGGAAGCCAAGGTGCAGATGCCGGAGATGACGGGACGCCAGCCGGATGCCGTGATCGCCTGCGTCGGCGGCGGCTCCAATGCCATGGGCATCTTCTACCCGTATATCGAGCACCAGGACGTGCAGCTGATCGGCGTGGAAGCCGCCGGCGACGGCCTCGACACCGGCCGCCACGCGGCCTCGCTGACCGGCGGCACGCCGGGCGTGCTGCACGGCAACCGCACCTACCTGCTGCAGGACGCCAACGGCCAGATCATCGAGACCCATTCGGTGTCGGCCGGCCTGGACTACCCGGGCGTGGGCCCCGAGCATGCCTGGCTCAAGGACAGTGGCCGTGCGCAGTACGTGCCGATCACGGATGAGGAAGCGCTCAAGGCCTTCCACGACTGCTGCCGCATCGAGGGCATCATCCCGGCGCTGGAATCGAGCCACGCCATCGCCTATGCCTGCAAGCTGGCGCCGACGCTGCCCAAGGACAAGCTGCTGCTGGTGAACCTGTCCGGCCGCGGCGACAAGGACATGCACACCGTGGCCGAGCGCGCGGGGCTCAAGCTCTGATGCGCGCGCTGCCTCCGACCGGACTTGCCGTGGGCGGCGCGGGTGCACCGGATGCGTCCGGTGCGCCCGATTCCGCCCAGTTGCGCCTGTTCCAGGAAGACATGTTCGAGGGCATTGCCCGCCTGCCGGACGGCTCGGTCGACCTGATCGTCGCCGATCCGCCCTATGGGCTGGGCAAGGACTACGGCAACGATTCCGACCTGCTGTCGGGCCAGGAGTATCTGGACTGGTCCGAGCGCTGGATGAACGCGGTCGTGCCCAAGCTCGCGCCCAAGGGCACGCTCTACCTGTTCTGCACCTGGCAGTATTCGCCCGAGCTGTTCGTGATGCTCAAGCGGCGCCTGACCATGATCAACGAGATCATCTGGGACCGCCGCGTGCCCAGCATGGGCGGCACCACGCGCAAGTTCTCGTCGGTGCACGACAACATCGGCTTTTTTGCGCGCGCGCGCGACTACTACTTCGATCTCGACCCGGTCCGCATTCCCTACGACCCCGAGACCAAAAAGGCGCGCAGCCGTCCGCGTTTCGAAGGCAAGAAGTGGCTCGAGGTGGGCTACAACCCGAAGGACCTGTGGAGCGTCTCGCGCATCCACCGCCAGGACCCGGAGCGCGCCAACCACCCGACGCAGAAGCCGCTGGAGATCGTCGAGCGCATGGTGCTGTCAAGCTGCCCCCCGGGCGGCCTGGTGCTGGATCCGTTCGCCGGCAGCGGCACCACCGCGGTGGCCTGCCTGCGCCACGGACGGCGCTTTGCCGGCTTCGAGATCAATCCGGAGTATGTGCAGGTGGCGTGCGGCCGTGTGTCCGCCGCCGCCGCGGCTCTTGCCGTCACGAGCGCGGCGGCCGAGCCTGCCGCCACCCCAACCCTGGCCGCCGCCAACGACGATGTCTCGCCGGCGCCGCGGCCTCACCTGATTCCCTGATATGTCCCGTATCCAGAAGACGTTCGCGGCGCTGGCCGCGCAGCAGAAGAAGGGCCTGATTCCGTTTATCACCGCCGGCGATCCCGAGCCCGGCCTGACCGTGGCGCTGATGCATGCGCTGGTGGCGGGCGGCGCCGACGTGATCGAGCTGGGCGTGCCGTTCTCCGACCCGATGGCCGACGGCCCGGTGATCCAGCGCGCCTCCGAGCGCGCGCTGGCGCAGGGCGTGTCGCTGACCCAGGTGCTGCAGTGGGTGCGCGAGTTCCGCAAGACCAATGCCGACACCCCGGTGGTGCTGATGGGCTACGCCAACCCGATCGAGTGCATGGGCGAGCAGGTCTTTGCCGCCGCCGCGCGCGAAGCCGGCGTCGACGGCGTGCTGGTGGTCGACTATCCGCCCGAGGAGTGCGAGTCATTCGCCACGCTGATGCGCGACAACGGCATGGACCCGATCTTCCTGCTGGCGCCGACTTCGACCGATGCCCGCATCGAGGCCGTGGCGCGCGTGGCCAGCGGCTACCTGTACTACGTGTCGCTCAAGGGCGTGACCGGCTCGGCCGCGATCGACCTGGACAGCGTGGCGGCGCGCCTGCCGCTGATCAAGCAGCATGCCAACCTCCCGGTGGGCGTGGGCTTCGGCATCCGCGACGCGCAGACCGCGCGCGCGATCGGCAGCGTGGCCGATGCCGTGGTAATCGGCAGCCGCCTGGTGCAGCTGCTGGAGGACACGCCGCGCGAACAGGCGGTGGCGACGCTGCAGGCGTTTATCGCCGAGATCCGCCAGGCGCTGGATAGTTGAAGTGATCTAATGCCGGCCTGATGAAACTTCAGAAGTGCGTCAATGTGCGCAAATCGCGCGTTGCGCTTCGAGGTCACCGGGCCGGCATGGTAAATTCGCGGGTTGATTCCCTGCCATCTGCCAACAGGCGTCCCGACACCGGGCTTGCCGGCGGACCGCAGTCATCCGAAAGGAGCTTTCATGAGCTGGTTGGATAAACTCCTGCCCCCCAAGATTCAACAGACCGACCCCAGCACCCGCAAGGGCATCCCTGAGGGATTGTGGGTCAAGTGCCCGTCGTGCGAGTCCACCCTGTACCGGACCGACGTCGAGGCCAACCTGCACGTCTGCCCCAAGTGCGACCACCATATGCGCATCAGCGCCCGGGCGCGCCTGGACGGGCTGCTGGACGCCGAAGGCCGCTATGAGATCGGCCAGGAGATCGTGCCGGTCGACGCACTCAAGTTCAAGGATTCCAAGAAGTACCCGGACCGCATCAAGGCCGCCATGGAAGACACCGGCGAGACCGATGCCATGGTGGTGATGGGCGGTGCCATCCACACCATCCCGGTGGTGGTGAGCTGCTTCGAGTTCGAGTTCATGGGCGGTTCGATGGGCTCGGTGGTGGGTGAGCGCTTCGTGCGCGGCGCGCAGGCAGCGCTGGAGCAGAAGGTGCCGTTCATCTGCTTTACCGCCACCGGCGGCGCGCGCATGCAGGAAAGCCTGCTGTCGCTGCTGCAGATGGCCAAGACCACCTCGATGCTGAACCAGCTGAGCGCGGCCAAGCTGCCGTTCATCAGCGTGCTGACCGACCCGACCATGGGCGGCGTGTCGGCCAGCTTCGCCTTCCTGGGCGACGTGGTGATCGCCGAGCCCAAGGCGCTGATCGGCTTTGCCGGCCCGCGCGTGATCGAGCAGACCGTGCGCGAGAAGCTGCCGGAAGGCTTCCAGCGCTCGGAGTTCCTGATCCAGAAGGGCGCCATCGACATGATCGTCGACCGCCGCAAGATGCGCGCGGAACTGGCGCAGCTGCTGGCGCTGCTGCAGAAGCAGCCGGCCGACGCGGTGGCATAACAACGTCTGCATGGCAGATCAAGGGCGCGGGTGGTTGACGCGCCTTTCGCTTTTCTTGGCCGCCCCGGCAGCTATCTCGGGGCCGGGCGCAAGCCTGGCCTTGACTTTGCCGCTGGCTGGCCAAATCTGGTAGCAACAGCTTTTCCTCGCACCCCACATGCCTGTCTTCCATACGCTCCCCGAATGGCTTGCCCATCTCGAAACCGCCCATCCCGTGGGCATCGACATGGGCCTGGCGCGCATCACGCGCGTGAAGGAGGCCCTCGGGCTGCGCATCGACGCCGTGGTGCTCACGGTGGGCGGCACCAACGGCAAGGGCTCTACCTGCGCGATGCTCGAGCGCATCCTGCTGGAGGCCGGCTACAAGGTGGGCTGCCATACCTCGCCGCACCTGATCTCGTTCAACGAGCGCGCCCGCATCAATGGCGAGATCGCCACCGATGCGCAGCTGCTGCCGCATTTCGAGGCGGTCGAGCGCGCGCGCAACAGCTTTGCCGACCCGGTCAGCCTGACCTACTTCGAGTTCACCACGCTGGCGATCATCCATGCCTTCGCCGCGGCCGGGCTGGACGCGATCATCCTGGAAGTGGGCCTGGGCGGGCGCCTGGACGCGGTCAACGTGATCGATACCGACTGCGCCATCGTCACCAGCGTCGATATCGACCATACCCAGTACCTGGGCCATACGCGCGAGGAGATCGGCTTCGAGAAGGCCGGCATCTTCCGCCCGGGCGTGCCCGCGATCTGCGGCGACCCGATGCCGCCCAAGTCGCTGGTGGCGCACGCCGAGGCCGTCGGCGCCGAGTTGTGGCTGGTGGGGCGCGACTACCATTTCCACGCCGCCAAGGGCCAGGAGCGCCAGCAATGGGACTGGAGCGGCGGCGGGCGCAAGCTTAACGGCCTGGGCTACCCGGCGCTGCGAGGCGCCAACCAGCTGCTCAACGCGGCGGCGGCGCTGGCCGCGCTGCAGGCCATGCGCCCGCGCCTGCCGGTCAGCGCACAGGAAGTGCGCAACGGCCTGGCCTTTGTCGAGCTGCCGGGCCGCTTCCAGGTGCTGCCGGGCCGCCCGGCGGTGATCCTGGACGTGGCGCACAATCCGCATGCAGCGGCCACGCTGGGGCAGAACCTGGAGAACATGGGGTTCTTCCGCTACACCTATGCGGTGTTTGGCGCGATGCAGGACAAGGACATCGCCGGGGTGCTGCAGCACGTGGCCGACAAGGTCGACCACTGGTGCCTGTGCGACCTGCCGACCGAGCGCGCCGCCAGTGCCGCGGACCTGCTCGCCAAGCTGGAGGCGGGCGGATTCCGCCCCGGCCCGGACGCCACCGCGGCCTGCTTCTCCAGCCCCGAGGCGGCATTCCGCGATGCCATCGAGCGAGCCACCGAGAATGATAGAATTCTGGTCTTCGGATCGTTCTATACCGTCGCCGGCGTGATGGCCTATCGTGCCACGCAGGCTAACTGAAGCAGGCGCCCCGGCGCCCGCTGACCTGGCAACCCCGGCGGCCTTGGCCGATCAATGAGCGGCAAACGCAACGAGCGGCCCCACAAGGCCGTATCACCGAACCAATCTATGGGCCTGCTTTCGCTGTTTTCTTCCCGCAAGGGCAACGACCCGGCACCCGAGCGTGCGCGGCGCCAGCGCACCGACACGGGTGCAGGCATCGCCTCGTCGCGCCGTCTGGCCGATGACTATGCCGACGATACGCTCGACCCCGAATTCCCGCAGAAGCAGCGCGCGCGCCGCCGCCTGATCGGCGCCGTGGTGCTGATGGTGGCCGCCGTGATCGTGCTGCCGATCGTGTTCGAGACCAAGCCGCGGCCGGTGTCCGAGGACGTCTCGGTAAAGGTCGCAAACGGGGTCACCGGCGCGCAGGGGGCGCAGAAGCCCCGCGTCGAGCCGCGCAAGGCCGACCCGCTGCCGCCCACGCCGGCGGCGCGCAATGATGCCGAGGCGCTGGACGCCGGCGAAGAAATCGTCAGCGCGCCCAAGCCCGCGGCCACTGCCGCAGCCGCCGCGGACAAGCCCGCGCAACGGGCTGAAGCCAAGCCCGAAGCCAAGCCGGGCAGCGGCAAGTACCTGATCCTGATCGGCGCTTTTTCTTCCGAAGAACGCGCCAAGGGCTGGCTGGCCAAGCTCAAGGCGAGCAAGGTCCCGGCCTATGTCGAAAAGAAAATGCTGGCCGATGGCGAGCGCATCCTGCTGCGTGCCGGCCCCTTCAGCGACCGTGACGCCGCCGACGCTGCCGACAAGCGCGTGCGCGCGGTGGGGCTGACCTCGAAGGTCGTGGAACAGTAAGGGGCAAGCACGGCCGGCGCCTGTGCCCGGCCGCAAGCAACGATGCAGCCGACTTTCTTCGACTATGCCGTGGTCTTCATCCTGCTGGCCTCGGGCGTGCTCGGCGTGCTGCGCGGCCTGGTGCGCGAGGTGCTCTCGCTGATCGGCTGGGTGGTGGCGTTCTGGGTGGCGTTCCGCTATGGCGCGGTGGCCGCGGGCTGGATGCCTGAATCGATGCCTGGCGGCGAGCTGGCGCGCCATGCGCTGGGCTTCGTGGTGCTGCTGATCGGCACCGTGCTGGGCGCCTCGCTGGCTGGCATGGTGGTCGGGCAGCTGCTGGAGAGCACCGGGCTCAAGCCCGCCGACCGCGGGCTGGGGCTGATGTTCGGCCTGCTGCGCGGCGTGCTGCTGGTGATGGTGATGGTCACGCTGGCCAGCCTGACCAAATTGCCGGAAGAACCGTTCTGGCGCGACGCGGTAAGCCGCCCTTATGTGATGCAGGCCATGGAATCGGTGAAGCCATGGCTGCCGCCGGAGCTGGCGAAGTACGTCAAGACATGAAGCCGGGCATGGTGCCCGGTCGGTAGTACGCAGGCCTTTGGGTCCGGGGGATTTCCGGACCAGGCTGCGCCCCCTGATTCAAAGCCTTTCCTGGGAGCTTGGCAATGTGCGGTATCGTCGGTGTGGTTTCAGCCACGCCTGTCAACCAATTGATTTACGACAGCCTGCTGTTGTTGCAACATCGCGGACAGGATGCTGCCGGCATCGCCACCGCCAACGGCAGTACTTTCCACATGCACAAGGCCAACGGCCTGGTGCGCGATGTCTTCCGCACCCGCAATATGCGCAGCCTGCCGGGCGCCGCCGGTATCGGCCAGGTGCGCTATCCGACCGCCGGCTCGGCATCCAGCGAGGAAGAAGCGCAGCCGTTCTACGTGAACGCGCCCTATGGCGTGATCCTGGCGCATAACGGCAACCTGACCAACTGGGAGCAGCTGCGCGAGGAGATGTTCCGCCGCGACCGCCGCCACATCAACACGCATTCGGACACCGAAGTGCTGCTGAACGTGCTGGCCGACGAGCTGCAGCGCGCCAGCAACGGCATGGCGCTGGACCCCGACACCATCTTCACGGCGGTCAGCGGCCTGCACCGCCGCGTGCGCGGCTCGTACGCCATCGCCGCGCAGATCGCCGGCTACGGCATGCTGGCGGTGCGCGACCCGTTCGGCATCCGCCCGCTGTGCCTGGGCAGCGTCGAGACCCCCACCGGCAAGGAATGGATGGTGGCATCCGAGTCCGTGGCGCTGGAAGGCATCGGCTACAAGCTCGAGCGCGACGTGGCGCCGGGCGAGGCCATCTTCATCGACCTGGACGGCAAGCTCTACACCAAGCTGTGCGCCGAGAACGCGGTGCTGACGCCGTGCATTTTCGAGTACGTCTACCTGGCCCGCCCGGATTCGTGCATCGACGGCGTGCCGGTCTATGACGCGCGCCTGCGCATGGGCGACTACCTGGCCGAGAAGATCCGCCAGGAAGTGTCGGCCGGCGATATCGACGTGGTCATGCCGATTCCCGATTCCAGCCGTCCGGCCGCGATGCAGGTGGCCAACCGCCTGGGCGTGAACTACCGCGAAGGTTTCTTCAAGAACCGCTACGTCGGCCGCACCTTCATCATGCCTGGCCAGGCGGTGCGCAAGAAGTCGGTGCGCCAGAAGCTCAATGCCATGGGCGTGGAGTTCAAGGGCAAGAACGTGCTGATCGTCGATGACTCGATCGTGCGCGGCACCACCTCGTTCGAGATCGTGCAGATGGCGCGCGACGCCGGCGCCAACAAGGTGATCTTCGCCTCGGCCGCGCCGCCGGTGAAGTACCCCAACGTGTACGGCATCGACATGCCGACCCGCAGCGAGCTGGTGGCCCATAACCGCACCCACGAAGAGATCGCGAAGATCATCGGCGCGGACAAGCTGGTGTACCAGGACGTGGAAGCGATGAAGCAGGCCGTGCGCGACATCAACCCGGCGCTGAAGGACTTCGATGCTTCGTGCTTCGATGGCCGCTACATCACCGGCGATATCGACGAGGCCTACCTGAACCGCCTCGAAACGGCGCGCAGTCAGGCCGACCGCGACGGCACCAATGGCGACACCGAGCGCTCGCAACTGCACCTGCAGCGCTCCGGCGGCAACGAGTAAGCCGTGCCGCCGCTGTCCGCGCGTTGACGAATGAGGAGCCCGGCCGTAACATGGCCGGGCGTCGATTTGATAGTCAGCTTGCGGACGCGGGTCCAGCCCGAAACAGCTAAAGAGATGGCGGTCAGCAACGATTCCCGATGCGCAGTGCCTTCGCGGCGCAGCGATTTCCGGAAGCCGGCCGCCACAGCCTGAAGCCGAAGGCCATTCGCAGAACAGCAAGCCCGTCGATCCGACCACCCGATCGCACGGGCTTTTTTCATGGCCGCGCGCCGGTCCACCTGGCCGGCGCCGGCTCGTCGAAACCATCGCATTCGCGCGGGTACGACCGCGCCCCACCAGCATGAATGAACCGCTCAACCCCGAATCGCTCGGCATCGACACCCTCGGCGTGCGCGCCGGCACGCTGCGCAGCGAATTCATGGAGCACTCCGAGGCCATCTACCTGACCTCGAGCTTCTGCTTCCACAGCGCGGCCGAGGCCGCCGAACGCTTCGCCAACTCGGAAGAGGGCTTCACCTACTCGCGCTTCACCAACCCGACCGTGTCGATGTTCCAGTCGCGCCTGGCAGCGCTGGAAGGGGCGCAGGCCTGCATGGCGACCGCCTCGGGCATGAGCGCGATCCTGTCGGTGGTGCTGTCGTCGATGCAGGCGGGCGACCACCTGGTCAGCTCGCGCGCGATCTTCGGCTCGACCATGACGCTGTTCGGCAATATCTTCTCGAAGTTCGGCGTCGAGACCACCTTCGTCGACCCGAGCGACCTGAGCGCATGGCGCGCCGCGGTGCGCCCGAACACCAAGCTGTTCTTCCTGGAAACGCCGTCGAACCCGCTGACCGAAGTGGCCGATATCGCCGCCGTGGCCGACATCGCCCACGACGCCGGCGCACTGCTGGTGGTCGACAACTGCTTCTGTTCGCCGGCGCTGCAGCAGCCGATGAAGTTCGGCGCCGACATCGTGGTGCATTCGGCCACCAAGCATATCGACGGCCAGGGCCGCGTGCTGGGCGGCGCGGTGCTGGGCACGCACGACTTCATCATGGGCAAGGTGTTCCCGTTCGTTCGCACCGCCGGCCCGACGCTGTCGGCGTTCAACGCCTGGGTGCTGCTCAAGGGCATGGAGACGCTGGCGATCCGCATGGAACGCCATTCGGCCAGCGCGCTGGCGCTGGCGCAGTTCCTGGAATCGCATCCGGCGGTGGCGCGCGTGTTCCACCCGGCGCTGAAGTCGCACCCTCAGCACGAGATCGCCATGCGCCAGCAAAGCGGCGGCGGCGCGATCGTGTCGTTCGAGCTGAAGGGCGCCACGCCCGAGCAGCAGCGCGCCAATGCCTGGCGCGTGATCGACAACACCCGGCTGTGCTCGATCACCGGCAACCTGGGCGACACCCGCACCACCATCACGCACCCGTACACCACCACGCACGCGCGCGTGAGCCCCGAGGCCAAGGCGGCCGCGGGCGTGGGTGAAGGGCTGATCCGGCTGGCGGTGGGGCTGGAGTCGGTCGAGGACCTGAAGGCCGACCTGCTGCGCGGCCTGGGCGACTGAGGGTCTATTGCGCCGGCTGCGCTGGTTGTGGCGACGGGGGCGGCGCGGGTTCGTCGCTGCCGGCCACGGCCTTCACGCCTGCGGCCGTGACGTCGTAGGTGGTGCTGACCGCGGTCGTTGCCACGCTGACGGCGGCCGATCCGACGGTAGCGACCGTCGACACCGCGGCACTGCCCACCGCCATCACCATGCACCCGGCCAGTGACGCCGTGGCACATGCGGCCGCCAGCGCCAGGACGGTGCGCTGCAAGGTGGCGGAATCTCCGCTATCGTTGCGCACGTTGCGACGCAATCCGAGAAATCGATATGGCATGGACACTGCTGGCCCTGGCAGGGCTGTTCGAGGTGGTGTGGGCGATCGGGCTGAAGTACACCGAAGGTTTTACGCGGCTGGTGCCCAGCGTTATCACGCTGATCGGCATGGCCATCAGCGTGGTGCTGCTGGCGCTGGCGCTGCGGCATATCCCGGTCGGGACCGGCTATGCGGTCTGGACCGGGATTGGCGCGGTCGGCACCGCGATCCTCGGCATCATACTCTTCAATGAGCCCGCCACCGCGGCGCGGCTGGCCTGCATCGGCCTGATCGTGTGCGGGATTGCCGGGCTCAAGCTGGTGGGCAGCGCCTGAGGGCCCGGCATGCGGCAGCCTTAGCGCAGCAGCCGGCGGCGCAGCAGCACCAGGCACACTACCAGCGCCACCACTGCATAGGCGCCCAGTACCGCCAGGTGCAGGCCGACATCCTCCGACGGACGGCCCAGCATCAGCGGCCGGATCAGCGCCACCGCATGAGCCAGCGGCAGTACCTTGGTGGCTGCCTGCACGCCTTCGGGCAACTGTTCCAGCGGGAAGAACACGCCCGACAGCAGCAGCATCGGCGTCATCACCAGGGTCTGGTAGAACATGAAGAAATCGTAGCTGGGCGCCAGCGCGGTGACGATCATCGCCAGCGCCGCAAAGGCAATGCCGGCCAGCACGATCACCGGCAGCGCCAGCAGCGCGCCGGGCATCTGCGCATAGCCGAGCGCGCCCGCCACCAGCATGATGGCCAGCCCGGACAGCACCGCCTTGCTGGCCGCCCACGCAATCTCGCCCAGCACCACGTCGCCCAGCGTCAGCGGGGCATGCATGATCGCCTCCCAGGTGCGCTGCACGTGCATGCGCGAGAACGCGGAATACATCGACTCGAAGCTGGCCGACATCATCACGCTGGATGCGGTGGTGCCGGCGGCCAGGAAGGCGATATACGACACGCCGTCGACCTGGCCCACCATCAGCCCCAGCCCGAGGCCGAGGCCGAACAGGTAGATCATCGGGTCGGCGAGGTTGCCGATCATCGACGGGATGGCCAGCTTCTTCCACACCATGTAGTTGCGGTACCAGACCATCATCCAGTTGCGCAGGTTGCGCGGCAGCAGCGGCTGCGGATAGCGCTGGCGCGGCGTCGCGGCGGCGTGGCCGCCGGCGGCCGCGGGGGCAGTGGTGGTATCCGCGCGGGGATCCTGTTCGCTCATGTCAGTCCCTCGGTTCAGTCCCGCATCTCGCGGCCGGTCAGCTTGAGGAACACGTCCTCCAGGTTGGCCGGGCGGTGCAGGTAGCGCACGCCGTTCCTGCCGTGCAGTGCCGCCAGCAGCGGGGCGGGTTCGCGCACATAGCAGAACAGCGTCTCGCCGCTCATTTCAGTACGTTGCGCCAGCGGCGTCAGGCTGCCGCGCAGCGTGTCCAGTTCATCGCCATAGACCTCGACCACGTCGCAGCCGATCTGGCTGTCGATCAGCTCGTGCGGCTTGCCTTCGGCAATCTTGCGCCCGCCGTCGATCACGCACAGGTAGTTGCACAGCCGCTCGGCCTCTTCCATGAAGTGCGTGGTCAGCAGGATGGTCTTGCCGCTGGCCATCAGCGACTTCAGGCGCTCCCAGATCAGGTGGCGCGCCTGCGGGTCCAGGCCGGTGGTGGGCTCGTCCATCACCAGCAGGTCGGGGTCGTTGATCAGTGCGCGCGCCACGGTCAGGCGCCGGCGCATGCCGCCGGAGAGGTCGCGCACCTGGGCATCGGCGCGGTTTTCCAGCCGGGCGAATTCCAGCAGCATCGGCACGCGCCGTTCGATCTCGGCCGACGACAGCCCGAAGTAGCGCCCGAAGATGCGCAGGTTCTCGATCACCGAGAAATCCGGGTCGAGGTTGTCGAACTGCGGCACCACGCCCACGCGCATGCGCGCCTGCGGCGCGCGCTCGGGGATGGGCTCACCGCACAGCGTGAGCGTGCCGGCCATGGGCGTGGTCAGGCCCAGCAGCAGGCGCAGCGTGGTGGTCTTGCCGGCGCCGTTGGGGCCCAGCAGGCCGAAGCACTGGCCGCGAAATACCTGGAGATCGAGGTCGTCGACCACGACCGTGTCGCCGTATTGCTTGCGCACCTTGCGCAACTCTAGGATGGCAGTCAAGGCAGGGTCCGGTGTGGCGCCGCACGGGCGCAATATCCGCCATTATGCCGGTCATCGGCGCAATGCTCAGGTGGCGCAGTGCAGCAAAAGCCGCGGCGGCAAGGCGCAGCGGGGGCTGGCCTGCGCGCGAGGCATAAAAAAACCGCCAGCGAACTGGCGGTTTTTTATGCCCGGCGGTGCCAGGCGGCGAAGCGTACCGGATCAGTACATCTTCTTCGGCAGCATCTGCATGCGCAGGCGCTTGCGCAGACGTGCTTCGGCGGCCTTCTTCTTGCGCTTGCGCTCGGTCGTCGGCTTCTCGTAAGCGGTGCGGCTCTTGAGTTCAACGATCAGGCCAGTCTGCAGAATGGCGCGACGGAAGCGCCGCATTGCAACTTCAACGGGCTCACCGGGTTTCAAGACGATCTTAGTCAATTCAGTCCTTTAGGGGATTGCCGCAAGGAGCGGCTGGTTCACACGGGGGGAAACTGCGGTCGCCGGAGCGACTGGTATTGCACGCCGGGCTAATGCCCTGGTGCGCCCCCGCGAACCTGAAAGATGTGGACGTTTCAGTCCGTGCAACCAGTGTCAGGGGTGATAGCGCCAGGTCCTATACAACTGGAGCCTGACAGTACCGGTTTCCATGAATGCTATACGCCCGTAACTATGGCATGTATACGACTGCACTGTCAAGAATGTAGTGCAATGCGCGCGCGGGGCGTATCATCGGAAATCGCTATTAGTCTGCCTTGGCGCACTTTAGGCCGGCGCCTGCGTGGCACAATCTGGCTGCGCCCCCGCCGCTGCGAGGCAAGCGCGCCCACCATGCCTGAGCCGCGCCAACCCGACGATCCCCGCCCCGACCCCGACCACCTGCTGCAGCGCATGCAGGCGGCCGGCGCACGCGCCGCGCGCGGGCGCCTGCGCATTTATTTCGGCGCTTCGGCCGGCGTCGGCAAGACCTTCGCCATGCTGGCGGCGGCGCGCGCGCTGCGCGAGCAGGGCGGCGACGTGGTGGTGGGCGTGGTCGAAACCCATGGCCGCGCCGAGACCGAGGCACTGGCCGAAGGCATCGAGCGCGTGCCGCTGCGCCGCGTCGACTACCGCGGCCGCACGCTGCAGGAATTCGATCTCGATGCCGCCCTCGCGCACCGCCCCGCGCTGATCCTGGTGGATGAGCTGGCGCACAGCAACGCGCCCGGCAGCCGCCACCCCAAGCGCTGGCAGGACATCGCCGAGCTGCTGTCGGCCGGCATCGATGTCTGGACCACGGTCAACGTCCAGCACCTGGACAGCCTGAACCAGGCGGTGGCCGGCATCACCGGCCTCCGCGTGCGCGAGACCGTGCCCGACGCGGTCTTCGACGATGCCGGCGAGGTGGTGCTGGTCGACCTGCCCGCCGACGAGCTGCTGTGCCGCCTGCGCGAAGGGCGCGTGTACGTGCCCGAGCAGGCCCGCCATGCCGTGCAGCATTTCTTCCGCAAGGGCAACCTGATTGCGCTGCGCGAGCTGGCGCTGCGCCGCACTGCCGACCGCGTCGACGACGACGTGCGCGCCTACCGGCAGGAAGCCTCGATCGAACCGGTCTGGCGCACGCGTGAAGCGGTGCTGGCCTGCGTCGGCCACGGCAGCGATGCCGCGCAGGTGGTGCGCAGCGCGCGCCGGCTGGCCGGGCAGCTCGATTGCGACTGCCATGTGGTGACGGTGTCGGTGCCGCGCCTGGCACCCGTGCCCGACGCCCAGCGCGAGCAGCTCGACCAGGCCATGCGGCTGGCCGAGGCGCTGGGCGCGCGTACCGAAACGCTGGCCGGCAGCGACATGGTGGCGGCGGTGGCCGGCTATGTGCGGCGGCACAACCTGACCAAGGTATTGATCGGCCGCACGCCGGCGCGCTGGGCCGATGGCGGGGCTTCATTGTCCGGCCGCATGCACGCGCTGATGGCGCGCGCGCTGGCGCCATGGCTGGGCGCGCGCGCGTGGCTGTTCGGGCGCACCAGTTTTGCCGATGCGCTGGCTGCGGCGTGTCCCGAGATCGACGTGATCCGCGTGGCGGCCGACAGCGTCCGGCAGGACACCTCCGGTGATGCGCCCATGCTGCCCGGCACCGAGCCGCCGCGGGCAGAAGCCGCGCCTGCGCAGTGGCCGGGCCTGCTGTGGGCGGTGGCCTGGTGCGCCGGCGCCACCGCGCTGTCGGCGCTGGCGCGGCCTTGGTTCGACCTGGTCAATATCGCCATGCTGTTCCTGCTGGCGGTGGCCGGCGTGGCGCTGCGCCACGGACGCGCGGCAGGGGCGTTCGCCTCGCTGGTGGCGGTGGGGGCGTTTGATTTCTTCTTCGTGCCGCCGCAGCTGTCGTTTGCGGTCAGCGACGTGCAATACCTCGTGACCTTCCTGGTGATGCTGGCAGTCGGGCTGGTGATCGGCCAACTGACGGCCGGCCTGCGCGAGCAGGCCCAGGTATCGGTGCAGCGCGAGACCGATGCGCGCACGCTGTACGAGCTGGCGCGCGAGCTGTCGGCGGCGCTGACCGACGCGCAGATCGTCGGCATCGGCAGCCGCTTCCTGCGCGCGGCGTTCGATGCGCGTGCCGCGTTTTTCCTGGTCGGCGCGGACGGCCGGCTGCTGCCCGCGGCCACGGATCCCGAGGCCGGCCGTGCGGCACAGAGCGATGCCGTCGACCACGTGTTGGCGCAATGGGTCTTCAACCACGGCCAGCCGGCCGGCACCGGCACCGACACGCTGCCTTCCGGCACGGTGCTGTACCTGCCGCTGAAGGCGCCGATGCAGGTGCGCGGCGTACTGGCGGTGGAGCCGCGCGCCTGGCGCGCGTTTGCGCAGCCCGCGCTGCGGCGCCAGGCCGATGTCTTTGCCACGCTGATCGCGATTGCGATCGAGCGGCTGCACTATGTCGAGGTGGCGCAGCAGGCGCTGCTGACGATGGAGTCCGAGCGCCTGCGCAGCTCGCTGCTGGCCGCGGTGTCGCATGACCTGCGCACGCCGCTGACCAGCCTGATCGGCATGGCCGAGACCCTGCAGCGCGGCACGATGCCGCTGGCGCCGGAGGTGGCCGAGACCGTCGGCGCCATGCGCGACCAGGCGCGCCGCATGCACGCGATGGTGGCCAACCTGCTCGACATGGCGCGGCTGCAAAGCCGCAGTGTGGCGCTGCGCAAGGAATGGCAGTCGTTCGAAGAACTGGCCGGCGCGGCGCTGGCGTCGCTGCGCGATGCGCTGGCGCGGCACCGCGTGGTGGTGGCCGACCTGTCGGCGCTGCCGCTGGTGGCATGCGATGGCGTGCTGATGGAGCGCGTGCTGTGCAACCTGCTGGAGAATGCGGCCAAGTACACCGCGCCGGGCACCGAGATCCGCGTGCGCGGCGAGCTCTCCGATGACGCCGTGCACCTGGTCGTCGAGGACGACGGCCCCGGCGTGCCGGCGGCGATGGCGCGGAAGGTGTTCGAGAAATTCACCCGCGGCGAGCGCGAGTCCGCCACCAGCGGGGTGGGCCTGGGGCTGGCCGTGTGCGAGGCCATCGTGCAGGCGCACGGCGGCAGCATCCGCGTCGAGCCGGTGCATGCTCGGGCGCAGGGCGAAGGCACCGGCGCGCGCTTCGTGGTCACGCTGCCGCGCGGCAACCCTCCAGTGCTGGAACCGGAAGCGGCCGGCTTGCCGGCCTGAAACCGACAACCTTTCAAGGATCCGACGCGTCATGCCATTCGAGTTTTCGCCCACGGTGCTGCTGGTGGAAGACGAGCCCCATATCCGCCGCTTCGTGCGCGCGGCGCTGCAGGACGAGGGCTGCACCGTGCACGAGGCCGAGTCGCTGCAGCGCGGACTGATCGAGGCCGGCACGCGCCAGCCGGACCTGGTGATCCTGGACCTGGGGCTGCCGGATGGCGACGGCGTATCGATGATCGGCGACCTGCGCACCTGGACCGAAGTGCCGGTGCTGGTGCTGTCGGCGCGCACCGGCGAGGCCGAGAAGATCCGCGCGCTCGACGCCGGCGCCGACGACTACCTGACCAAGCCCTTCGGCGTGGGCGAGCTGGTGGCGCGCCTGCGCGTGCTGCTGCGCCGCCATGTGCGTGCCGGCGCGCAGGGGCGGGCGCAGGTGGCGTTCGGCGAGATCGCCGTGGACCTGGCCAACCGCCAGATCACGCGCGCGGGGGTGCCGGTGCACCTGACGCCGATCGAGTTCCGGCTGCTGGCCGTGCTGCTGGCGCATCGCGGCAAGGTCATGACCCACCGCGAACTGCTGCGCGAGGTGTGGGGGCCGGCGCATGCCGACAGCAGCCAGTACCTGCGCGTCTACATGGGGCACCTGCGGCACAAGCTGGAAGCCGACCCGGCCCAGCCTGCCTACCTGCTGACCGAGATTGGGGTGGGCTACCGCTTCGCCGGCTGATCGCCGGGTAACTCAAAGAAGCACTTTTTTGCCGATCACGCGCCGCGTGAGGATGGCGCTCGCCCCTCGCATTCACTCCCGGTAAACCCGCAACGACGTCGAAATCATTTGACGCGTAAATTCAAGTAGATAAACTATTATTCATAAATATGAATTCAGGCAGGAGCGCCGCATGCAGGACCAACCCGTCTATTTCATCTCGACCGACGAGGTCGAGGGCTACCACCCCGCCAACCATGTCGGCACCCTCAACCGCCGGCTGATCGGCCCCGAGACCGTCGGATCGCGGCACCTGGAAGTGATCCACGGCACCATCGAGAAGGGCAAGGGCGCGCTGCCGCATGCGCATCCCGGCATCGAGCAGGTCTGCTACGTGCTCGAAGGCCGCGCCGTGGCCGAGGTCGGCGGCCAGCGCAAGGAACTGGGCCCTGGCGACTGCTGCTTCTTCCCGCCGGACCAGATGCATGTGTTCACCGTGGTCAGCGACGAGCCGGCCAAAATTCTGGTCATCTATTCCCCGCCATATGGGGAATCCCCCGAGCGCGTGATACGGCCCGCATAAGACGCGGCTGGTCACGGCAAGGGATTGAACAACTACAGGAGACAACCACCGTGAAGTCCTTCAGGAATGCCTTTGCCAGCCTGGTGCTCGGGTGCACCGCGGCGCTGGCCGCCACCCCGGCGCTGTCGGCCGATGAATTCCCGTCCAGGCCGCTGCGCCTGGTGGTGCCGTTCGCTGCCGGCAGCGGCACCGATGCCGTGGCCCGCCTGACCGCCAAATACCTGGGCGAGGCGCTGCAGCAGCCGGTGGTGGTGGATAACAAGCCCGGCGCCAACGGCACCATTGCCGCCGAGTTCGTGGCCAAGGCCCCGGCCGATGGCTACACGCTGTTCATGACCACCAACACCACGCATTCGGCCAACCCGTCGCTGATGAAGCAGCTGCGCTATGACCCGGTCAAGGATTTCACGCCGGTCTCGCGCATGGGCAACCTGCCGTTCATGCTGGTGGTCAATCCGGCGCTGCCGGTGAAGACGCTGCGTGAGTTCATCGACTATGCCAAGGCGCATCCGGGCCTGAGCTATGCCAGCGGCAACAGCACCGGCATCGTCTCGGGCGCCACGCTGTCGAAGATGGCCGGCCTGAACATGCTGCACGTGCCATACAAGAGCACGCCGCCGGCGATGACCGATGTGATGGGTGGCCAGGTGCAGGCGATGTTCGTCGACTTTGCCGCGGGCATCGCCAACGTGCGCGCCGGCAAGCTGCGCGCGCTGGCGGTGACCACCGCGCAGCGCAGCGCGCTGCTGCCCGACCTGCCGCCGCTGGCGAGCGTGCCGGAGCTGAAGGGTTTCGACGTGACCTCATGGAACGGCGTGTTCGCGCCGGCCGGGGTGCCGGCGCCGGTGGTGCAGCGGCTCAATCGTGAGCTGGTTGCCATCGCCACCAGCAAGCAGCATGCGCCGCAGTTCCACGCGCTGGGCTTCGAGCCGTTCGGCAGCACGCCGGCCGAGCTCAGCCAGTTTGTCGTGGCCGAGCTGCAGAAGTGGTCGCGGCTGGTGAAAGACGCTGGCATCCAGCCGGAATAGGCGCTCTTCGGGCAACCATCAGGCAACCAACAAGACAACGACATCAGGCAGGTAACGCTATGAATTTCGACCTCTCCGAAGAACAGGCATCCATCGTCGAGGCCGTGCAGCAGGTCTGCACGCAGTTCGACATGGAATACTGGGACCGCCTGGACAAGTCCGGCACCTATCCGCACGAGTTCTACAAGACGCTGTGCGAGGGCGGGTGGCTGGGCGTGGCGATGCCCGAGGCCTTCGGCGGCGCGGGCCTGGGCATCCTGGAGGCGGCGCTGGTGATGCAGACCATCTCGCAGTCGGGCGCTGGCATGACCGGCGCTTCGGCGGTGCATATGAATGTGTTCGGCCTGAACCCGGTGGTGGTGTTCGGCACCGACGAGCAGAAGGGCCGCTTCCTGCCGCCGCTGATCGCCGGCCAGGAGAAGGCCTGCTTCGGCGTGACAGAGCCCGACGCGGGCCTGGACACCACCAAGCTCAAGACCTTTGCGCGCAAGGTGCCGGGCGGCTATTCGGTGAGCGGGCGCAAGATCTGGATCTCGACCGCGCAGGTGGCCGACCGCATGCTGCTGCTGGCGCGCACCACGCCGCTGGAGTCGGTGAAGAAGTCGACCGAAGGGCTGTCGCTGTTCTACACCAAAGTCGACCGCAGCAAGATCGAGATTCGCGAGATCGACAAGATGGGCCGCGCCGCCGTCGATACCAACATGCTGTTTATCGACGACCTGTTCATCCCGGAGGAAGACCGCATCGGCGAAGAGGGCAGGGGCTTCGAATACATCCTGCACGGACTGAACCCGGAACGCATCCTGATCGCTGCCGAGGCCATCGGCCTGGGCCGCGCGGCGCTGGCCATCGCCACGCAGTACGCCAAGGAGCGCGTGGTGTTCGGCCGTCCCATCGGCATGAACCAGGGCGTGCAGCATCCGCTGGCGCAGGCCTGGATGCAGCTGGAGTCGGCCAACCTGATGATGCTCAAGGCCGCGGCGCGCTATGACGCCGGCCAGTCCTGCGGCGCCGAGGCCAACACGGCGAAGTACCTCGCCGCCGAGGCTGGCCATAACGCGTGCCAGACCGCGATCCTGACGCTGGGCGGCATGGGCTACTCGCGCGAGTACCGCGTCGAGCGGCTGCTGCGCGAGTCCTATATTCCGCGCATCGCGCCGGTCAGCCCGCAGCTGATCATGTGCTTTATCGCCGAGCGCGTGCTGGGTTTGCCCAAGTCGTACTGAGCGGGAGCGACGATGCCAAACGAGCAAGCGCAGGCAAGCGCGGCCACCGGGCCGCTGGCCGGCATCCGCGTGATCGACATGACCTCGGTCGCGATGGGCCCGTATGCCACCCAGATCCTCGGCGACATGGGCGCCGAAGTCATCAAGGTCGAGCCGCCCGCCGGCGATGTGTTCCGCCACGCCGAGCCGGCGCGGCACGCGGCCATGGGCGCCAGCTTCCTGAACCTGAACCGCAACAAGCAGTTCGTGGTGCTGGACGTGAAGCAGCCCGATGACCTCGCCGCGCTGAAAGCCCTGATCGCCACGGCCGATGTCTTTGTCTCCAACGTGCGGCCGCAGTCGCTGCGCAAGCTTGGGCTGGACTATGCGTCGCTGCGCGCGGACCATCCGCGGCTGATCTACTGCGGCGCTTATGGCTATTCGGAGGAGGGGCCCTACGCAGGCGCGCCGGCCTTCGACGACATCATCCAGGCGCGCAGCGGCATGGCGCAGTTCCAGGGTGCGAACTCGAACGAAGGCCCGCAGTACGTCAACACCATCCTGGCCGACAAGGTGGCCGGGCTGACCGTGGCCTACGCGATCCCGATGGCGCTGTACGAGCGCGAGCGTTCCGGCCAGGGCCAGGCCATCGAGGTGCCGATGTTCGAGACGCTGGTGTCTTTCCTGGCCGCGGAGCAGCTGGCCGGACAGACCTTTGTCCCATCGCTCGGGCAGGCCGGCTATCCGCGCGTGATGTCGGCGCACCGCAAGCCCTATCGCACGCGCGACGGACATATTGCGCTGCTGCCCTATACCAGCGCCCAATGGCTGCGTTTTTTCGATGTGTCAGGCCATGCGGAGCTGGCGCAGGATCGGCGCTATGCCACACCGGCCGCGCGCAGCGCCAATATCGACGCGCTCTACGCCACGCTGGCCGAGATCGTCGCGCAGCGCACCACGGCCGAATGGCTGGACCTGCTGCGTGATGCCGATATCCCGCACAGCGAAGTGCCGCATTTCGACAGCCTGGCCGCCGACCCGCACCTGCGCGCCACCGGCATGATGTTCGAATACGACCATCCCAGCGAAGGCCGGCTGCGTGGCGTGGGCATCCCGACACGCTTCTCGCGCACGCCCGGCAATATCCGCAGCTGGCCGCAGGCGTTGCCCGGGCCAGGCGGCGCGGAGGGCGGCTGACACCCTTGCCGGCCGACTCCGCCGCGTACAATCCCGGCCAACAGATATTGAAGTCGAGGAAGCCAACGATGGCAGAACACGAACCGGCAGAAAAATCGGGTCACGCCAGCGTCAAGACCGCGCTGCGCGTGATCGAGATCATGGAGATCTATGCGCGCGAAGGGCGCTCGCTGACGCTGACCGAGCTGGCCAGGCTGCTGGGCGCGCCGATGTCGAGCTGCCTGGGGCTGATCCGCACGCTGGCCTCGCTCGGCTACCTGTACGAGACCGGCCGCCGCCAGGGCTACTACCCGACGCGCCGTCTGCTCGACATTGCCCAGCGCATCGCCCGCAACGACCCGCTGCTCGAACGCGTGCAGCCGGTGCTGGAATCGCTGCGCGACACCACCGGCGAAACCGTGATCTTCGGCAAGCTCCAGGATGACGGCCGCGTGCTGTACCTGGAGGTGCGGGAGTCCGGCAATCCGGTGCGCTATATCGCCGCGCCGGGCGAGCTGCGCGATGCGCACGTGAACTCGATCGGCCGCGCCATCCTTGGCACGATGCCGGCGGACAGCCGCGCCGAACTGCTGGCTGGCGTGTCGTTTGCCTCGCGCACGGGGCGCACGGTGGACTCGCTGCGCGTTTTCGAAGCCGCCATGCAGCAATGGCAGGCGCAAGGCTGGTATCCGAACTTTGGCGAGTCGTTTCCTGACCTCGGCGCGATCGCCATCCCGGTGGCCATTGGGGGCGTGACCTATGGCATGTCCGTGGCGGGGCCGCTGCATCGGATCGAGGCCAATGCCGACGCCATTGTCGTGGCGCTGAAGGCCGCTGGCGGTTCGCTGCAGGGATAAATGGGAGAGGGCAGGCGTTGCGGCGGCCCGCAGGCTGTCGTGACGGCTGTCGAGGGAGGACAAGATCGAAGCGCGTTGCGCGAACCGAAGCCCAAAACGAAAAAGCCCGGTGCGTTTGCACCGGGCTTCCGTATCGGTTGGCTCCCCGACCTGGGCTCGAACCAGGGACCTGCGGATTAACAGTCCGTCGCTCTACCGACTGAGCTATCGGGGAACAGCTGAGAAAGAGATTATAGCCAGTTTCTCTTTTCTTCGTCAACACCTTTTCGACATTTTGTTCTTGTCAGAAGGTCTCTGGAAGCTTCCGGCTTGCTGCCTGCCGTACGGTGCGAAGGGCATCTCTGCCGGCTTCGTGCCGCCGTGTCGAACAGCGAGGCCGCATTATAGCTACGGTTTTGGGTTTGTGCCAGAAAAAAACCGCCTCGCGGCGGTTTTTTTCTGCGGCACTCGCTCGGCTCAGTCGAACACCGGCGAATCCACGCCGAGGATCTTGTGCAGCTTCGGCGAGGTGGTGGTGTACTGCATGTGGATTTTCTTCTCGGGGAAGATATACGGCGCGGCACCGAACGCGGCCAGCGCGGCCTCGTGGAAGCCCGACAGGATCAGCTTCTTCTTGCCGGGGTAGGTGTTGATGTCGCCCACAGCGAAGATGCCCGGGATATTGGTCTCGAACTTCTCGGTGTCCACCTTGATCTGCTTGCGCTCCAGGTCCAGGCCCCATTCGGCGATCGGGCCGAGCTTGGGCGACAGGCCGAAGAACACCAGCAGGTCATCCACCGGCAGGCGGCGGGTCACGCCGTCGGCGCCCGTCACCTTGATCTCGGTGAGCACGCCGTCCTTCTCTTCATAGCCGCCGACCTGGCCGACCAGGAACTGCATTTCCATCTGTTCGCATAGTTCCTTCATCTTGGCGACCGAGGCCGGCGCGGCGCGGAAGCCGTCGCGGCGGTGGATCATCACCACCGACTCGGCCTTGCCGACCAGGTCCAGCGTCCAGTCCAGCGCCGAGTCACCGCCGCCGATGATCACCAGGTTGCGGCCATGGAAGCGGCTCGGGTCCTTGACGCGGTAGAACAGCTGCTTGCCGTCGAACTTGTCGATGCCCTCGACCTTCAGCGTGCGTGGCTGGAACGAACCCACGCCCGCGGCGATAAAGATGGTCTTGGTGATGAAGCGGGTTCCGAGCGAGGTCTCGACGAAGAAGCGGCCGTCTTCGCGGCGCTCCACGACGGCGACTTCCTGGCCCAGGTGGAAGGTGGGCTCGAACGGCTCGATCTGCTTGAGCAGGTTGTCGGTCAGTTCCTGGCCGGTGCAGATGGGCACCGCCGGGATGTCGTAGATGGGCTTGTCCGGATAGAGCTCCACGCACTGGCCGCCGACCACCTTCAGGGAATCGATGACATGTGCCTTGATTTCGAGCAGGCCCAGTTCAAAGACCTGGAACAGGCCCACCGGGCCGGCACCGACGATCAGCGCATCGATCTCCTGCGGCTGGCCGCCTGCAGGGCTGCCGCCGTCGACCTGCTTGGTCGTGTCGGCGACGGGATTTGGAATGCTCAAGTCCATATTCGTCCTGATACGTTTGCGTGGGCCGCTTGTGCCCGGTGTTGCGGAAAGCGCGTGGGGATGGCTTTCTTGTTCTGTCAGCGCTGCAGGTACTGCAGCTTGTCAGTGGCGTCCTTCCACTCCTCGGCCTCGGCCAGCGGGGCCTTGGTCTTGGTGATGGAGGGCCAGTTGCGGGCCAGCTCGGCGTTCAGGTCGATGAACTGCTGCTGGTCGCCCGGCACGTCTTCCTCGGCGTAAATGGCGTTCACCGGGCATTCGGCCACGCACACGGCGCAGTCGATGCACTCATCCGGGTCGATAGCCAGGAAGTTGGGGCCTTCGCGGAAACAATCGACCGGACACACGTCAACGCAGTCTGTGTAGCGGCAACGGATGCAGGATTCGGTGACAACGTGAGTCATTTCGGTTCCAGGAAAACAGGTCGGCTTTTAATGGGAAACTGTGGGGCCGCTTCTTGCCGGCGGACGCCGCATCCACCGCATGGTGCCGCATGGCAGCATGGGCTGGGCGAGCGCCGGCCGAGGCCTTTCGGAAAGCGATATTGTAGCCGAGGCTTCTGGCAAGAATAGCGGGTCTATATAGCCGGATCAGATAGTTTTCTTATTTCTTTATGTACTTTTGATTTAACGCATGGCGGCCAGCTGGCACGTCGGCCCGCCAGCGGGCATGATGAGGCCGCCAGCAGTCACTTGCATCCGTGCCGGGAGACCCGTATGCCACGCCAGCCTTGCCTTGCCAGCCTGCGGCACCATGCCGCGATGCGCCGGATCTTCGCCCCCATTGCTGTGCTGCTGACGGCATTTCTGGCGCCGATCGGGTCGGTTGCCGCCCAGACCCTGGCCCAGTCGCCGGGAATGGCCGACAGCGTGGTGTCGCGCCTGGTGGCGTGGCGCGCGCGTACCGATGCGCCGGTCGCGCTGCCGGCGCTGACCGCGTTCGACTGGGACCACTTCAGCGTGACCGATTCGCCCGCGGGCGATGCCATTGCCCATTGCGGCCGGGCCGGCCTGATGCCGTGCGGGCCGCAACTGCAGCCGCAGCCGGACGACCGGGTGCAGGTGCTGCGCTTCGAGCGCGCCGGGACCCTGGTCTACACCGAGCGCATCATGGCCGGCGACGGCGCCTTTGCCGAGCCGCTGCCGCAGCGGGTGCCGCGCGCCGCCGCCACGCTGGTGTCGTGCCCCGGTACCGACGGCCGCCAGTTGTGGTGCCTGCAGGGCAGGGCCAGGGGCAGGGAGGCGCCGCGGCAGCCACAGCCCTTCCTCGATGGTGGTTGAGCGGCAAGAGTGGCCGGGTGCGGCCAGACTTCGGTTAGCATGACGTACTGACCCGGCATCGCCGTCTGGCCCGCTATGATCATCCCGTCCCTGCTCGACACCGACCTGTACAAATTCACGATGATGCAGGTGGTGCTGCATCAGTTCCCGCAGGCGCAAGTGGAATACCGCTTCAAGTGCCGCAACGCGGGCGTCGATCTGACGCCCTATATCGATGAGATCCGCGCCGAGGTGGCACACCTGTGCCAGTTGCGCTTCACCGACGACGAGCTCGCCTACCTGCGCGGCCTGCGCTTTATCAAGAGCGATTTCGTCGACTTCCTCGGCCTGTTCCACCTGAACGAGAAATATGTCTCGGTGCGGCCGTCCCCGCAGGGCAACGGCGAGATCGAGATCTCGATCATCGGCCCGTGGCTGCATACCATCCTGTTCGAAGTGCCGGTCCTGGCGATCGTCAACGAGGTCTATTTCCGCCGCACCCAGCCCAGGCCCGACCAGGCCGAAGGCCGCCGCCGGCTGGACCACAAGCTGGCCTTGCTGAAGACGCCCGAGCTGGCCGATTGCGTGATCGCTGACTACGGCACGCGCCGGCGCTTTTCGCGCGAATGGCAGGAAGAGGTGCTGCTGACCATGCGGCGCCTGCTCGGGCCGCAGCTGGCCGGCACCAGCAACGTCCACTTTGCCCGCCTGCACAATATGGTGCCGCTGGGCACGATGGCGCATGAATACCTGCAGGCCTGCCAGGCACTGGGCCCGCGGCTGCGCGATTCGCAGGTGTACGCGCTGGAGCGCTGGGCGCGCGAGTACCGCGGCGACCTGGGCATCGCGCTGTCGGATACCTACGGCTTCGATGCCTTCCTGCGCGACTTCGACCTGTATTTCTGCAAGCTCTTCGACGGCGTGCGCCATGATTCCGGCGACCCGATGCTGTGGGGCGAGCGCATGGTCGCCCACTATGCCGCCAACCGCGTCGACCCGCGCACCAAGACGCTGATCTTCAGCGACAGCCTCGACATCCCGCGCGTGATCGAGCTGTACGAGCGCTTCCATGGCCGCTGCCGGCTGGCCTTTGGCGTCGGCACCAACCTGACCAACGACCTTGGCTATACCCCGCTGCAGATCGTGATCAAGATGGTGCGCTGCAACGGGCAGCCGGTGGCCAAGCTGTCGGACACGCCGGAAAAGACCATGTGCGACGATCCCGGCTACCTGTCCTACCTGCGCCAGGTGTACTCGGTTCAGCCCGCGGCGTAGCAAAATTCAACACCTTGCGCCGGCCATCGCATGCTCTGCATGCGGCGGGCGCCACTATAATCGGCGCATCGCGCGTTCGCCGCGCTTTGCGCTTCTCCAGCCAGGCCTTATGGAAACCAACGACGCCCGCGACCGCATCTTTGCCCGCATCCGTGCTGCCCAGGGCAGGCCGACCCGGCCGAGCGCGGGCGAGCGCGAGGCCGTGGCCGACTACCTGGCGCGCCACCCGCAGGGCCCGCGCCCGGCGGTGGCCGCCGACCTGGCCGAGGCCTTCCTGACGCAGGCCCAGCGCATGGCCTCGACCGTCGACCGCGTGGCGAGGATGGACGAGGTGCCCGCCGCCACCGCGCGCTTTCTCGACAGCCTGAACCTGGTCCACCGTGCCGTGGCCTGGGATGCGCTGGGCCCGCTGCCGTGGCAGGCCGCGGGGCTGGCGGTGGAATGCCGACCGCCGGTGCGCGAGGTCGAGGCCGACCACGATCATGGCGACCTGGTCGGCATCACCGGCTGCTTCTGCGCGATTGCCGAGACCGGCTCGCTGATGCTGCTGTCGGGCCCGGCCACCTTTGCCTCGGCCGCGCTGCTGCCCGAGACCCACTTGGCGGTGGTGCCGCGCTCGCGCATCGTCGCCGGCCTGGAAGACGCCTTTGCGCTGGTACGCAGCGAGCGCGGCGAACTGCCGCGCGCCACCAATATCATCAGCGGGCCTTCGCGCACGGGCGATATCGAGCAGACCATCGTGCTCGGCGCCCATGGCCCGTACCGCGTGCATGTGATCCTGGTCGACGAGGCCTGAACCCGCGGCTTTTGCCGCACGGAATGCGATGCACCACCCATGCCGGAAGCTCCGGGGCAAGAGGTGCTTGAATTACACTTGCAGGCTTGCCTGCGTGCCGCGGCTTCGTGCCGGCGGTGCGCCAATGAATGCTGCATTCCCGAGGAGATCCTGCCTGATGCGACGTGCCTCCGTGCTGTTGCCGCTGCTGGCCGTGCTGGCCGCCTTTCCCGCCGTCGGCCGTGCCGCGGACCTTGACGGGGCGTCGCTGTCCTCGCTGTGGGGGCTGCCGTTCGCCGGCATCCTGCTGTCGATCGCGGTGTGGCCGCTGGTTGCACCCAAGTTCTGGCACCACCACTACGGCAAGATCGCCGCGGGCTGGGGGCTGCTGTTCCTGCTGCCGTTCGCGGCAGCGTTCGGCACGCATGCGGCCGCGGCCAGCGCGGTGCACGCGCTGCTGGCCGAGTACATCCCGTTCATCGTTCTGATCGCCTCGCTGTATATCGTGGCCGGCGGCATCTGCGTGCGCGGCAACCTGCACGGCACGCCCGGGCTCAATACCGGCATCCTGGCGCTGGGCACGCTGCTGGCCAGCTTCATGGGCACCACCGGCGCGGCCATGCTGCTGATCCGGCCGCTGCTGCGCGCCAATGACAACCGCCGCCACGTGGCGCACGTGGTGGTGTTCTTTATCTTCCTGGTGGCCAATGCCGGCGGCTCGCTGACGCCGCTGGGCGATCCGCCGCTGTTCCTGGGCTTCCTGAAAGGCGTGGACTTCTTCTGGACCATGCGCAACATCTTTCCGGAGACGGTCTTTATCTGCGTGGTGCTGCTGGGGCTGTTCTACCTGCTCGACCGTCACTACTACCGGAACAAGGAAGAGGAACTGCCGCCGCGCAGCGACCCCACGCCGGACTCGGGCGGCATCGCCATCGAGGGCAAGTTCAACTTCGTGCTGCTGCTGGCCGTGATCGGCCTGGTGCTGATGAGCGGGCTGTGGCAGCCGGGCATTTCGTTCGATGTCCTGGGCACCGAGGTGCCGCTGCAGGCCGCGGTACGCGATGCGCTGCTGGTGGTGGTGGCGGTGGTGTCGCTGCTGGTGACGCCGCAGACGGCGCGCACCGGCAATGAATTCAACTGGGAGCCGATCCTGGAGGTCGGCAAGCTCTTTGCCGGCATCTTCCTGACCATCATCCCGGTCATCGCCATGCTCAAGGCCGGCACCGACGGCGCCTTTTCCGGCGTGATCCGCGCGGTCAGCGACAGCAACGGCCAGCCGGTCGACAGCATGTACTTCTGGGCCACCGGCCTGCTGTCGTCGTTCCTGGACAACGCGCCGACCTACCTGGTGTTCTTCAACACCGCCGGCGGCGACGCGGCCACGCTGATGACGCGCGATGCCTCGACCCTGGCCGCGATCTCGGCCGGGGCCGTGTTCATGGGCGCCAATACCTATATCGGCAATGCCCCCAACCTGATGGTCAAGGCCATTGCCGAGAACCGCGGCGTGCGCATGCCGAGCTTCTTCGGCTACATGCTGTATTCGGGCATCTTCCTGATGCCGCTGTTCGTCATCATGACCTTCCTTTTCTTCCGAGTGTGATGCCATGAAGCCGTCTGTCCTGGTCACCCGCGCCATCTATCCCGAAGTCATCGCGCACCTGGCGCAGTATTTCGATGTCGACGACAACCAGCAGGACGCGGTGCTCGACGCCGCCGCGCTGAAGGCGCGCCTGGCGGGCAAGGCCGGCGTGCTGGCCAACGCCGCCGACCGCATCGACGGCGACGTGGTCGCCGCTCTGCCGGCGCTGCGCGCGGTGTGCAATATGGCGGTCGGCTACAACAACCTGGACGTGCCGGCGCTGACGGCCGCCGGCATCGTCGCCACCAATACGCCGGACGTGCTGACCGAGACCACCGCCGACTTCGGCTGGGCCCTGCTGATGGCCACCGCGCGCCGCGTGACCGAGGCCGAGCACTACCTGCGCGCCGGCAAGTGGCAGCGCTGGAGCTACGACATGCTGGTCGGCATGGACCTGTACGGAAGCACGCTCGGCATCCTCGGCATGGGCCGCATCGGCCAGGCGCTGGCGCGCCGCGCGAGCGGCTTTGGCATGAGCGTGCTGTACCACAACCGCAGCCAGCTGCCGGCGGACACCGAGCGCGCGCTCAACGCGCGCTATGTCAGCAAGGAAGACCTGCTGCGCCAGTCCGACCACCTGCTGCTGGTGCTGCCCTATGGCCCGCAGAGCCACCACGCCATCGGCGCCGCCGAGCTGGCACTGATGAAGCCGACCGCGACGCTGGTGAACCTGGCGCGCGGCGGCATCGTCGACGATGCCGCGCTGGCGCAGGCGCTGCGCGACAAGCGCATCTTCGGCGCCGGCCTGGATGTGTTCGAGGGCGAGCCCAGCGTCAATCCGGATCTGCTGACGGTGCCCAACGTCGTGCTCACGCCGCATATCGCCAGCGCCTCCGAGAAGACCCGCCGTGCGATGGCGATGCTGGCCGCCGACAACCTGATCGCCGCGCTCGACCAGGGCCCGCAGGCCGGCCATCCGCCCACCGTGATCAACCCCGACGTCATGTCGCGGCGCCGCTAAGCCTGCCATCCACCTGTTTCCTGCTGCATGACCCTGATTCCGTTCCTGACGCTGGCCGTGGCGCTGCTCGCGGTCGTCCTGCTGGTCATCGTCCTGCTGCGCCAGCAGGCTGCCTCGCCGGGGGCCGAGCTTGGCCGGCAACTGGCCGACATGCGCGCGGAAAGCGCGCGCGGCATGGAGCGGCTGGAGCGGGAGTTGCGCACCGACGTGGCCGACGCCGCGCGCGGCAGCCGCGACGAGTCGGCGCAGCAGATGCTGCGCTTCCAGCAGGCGCTGTCGTCGCAGCTGACGGGCGTCGCCACGCTGCAGAACAACCAGATCGACACCTTCGCGCAGCAACTGGCCAAGCTGACCGAGACCAACACCCAGCAGCTCGAGCAGGTGCGCCAGCACCTGATGCTGCAGGCCCAGCAGGCGCGCGACGAGCAGGCCGGCACGCTGCGCCGCTTCGGCGACGGGCTGCAACAGCAGCTGGCGCAGATGTCCGAAGCCAACGAGCGGCGCCTGGCCGAAGTGCGCGCCACGCTGGAGAAGAAGCTGCAGGACATCGAGGCCAACAACGCCGCCAAGCTTGAGGAAATGCGCCGCACTGTCGACGAGAAGTTGCATGCCACGCTGGAGCAGCGCCTGGGCGAGTCCTTCCGGCTGGTGTCGGACCGGCTCGAGCAGGTGCACCGCGGCCTGGGCGAGATGCAGGTGCTGGCGCAGGGCGTGGGCGACCTGAAGAAGGTGCTGACCAATGTGAAGTCGCGCGGAACCTGGGGCGAAGTCCAGCTGGAAATGCTGTTGGAGCAGATGCTGACGCCGGAGCAGTACGGCAAGAATGTCGAGACCGTGCGCAACTCGGGCGCGCGGGTGGAGTTCGCGATCCGGCTGCCGGGCAAGGCCGCGGGTGGCGACAATGCGCCGGTCTGGCTGCCGGTCGACGCCAAGTTTCCCAAGGAACAGTACGAGCGCCTGGTGGACGCGCAGGAGCGGGGCGACCCGAACGGCGTGCTCGCTTTTGGCCGCGAACTGGAAGTGGCGCTGCGGCGCGAGGCCCAGACCATCGCCGAGAAATACCTGTCGCCGCCCCAGACCACGGATTTCGCCATCCTGTTCCTGCCGACCGAGGGGTTGTACGCCGAGGTGCTGCGGCGTCCGGGCCTGACCGACCTGATGCAGCGCGACTACCGTGTGACCGTGGCCGGACCGACCACGCTGACCGCGCTGCTGAACAGCCTGCAGATGGGTTTCCGCACGCTGGCGCTGGAGAAGCGCTCAAGCGAGGTGTGGGAGGTGCTGGGCGCGGTCAAGACCGAGTTCGGCAAGTTCGGCGACGTGCTGGCCAAGACCCGCGATACGCTGGAACGCGCCGCGCGCAACATCGAGCAGGCCGAAGTGCGCACGCGCCAGATGGCGCGCAAGCTGCGTACGGTGGAAGCGCTGCCGGGCGAGGCCGCGCAGCAGGTGCTTGGCCTCAATGCAGCAGAAGCGGCGGACGCGCCGGAGGCCGCCGAAGACAACGGCGGCTGAACGCGCGGCAGGGAAGGGTCAGGGCAAGCCCCCGCGGGGGCTTGCGGATTGCTGCCGGCCTGGGCGCCGGCGCGCTGCTCAGCGCTCGTCTTCGGGCGCCAGTTCGCGCACGTGGACTTCAATGCCGCCGAAGCGGGCGGCCACCCAGTTGTAGGCCTTGCAGGCCAGCCACAGCAGGCCGAAGCCGATCAGCGCATTCAGGATGATTGCGCTGAAGACCGTGATGGCGGGCAGGTCACCGTAGCGGACGAAGGTGACAAACAGGCCCAGCGACACGATCGGCAGCGAGAAGCACAGGTAGACCAGCACCAGCGCGCGGGCGGTCTTGACGGGGTGGAGGTAGGCGATCTCCTGATTCATGACGGGGGATACTCGAATGGTTCTGAATCGTGCGCCAAGTGTAGCGATTGGCCGATGCCAAGCATAGCCCGCCGGCGGCGGGGGCGGGCGAAAGCCCCGTGCCGGCTGTGCTATGGCCGCAAATGTGCGGCACAAAAACGACACATTGCTACCGGCGTGTGGCAAGCGCTTGCGTGCAGCGCCTGCCGGTCCGGCTAGACCAGTCCGTCGAACAGCATCACCTCGACCGCATCGCCGGCCTTGACCGAGTCCTGTTCATGGCCGAGCACGATAAAGCAGTTGGCCTCGCTCATCGAGCGCAGCACGCCCGAGCCCTGCTGGCCGGTGATACGCACTTCCCACTGGCCGTCGCCGGCGCGCGCCAGGATGCCGCGCTGGTACTCGGTGCGGCCGGGCTTCTTGCGGATGGCTTGCGCGCTGCGCACGCGCAGCAGCGGCAGCGGTGCCACGCTGGCGCCCATCAGCCGCTGCAGCGCGGCGCGCACGAAGTGGTAGAAGGTGACCATCACCGCCACCGGGTTGCCCGGCAGCCCGAACAGCAGCGCGTCGCGGCCGTTGGAATTGATGCGGCCGAAGGCCATCGGCCGGCCCGGGCGCATCGCGATCTTCCAGAACGTGACATCGCCCAGGCGCGCCATGATCTGCTTGGTGTAATCGGCCTCGCCGACCGAGACGCCGCCGGAGGTGATGACCGCGTCGGCGGTCTCGCAGGCGGTGCGGAAGGCGGCTTCGAGCGCCTCGGGGTTGTCGCGTACCACGCCCATATCGAGAAGGTCGACGTTCATCCGGCGCAGCATGCCGTGCAGCGTATAGCGGTTGGAGTCATAGACGCAGCCGGGATCGAGCGGCTCGCCGATCGAGCGCAGCTCGTCGCCGGTGGAGAAGAACGCGACGCGCAGGCGCCGGCGCACGCGCACCTCGGCCACGCCCAGCGAGGCCAGCAGGCCCAGGTCGGCCGGCTGGAGGATGCGCCCGGCCTGCAGCGCGGCCTGGCCGCGCGCCAGGTCTTCGCCGCGCAGGCGCCGGTTGTCGCCGGTGCGCACGCAGTCGGCGGCAAAGCGGATGCGCGCGCCGTCGTCCACGGCTTCGACGAATTCCTGCGGCACCACGGTGTCGCAGCCGGCCGGCATCACCGCGCCGGTCATGATGCGCACCGCCTGCGCCGCCGTGGGCGCCAGCGCCCCGGCGCCGCCGGCGAAGGCGCTGCCGATGACTTCCAGCTCGACCGTGGCGGTCTGCGCGGCAGCCAGCGCGGCACCCTGGAAGGCATAGCCGTCCATTGCCGAGTTGTCATGCGCCGGCACGTTGATGGCCGAGACGATGTCCTCGGCCAGCACGCGGTCCAATGCGCTGCGGATCGGCAACTGCTCGACGCCGCGCACCGGCTCGACCACCTCGCCGATGATGCGGTTGGCCTGGTCCACCGACAGGGCGGTGGGGTCGTAGTCGGAAAGGCAGGAGATGACGGATTGCAGGGTGGGCATGGTGGCTCAGCGCGTTTCGTGCGTGCGCAGTTCGTCCAGGGTGTTGATATTGGCAAAGGCCGCGGCGTCGTCGAACAGCACTTCGGCCAGGCGGTGCGAGGCGGCCCAGGTCTCGATCTTGCGGCCGCCGCCGGAAAGATAAGCCACCAGGCTGTCGAGCGCACTGACCGGCATCAGGCAGAACACAGGTTGGGTCTGGCGCCGGCCGTCTTCGTCCAGCGTGACGGGGATCGCCAGGTCCGCGCCTTCGGCCTCGATCGCCTGCGCCAGGCGTGCCACCAGGTCGGTCGGCAGGAACGGCGAATCGCAGGGCGCGGTCACCATCCACGGCGTGGCGCATTGCTCCAGGCCGGCCAGCATCCCCGCCAGCGGGCCGGCAAAGTCGGGCACGGTGTCGGTGTAGACCGGCACGCCGAAGGACTCATAGGCGGCCAGGTTGCGGTTGGCATTGATCATCAGCCCGCCCACCTGGGGGGTAAGCCGCATCATCGTGTGCATGGCCATCGGCGTGCCGCGCAGGGGCTGCAGGCCCTTGTCGGTGCCGCCCATGCGGCTGCCCCTGCCGCCTGCGAGGATCAGGCCGGTGATGTCGTCGCGTGCAATCATGGATTGTGTGTGCGGCGGGGTCAGCCGCCGATATAGGACATCTCGATCTTGCGCTCGGCACGCCTGGCGCGCACCGTCGGGTCGCTGCGCTGCTCGGAATAATTGTCGGTGCGGCCCTGCCACACCTGCGCAATCGCATTGGAGATTTCCAGGTCGCTGTAGCCGCCGCGCAGCAGCGCGCGCAGGTCGAAGCCTTCGGTGGCGAACAGGCACAGGTAGAGCCGGCCTTCGGTGGACAGCCGGATGCGGCTGCAGTCGCCGCAGAAGGCGTGGGTGACGCTGGAGATCACGCCGACCTCGCCGCTGCCGTCGCGGTAGCGCCAGCGCTCGGCGGTTTCGCCGGAGTAGTTGGCCTGCACCGGTTCGAGCGGGAATTCCGCATCGATGCGCTTGACCACCTCGGCGGACGGCAGCACTTCATCCATCTGCCAGTGGTTGCTGGCGCCCACGTCCATGAACTCGATAAAGCGCAGGATGATGCCGCTATTGCGGAAGTGGCGCGCCATCGGCACGATTTCCTGGTCATTGGTGCCGCGCTTGACCACCATGTTGACCTTGATCGGCGCCAGCCCCACGGCCTGCGCGGTCTCGATGCCGTGCAGCACGTCGGCGACGGCGAAGTCCACGTCGTTCATGCGGCGGAAGGTGGCGTCGTCGATCGCGTCCAGGCTGACGCTGACCCGCGTCAGTCCCGCGTCGCGCAGGGCGCGCGCCTTGCGCGCCAGCAGCGAGGCGTTGGTGGTGAGCGTCAGGTCCAGCGGCTTGCCCGAGACCGTCTCGATCTTCGCCAGCATCTCCACCAGGTGCTCGATATTCTTGCGCAGCAGCGGCTCGCCGCCGGTCAGGCGGATCTTCTCGACGCCGTGGGCGACGAACAGGCGCGCGGTGCGTTCGATCTCCTCGAAGCTCAGCAGCTCGGAGTGCGGCAGGAAGGTGTAGTCCTTGTCGAAGACTTCCTTCGGCATGCAGTACACGCAGCGGAAGTTGCAGCGGTCCGTCACCGAGATGCGCAGGTCATGCAGCGGCCGGCCGCGGGTGTCCGCCACCAGGCCGGTCGGGGGAGCCAGCTTGCCGGGAATGCTGGGCGTCATCGAGCGGTAGCGATGGTCGCGCAGGTCGAAAATCGGAATGACGGATTCGGTCATGGCCTGTGGGTGGGCACGGCGTCCGGGGAGCGGCCTGGCGGCGGGGCCAAATCAGGGGCGCTCGAGGACCGGATGCATTCTGCTGCCATTCTAGCCGAGGCGGGGGCGGGGCACCCGCATCCCCCGGTGATGGCGGGGATTCATCCGGGCGGCGGCCCATGAAAAAAGGGGACGGCGTGGCCGTCCCCTTCCTGCTTTGGCTGCGGTGCAGCGGCAACGCTTACTGCTGCGATGCCATCTCCACTTCGCGGCCACCGGTTTCCACCAGGATCATCGGACCGTGGGGCAGCGGCGGCAGCGCCTTGCGCTCGCGCTGCACGCGCGGGGCGGGCGCGATGCGGGCGGCGGCTTCCTGGGCCGAACGCAGCTTGTCGCTGTCGGTATGGACCCATTGCAGGCCGGCGGTGGCCAGCATCGATTCCAGCTTCTCCAGCGCTGCGGGGGTGGCCGGCGCTGCTGCAACGACCGGGGTTGCCGGGGTGAACACCTCGGCCGGTGCGGCTTCGGCCACAGGGGCGATGACCGGTGCAGCGGCAGGTGCCGGCACCACCGGAGCCGCTTCGACGGCCACGCTTGCGGTGGTCTCGACGATCGCTTCGGCGGCAACGGCTTCCGTGACGGCGGCGGCGACCGGGGCAGCTTGCTCGGACGCGGGCTCGGCAACCGGCGCGGTCACCGGGGCTGCCTCGGCGACCGGCGCGGGCGTCACGTCTTCCGGCACGGCGATGCGGATCGCTTCGACGGCCTCGGCTGCTGCGGCCACGGCCACGGCAGCTTGCGGTGCGGGCTCGGCCGGCATGGCGGCTTCAGCGCGCACCGGGGCCACGCCTTCGGCAGCGGCGGCTTCTTCGTCGCCTTCGCCCTGGGCACCTTGCACCGACTCGTCGCGCTCGCGGCGATAGCGGTTGCGGCCACGGCGGTTGCGGCGGCGGCGCTCTTCGCCCTCAGCGGTCTCGGCGGCGCTTTCGGCACCTTCCGGCAGCTCGGCGCGGACGGCTTGCGTCTCTTCGGTCACGGCCTGCGGCAGCACGCCCAGCGCCTGGGCGGCGGCGATGGCTTCCGGCTGCGGTGCTTCACCGGCTTCGGCTTCGCGCAGTTCGCTGCGTTCGCGCTGGCGTTCACGCTGGCGCTCGCGGCGTTCCTGGTTGCGGTCGCGGCGGCCTTCCTGACGGCCCTCGACGCGCTCGCCCTGGGCGCGCTCGGCTTGCACCGCCTCGCCCTGGCGTGCCAGGGCCGGGGTGGCCTGGCCTTCACCTTGCTGGCGCGGCTGGCGGCCCTGGCGTTCGCCACGGCCCTCGCGTTGCTCGGCGCGCTCGGCACCCTGGCGTTCACCACGTTCCGCGCGCTCGGCACGGTCGCCGCGCTGGCCGCGGCCCTGGCGCTCGCCACGCTCCGCTCGCTCACCACGCTCCGCGCGGTCGCCACGCTCACCACGCTGGCCACGGCCTTCGCCGCGCTGGCCGCGCTCGCGCCGGCCTTCGGCGCTGCGGGCCTCAGTGGCAACCGCCGGCTTGGCCGGTTCCACCACCGGCGGGGTTGCCGGACGGGCACCGAACAGGCCCTTCAGCCAGGCGATGAAACCGCCGCTGACCACAGGCTGGGTGGCCGGCACGGGCGGGGCGACCGGGGCTTCCGGCTTGGGTGCGCGCTCGGGGCGCGGCACCGACACCGGGGCCGGTTGTTCCGGGGTGATGCCCTTGACCGCGGCTTCCTGGCGCGGCTTGGCTTCTTCCTTGCGGCGGCTGCTGTAGCTGGTGTCGGCTTCCAGTTCCTTGGCGGCGGCCTCGGCCATGCGGTAGCTGGCGGTGCTTTCTTCCAGGCGCGGGTCGTCGTGGCGCAGGCGCTCCAGCTTGTAGTGCGGCGTTTCCAGGTGCTTGTTGGGGATCAGCAGCACATTGACCTTGAAGCGCAGCTCGATCAGGTTGATTTCCTGGCGCTTCTCGTTCAGCAGGAAGGCGGCCACTTCCACCGGCACCTGGCAGTGGATCGCGGCGGTGTTTTCCTTCATCGCCTCTTCCTGGATGATGCGCAGCACCTGCAGGGCGGACGATTCGGTATCGCGGATATGGCCGGTGCCGTTGCAGCGCGGGCAAGTGATGTGCGAGCCCTCCGACAGGGACGGGCGCAGGCGCTGGCGCGACAGCTCCATCAGGCCGAAGCGGCTGATCTTGCCCATCTGCACGCGCGCGCGGTCGTGGCGCAGCGCGTCCTTCAGGCGCGTTTCCACGTCCTTCTGGGCCTTGCCCGACTCCATGTCGATGAAGTCGATCACGATCAGGCCGCCCAGGTCGCGCAGGCGCAACTGGCGGGCGATCTCGTCGGCGGCCTCGAGGTTGGTGCGCAGCGCGGTTTCCTCGATGTCGGCGCCCTTGGTGGCGCGGGCCGAGTTCACGTCCACGGAGACCAGCGCCTCGGTGTGGTCGATCACGATGGCGCCACCCGAGGGCAGCATCACCATGCGCGAGTAGGCCGACTCGATCTGGTGCTCGATCTGGAAGCGCGAGAAGAGCGGCACGTCGTCGCGGTACTTCTTCACGCGGTTCATGTTGTCAGGCATCACCACGCTCATGAAGGCGCGGGCCTGTTCGTAGATCTCGTCGGTGTCGATCAGGATCTCGCCGATATCCGGCTGGAAGTAGTCGCGGATGGCGCGGATGACCAGGCTCGATTCCAGGTAGATCAGCAGCGGGGCCTTGTTGTCGCCGGCGGCGCCGTCGATGGCCTTCCACAGTTGCAGCAGGTAGTTCAGGTCCCACTGCAGTTCCTCGGCCGAGCGGCCGATGCCGGCGGTCCGGGCGATGATGCTCATGCCTTCCGGCACGGTCAGCTGCGCCATGGTCTCGCGCAGTTCCTGGCGGTCCTCGCCCTCGATGCGGCGCGACACGCCGCCGCCGCGCGGGTTGTTGGGCATCAGCACCAGGTAGCGGCCGGCCAGCGAGATAAAGGTGGTCAGGGCCGCGCCCTTGTTGCCGCGCTCTTCCTTCTCGACCTGGACGATCAGTTCCTGGCCTTCATGCAGGGCATCCTGGATGCGCGCGTTGCGCACGTCGATGCCTTCCTTGAAGAAGGCGCGGGCTACTTCCTTGAACGGCAGGAAGCCGTGGCGTTCTTCGCCGTAGTTGACGAAGCAGGCTTCCAGCGAGGGTTCGATGCGGGTGATGACACCCTTGTAGATGTTGCCCTTGCGCTGTTCGCGCCCGGCAGTCTCGATGTCGATATCGATCAGTTTCTGACCGTCGACGATGGCGACGCGCAATTCCTCCTGTTGCGTCGCGTTGAACAGCATGCGTTTCATCGCAGTACCTCACTCCAGTGTCGCGGGTGGCACCGTCTGGGCGGTGTCCGCGGCGATCTATGGAGCACGCGAGGGAGCGAGCGAGGCGCGAGAATTGCCGGAAAGCGCCGCTGCGCGGGATAGGCGAGCGGCTGGGCGCGGGTGAAAGAGAGCGATGACGTCGGGGTAACGTCCGCGGGGCAGGAGAGAACACCGGAGGCTGCTCTTGCGCAGACATCCGGCGCGTTCCCGTGCCGGAGGCGATGCTGAACGCCGGCGCAACCGGCGCCGGCGGCATCGCGGCCGGCCGCGGAAGGCCTAGACGCGTCAAAGAGCAAATTTTTCGGACACGGCATGGTTGCCGTTGCTGCCTGACTACTCCTGGCGGGCGCACCTACTACTTCTTGGAATTCTGCGACCGGGCGCCGGTATTTCCAGTCAGGCGGCAGGCTAACCTGCCGGCCGGCACCGTTTCCCGGTGCGGGCAGGACTTCTCTCACCGAAGCGGATGCCGGCAGTGGCATCCGCCTTTAAATTCTGTTTTACCTGAACACTCAGTTCCCACGTCACCGCCTGCCTCGCCGAAGCCTCCTTTGGGCGACTTCCTGCATGCCGGCGGCACCGTGCGTGCTGCTTTTTACTGCCATTTGCCCGTCTGGCGCTTGGCGGAACGCAAAGTTGCGGGAGACGGGCGGGGTTGGCGGCAACCCCAAGTGTAGAATGCAAAAAATCCAGGAAAACTCGAAGATTAATCGCTTACACAGGTCTTGCGCTGCCGGCCACAAGCCGGGACAGCGAGGAAATTATATTGAAAATGAATGAGTTACGCCATCAAATTGAAAAGGCTGCCGAAGCTGCGCCGGCCAGCCCACAGGTGGCGTATGTCACGATTGACGAAGGCTCGGAAGGTCAGCGCATTGACAACTTCCTGCTGAAGGTGGCCAAGGGCGTGCCCAAGAGCCATATCTACCGGGTGCTGCGTTCGGGGGAAGTTCGCGTCAATAAGGGCCGGATCGATGCCACTTATCGCTTGCAGTCGGGTGATGTAGTGCGCATTCCGCCAATGCGGGTGGCGAATTCGGCGCAATCGGACAATGCCCGGCATGTGCCGGCGGGCGAGTTCCCGGTGCTGTTTGAAGATGCCCAGCTACTGGTGATCAACAAGCCGGCCGGCGTGGCCGTGCACGGCGGCTCGGGCGTGGCCTTCGGCGTGATCGAGCAATTGCGCCGGTCGCGGCCCCAGGCCAAGTTCCTGGAACTGGTGCATCGGCTCGATCGCGAGACCTCCGGCATCCTGGTGCTGGCCAAGAAGCGCTCGGCGCTGGTCCACCTGCACGAGCAGATTCGCGGCAGCGCGATGGACAAACGCTATTTCGCCTGCGTGGCCGGCGAATTCCCGAACGCGCGCCAGCACGTGAAGCTGCCGCTATATAGGTACAGCACGCCGGACGGCGAGCGCCGGGTGCGGGTGCAGGCCGACGGGCTGGCCTCGCACACCGTGTTCAACCGGGTCGAGGCCTTCCAGGGCTTCACCCTGCTGGAGGCCGAGCTGAAGACCGGCCGTACCCACCAGATCCGCGTCCACCTGGCCCACTCGGGTTTCCCGATCGTCGGCGACGAAAAATATGGCGACTTCTCGCTGAACAAGGCACTGGCGCGTTCTGGCGCGAGGCCGGGCCTCAAGCGCATGTTCCTGCACGCCCACCGGCTGGTGTTTATCCACCCGGCCACGGGCGAGCCGCTGGCGGTGGAAGCGCCGCTGCCCGACGAGTGCGTCGGATTCCTGCAACAATTGCGTGAACTGCATGCCCCGGAGTAGGGTAGTGCATCAAACGCCACAAGGACTTCCATGGCCAGGCAACAATTTGACCTGATCGTTTTCGACTGGGACGGGACGCTGATGGACTCGACCCCGACCATCGCCAAGTGCATCCAGCTTGCCAGCCGCGACCTGGGCCTGCCGGTGCCGGATGACCGCGCCGCCAGCCACGTGATCGGGCTGGGCCTGAAGGATGCGCTGTCTTACGCGGTGCCGACGCTGGACCCCGCCGACTACCCGCGCCTGGCCGAACGCTACCGCTACCACTTCCTCGCTCGCGATGCCGACCTTGTGCTGTTCGACGGCGTGCGCGAAATGCTGGAGACCCTGCGCGGCGAACACTATTTTCTTGGCGTGGCCACCGGCAAGACCCGCGTCGGCCTGCAGCGCGCGCTGGCCGCGAGCGGTCTGACCCGCCTGTTCGACGCCACGCGCTGTGCCGACGAGACCTTCTCCAAGCCGCACCCGGCCATGCTGCACGAACTGACCCGCGAACTGGGCCAGGACGTGGAGCGCACGGTGATGGTCGGCGACACCACCCATGACCTGCAGATGGCGGCCAATGCCGGCGCCAAGGGGATTGGCGTGTGCTATGGTGCACATCCCGCAGATTCGCTGCGCGCGATGGCGCCGGTGCATTGCGCGACTTCCATCCCCGACCTGACCGACTGGCTGCTGGCCCATGCCTGAGGCAGCGGCCGGCCAGGCGCCGGTGCGGCTGTGCGCCGCCGAGGACCTGGAGGAAGGCGGCCTGGGTGTGCGCTTCTCGGTGGCGCTGGACCAGCGCGAGATCGGCGCCTTCGTGGTGCGTTTCGACGGCGCCGCGCACGGCTACCTGAACCAGTGCGCCCATGTGCCGATGGAACTGGACTGGCAGGAAGGCCGGTTCTTCGATGCCTCGGGCCTATACTTGATGTGCGCCACACATGGCGCGGTTTATGTGCCGGACAGCGGCGAGTGCGTCGGCGGCCCCTGCCGCGGTGCATCGCTGGCCAAGCTGCGCATCGAGGAGCGCGACGGCCAGGTCTACTGGCTACCGGAAGCGCCATACCGGATCGCTGCGCGCATGGGCGGTGCCTGAATGACGGGCAGGGCCGGCAGTCAGGCCGGCCGTTGTATTTCCAGGCCTGGGTTTCCAGGCGTTTCCACGAGCGATTTGCATGACAGAACAACAGAAGCCGCCATCGGGTGAATCGGGTCAGCCGGACGAGCACAAGCCAGCCGGCGACGGTGCGCCGGGCGAAGGGTCGCCCCAGGCGGAGTCCGAGCGCCTGGTCACCGCACCGCGCGCCGATTACCCGCTGGAAGACGAATTGCGCGCCGGCGACGACGCGGCAAGGCGTGAAGCGCGCGAGCGCAAGGCACGCATGGCTGGAGCCACGGCGGGGCCCCCGGTTGGCGGCGGCGCCGGCTGGGAGCGCGATCTGCTCGAAAAAGTGCTGACCGCATCGCTGCGCGAGCAGCGCGCGGCACGGCGCTGGCGCATCTTCTTCCGCTTTGTCGGACTGGCTTTGCTGGCGCTGATCCTGGTCACGCTGTTCGACTTCAAGGGCGATGGCGCCATCAGCACCTCGGGCCGCCATACGGCCATGGTCACGCTGGAGGGCGAAATCGCCGCGGGCACGCCGGCCAGCGCGGAATCGATCAATGCCTCGTTGCAGGCGGCGTTCGCTGACGGCAATGCCGCCGGCGTGATCCTGAAGATCAATTCTCCGGGTGGCTCGCCGGTGCAGGCGGGCATCATCAACGACGAGATCCAGCGGCTGCGCACGCTTTATCCGTCCAAGCCGTTCTATGTGGTGGTGGAAGAGATCTGCGCCTCGGGCGGCTATTACGTGGCCGCGGCGGCCGACAAGATCTATGTCGACAAGGCCAGCATCGTGGGTTCGATCGGCGTGCTGATGGACGGTTTTGGCTTTACCGGGCTGATGGACAAGCTGGGCGTGGAGCGCCGGCTGTACACCTCGGGCGCCAACAAGGGCATGCTGGACCCGTTCTCGCCGCAGGTGCCCAAGCAGAAGGCCTTTGCCGAGGCCATGCTCAAGCAGATCCACCAGCAGTTCATCGACGTGGTCAAGGAAGGGCGCGGTGACCGGCTCAAGGATGATCCGGAGCTGTTCTCCGGCCTGTTCTGGTCGGGCGAGCGCGCCGTGGAGCTGGGCCTGGCCGACGGGCTGGGCAGTGCCGACTATGTCGCGCGCGATGTGCTCAAGGCCGAGGACATCGTCGACTACACCGTCAAGGAGAACATCGCAGAGCGCGTGGCCAAGCGCTTTGGCGCGGCGGTGGGCTCGGCGGCGATGAAGACCATGCTGTGGAGCAACCGCATGCAGGGCATGCACTGAGCCTGATGGCGCGGCGGCAATGGCAAAGGGGGCGTTCGCGCCCCCTTTGCCATTTCTTACATGGCCAGCAGCGAGAAGATCGCCGGGCGCTTGTGCAGGTCGATCCGCTCGGGACGCCAGTCCGACAGCGGCAGCGTGACGATGGTCTCGCCCGGCAGGGTCAGGTCCACGGCCACGGACAGCAGCGTGGTGCCGGCGCAGTGCTGGCGCATGGCTTCCAGCAGCGCCGCATTGCGGTAGGGCGTTTCGATGAACACCTGGGTCTGGCTGGACTTGCGCGAGCGCTGCTCCAGCTCACGCAGTCGCTGCGCGCGCTCGCCGGCATCGACCGGCAGATAGCCGTTGAAGGCAAAGCTCTGGCCGTTCAGGCCCGAGCCCATCACCGCCAGCAGGATCGAGCTGGGCCCGACCAGCGGCCGCACGCGGATGCGGCGCGCATGGGCCAGCCGCACCAGGTCGGCGCCGGGGTCGGCCACCGCCGGGACGCCGGCCTCGGACAGCAGGCCACCGTCGCGGCCGGCTTCGAGCGGGGCCAGCAGAGCGGCCAGGGCGTCGGCACGCGTGTTGACATTCAGCTCGCGGATCTCGATCTGCTGGATCGGGCGTGCCAGCGGCGTGGTCTCGCCCAGCTTCTTCAGGAAGGCGCGCGCGGTCTTGGCGTTCTCGGCGACGAGGTAATCGAGGTTGGCCGCGATCTGCTGCACGCCGGCCGGGATCACGTCGGCCAGCGGGTCGGCTTCATCGCGCTTGCCGAGGGTGTTGGGGATCAGGTAGAGAGTGCCGCTCATGGTGGGCTCGTGCGGGTCATGCGGAAAGAAGAGGGTAGCCGGCCTGGCGCAGCATGCCGGTCAGCGCGATCAGCGGCAGGCCGACCAGTGCGGTCGGGTCGTCCGACTCGACGCGTTCCAGCAGCGCGATGCCCAGGCCTTCGGACTTGGCGCTGCCGGCCACGTCGTAGGGGCGCTCCAGCTGCAGGTAGGTTTCGATTTCAGCATCGGTCAGGTCGCGCATGGTCACGCGGGTTTGCACGTCGGCCAGCTGCACGGTGCCGGTGCGTGCGTCCAGCAGGCACAGGGCCGAGTGGAAGGTTGCGGTGCGCCCGCGCATGCGGCGCAGCTGCGCCACGGCCTTCTCGTGCGTGCCGGGCTTGCCCATCTGTTCGCCGTCCAGGGTCAGCACCTGGTCCGAGCCGATCACCAGCACGCCCGGACGGCGCGCGGCAATGGCTTCGGCCTTGCGCTGCGACAGGCGCAGCGCGGTGGCTTCGGGCGCTTCGCCGGCAAGCGGGGTTTCGTCGATGTCGGGCGCGGCCACCTCGAACGGGATGCGCAGGCGCTCCAGCAGTTCGCGGCGGTAGGGCGAGCCGGAGCCAAGGATCAGGCTGGGGCGGGGGTCTGGGGACATAAGCAATGGAATCGGAACAGGAAGCGAAACAGTAAAAGGTGCGGCCCGCGCTGCAAGACCTTTGACCTCGGCACGGTTTACGTCGTACAATCGCGCGTTTAGCCGCATCCGCACCCGGGCGCAGTGCCGCCAATGTGCGCGGCCCGTAGTCCGACAGCCGTGGAATGTGGCGAACCAGTCATTGTATAGCGACCGGAGCCACGCACATGACCCAGCCGATTGACCTGCGCGCGCTTGATCTCTTCGCCTTGTGCCGGAAGGGTGAAAGCCTGGCCGGCGACGTGGCGGTGCGGGATTTGCCGCGCATCTTAGCCGAGACCGCCGCGCAAGCGCCAGCCTCGGCACCCGATGAGACGTTTGCCTATTCGGCCACTGGCTTCATGCGTGAAGAGGCGGCCGAGCCGGGCGCCGCGGTGGCGCGGCGGCTGTTTCTCGACGTGACCGTGCAGGGCCGGATATGGCTGGATTGCCAGCGCTGCCTGGCCCCATATGCCGAGCCGATCGATACGGCAACGCGTTTCGAGGTGGTGGAAAGCGAGGAAGCGGCCGACGCCGCGCCGATGGACGACGACGAAGTCGACGTGATCGCCGGCTCGAAGCATTTCTCGTTGCTGGACCTGATTGAAGATGAAGTGCTGCTGGCGTTGCCGGTGGCCCCCAAGCATGACGTCTGCCCGACGGTGCACGAAAGCCTCGTGACCGGTTCGGACGGCGAGGCGCAGCCAGAGGCTGAGCCTGAGGAAGAAAAGCGGCCTTCGCCCTTTGCGGCGCTGGCCGGCCTGAAGACCAAGCATTGATGCCGCCGGCAGGCGGTGCGCAAGGTCTTGCAGGTGAATCTGAAGCATCCGGCCGGGCCCCGGCTACGCCTTGGGCGGGTTGCGTGTGTTAATATTGAAAAATTCTCGAAGGAGTCATCATGGCTGTTCAACAGAACAAGAAGTCGCCGTCCAAGCGCGGCATGCACCGTTCGCACGATCACCTGTCGGCAGCGCCGCTGGCAGTTGAGCCGACCACCGGCGAAACCCACCTGCGCCACCACGTCAGCCCGAACGGCTACTACCGTGGCCGCAAGGTCATCAAGACCAAGAACGACTGATAGCTTCGTTCGGCGTGACGTTGCGTCTCGCTCGCGCATGCCTGTAGGTCGGACACTAAAAGGTCAGAGACAAAAAAGCGGCAAGATCGTTGCCGCTTTTTTGTTGGGCGCTCGGATTTCCCGCCGGGCGTGGCGTGCGCCGCCGCGCTATCCGTACCAGGAACAATGACGATCAAAATCGCTATCGACTGCATGGGCGGCGATCACGGAGTCTCCGTGACGGTGCCTGCGGCGATCAGTTTTCTTTCCCGCCACGACGACGCCGAGATGGTGCTGGTCGGCTTGCCCGACGCCATCCGGACGCAGCTGAAGAAGCTGCACGCGCTGGACCATCCGCGCGTGACCATCGTCGAGGCCACCGAGGTCATCACCATGGATGACCCGGTCGAGGTGGCGCTGCGCAAGAAGAGGGATTCCTCGATGCGCGTCGCCGTCACGCAGGTCAAGGAGGGCCTGGCCGGTGCCTGCATCTCCGCCGGCAATACCGGCGCGCTGATGGCGGTGTCGCGCTATGTGCTCAAGACGCTCGAAGGCATCGAGCGGCCGGCCATCGCCACCACCATCCCGAACGAGCAAGGGTGGGGCACCACCGTGCTGGACCTGGGTGCCAATGCCGACTGCGAGCCCGAGCACCTGCTGCAGTTCGCGCGCATGGCCGAAGCCATGGTGGCCGTGGTCGACCACAAGGAACACCCCACGGTGGGCCTGCTGAACATCGGCGAGGAAGTCATCAAGGGCAATGAGGTGGTCAAGCGTGCGGGTGAACTGCTGCGCGCCTCGGAGCTGAACTTCTACGGCAACGTGGAAGGCAACGACATCTTCAAGGGCACTACCGACATCGTGGTCTGCGACGGCTTCGTCGGCAACGTGGCGCTCAAGAGCACCGAGGGCCTGGCCAAGATGATCGGCAGTATGATCAAGGAAGAATTCACCCGCTCGTGGTTCACCAAGCTGCTGGCCGCGGTCGCCATGCCGGTGCTGTCGCGCCTGGCCAGGCGACTCGACCCGGCGCGCTACAACGGCGCCTCGCTGCTTGGGTTGCGCGGGCTGGTGATCAAGAGCCACGGCTCGGCCGATGCCCATTCTTTTGAGTGGGCCATCAAACGCGGGTATGATGCCGCCAAGAATGGCGTGATCGCCCGCATCACCCGGGCTTTTGCCGATAAATCCAGCGCCGCAGGCGCTGCACAGCCCGCCCCGGAGACAGAGGTGCCTGGCGCGCATCCCAGCCCCCACGTCGCCTGAGCGCCACGCGCGCCGGTCGAGGGTGCCTGCGGGCCATACGATCCGACAATACATGACCAAGTACGCAAAAATCATCGGTACCGGGAGCTACCTGCCTCCGCGGCGCGTGACCAACCATGACCTGGCCACGCAGCTTGCCGAAAAGGGCATCGAGACCAGCGACGACTGGATCGTCTCGCGCAGCGGCATTTCGGCACGCCACTGGGCCGAGCCGGATGTGACCAGCAGCGATCTCGCGGTCAAGGCTGCCGAGCAGGCCATCGAAGCCGCCGGCATCGACCGCCAGAGCATCGACCTGATCATCGTCGCCACCTCGACGCCGGACTTCGTGTTCCCCAGCACGGCCTGCATCGTGCAGGAAAAGCTGGGCATCACCAACCACTGCCCGGCGTTCGACCTGCAGGCGGTGTGCTCGGGCTTCGTGTACGCACTGGCCACTGCCGACAAGTTCATCCGCAGCGGCTCGCACCGCAACGTGCTGGTGATCGGCACCGAGGTGTTCTCGCGCATCCTGGACTTCAACGACCGCACCACCTGCGTGCTGTTCGGCGACGGTGCCGGCGCCGTGCTGCTGTCGGCGTCCGAGGAGCCGGGGATCCTGTCCACCGCGATGCACTCGGACGGCAGGCATGTCGATATCCTGTGCGTGCCGGGCAACGTCGCCGGCGGCAACATCACCGGCAACCCGTTCCTGCACATGGACGGCCAGGCTGTGTTCAAGCTGGCCGTGAACGTGCTGGACAAGGTCGCGCGCGAAGCCATGGAGGCTGCGTGCGTGACGCCGGACCAGATCGACTGGCTGATCCCGCACCAGGCCAATATCCGCATCATGCAGGGCACGGCAAAGAAGCTGGGCCTGCCGGCGGAGCGCATGGTCGCCACCGTGCATGAGCACGGCAACACCTCGGCCGCGTCGATCCCGCTGGCGCTGGACGTCGCGGTGCGCGACGGCCGCATCCGCGCGGGTCAGACCGTGCTGATGGAAGGCGTGGGCGGCGGCTTCACCTGGGGCGCGGTGCTGCTGCGCATGTGATTCGCGGCCGGCGCCATGGCATGCCGCGCATGCAGGACATGCCGCGGCGCCGGCCACCCGTTTCTTGTTAGGGTTCCAATCCGATGAAATTCGCTTTCGTATTTCCCGGCCAGGGTTCGCAGTCGGTCGGCATGCTCAATGCCTTCGCCGATAACGCCGTGGTGCGCGCCACCGTGGAAGAGGCCTCGGCCGCGCTCGGCCAGGATCTCGGCCGCCTGATCGCCGAAGGCCCCGCCGAAGAGCTGAACCTGACCACCAACACGCAGCCGGTGATGCTGACCGCCGCAGTGGCGGTCTACCGTGCCTGGCTGGATGCCGGTGGTCCGGCACCGGCGCTGGTTGCCGGCCACAGCCTGGGCGAGTACTCGGCGCTGGTGGCCGCGGGCGTGATCCCGTTTGCCGACGCGGTACCGCTGGTGCGCTTCCGCGCGCAAGCCATGCAAGAAGCCGTGCCGGTGGGCGAGGGCGCCATGGCCGCGATCCTGGGCCTGTCCGATGACGACGTGCGCGCCGCTTGCGCCGAGGCATCGGCCGCCGGCGTGGTCGAGGCCGTGAACTTCAACGCGCCGTCGCAGGTGGTGATTGCCGGCCACAAGGCCGCGGTCGAGAAGGCCTGCGAAATCGCCAAGGGCAAGGGCGCCAAGCGCGCGCTGCCGCTGCCGGTGTCGGCGCCGTTCCACTCGTCGCTGCTCAAGCCCGCCTCGGACCGCCTGCGCGAGCGCATGGCCGGCCTGGCTTTCTCGGCGCCGTCGATCCCGCTGGTGAACAACGTCGACGTCGCCATCGTCAATGATCCGGACGCGATCAAGGACGCCTTGGTGCGCCAGGCCGCCGCGCCGGTGCGCTGGGTCGAGTGCGTGCAGAAGATGGCCGCCGAAGGCGTCACGCACGTGATCGAATGCGGCCCCGGCAAGGTGCTGGCCGGCATGACCAAGCGCATCGACGGCAACCTGACCGGCGGTGCGATCTTCGATCCGGCCTCGCTGCAAGACACGCTGGCACTGCTGAAGTAAGCAAGAGGACATCCGCATGACCAAACTTCTCGACAACCAGGTTGCGCTGGTCACCGGCGCCTCGCGCGGCATCGGCCGCGCCATCGCGCTGGAACTGGCCCGCCAGGGCGCCACCGTGATCGGCACCGCCACCAGCGAAGCCGGCGCGGCCGGCATCACCGATTACCTCGGCGCCGACGGCCTGAAGGGCAAGGGCGCCGTGCTCAACGTCAATGACGCGGCCGCTTGCGACGCGCTCATCGACGAGATCGTCAAGACCCACGGCGGCATCGGCGTGCTGGTCAACAATGCCGGCATCACGCAGGACCAGCTGGCGATGCGCATGAAGGACGAGGACTGGCTGGCCGTGATCCAGACCAACCTGACTTCGGTGTTCCGTCTGTCGCGCGCGGTGCTGCGCCCGATGATGAAGGCCCGCCAGGGCCGCATCATCAATATCACTTCGGTGGTGGGCTCGGTCGGCAACCCCGGCCAGATGAACTACTCTGCTGCCAAGGCGGGCGTGGCGGGCATGACCCGCTCGCTGGCCGCGGAAATCGGCAGCCGCAACGTGACCGTGAACTGTGTCGCGCCGGGCTTTATCGACACCGACATGACCAAGGCGCTGTCCGAAGAGCAGCATGCTTCGCTCAAGACGCAGATTCCGCTGGGTCGCCTTGGCCAGCCGGAGGATATCGCCAACGCGGTGGCCTTCCTGGCTGGCCCGCAAGCCGCTTACATTACCGGCACTACGCTGCATGTGAACGGCGGGATGTACATGAATTAATGGGTTTTTGGCTGGCTGGTTTCGGGGAAGAAGCCCGAAGAAGCCGCCTGAAGTAGTAGTTTTCCGAACCAAACGGGCGCGATTCTTGCAAAGCTTGGCAGGCGGCATTTCTGTCGCCTCAAACCTGCTAAAATGCGCCCACTTTTTGTCGAACTTCCCTGGAGGGTTACATGGACAATATCGAACAACGCGTCAAGAAAATCGTGGCAGAACAGCTTGGCGTGGCCGAGGCAGACATCAAGAACGAATCGTCGTTCGTGAACGACCTCGGTGCGGACTCGCTGGACACGGTTGAACTCGTGATGGCGTTGGAAGATGAATTCGGCATGGAAATTCCTGATGAGGAAGCCGAAAAGATCACGACCGTGCAACAGGCTATCGACTACGCCACCGCGCACGTCAAGGCCTAAGCCCGTCGTCTCTGCATTCCGAGCCACAGAAGGCAGGTGGGCGGGCCGTTGCGGCCGCGCCTTGCTGTTTTCTGTGGCTTTCGTCTGTTTGAAGAAGCAGAATGGAATGTGCTTCGCCGCGCGGCCCGCAAGGCCGGCGGCGGGCTGATCTCCGTTCCGTTCCCGTTTCACGCACCCGTAGGAAAACATAGTGAGCCGTCGTCGCGTCGTCGTCACTGGGCTTGGCCTTGTGTCTCCGGTCGGAAACACGGTTGCCGAAGGCTGGGCCAACCTGGTTGCCGGCAAGTCCGGCATCGCCACCATCACCAAATTCGATCACTCCGCGCTTTCCGTGCACTTTGCCGGTGAAGTGAAGGGTTTCAATGCCGAGGACTACATCCCGGCCAAGGAAGCCCGCGCGATGGATACCTTCATCCATTTCGGCATTGCAGCCGGCACGCAGGCGCTGAAGGACAGCGGCCTGGAAGTGACCGAGGCCAATGCCGAGCGCATCGGCGTGCTGGTCGGCTCGGGCATCGGCGGCCTGCCGTTGATCGAAGAGACCCACGCCGTGCTGACCGAGCGCGGTCCGCGCCGGATTTCGCCGTTCTTCGTGCCGGGCTCGATCATCAACATGATCGCGGGCCACCTGTCGATCATCCACGGTATCAAGGGCCCGAACCTGGCTGCCGTGACGGCTTGCACGACCGGCCTGCACAGCATTGGCCTGGCCGCCCGCCTGATCCAGGCCGGCGATGCCGACGCCATGCTGGCGGGCGGTGCCGAGTCGACCGTGTCGCCGCTGGGCATCGGCGGTTTCGCCGCTGCGCGTGCGCTGTCGACGCGCAATGACGATCCGGCTGCCGCTTCGCGTCCGTGGGACAAGGACCGCGACGGCTTCGTGCTGGGTGAAGGCGCCGGGGTGATGATGCTGGAGGAGTACGAGTCGGCCAAGGCGCGCGGCGCGCGCATCTACGCCGAGCTGATCGGCTTTGGCATGAGCGGCGACGCCTACCACATGACCGCGCCGAACATGGACGGCCCGCGCCGTTGCATGGTCAACGCGCTCAAGGACGCTGGCATCAATACGGACCAGGTGCACTACCTGAACGCCCACGGCACGTCCACGCCGCTGGGCGACAAGAACGAATCCGATGCGATCAAGGCCGCATTCGGCGAGCAGGCCTACAAGATGGTGGTGAACTCGACCAAGTCGATGACCGGCCATCTGCTGGGCGGCGCCGGCGGCCTGGAATCGGTTTTCACCGTGCTGGCGCTGCACAACCAGGTGTCGCCGCCGACGATCAACCTCGACAACCAGGATCCCGAGTGCGACCTGGACTACGTGGCCAACACGGCGCGCGAGATGAAGATCGAGGTCGCGGTGAAGAACAACTTCGGTTTCGGCGGCACCAACGGCACGCTTGTTTTCCGCCGCGCCTGATCCGTGGTTGAGGCGGGCCCTTCGCGGGCTGCGCCAGGGCAGGGTCCACCCGTTGCGGTGGGCCCTGTTCGTGTTTTGTGCCGGCGAAATGCTGGCGCTCGCGCTGCTGGCGCGGACGCTGGCCGCTGTAATAGCCGGCAGTCAGGCTGGTTTCCATTGGGGGCATGCCGCCATGGCGCTGGCACTCGTGCTTGCCGCAGCGGCAACGGTGCGTGCCTGGCCGGCGTGGTGGTGTAGCCTGCGCTGGCGCTGCACGGCAGTGCTGCACGCGCCCGACGGCAACGGGCCATTGCGGATCCGCCTGCAAGGGCCGGGCCGTGCCCGACACGAGACTGTGGTCAGGCAATGCTGGCAGGCCGGCGGCGTCGCTGTCGTGCGCCTGGCCCCCGGAGCGCCCGGGATGCCGGGCGCCATCTTTCTCCCCTGGCAGGCGGGTTCGCCCGCGATGGCGCGGTGGTTGCAACGCGCCACCAGAGTTGCACTGCGGGTGCAGCCTGAGATGCCGGCAGGGGAACGATTTTGTTAGCTTACGGTCACAGGATGCGCGTTGCTTCACCGGGCGGGCTTAGAATCGTAGGTAAAATACAACGTTTGTCGTGACGACCAAACCAAGAGATACACTGCAGGTGAGCCATACGTGAGCGAACGCGAAGCCGATCAGCTCCTAGTTGAACGCGTCCAGCAGGGCGACAAGCGGGCCTTTGAACTTCTGGTGACCAAATACCATCGGAAGATCATTCGCCTGATTTCGCGCCTGGTCAGGGACCCCGCTGAGGTGGAGGATGTGGCGCAGGATGCCTTTATCAAGGCATACCGCGCCTTGCCCCAGTTCCGCGGGGAGTCGGCCTTCTATACGTGGCTGTACCGGATCGCCGTCAACACGGCCAAGAACTACCTGGCCACCCAGGGCCGCCGCCCGGAAGCGTCCAGCGATATCGATGCAGAAGAGGCTGAAACTTTTGCGGACGGTGAGCAACTAAGGGATATCAATACGCCGGAATCGATGCTTCACACGCGCCAGGTCGCCGAGACGGTGAACCGCGCCATGGAGGCCCTTCCGGAAGAATTGCGGACCGCCATCACGCTGCGCGAGATCGAGGGCCTCAGCTATGAGGAGATCGCCGAAGCGATGGGATGTCCGATCGGCACGGTGCGTTCGCGGATCTTTCGGGCGCGCGAGGCGATTGCCGAGAAATTGCGTCCGCTGCTGGGAACGGCAGAGGGCAAGCGGTGGTAGTAGTCGGGTAGTCGAAAAGAATGTCGTGCGGCCAGCGTTGCAGCGTATTCCTGCATCGATAAGCGACAGAAGTGACGGGATTATCGGTGTTCAATGGAATGTCTTGGGGTGGGAAATGGGTCAGGCTCATAAGCAGTCGGTTCATGTAGTGGAAGCAGCGGAGCAGATCTCCGTATTGATGGATGGCGAACTGGCGCCGCACGAAGTCGATGCCGTGCTGGGCCTCGCGAAAAGCGATGCCGGCATGTCCGACTGGACCACTTACCAGTTGATCGGCGACACGCTGCGCTCGGAAGACCTGACGCACGCGGGTTCCACCTCTGCTTTCCTCTCTCGTTTCTCCGCGCGCCTAGAAGCCGAGCCGCATGTACTGGTACCGGCATTGGCGCAGGCCAGTGCCCGCCACCGCCTGCTGGTCAGGCCGTCGTGGGTGCGCCGCGTGATGCCGGGCACCGCGATCGCTGCCGCCGTGGCAGCGGTCAGCTGGGTGGTCGTGCCGCAGATGCGGGGCCCCGCCACGCTGGCCACGCCCGATGCCGTGGTGGCACGCGCCGACCAGCCGGCCAGCCCGGCCTCTGGCATCGTCACCGTGGCGGCGGAAAATCCCCAGATGATCCGCGACCCGCGCCTGGACGAATACCTGCGTGCCCATCGCACGTCGGTGGCAACGGATGCGTTCGTGCCCACCATGCGCACGGTTGCCAACGGTGCAAACTTCACTCAGGAAAATACGCAGGAATAATGCCGGACATGCATAAAGGAGGGTCGCCCGCCTATGTAGCGGGCGCGCAGAAAATCAGGGCCCTGCGTAGGTCCTTTTTTCTGGCCTTGTGTCTGAGCGCTGCCGCGGCCACCGCACAGCCTTCGGACAGTACGCTGAACCGACGCGACGCCACCGCCTGGCTCAACAAGATCCACAAAGCCGCACAGCGCGAGAACTATGTCGGCACGCTGATCTACCAGCGCGGCAGCGTCATGCACGCCTCGCGTATCCAGCACTACAGCGATCTCGTCCACAACGAGTACGAACGCCTGGAAACGCTCGACGGCAAGCCGCGCGAGGTGCTGCGTCAGAATGACGTAGTGCACAGCCTGATCCCCGAAGCCAAGCTGGTGGTGGTGGAGAAGCAGGAAGCCAAGGATCGCTTCCCGGCGCTGCTCGCCACCAACAAGAACGACGTGCTGGACCTGTACGACATGCGCAAGATGCCCGCCGAGCGGGTGGCAGGCATGGAATGCGAGGTCTTTGCGCTGGAGCCGCACGATGCCGCGCGCTATGCGGTGCGCCTGTGGGCGGAGAAGAACTCCGGCCTGCTGATGCGCGCGCAGACCATCGGCGACGGCGGCAAGGTGCTGGAGCAGGTCGCGTTCTCGCAGGTGCAGATCGGGGTGCCGTCCGAAAAGCAGCGTATCCTCGGTGCGATCAAGAATTCCAGCAGCTGGAATCGCTATGAGGTGACCTACCAGCCGACCAATATCGCCGACGAGGGCTGGTCGATTGCGGTGCCGCTCAAGGGCTTCCAGAAGATCCGCGAAGTGCGCCGTCCGCTCGGCGAGTTGCGCGCGCCCGCGCCGGGCAACGCGCGCGGCCAGGTCTTCGAAGTGCTGCAGGTCGTTTACAGCGACGGGCTGACCGGCCTGTCGGTCTTCATTGAACCGGTTTCCGAGCAACGCGTGCGCCGCGAGGGCGTGGCCGCGCTCGGCGCGACCCAGGTCGTGGTGCGCCGGATTGCCGATTTCTGGATTACCGTGGTGGGCGAGGTGCCGGCGAGCACCGTGCGGCAGTTTGCGACGGCCGTGGAGTACCGCCCGCCCAAGGCGGTACACTGAGCTTGACGCAGGTGCAGCCGACGCCGCCGGACTCTGTCCCGGCGCCGGCTCCATGAAACCTGCGCAGGGGTCCCCGCCACGGGATCACATCCAGACGGTTTTTCTTCTATTCGCTGAATCCCGGGAGTTGTCGATGATGTTCAGATCTCCAGCCCTGGCGCGGGCCGTGGTCATGGCTGCCATGATGCTGCTCGGCCCGACTGTTGCCGAAGTCAGCCATGCCCAGGCTGCCGCCTCCAACTACAACCTGCCCGATTTCACCGACCTGGTGGAAAAGGCCAGTCCGGCCGTGGTCAATATCCGCACCACGGAACTCGTGCGCCAGCGCGGTGCGCCCGGCGGCGATGACGAGATGGCGGAATTCTTCCGGCGCTTCTTCGGCGTGCCGATGCCCGGTGCCCCGGCGCCCGGCGCCCCCCGCCGCGGCCAGCCGCCGCAGCAGGAAGAGCAGAGCCGCGGCGTGGGTTCGGGCTTCATCATCAGCCAGGACGGCTACGTGATGACCAACGCGCACGTGGTGGCCGACGCCGAAACCATCTATGTGACGCTGCCCGACAAGCGCGAATTCAAGGCCAAGCTGATCGGCTCGGACAAGCGCACCGACGTGGCGCTGCTCAAGGTCGAGGCCAGCGGCCTGCCGCGCCTGCCGCTGGGCGATTCCAACAAGGTCCGAGCCGGCGAATGGGTGCTGGCGATCGGCTCGCCGTTCGGGCTGGACAACAGCGTGACCGCCGGCATCGTCTCGGCCAAGGGCCGCGACACGGGCGACTACCTGCCGTTCATCCAGACCGACGTGGCGGTCAATCCCGGTAATTCCGGCGGCCCGCTGATCAACCTGCGCGGCGAGGTGATCGGCATCAACTCGCAGATCTACAGCCGCAGCGGCGGCTACATGGGTATCTCGTTCGCGATCCCGATCGACGAGGCGATGCGCGTGTCCGAGCAGCTCAAAAGCTCCGGGCGCGTGACGCGCGGGCGCATCGCCGTGGCGATCGGCGACGTCACCAAGGAGGTGGCCGATTCGCTGGGCCTGGGCCGTGCGCGCGGCGCGCTGGTCGGCAGCGTCGAGCCGGGCGGTCCTGCCGAGAAGGCGGGCATCGAAGCCGGCGACATCATCCTCAAGTTCAACGGCCGCGATATCGAGCGGGCCTCGGACCTGCCGCGCATGGTGGGCGAGACCAAGCCGGGCACGCGCGTGCCGCTGCAGCTGTGGCGCAAGGGCGCGGTCCGCGAGGTCACGATCACCGTCACCGAGCTGGAGCCGGACGGCAAGGCACGCGCTCGCAGCGGCGCAACGCCCAAGGACGACAGCGCGGCACAGGCCGGCAAGCCCAACGCGCTTGGCCTGGTGGTCAACGACCTGCCCGAGGCGCGCCTGAAGGAGCTCAAGCTCAAGTCGGGCGTCGAGGTGGAAGTGGCCGACGGCCCGGCGCTGCGTGCCGGCATCCGTCCGGGCGACATCATCCTGCGCCTGGGCGATACGGACGTGACCAACGCCCGCCAGTTCAACGAGCTGGTGCGCAGCCTGGACAAGAACCGGATTGCCGCGGTGTTCGTGCGGCGCGGCGATGCCACCCAGGTGCTGACGCTGCGTCCGGGCGCCACGTCCAGCCGCTAAAGCAATGACCGGTATGCCTGCGCTGACGTTGTACGGCCGGGCATACTGTCACCTTTGCGAAGACATGAAGGTCGCGCTGGAGCCGCTCCGGCGCGATTTTTCTTTCACCCTGCACGAGGTGGATGTCGATGCCGATGCGGGGCTGAAAGACCGTTTTGGCGAACTGGTGCCGGTGCTGATGCCGGGCACCCCAGCAGACTTGCAGGGCGGCGCCGTGGAGCTTTGCCACTATTTCCTCGACGAAGCTGCCGTAAGGGTGTGGCTTGCCGCACATGGCGGCGCGCACACAACCCGCTGATCCCCGTCGGTAACCGCCGCCAACCGCGCCACGCCGCCATTTGACGACCCGGAAGTCATTGAAAATCCGGTAAAATTGCGGATTGGCGCAAAAATTGCACCCCCCCGAACCTGCGGTACGCCCGCGCCCGCCTTGCGGCGCGCGGCGCCGGGCCGCTCAACCGCTTGTTGCCGCGCGGGCTCTCACGCCGGCGCCCCCCTGAACACTAGATGGACCATATCCGTAATTTCTCGATCATTGCCCATATCGACCATGGGAAGTCCACCCTGGCCGACCGGATCATTCAGCTTTGTGGAGGGCTGTCGGATCGGGAGATGGAAGCGCAGGTCCTCGATTCGATGGATATCGAAAAGGAGCGCGGCATCACCATCAAGGCGCAGACCGCTGCGCTCAGCTACAAGGCGCGCGACGGCAAGGTCTACAACCTGAACCTGATCGACACCCCGGGACACGTCGACTTCAGCTATGAAGTGAGCCGCTCGCTGTCCGCCTGCGAAGGCGCGCTGCTGGTGGTCGACGCCTCGCAGGGCGTTGAGGCGCAGACCGTGGCCAACTGCTACACCGCGATCGAGCTGGGCGTGGAAGTGGTGCCGGTGCTGAACAAGATCGACCTGCCGCAGGCCGATCCCGATAACGCGATCCAGGAGATCGAGGACGTGATCGGCATCGACGCGCAGGACGCCACGCCGTGCTCGGCCAAGACCGGGCAGGGCGTGCAGGACGTGATCGAGGCGCTGATCGCCAAGGTGCCGCCGCCCGAGGGCGACGCCGACGCGCCGCTGCAGGCGCTGATCATCGATTCGTGGTTCGACAACTACGTTGGCGTGGTGATGCTGGTGCGCGTGGTCAACGGCACCCTGCGTCCCAAGGACAAGGTGCTGCTGATGGCCAACGGCTCACAGCACCTGGTCGAGCAGGTGGGCGTGTTTACGCCGAAGTCGATCCCCCGCGATGCGCTGACGGCGGGCCAGGTGGGCTTTGTCATCGCCGGCATCAAGGAACTGAAGGCGGCCAAGGTGGGCGATACCATCACCACCATGCAGCGCAAGGCCGAAGCGCCGCTGCCGGGCTTCAAGGAAGTCAAGCCGCAGGTGTTCGCCGGCCTGTACCCGGTTGAGGCAAACCAGTACGAGGCGCTGCGCGAGTCATTGGAAAAGCTGCGGCTCAACGATGCCTCGCTGATGTTCGAGCCGGAAGTGTCGCAGGCGCTGGGCTTCGGCTTCCGCTGCGGCTTCCTCGGCCTGCTGCACATGGAGATCGTGCAGGAGCGCCTGGAGCGCGAGTTCGACATGGACCTGATCACCACCGCGCCGACGGTGGTGTACCAGGTCGAGATGCGCGACGGCACCGTGATCACCGTGGAAAATCCGGCGAAGATGCCGGACCCGAGCAAGATCGAGGCGATCCTGGAACCGATCGTCACCGTGAACCTGTATATGCCGCAGGAATATGTCGGCTCGGTGATTACGCTGTGCACGCAGAAGCGTGGCTCGCAAATCAACATGAGCTACCACGGCAAGCAGGTGCAGCTGACCTACGAAATCCCGATGGCGGAAATCGTGATGGACTTCTTCGACCGCCTGAAGTCGGTGTCGCGCGGCTATGCGTCGATGGACTATGAGTTCAAGGAATATCGCCCGTCGGACGTGGTCAAGGTCGACATCCTGATCAACAGCGACAAGGTCGATGCGCTGTCGGTGATCGTGCACCGATCGAACTCGCAATACCGCGGCCGCGAGGTCGCGGCCAAGATGCGCGAGATCATTCCGCGCCAGATGTACGACGTGGCGATCCAGGCCGCCATCGGCGCGAATATCATTGCGCGCGAAAACGTCAAGGCGCTGCGCAAGAACGTGCTGGCCAAGTGCTACGGCGGCGACATCACGCGCAAGAAGAAGCTGCTGGAAAAGCAGAAGGCGGGCAAGAAGCGGATGAAGCAGGTCGGTACGGTCGAGATCCCGCAGGAGGCTTTCCTGGCCATCCTGCAGGTGGATGACAAGTAAGAAGGCGCCGCGAGCAGGGCAGTGCCACGCGCGGCGGCTTGCCGCCGTGGTGAAAGAACAGGCTGTACCAGGATTTCAAAAAACCAGAAGCCGTCATGAATTTTGCACTGATCCTTTTTGTGCTGGTGGTGATTACGGGCGTCGCGTGGGTTGCGGACAAGCTCGTGTTCGAGCGGCAGCGCCGCTCTTCGGCGCGGCTGGCGCTGGCCGAGTTCGATTCGCGCCAGGCCGACCTGCAGGGCCGCTTCGGCGCGGCGGAAGCTGACGCCACGCGCAAGCGCCTGGCCGAGGAAAAGCTGCGCCAGCCGTGGTGGCTGGAATATTCGGCCAGTTTCTTCCCGGTGATCCTGGCGGTGTTCGTGCTGCGCTCGTTCGTGGTCGAGCCGTTCAAGATCCCGTCCGGCTCGATGATCCCGACGCTGCTGATCGGCGACTTCATCCTGGTCAACAAGTACGAGTACGGCATCCGCCTGCCGGTGGTGAACAAGAAGGTCATGGACATGGGCGAGCCGCAGCGCGGCGACGTCATGGTGTTCCGCTACCCGAAGGACCCGTCGCTCGACTACATCAAGCGCGTGATCGGCGTGCCGGGCGACGTGGTGCAGTATGCCAACAAGCGCCTGACCATCAACGGCAAGCCGGCCGAGTACGCCGCGCTGCCGGATTTCCTGGACGAGGAGCGCCTGGCATATTCCAGGCATTTCCGCGAAAAGCTGCCAGGCAGCGTCGATCATGGCATCCTGAACGACGCCGACCGCCCGGCGTTTATCGCGGGGGCGGACCCGGATTTCCCGTACCGGGAAAACTGCACTTACAATCAGCAGGGCGTGACCTGCAAGGTACCTGCAGGTCACTATTTCGTCATGGGTGACAACCGGGACAATAGCCTGGATTCCCGTTTCTGGGGGTTCGTGCCGGATGAGAATATCGTCGGCAAGGCCTTTGTAATCTGGATGAACCTGGGCAATTTCGGACGCGTGGGAACGTTCAAATAAGAATCCCCGCGGCGCAAGAACACTCAACGCTAAACGAGGACGAGCGCATCATGGGTCAACTTGGGAAGGTGGGGGGCAGGAATCCGGTACGACGCCGGGCAGGCATAGGCGGGTTTTCCGTCTGGACGCTGCTGGTGATCGTGGTGTTCGTGATCGGGGTGGCCTTGCCGGCCCTGCGCGCGATCCCGAGCCTGGTGGAGTATTTTTCGGTCAAGCGCGCCGCCAGCTATGCCAAGCAGCGCGCCGCCAACAAGCGCGAAGTGGTCGATTTTTTTGAAAAGCAGGCAGCCATCGACCGGATTACCGCAATCAAGGCCGAGGACCTCCTGATCCGGGAAGACGAGAACGGCACCATCCAGTCGGTCGATTTCTCGTACCGGACCGAGGTACCCGTCTACGGACCCCTGAGCCTACTGATTACCTATTCAGGAACGCAGCACTGATATGAACCTCGACGCCTTGCAGCAACGACTCGGCTACCGATTCAGCAAGCCCGAATTGCTGCAACAGGCGCTGACGCACCGCAGCCACAGCGCCCAGCACAACGAACGCCTTGAATTCCTGGGCGATTCGGTGCTCAACTGCGCCGTGGCCGACATGCTCTATGGCATGTTCGGCAAGCTCGACGAGGGCGACCTGTCGCGCGTGCGGGCCAACCTGGTCAAGCAGCAGGCCCTGTACGAGATCGCCCAGATGCTGCAGCTGTCCGACACGCTGCGCCTGGGCGAGGGCGAACTCAAGAGCGGCGGCTTCCGCCGTCCGTCCATCCTCGCCGATGCGCTCGAAGCCATCGTCGGCGCGGTGTTTCTCGACGCCGGCTTCGACGCCGCGCGCGCGCTGATCCGCAAGCTCTATATCCCGATCCTGGAGCAGGTCGATCCGCGCACGCTGGGCAAGGACGCCAAGACCCTGCTGCAGGAATACCTGCAGGGCCACAAGATCGCCCTGCCGCAATATAACGTAATCGCCACACACGGGGCCGCGCACAGCCAGCAGTTTGAAGTCGAGTGCACGGTGCCTAAACTGGAAGTCCGGGTGTTCGGCACCGGCGCCTCGCGGCGCGCCGCCGAGCAGGCCGCCGCCAAGCTGGCACTGGATGAAGTCCAGAAGCTGGTGCCGCAGCTGCTCAAGCGCAGCCGCGCCGAGCGCACCGGCAAGACCCGCAAGCAACCCGTGCCGCAAGACCCACAGCTGTCTCTCAGGTTGAAGGAATGACCGAATCTACCCATCCGCAGCAAGACGCGGCGGATACCCCGGCCGCGGCGTTCCGCTGCGGCACCGTGGCCATCGTCGGCCGCCCCAACGTGGGCAAGTCCACGCTGATGAACGCGCTGGTCGGCCAGAAGATCAGCATCACCTCGCGCAAGGCGCAGACCACGCGCCACCGCATCGTCGGCATCCAGACCACGGATGACGCGCAGTATGTGTTCGTCGACACGCCGGGCTTCCAGACCCGCCACGCCAGCGCGCTGAACCGTTCGCTGAACCGCGCGGTCACGTCCACGCTGTCGTCGGTGGACCTGGTCCTGTTCGTGGTCGAGGCCGGCTACTACGGCGCCGACGACGAGAAGGTGCTGTCGCTGCTGCCGAAGAACACGCCGGTGCTGCTGGTCGCCAACAAGCTGGACCGCGTCAACGGCGAGAACCGCCTGGAAGTGATGATGCCCTTCCTGGAAAAGATGGGGCAGCAGTTCCCGTTCCGCGAAGTGGTGCCGATGACGGCCAAGACCCACGACCATATCGCGCGCCTGTTCGAGATCATCCGGCCCTACCTGCCGGAAGGCGAGCCGATGTACGACGCCGACGCCATGACCGACCGCAGCGAGCGCTTCCTGGCCTCGGAGATCATCCGCGAGAAGGTGTTCCGCTGGACCGGCGACGAGCTGCCGTACACCAGCACCGTGATCATCGACAAGTTTGAGACCGAAGGCCGCCTGCGCCGCGTCTTTGCCACCATCCTGGTCGAGCGCGACGCGCACAAGGCCATGATCATCGGCAACAAGGGCGCCAAGCTCAAGCAGATCTCCACCGAGGCGCGCCTGGACATGGAAAAGCTGTTCGACGGCAAGGTCTACCTGGAAATGTGGATCAAGGTGAAGAGCGGCTGGGCCGACAACGAAGCAGGGCTGCGCGCGTACGGCTACGAGTGAGCACAACAGCGAGCGACCAGTGAGCAAGACGGCTGACATCGCGCGCGCGCCGGCGCCGGCGCCACGGTCCCGCCGCGCCGACCCCGTGGTCGACGAGGCCGCCGAACTGCTCGACAGCAAGGCGCTGCCCGGCATGGCCGACGCTGCCGCGCGCGCGATGATGGATCGCGCCATGCGCATCGTGCCGGCCCGGCCCGAGTCGCGCGTGGCCGAGCAGCCCGGCTTTGTGCTGCATGCCTGGCCGTATCGCGAGACCAGCCTGATCCTGGACCTGTTCACGCGCGACTACGGCCGCATCTCGATGGTGGCCAAGGGCGCCAAGCGCCCGCACTCCGCACTGCGCGCGGTATTGCAGCATTTCCACCCGGTCTCGGTGTCATGGAGCGGCCGCGGCGAGGTCAAGACCCTGACCAAGGCCGAGTGGGTCGGCGGCATGCCGCCGCTGGCCGGCGACGCGCTGCTGTCGGCGTTCTACCTGAACGAGCTGCTGATGCGCTTCTGCCCGCGCGAGGATGCGCATCCGGCCTTGTTCCGCCATTACCTGACGACGCTGACGCGGCTGGCGCACGGCGAGCAAGCCGGGCTGGTGCTGCGCAGCTTTGAACGCGTGCTGCTGCAGGAAACCGGCTTCGCGGTTGCGTTTGACCAGTGCCTGAGCACCGGCGAGCGGGTCCAGCCGGGCCTGGACTATGTCTACCAGCCAGAGCGCGGCGTGCGCCGCGCGCAGCCGAGCGACCCGTCGTCGTGGCCGGTGGTGACCGGCCAGACCCTGCTGGACATGGCGCAGGACGATTACAGCCGCGCGCAGACCGCCGCGCAAAGCCGCGCGCTGATGCGGTTCCTGCTGCATTATTATCTGCAAGGCGCGCCGCTGAAGACGCGCCAGATTCTGATCGACCTGCAGTATCTCTGACCGACTCAAGAACCATCCGACTCACTCCTGCACCTGCTCGCATGATCTTCCACGCAAATCCGGGCGTCATCGACCTTGGCGTCAATATCGACCACGTCGCCACGCTGCGCAACGCGCGCGGCACCGTGTACCCCGATCCCATCCGTGCCGCGCTGCTGGCGGAACAGGCCGGCGCCGACCTGATCACGCTGCACCTGCGCGAAGACCGCCGCCATATCCGCGATGCCGACGTGCGCGCGCTGCGTCCGCAACTGGCCACGCGCATGAACCTGGAATGCGCGCTCACGCAGGAGATGCTCGACATCGCCTGCGAGATCCGTCCGCAGGACGTATGCCTGGTGCCGGAGCGCCGCGAGGAAGTGACCACCGAGGGCGGGCTGGATGTGGCCGGGCGTTTCGAGCAGGTCAAGGCGGCGTGCGCGCAGCTGGCCGGTGCCGGCACCCGCGTGTCGCTGTTCATTGATGCCGATGCCGACCAGATCGCCGCGGCGGCCGCGTGCGGCGCGCCGGTGATCGAGCTGCATACCGGCCGCTATGCCGATGCGCATACGCCCGATGAGCAGGCGCTCGAGTTCCGCCGCATCGCCGATGGCGTCGATGCCGGCCAGAAGCACGGCCTGGTGGTCAACGCCGGCCATGGCCTGCACTACACCAATGTGCAGCCGATCGCCGCGCTGCCCGGCATCAAGGAGCTGAACATCGGCCACGCGATCGTGGCGCATGCGGTGTTCGCGGGCTGGGAGAACGCGGTGCGCGAGATGAAGGCCATCATGGTCGCCGCGCGCCTGGGCACGCGCTATCCTGCCGCGGGCGCCCCGGCGTGATCTACGGCGTCGGCACCGACATCATCCAGATCGCCCGCGTGCAGGGCGTGATGGAACGCACCAACGGCCGTTTCGCCGAGAAGGTGCTGGGCCCCGATGAGCTGGCCAAGTACCACGCGCGCAAGGCGCGCTCCGAGAAGCGCGGGCTGGCCTTCCTGTCCACGCGCTTCGCTGCCAAGGAGGCGTTCTCCAAGGCCATCGGCCTGGGCATGCGCTGGCCGATGACGTGGCGCGCCATGGAGCTGATGAACCTGCCGTCCGGCGAGCCCACGCCGGTATGCCATGGCGAGCTGGCCGCATGGCTGGCGGAACGCGGGCTCACCGTGCGGGTCAGTGTCAGTGACGAGCACGACTTTGCCGTCGCCTTCGCCATTGCCGAGCGTGCGGGCGGGGCGGCTTCCCAACCTACAGCCTTGTGAATCCAACAACTTCCATGTCCAAGAAGAACTCCGGCAAGCGGCCGGGCCCGGTGGTCCTCGACGTCGTCGGCAAGCAGCTCGACGCGGAAGATGCGCGCCGCATCGCGCATCCGCTGACCGGCGGCGTGATCCTGTTCGCGCGCAATTTCGAGTCGCGCGCGCAACTGCAGGCGCTGACGCGCGCCATCCGCGCGGTGCGCGACGACGTGCTGATCTGCATCGACCATGAAGGCGGGCGCGTGCAGCGCTGCAAGACCGACGGCTTCACCCACCTGCCGGCGATGCACCGCCTGGGCGAGCTGTGGGAGCGCGACGTGCTGGCCGCGACCAAGGCCGCCGTGGCCTGCGGCTATGTGCTGGCCGCCGAACTGCGCGCCTGCGACATCGACCTGAGCTTCACCCCGGTGCTGGACCTGGACTACGGCCGCAGCGCCGTGATCGGCGACCGTGCTTTCCACGCCGATCCGCGCGTGGTGTCGATGCTGGCCGGCCACCTGAACCACGGCCTGCTGCTGGCCGGCATGAGCAACTGCGGCAAGCACTTCCCTGGCCACGGCTACGTCGAGGCCGATTCGCACGTGGCGATCCCGGTCGACGAGCGCTCGCTGGACGAGATCCTGGAGCAGGATGCGCGCCCGTACGAGTGGCTGGGCCTGTCGCTGTCGTCGGTGATGCCGGCGCACGTGATCTACCCCAAGGTCGACCCGAACCCGGCCGGCTTCTCGCGCTACTGGCTGCAGGACGTGCTGCGCGCCCAGCTGGGCTTCGAGGGCGTGATCTTCAGCGACGACCTCAGCATGGAAGGCGCCAGCGTCGCCGGCAATGTCACCGAGGCCGCGCGCGCCGCGCTGACCGCGGGCTGTGACATGGTGCTGATCTGCAACCACCCGGAGCGCGCCGACCAGTTGCTGACCGAGCTGGACGTGGGCATCGACAAGACCTCGCAGCGCCGCATCCGCAAGCTGTTCGCGCGCAGGAAGCCGCTGGACTGGAACAAGCTGCACCAGGAAGGCGAGTACCGCGCCGCGCTGCGCACGCTGAAAGAGCACGACCTGATCGCCTGAACGGGGCCGCGTGCACAAACAAAAATGGCAGCCGCGGCTGCCATTTTTGTTGACCGGCCCCGCGCTGAAGCGGGGCGAAGCAAGCGCCTCAGTTGGCGCGGCTGCGGTATTCGCCGGTGCGGGTGTCGATTTCGATCTTGTCGCCGATGTTGCAGAACAGCGGCACTTGCAGCTCGAAGCCGGTGTTGATCTTGGCGCCCTTGAGCACCTTGCCCGACGAGGTGTCGCCCTTGACGGCCGGCTCGGTGTAGACGATTTCACGGACCAGCGTGGTCGGCATTTCAACCGAGATGGCCTTGTCGTTGTAGAACACCACTTCAACGTTCATGCCGTCTTCGAGGTAGTTCAGCGAGTCGCCCATGCTGTCCTTCTCGACTTCGTACTGGTTGTAGTCGGCGTCCATGAACACGTACATCGGGTCAGCGAAGTACGAGTAGGTGCATTCGCGGCGCTCCAGCACCACGACCTCGAACTTGTCGTCGGCCTTGAACACCGACTCGCCCGGTGCGTCCGTCAGCAGGTTCTTGTACTTCATCTTGACCACAGCGGCGTTGCGGCCCGACTTGTTGTATTCGGCCTTCTGCACGACCATCGGATCGCCGCCGATCATGAACACGTTACCGACGCGGAGTTCCTGTGCGATTTTCATCTGAACTGTTTTCCTGAAATAGAAAGTAGGAATTTGGAATGGCGAAGGCGCGCTGCCGGCATCACCTGCGGTGAGCCTGTGAGCCCCAACGAGAGGCGTTCACGCGCTCGCGACCCCGTGCTCAGCTTGCATACAGGTCTTCGCCCAGTGTCGGTCTGACGCCTGGGAAAGGCCCTGGTTCTCCGGCCCGGTCGCCATTTGAATCAACCGATCATTTTACCTGATTTTCGCAAAACGCCACCAGGTTGGCGGCAAGATCGCCGGGATGCTGCAAACGCCGCTCCCAGCGCGCTGCGATCGCGGCAAGTGCCGGCAGGTGCGCACGCAGGCGCGGCCAGTCCACGGCATTGCCATAGCCGTTCCAGGCGTGCCAGAAGTCCGTCAGCGCGGCCGCTGCTTCCGGCGCCACGCCGCCCTGGCCGAACAGGTCGAGCCAGGCGTCCAGCTTCACCCGGTGCGCGGCATCGTCCTGCGGGTAGATATGCCACACCAGCGGCCGCGCCGCCCATTGCGCGCGCACGAAGGAATCCTCGCCGCGCACGAAGTTCAGGTCGCAGGCCCACAGCAGTTCGTCAAAGTGCTCCTGGCGTACGAAAGGGATGAGCTGCACGCACAGGCTGCCGCGTTCCACCGGGTCGCCAATCCGCAGCGGGGCACCCAGCCATTCGGCGACCTGGTCCGCGGCCAGGCCTGCGGGCACCAGGCAATGGACCGCCTCGGCGGCATCGCGCCATTGCTCCAGCAGCGCGGGCAGGGCCGGGTTGCGGTAGGCAAACAGGCTCACGCGCAGCGCATCGGGCCGGGGCATCACGCTCAGCCGGTGCCACAAGGCCGCCTGGGCAGCCGTGCCGCCGAGGAAGGCGGCGCGCTGCGCGCCCAGCATCGATTCCCGCAGCAGGCCGCCGGTGCCGGGCTCGAAGCCGGGGAAGAAGAAATGCTTCACCAGCGGCAGCCGCGGATGGGGCGAGGGCATCGCATGGTGCTCCCGTACCCAAGGCTCGGCGCTCAGGTATTCCAGGTTGATCCAGGCGGGTTTGGGGTCACGCGCGGCCATGCGGGCCAGGAAGGCTTGCGGCACATCACAGGCGAAGGCTTCGATGACGGCATCGTGTGGCTCGACCCCGGCGGTGTCATCCACGCTGTCGCCACCCGGCCGCCACGGACGGATCTCCACGCCCGCCAGGCGCTGCACCGTGGCGCCGGTATCGAGTTCCGGCGCCAGCCGCGCGAAGCTGGCCAGGTCATCGACCCACAGCCGCACCGCGTGCCCGTGTTCCTGTGCGAGCTGGCGTGCCAGCCGCCAGCAGACGCCGATGTCGCCGAAATTGTCGATCACGGTGCAGAAGATGTCCCAGGAGCGGATAGGCATGGCGGGTGAGGGGCGGGCGGGGCGCGCGCTGAATTGCTCTAAACTTGCGATTTTAGAGGCCATGCCGTTTTGATGCGCGCAGGCCGTGTAGCGGTCACCGTCCCCAATGTCCGACCAGCAACCCGATTCCCCAAATCCCGCCGACGAAGTTCCGGCCGAAGCGGCGGCCGCCCGGCCAGCCGAGGTGACTGCCGAGGCGGCTGCTGAAGCGCCGCCGGAGCCGTTCGACCCGCGCCCGGTCATTTCCCGCCTGCCCGGCCTGCCGGGCGTGTACCGCTATTTCGACGCGGCCGGCAATGTGCTGTACGTGGGCAAGGCGCGCGACCTGAAGAAGCGGGTGTCGAGCTACTTCAACAAGACCCAGTTGTCGCCGCGTATTGCGATGATGGTGGCGCGCATTGCCCGCATCGATACCACGGTGGTGCGCACCGAGGCCGAGGCGCTGCTGCTCGAGAACAACCTGATCAAGGCGCTGGCGCCGCGCTACAACATCCTGTTCCGCGACGACAAGTCGTACCCGTTCCTGAAGTTGACCGGGCACCGCTTCCCGCGCATGGCGTACTACCGCGGCGCCACCGACCGCAAGCACCAGTACTTCGGGCCGTTCCCTAGCGCCTATGCGGTGCGCGAGAGCATGCAGATCCTGCAGAAGGTGTTCCAGCTGCGCACCTGCGAGGACACCGTCTTCAACAACCGCACGCGGCCGTGCCTGCTGCACCAGATCCATCGCTGCACCGGGCCGTGCGTCAACGCCATCAGCGAAGAGGACTATGCGCGCGATGTCGCCAACGCGGCGCGCTTCCTGCAAGGCCGCCAGACCGAGGTGCTGGAAGGCCTGCAGGGCAAGATGGAACAGCATGCCGAGCGGCTGGAGTTCGAGCAGGCCGCGGCCGTGCGCGACCAGATCGCGGCGCTGTCGACCGTGCTCAAGCGCCAGGCGGTGGAAGAGGTGGGCGGGCAGGCGCGCGACATCGACGTGCTGGCCGTCGCCGTGGAGGGCGGGCGTGCCTGCGTCAACCTGGCCATGGTGCGCGGCAGCCGCCATCTGGGCGACAAGGCCTACTTCCCGGCCCATGCCGACGAAGCGGCGATGATCGTCGAGGATGCCGATGAGCGCGACGATGACAGCGCCGCCACCGCGCCGCCGCTGACCGTCGACCGCATCGCCACCCGGGTGCTGTCGGCCTTCATGGTGCAGCACTACCTGGAGCAGCCGGCGCCGCCCATCATCGTCGTCAGCCATGCGCCGGACGATGCCACGGTGCTCGAGGCGCTGACGCTGCACGCCGGGCGCAAGGTCACGCTGGTGCGCCAGCCGCAGGGCCAGCGCAAGATCTGGCTGGAGATGGCGCAGCAGGGCGCGGCGCTGGCGCTGTCGCGCCGGCTGGCCGAGCAGGGCAGCCAGGAGGCACGCACGCGCGCGCTGGCCGAAACCATCGGGCTGGACCTGGAAGACCTGGCGCTGCTGCGCGTGGAATGCTTCGACATCAGCCATACCGCCGGCGAGGCCACCCAGGCATCGTGCGTGGTGTACCACCACCACGACATGCAGAACAGCGAATACCGCCGCTACAACATCCAGGACATCATTCCCGGCGATGACTACGCGGCCATGCGCCAGGTGCTGACGCGGCGCTATCAGAAGCTGGTCGAGCAGATCCAGGAAGACGGCGGCATGGAGGCCGGCAGCGAAGCCGCGGCGCAGCTGCCGCAGATCGTGCTGATCGACGGCGGCAAGGGACAGGTCGAGGTGGCGCGGCAGGTGTTCGAAGAGCTCGGGCTGGATATCGGCCTGCTGGTCGGCGTGGCCAAGGGCGAGGGCCGCAAGGTCGGCCTGGAGACGCTGGTGTTCGCCGATGGCCGCCCGTCGCTGGAACTGGGGCAGGGCAGCGCCGCGCTGATGCTGGTGGCGCAGATCCGCGACGAGGCGCACCGCTTTGCCATCACCGGCATGCGCGCGCGCCGCGCCAAGACGCGCACCACCTCGCGCCTGGAAGAGATCGAGGGCATCGGCGCGCGCCGGCGCCAGAAGCTGCTGACCCGCTTCGGGGGGCTGCGCGGCGTGATGGCCGCCAGCATCGACGAACTGGCCAGCGTCGAGGGCATTTCACGCGGCCTGGCCGAAGAGATCTACCGGCAGTTGCACTGAGCGCGCGGGGCCGCGGGGTGGGAAATTGGCCAGTGATGGTCGATTGGTCCGGAAATCGGCGACAATCGCAAGATTGGTTACCGTCCCCCGCCGCCCGAGTTCCATGCCCTTCAATTTCCCGATCCTGCTGACCTGGCTTCGCGTCGCCATGATTCCCCTGGTGGTTGGCGTGTTCTACCTGCCCGACGCGTGGCTGCCGATGCACGCCAAGAACCTGACGGCGGCGTCGTTCTTCATCATTGCCGCGGTCACGGACTGGCTGGACGGGTTCCTTGCGCGGCGCTGGAACCAGACCTCGTCGTTCGGGGCCTTCCTGGACCCGGTCGCCGACAAGCTGATGGTGACGGCGGCGCTGCTTTCGCTGCTGGCACTGGGCCGGGTCACGGACCTGATCGCGCTGGTGATCATCGGGCGCGAGATCACCATTTCGGCGCTGCGTGAATGGATGGCGCAGATCGGCGCTTCCAAGAGCGTGGCGGTGAACTTCCTCGGCAAGCTCAAGACCACGGTGCAGATGGTGGCGATCCCGCTGCTGCTGTACAGCGACCGCCTGCTCGGCTTCGATGCCCACCTGCTCGGCACGTGGATGATCTACGTGGCGGCGGTGCTGACGCTTTGGTCGATGTTCTATTACATGAAGCTGGCCTGGCCGCAAATCCGCGAGCGCAGCGGGATGGTGGCGCGCGCCGGCGCGCAGAAATGAAAAGAATTTTTGAAAAGGTGTTGACGGCGAGAGCAGTTCTTTGCATAATCTCATTCTCGTTGCTGACGACGCAAACGAAAGCAGCGAGATAAGGTGGGTTTGACGCAAGATGTTGTGAGATAACAGCGTGTTGCGGCATAAAACGCCTTAGTTGGATTTTAGCGGTGCCCCTGCGGGAGTAGCTCAGTTGGTAGAGCGCAACCTTGCCAAGGTTGAGGTCGCGAGTTCGAGACTCGTCTCCCGCTCCAGGTTAAAGAAGGTCCGGCAGCGTGCTTGCACGATGCGGGGCTGGCAGCAAAAGTTGTATGCGGGAGTAGCTCAGTTGGTAGAGCGCAACCTTGCCAAGGTTGAGGTCGCGAGTTCGAGACTCGTCTCCCGCTCCAATCCCCAAAGGGAAGCACCGCTTCCCTTTTTGTTTGGGTTGAATCGCCGCAAGACATTGCCGGAAGCTGCGCTCCGGCAGCATCGGCTGAATGCGGATACAATCCAGCAGCACGTCACCTGGCGGGGTGGCAGAGTGGTTATGCAGCGGCCTGCAAAGCCGTGTACGCCGGTTCGATTCCGACCTCCGCCTCCAGTTGCATGCAGAACGGCGCCTCGCGGCGCCGTTTTTGTTTTCCGGGCGCCGGATCGTCCGCCATCTCCGCGCCTCGGGCACGTGGCGGGCATGTTACATTACTCCTGTCGTACGCTTTTCGGGGGGCTCCGCGTGATGGATAGCGGGGCAGCATGTCAATCGCCATCCCCGATCCGTGACGCGCCGCCGGCGTGTCCGGGGCCGCTGCGGCACTTCCCGTTCTTCCCCGTTCCGATGCTGCTGCCAATTGTTGCGGCGACTTCCCCGCGCTGACCGCTGGTGCGCGCCGGAGGCGCTGTCGCGGTTGCCAGGGCTGGGAGCGGGTTAGCCGTTCAGCCCCTGACACGAGGAATCCCGCGCGCATGCATCACGCCACCCCGCTTATCAGTACCATCGTCGGCGGTATCGTCCTGGCCTTTATCCTTGGCGCCATCGCCAGCCGGCTGCGCCTGCCGCCGTTGATCGGCTACCTGTGCGCAGGCATCGTGGTCGGTCCGCACACGCCTGGCTATACCGCCGACCAGGCCCTGGCGCCGGAGTTGGCCGAGCTTGGCGTGATCCTGCTGATGTTCGGGGTGGGGCTGCACTTTTCGATCAAGGACCTGATGGCGGTCAAGCGCATCGCCATTCCGGGGGCGGTGGTGCAGATCGGCATCGCCACGCTGATGGGGATGCTGGTGGCCTGGGGCTTCGGCTGGTCATGGGGGCAGGGGCTGGTGTACGGACTGGCGCTGTCGGTGGCGAGCACCGTGGTGCTGCTCAAGGCCTTGCAGGAGCGTGACCTGGTGGAGTCGCCGCAGGGCCGCATCGCGGTCGGCTGGCTGATCGTGGAAGACCTGGCGATGGTGCTGGCCCTGGTGCTGCTGCCGGCCATGGCAGGTCTGCTGGCGGGCGCCGGCGAAACACCGGGCGAGGCCGCGCCGGCTACCGGTGACGTGGTGCTCGCGATCTTCGCGACGCTGGGCAAGGTGGCCGCTTTCGTTGCGGTGATGCTGGTGATCGGCCGGCGCTTTATCCCGTGGATGCTGGAGCGCATCGTCTGGACCGGCAACCGCGAGATGTTCCGCCTGGGCGTGCTGGCGACGGCGCTGGGCGTGGCCTACGGCGCCTATGCGCTCTTTGGCGTGTCGTTCGCGCTGGGCGCGTTCTTTGCCGGCATGGTGCTGGCGGAGTCCGAGTTCAGTCATCGTGCGGCCGAAGAGTCGCTGCCGCTGCGCGATGCCTTCGCCGTGCTTTTCTTCGTATCCGTGGGCATGCTGTTCGACCCGATGGTGCTGGTCAACGACCCGTGGGGCGTGCTGGCGACGGTGTTTATCATCGTGGTGGGCAAGTCGCTGGCGGCGCTGGGCATCGTGCGTGCCTTCGGGCATTCCGGGCAGACCGGCATGACCATTGCCGTGAGCCTGGCGCAGATCGGCGAGTTCTCGTTCATTCTCGCCAGCCTCGGCGTCTACCTGAAGATCCTGCCCGAGCGCGGCCAGGCGCTGATCCTGGCCGGGGCGCTGCTGTCGATCATGCTCAATCCGGTGCTGTTCCACCTGCTCGACCTGTACACGGCGCGGCGCCATCGCAGCGCGGATCCGCAGCCGGCATGACCGTAGCCTGGGTTCGGCTCAGCCGCCGATCCGCGGCGCCATGGTGCGCAGGTATTCGGTAAAGGCCAGTAGCCCCTGGGTCGGGAACTTGTCCTGGTGCACCACCAGCTGCAGCGGCCGCACGATGCGTGGCAGGCCGTCGCGGATCGCCACCAGCGTGCCGCGCTCCAGTTCATCGCGCACCACATGCAGCGACAGGCAGCTGACGCCGAAGCCGCTCATTACGGCGCGCTTGATGGCTTCGGCGTTGCCCAGCTCCAGCGCGAAGCGCAACTCGCCCAGCAACGGCACCAGCCGTTCCTCGATGACCTCGCGCGTGCCCGAGCCCGGCTCGCGCACGATCCATTCGGCATCGCGCAGCGCCACCAGGTCATGCGGCGCGGCCGCAAGCGGATGCGAGGGGCCGACCACCACCACCATCTCGTCGTCGCACCAGCGCACGCTGCGCAGGTCGCGCTCATGGCTGGCGCCTTCGACCAGGCCGATATCGGCGTCGAACTGCAGCAGCGATTGCAGCACCTCGCGGGTATTGCCGATGCGCAGGTCCAGCGTGCACGGGCCGCTGCGCGAATGGCGGAAGCCCGCCAGGAGCGGCGGCAGGATGTAGCTGCCTATGGTATTGCTGGCCGCGATGCGCAGCTGCACGCCGGTCTGGGTGGCAAAGCGCTCCAGTTCCTGGGCCTGGTCCAGCAGCGACAGCGCGCGCGGGAAAAACTGGCGTCCGGTCTCGTTGATGCTGAGCCGGCGGGCCACGCGGTCGAACAGCGGGCTGTCGAGCGCGCGTTCAAGCTCGGCCAGCGAGGCGCTGACGGCCGACTGCGACATCGCAAGTGCCTGCGCCGCCGCCATGGTGCTGCCATGCTGGGCCACGGCAACGAAGACGGACAGCTGGCGCAGCGTCAGGCGCAGGGGGCGGTGTTCGGGCCGGGGATCGGGGCGGTGGTCCATATCGATATAATCAATAACGCATACCGATATTACCCGTTTTACGGGTTAGCGGGGCGCCAGTACGCTTGAGTCACTAAAGAACACGACCCGAGCCTGCCATGTCCTCCGTCTCCGCCCCCCGCACCACCCCGGCCGCCGCGCCGGCCTTGCCGCCGCCGTGGTCGCAGCGCCTGCTGACACTGGTCCCGCTGGGCGGCATTGCCTGGCTGGCGATTGCGCTGGCCGAGCATCCGGCCGTGGCGCGCTATGGCCTCAGCGCGCTGACGCTGGCCATGTGCGCCGGCATGGTCGCGGCCAATACGCTGCCGCGCCACTGGCTGGCGCCGCTGGCCCCCGGCATGCAGGTCGCACGCCACCACCTGCTGCGCCTGGGCGTGGCACTGTACGGGCTGCGCCTGACCTTTGCCTCGATCGTCGCGCTGGGGCTGCCGGGCATCGTGGTGCCGCTGACCATGCTGGTGGCCACGCTGCTGTTCGGCACCTGGGTGGGCACCACGTTCTTCGGCCTGAGCCGCCGCGAAGCGATCCTGGTCAGCTCCGGCAGTGCCATCTGCGGTGCCGCCGCGGCCATCGCCGTATCGTCGGTGGTGCGCACCGACGACAAGCAGACCGCCGTGGCGGTGGCGACCGTGGTGCTGTTCGGCACCGTCGGCATGCTGCTTTATCCCTATCTGTACGAACTGGCGACAGGCCATTGGCACTGGGCCGTCAGCGAGCGCATGTTCGGCATCTTTACCGGCGCGACGCTGCACGAGGTGGCCCAGGTGATCGCCGCCGGCAAGATGATCAGCGAGCCGACCGCCGACGCTGCCGTGGTGGCCAAGATGGTGCGCGTGCTGGCATTGGGCCCGCTGCTGCTGGTGATGGCGCTGTGGCCGCAGGGCGGCGAGCAAGCCGAGCAAGGCACCGCAGGCGGCAGCCGCTTGCATGGCATCCTGAAGTCGGTGCCGTGGTTCGCGGTGGGGTTTGTCGCGGTGATGGCGGTCAACTCGGCCGGCACCGTGCCCACTGCCTGGAAGGCGCCGCTGATCGCACTGGACAACTGGCTGCTGGCCTGCGCGATGCTGGCGATCGGCCTGCACACCCGCATCGGCGACCTGGTGCGCGCCGGACGCAAGCCGCTGGCGCTGGCCGGTGTGCTGTTCGTGTTCCTGATGGGGGTGGGTGCGCTGATGTGCTACGCGATGGCCTGACGCGCGCGGAGCTGAAGGCATCAAAAGAAGGGGCCGATGGCCCCTTCTTTTATTTTGAAACGGGAGCGGAAGGGGGCTGTACACCCTGGTGCGGCCGACGGGACTCGAACCCGTAAGCCTGGAAAGGCGGCAGATTTTAAGTCTGCTGAGTCTACCAATTTCTCCACGGCCGCACGGCAAGCCCGGTATTGTGGTGGCTCGGCATCCCGGATGCAAGCGCGTTACTGCGGCGGGCGCCGGGCGCGCGAAAAAGTGACGCCACTGTTACGGCTGGTAACAATGTCGACCTTGCCGTTGCACCTGGAAAATTCCGAACCCCTACAATACGGATTAAGAGAAATCTCACATTGAGAGGCGGATATGAAACGTTGGTGGCTCGCAGCATTCGGTGTCGCAGCCGGGCTTGCTTCCGGGGCAGCAATGGCCCATGTGAGCGTCGGCGTGGCAATCGGCGTGCCGGGCGTAGTGGTTGGCGCGCCCGCCTATTATCCGCCAGCCCCGGCTTACTATGCACCGCCGCCTGTCGTGGTGGCGCCCGCGCCGGTCTACTACGGTCCGCCGCCGGTGGTGGTGCGGCCGCGTCCGGTCTATTACGGTCCTGGCTACTACGGCCCGCCGCGCTATTACGGCGGCCACCGCGGCTACTATGGCCCGCCGGGATACCATCGTGGGCACGGCCACCGGCATGGGCATGGCCACGGCCGTTGGCACGACGACTGATCGTCGTTCGACCTGCGCAAGCTTTTTGAAAGAGAAGGGGCCCTCCGGGGCCCTTTCCCTTTTTCCTGCCGCACTGCGACATGAGGCGCTGAAGCCAGTTCCAGGAAATTCGCCCCCTTGGTCAGAGTAGTCAAATTATTTGAACAGACTGCTCAAAGCGTCACCTCTATCGTTATAAGGGTTTCCCCCTAAACTATCGGTGTGACATCGTGATGACGGCACTGCAACGTGCTGCACGGTGCCTCGACCAACAATAGCAAGGGGAATATCCATGAAGATCACACAAGCCGTTGCTGCCGTCGCAGCGCTGGCCGCGCTGGGCGCGCTTTCCACCTCCGCATTTGCCGCCGTCGGCAAGGTCGATCCGTACCTGGACGGCGCCAGGGTCGGCAAGACGGACCCGTACACCGATGGTGCCAAGATGGGCAAGGTTGATCCGTTCACCGACGGTGCCCGCCTCGCCAAGCCCGATCCGTACACCGATGGCGCGCTCATTGGCAAGCCGGATCCGTTCTCGGACGGCGCCTGAATCGCTGTTGTCCGTCTATGTTGAATGGCCCGCCCAAGCGCGGGCCATTCTTGTTTTTCCCCGCGCTCCGGCGCACCGCAATGGGGCGCCTGTCATGACGATGGCGGGGGTGCGGCGCTATACTTCGGCCTTAACCAAATGAATGACCAGGAGAGTGGCATGCAGCAAAAAACGGTTCTGACGGCAGACGACGTGAAGAAGATCATGGCCGCAGCGGAAACCGAGGCGAAAAATCATCAATGGGCCGTGTCCATTGTCGTGGTGGACGATGGCGGCCATCTGCTGGCGATGCAGCGCCTGGATGGTGCCGCGCCGATCTCGGCCTATATTGCCGGCGAAAAGGCCCGTACCTCGGCGCTGGGCCGTCGCGAGTCGAAGGTCTACGAAGACATGATCAACAACGGTCGCTACTCGTTCATGACGGCGCCGGTGCTGCAAGGCATGCTGGAGGGCGGCGTGCCCATCGTCTGCAACGATCAGGTGGTCGGTGCCGTGGGCGTGTCGGGCGTGAAGTCGACCGAAGACGCGCAGATCGCGCGTGCCGGTATCGCTGCGCTGGGCCTGTAAAGCCCTTGCGCCGGCCATTGTGCCGGCGCATGAAAAGGCCCCGCAGGCATGGCCTGCGGGGCGGCATAAAAGAGGGCATGGCTGGGTACGGTCGGCCCGGCGTGGGGTCTGAATCCCGCCCGCGGCACCAGTACCTGGCTACTGCCCAACACCTCGTTCCGAGGTGGTCCCCACAAAAGTCTTTACTGCCACGTACGTGGCACCCGCGCCCAACGCGGGTCTCGGTCGCTTCCCTCTGGCTTCAACCTTGCGGTATCGCCGCGGGGCCGCGTCATTTCGTCAGGATCAGCTTGCCGTAGCGCGTGACGCGCAGCGTGTAGACATCGCCGTTGTGCAGGATCGGCAGGGTGCTGGCGCCACGCATGATGGCGTCCAGGGCCACCGCCTCGCCGGCAGGCGCTGGCGACAGGCTGTCGCGCACCAGTGCCTCGAGCCGGGCGGGCAGGGCCGCCACCGCGGACTTCACGGATGCGATGGTCGACGGTGCCGCCTTCGCGCTGGCCTCGCGGCGCGGTTGCGCGGCGACCTCGACGCGGCGCAGCGACAGCCGGCGGCGGGTGACTTCACGCGGTTGCGACAGCGGCAGGGAAAGTGTGCTCATCTTCTGGCTCCGTTCTGCAAAAAGGGCGCGCCGGCTATGGCGCAGTCGATGGAAAGATATTAAATGAGAATTGTTATCATTACAATAGCCTCTGGATAAGATTCGCGGAACGACCATGTGCGGTTGGAAGGGGCGCCAGAGGCGGCGCAGCACAGGCTGGCGCAATGACTCGGCGGCATCAACGACAAAGGGCACCTGAGGTGCCCTTTGTCGTTCCGGAGCGCCTGGCGGCGCGCGCTTACTGCTTGGGTTCGGTGATAAAGCCGATCTTGCCCAGGCCGCCGTGCTGCGCGGCGGCCATGACTTCGGCCACGCGCTCGTAGCGCACCTCGCGGTCCGCGCGCAGGTGCAGCTCAGGCTGCGGCTGCTGCTGCGCGGCCAACGCGATATTGCTTGCCAGCGTGGCCTGGTCCACTTCCACCTGGTTCCAGAAGACCTTGCCGGCAGCGTCGATCGAGACGTTGATGTTCTGCGGCTTCGGGTCGTTCGGGGTGTTGGTGGCGCGCGGCAGGTCGATCTTCACCGCGTGGTTGATCACGGGGATGGTGATGATGAAGATGATCAGCAGCACCAGCATGACGTCGACCAGCGGCGTCATGTTGATCTCGCTCATCACCTCGTCGTCGTCGCCGTCGAGAGTACCGAATGCCATGATGACTTCCTTGCTTGCGGTTTAGCGCTGTGCCGCGGCCAGGCGCACGGTGCCGTCCTCGGCGCGGGCGCCGGTGGGGCGCACGCGCGCACCGGTGACGAAGTAGGCGTGCAGGTCGTGGGCAAAGCGGTTGAGCTTCGAGATCACCGACTTGTTGCCGCGGGTGAGGGCGTTATAGCCCAGCACGGCGGGAATTGCCACGGCCAGGCCGAAGGCGGTCATGATCAGTGCCTCGCCCACGGGGCCGGCAACCTTGTCGATGGTCGGCACGCCCGAGGCGCCGATGCCGATCAGCGCGTGGTAGATGCCCCACACGGTGCCGAACAGGCCCACGAACGGTGCGGTCGAGCCCACCGAAGCCAGCACCGCCAGGCCCGATTGCATGTGCGCCACCGACTCGTCGATGGAGCTCTTGAGCGAGCGGGTCAGCCAGTCGGAGATGTCCATCACGTCGTGCAGCTGCGGCTGGCTGGCGCGGTGGTGCTGGGCGGCTTCCTTGCCGGCGATGGCCAGCGTGCGGAACGGGTTGGAATCGCCGGCGCCCAAGGTTTCGAGCGCGTGGTCGAAATCGTCCGAGTGCCAGAAGCGCTTTTCCGCGCCGTGCGCCATCTTCTTCAGGCGCACCAGATCCCACGCCTTGGTAAGGATCACGATCCATGAGGCGAGCGACATGATCAGCAGAATGATCGCGGTCGCACGCATGACGAAGTCGCCTTGCGTCCAGAGGTGGGAGAGTCCGAGGTCCTGCATGTGTTGGTTCCTGGTGAGTTCGCTTGGTTTAGGTCAGATCAGAGATCGGAAATCTGGGGCGGTCAGTTCAGTTCGAAGCCGATCGGCTGCTGCGCCGTGACGGCGACGGCGCGGCCGTTGTCCATGTAAGGCTTGCAGCGCATGGCCTGCACGGCCTCTACCGCGGCCTGGTCCAGGCGCGATGAACCGCTCGAGGATACGACGGAAGTCTTCACGACCTTGCCGCTTTCGTCGGTGGTCAGGCGCACCACGGCCTTGCCGGTCTCGCCCATGCGGCGTGACTGGGAAGGATACTTCGGTTGCGGCGCCGTGCACTGGATTTCGCCGATGCCGACTGCACGCGGCGCGGCGGATACCGGTGCAGGGGCGGGCTCAGGTGCCGGTGCCGGGGGTGCCGGCGGCGCGGGAGGAGCCTCGGGCGCGTTCGGTGTCGGCGGCAGGCTGGCTACCGGCTGCGGGGTTGGCTTGGGCTGCGGCGGGGTCGGCTTGGGCGTGGTCACCTTCACCTGCTTGGGCGGGGTTTCCTGTTTGGGCTTGGGTTTGGGCGGCTCCGGCGGGGCTTCCTGCTTGGGAGGCTCCAGCGGGATGATGCGCGCGACGATTTCCGGCGAGATCACCGCCTCGGTCAGCTTGCGGCCCAGGCCGCTTTGGATCAGGTAGAGCAGGCCGACGTGGAACAGCAGTACGGCGAGCGTAATCTTGAAGAAGCGTTGGTCGAACATGTGTCAACAACAAAAGTCTGCCAGCGGTGGCACCGCGGCGGCGCTGTGCGCCGTCACTTGCGATAAAACAGGATCAGCGAGATGCCGCAACCGACCAGCAGGCTAAGCAGCAATTCCATGATAAACGCTCCTTCAACTGGGTTGCCGTGGGAGCGCCACTCTGGGGCAGCGTGTCAGCGGGCTAGTATAAACGATAATGATTCTTATTTGTTGTGATTTGTGCGTCGCAACTGGAATTTTCTGGCCCGGCACGTTATACCGGCAAGTCCAGGCAGCATTTCGGGAGGTGATGCAGCGGTGCACGCGCGCTGGCGCGCTCTGGCACTTTGCCGTGCTTCGGTGCCCCAGGCCACAATCGGCGGCGCCCGTTGCGCACAGGCATGCGCGGTTGGTACCAAAGCGCGCTAGCATAGGAAGAAACTGCAGACGTGGCGGTGTCCGGTCGCGGCCCCGCCATCGCGCACAGCGCGCTCGGGGACCCGTCCATGGACTTCACACGTTTTGCTGAAGATGACCGATCGACGATTCTGCGCTCCATGCCTGGCACATCGTCCAGTTCAGCATTGGATTGGATGTGCGCCCAGTTTGCCCTGCGCGTGGTGTGCGCACTGGGTCCGCGTTTCAACCTGCGCAGCAATATCAACGATGTCCTGACCGTCAGCGCGCAGGAGATGGTGTGGCCGTACGGCGTGGTGCTGCGCGTGCAGCGCTTCCTGGCCGCGCGCTGCGCCGACATGCCCGCCTGGAAGGGCACCGCCCGCCTGACCCCTGAGGAATTCCTGGACCGCCACGGACAGTGGAACAGCGCTTTCGATGAGAGCGCGCTGTTCTATTACCTGGACGAGTACGTCAAGCACCACGCCAAGGACATGTTCGCCGTGTTCGACGCGTCCGCCGCTGCCATCGCCCAGCGCCTGGAAGGCGAGCGCGTGCTGCTGGTGCGCAATATCGACATGCTCAGCCATGTGCTGGACCTGCCCGAGCACGAGCGCAAGCTGCTGCTGTACGCGGCGCTGGCCAAGTACAAGCGCGACCTGCGCGCGGTGATGGTCGACTGCAAGGTGGCGCACAGCCAGGAGGCGTTCCAGATCCTGGCCGGCCTGACCGGCGCCGGCGCCGCCGACGTGGCTGCCTCGCTGCGGCCGGGCTCGCGGCTGGAGACGCTGAACCTGATCGAGCAGCCGCTGCCGGAAAACAGCGTGACCGACCTGGGCGACCTGATGCGGCTCTCGGACCGGCTGCTGCACGTGCTGCTGGGCAACTACGCCAACGAAGCCGAGATGATGGCGGTGTTCACGCGCCCGGCCGCGCCGCCCACGCTGACCACGGCCGACTATCCCCATGTCGAGACCGACGCGCGCTACCTGTGCGCGCTGCTGAGCAATGCCACGCGCCAGCATGCGAGCGGCGTCAACGTGCTGATCTATGGCCCGCCCGGCACCGGCAAGACCGAGTTTGCGCGGCTGCTGGCGCGCGAGGCGGGCTGCGAGCTGTATGAAGTCGATTGCCTGGACCGCGACGGCAACAGCCTGTCGGGCAAGGACCGCTACCGCTCGCTGCAGGTGTCGCAGGCCTTCCTGCGCGGGCGTGCCCATACCGCGCTGCTGTTCGATGAGGTGGAAGACGTCTTCCCGGGCAGCGCGCGCGAGCTGATGAGCCTGTTCGGCCAGGAAGACACGCGCGCCTCGGTCAACGGCAAGGCCTGGGTCAACCAGACGCTCGAGCAGAACCCGGTGCCGGTGATCTGGATCTCGAATTCGATCCGGCAGATCGACCCGGCCTACCTGCGCCGTTTCCAGTTCCACCTGGAGCTGAAGATCCCGCCGCCGCTGGTGCGCGAGAACATCATCCGCAAGCACCTGGGCGGGCTGGACGTCAGCGACGCCTTTATCACCGGGCTGGCCGGGCGCAAGACGCTGACGCCGGCGCAGGTGCAGTCGGCCGCGCGCTTTGTCGAGCTGGCGCGGCCCGACGTGGAAGAGCCGGTGGAAGCGCTGATCCTGCGCCAGCTGGAACACGCCGACCGCGCCATGGGGCTGCGCCCCGAGGCCGAGGCGCGCTCGGTGGTCACGCACTACCGGCTGGAGAACCTGCACCTTGAAACCCGCTACGAGGTGGTCAAGATCGTCGACGCGCTGCGCGTGCGCCAGCGCGGCACGCTGTGCTTCTACGGCCCGCCCGGCACCGGCAAGACCGCGCTGGCCGAGCATATCGCGGCCGAGCTGGACCTGCCGCTGATGATCCGCCGCGCCTCCGACCTGATGAGCAAATATGTGGGCGAGACCGAGCAGCAGATCGCCGCCATGTTCGCGCGCGCCGAAGAGGATGGGGCGGTGCTGCTGCTGGATGAGGCCGACAGCTTCATGCAGAGCCGCCAGCAGGCGGTGCGCAATTATGAGATCTCCGAGGTCAACGAGATGCTGCAGGGCATGGAGCGCTTTAACGGCATCTTTATCTGCACTACCAACCTGTTCGACCGCATCGATGAGGCCGCGCTGCGCCGCTTCTCTTTCAAGATCCGCTTCCTGGCGCTCAAGCCCACGCAGCGCGTGGCGATGTTTGTCGACGAGGCGCTCGACGGCGATGCCGCCGGCCTGACCGACAGCATGCGCCGTGAACTGGATGCGATGGATTGCCTGACGCCGGGCGACTTCGCCACGGTCAAGCGCCAGTGCGTGCTGTTGGGCGAGGCGCTGACGCCGGACGAGTTCCTGGCACAGCTGCGCCAGGAACACGCGATCAAGCCCGAGGTGCGGGAGCACCGGCCACTGGGCTTCCTGCAGTAGGGGAAGGCGCCGCTCAGAGGTCAGAGCGCCGGCGCCGGCTCGATCACCACGGTTTCCGCATCCGCTTCCACCTGCAACAGCGTGGCTGCCATCGCGCGCAGATGCGCGGCGTCCTTGGTCGAGGCAAAGCGGTCGTGCGGCGTGGCATCGGGCGCGGCGGCCAGCTTGTGTTCGGCCAGCTTGCGTGCCAGCTGGCGCGCAATGGCGCTGCCGGTGTCGACCAGTGCCAGCTGGTCGCCAACCATCGCCCGGATCGTGCCGGAGAGAAAAGGGTAATGGGTGCAGCCCAGCACCAGCGTGTCGGCGCCTGCCTCCAGCATGGGCGTCAGGTAGGCATCCAGGCGCTGGCGCACGGCCGGGCCGTCGGTCTCGCCTTGCTCGATCAGCGACACCAGCCCCAGGCCCGCCTCGCACAGGAAGCGGCTTTCGCCTTCCAGCGATGTCAGCAGCCGCGCGAACTTGGCGCTCTTGAGGGTATTGGCGGTGGCCAGCACGCCCACGACCTTGCTGCGGCTGGCCGCGGCGGCGGGCTTGAGGCCGGGCTCGACGCCGATGATCGGCACCGTCAGCCGCTCGCGTAGTGTCTGCACTGCATGCATGGTGGCGGTATTGCAGGCGATCACGAGCGCCTTGCAACCCTGGCCAAGCAGCCATTCGCAGGCCTGCAGCGTGCGCGCCTCGACAAAGGCCTCGGGCTTCTCGCCATAGGGCGCGTATTTTGAATCCGCCAGGTACAGCAGCGATTCATGGGGCAGCAGCGCGCGGATCTCGCGCAGCACGGACAGGCCGCCAAGGCCGGAATCGAAGACGCCGATGGGTGCGGGGTTCACTGGGGTGCGGGGACGACAAGAATCAAGGTAGAAAAAAACCGGGTCGGAACCCGGCTTCTTTTTCGAGCGCGACGGCAGATTCTACCGTCCTGCCAGGCTTACAGCGCGGCGACCGGGATCTTGCCGATCTTGGCCTGCCATTCCGCGGGGCCGGTCTTGTGCACCGAGGTGCCTTCGCTGTCCACGGCGACCGTCACCGGCATGTCCTTGACGTCGAACTCGTAGATCGCTTCCATGCCGAGGTCTTCGAAGCCGACCACCTTGGCTTCCTTGATCGCCTTGGCCACCAGGTAGGCGGCGCCGCCCACGGCCATCAGGTAGGCCGACTTGTGCTTCTTGATGGCCTCGATCGCCACCGGGCCGCGCTCGGCCTTGCCGATCATCGAGATCAGGCCGGTTTCGGCCAGCATCATCTCGGTGAACTTGTCCATGCGCGTGGCGGTGGTGGGGCCGGCCGGGCCGACGGCCTCGTCGCGCACCGGATCGACCGGGCCGACGTAGTAGATCACGCGGTTTTTGAAGTCCACCGGCAGCTTCTCGCCCTTGGCCAGCATGTCGGCGATACGCTTGTGCGCGGCGTCGCGGCCAGTCAGCATCTTGCCGTTGAGCAGCAGGGTCTGGCCCGGCTTCCACGAGGCGACTTCTTCCGGCGTCAGCGTGTTCAGGTCGACGCGCTTGGAGGTCTCGGTGTTCGGGGCCCACTCTACCTTCGGCCATTGCGACAGGTCAGGCGCTTCCAGCTTGGCCGGGCCGCTGCCGTCCAGCGTGAAGTGCACGTGGCGGGTGGCGGCGCAGTTGGGGATCATCGCGACCGGCTTGGACGCGGCGTGGGTCGGGCAGGCCATGATCTTGACGTCCAGCACGGTGGCCAGGCCGCCCAGGCCCTGCGCGCCGATGCCCAGCGCGTTGACCTTCTCGTACAGCTCGACGCGCAGTTCCTCGACCCAGTCCTTGGGGCCGCGGGCGATGATGTCCTGAATGTCGATGGACTCCATCAGCGATTCCTTGGCCATCACCATGGCCTTCTCGGCGGTGCCGCCGATGCCGATGCCCAGCATGCCCGGCGGGCACCAGCCGGCGCCCATGGTCGGCACGGTCTTCAGCACCCAGTCGACGATCGAGTCGGACGGGTTCAGCATCACGAACTTGGACTTGTTCTCCGAGCCGCCGCCCTTGGCCGCGACCTGGATGTCGACGGTGTTGCCCGGCACCACTTCGTAGTGGATCACGGCCGGGGTGTTGTCCTTGGTGTTCTTGCGGCCGCCTTCGGGCGGGCTGACGATCGAGGCGCGCAGCACGTTGTCCGGATGCGTGTAGCCGCGGCGCACACCCTCGTTGATCATGTCGGTCAGGCCCATGGTGGCGCCATCCCAGCGCACGTCCATCCCCACCTTGACGAAGATCGTGACAATGCCGGTGTCCTGGCAGATCGGGCGCTTGCCCTCGGCACACATGCGGCTGTTGGTCAGGATCTGCGCGATCGCGTCCTTGGCCGCCGGGCTCTGCTCCAGCTCATAGGCGCGGCCCAGGCTGGTGATGTAGTCCATCGGGTGGTAGTAGCTGATGTACTGCAGGGAGTCGGCGACGCTCTGGATGAGGTCTTCTTGCTTGATGACAGTCATTTTGTGGGGAGGGCAGCGGTGAAACACAGCCTGAAATCATACACTGAGCCGAGGCGCTCTGCCCGGCTGCATACATCCGTCTACAACCGATAATGTGCGGCAAACGCCGCTGCCTGCGCGGGGGCGGGCCCAAAAGCAAAAACCGCGGCACATGGCCGCGGTCTGGCTGGGACTAGGCGTCCGATGGCGCACGAATGTGATTAGTGCTTGGCAGGTGCGCCGGCCGGGTGCGACACCATCCGGTCCACCCAGGCCATGGCGACCGCCGACAGCAGGAAGGCAATATGGATGGCCACCTGCCACATGATGGTGTGCGTGGTCCGTTGCTCGGCATCGATAAAGGTCTTGAGCAGGTGGATCGACGAAATCCCGATCAGCGCCATCGACAGCTTGACCTTGAGCACCCCGGCGTTGACGTGGTCCAGCCATTCCGGCTCGTCCGGATGGTTGTCGATGCCCAGGCGCGAGACAAAGGTCTCATAGCCGCCCACGATCACCATGATCAGCAGGTTGGAGATCATCACCACGTCGATCAGGCCCAGCACCACCAGCATGATCTTGTTCTCGTCGAACTCGGTCACATGCGCCAGCAGGTGCCAGACCTCGACCAGGAAGTGGTAGACATAGACGCCCTGGGCCACGATCAGGCCCAGGTAAAGCGGCAACTGCAGCCAGCGCGACGCGAAGATGATGCTCGGGATCGGCCGCATGGTCTGCGGCCTGGTCATTGGATTGGAAGCCATGGGCGGGGCGGTGTCAGCGAGTTGAAAGGCGGCGTGGATTGTACCAAGCGCCGATGACCGGGCGCTGTTACCGACCGTAACCGAACCGTTCGTCGCCGGCGTGGCTCAGGCCGCGGCGCCGGGATCGGCGCCGGCCGCCTTGCCGCGCCACGCGCCGCGCGCGATCCGCCCCGGCCAGCTGGCCAGCACGATCCCGGCCAGCACGCACGCCAGCGCCACCCCATGCGGCCAGCCCGGCTGCTCGCCCAGGAAGGCGATGCCGTAGGTGGCAGCCGCCACCGGCAGCACCGAGGTGAACACCCCCGCCAGCTGCGCCGGCACATGGCGGATGCCCTTCATCCACAGCCAGAACGAGAACACGCTGGCCGACAGCGCATACCACAGCAGCATCAGCCAGGTCTGCGTGGGCACCGGCGACGCATCGAAGTCCAGCAGCGGCACCAGCCCCAGCGGCAGCATCAGCAGCCCGCCAATCAAATGCGTGTAGGCACAGATCTCGATCGCGGCCAGCGTCTGCGTGAGCCGCCGCGACAGGATCACGTAGATCGATTCGCACACCACCGCGCCCATGATCATCAGGTTGCCCAGCCATGCTTGGCTGCCGCTGCCGGCACCGTGCGCGTCGCCCCGGGCGATATTCAGCACGGCGATGCCGGTCATCGCCAGCAGCACCGATGCCACCGTGCGCCGCGACAGCCGCTCGCGCAGCAGCAGCCACGACAGGATCGCCACCGTGGCCGGGATGGTGCTGGTGATCACGCCGGCCGCCATGGCGCTGGTCAGCCGCACGCCATTGAGCATCAGCAGGGTAAACAGGAAGGTGCCGAAGAACGCCTGCAGGAACAGGTTCAGCCATTCCCCGCGCGAGACCCGGCGCATGCGCGCGGGCCGGTACCAGGGTGCCAGGCAGACGATGGCAATGACAAAACGCAGCAGCGCGAACAGCAGCACCGGCACATGCGCGATGATCGATTTGCCGAGGCCCACGTTGCTGCCGACCAGCGCCATCGAGGCAACCAGGAAGAGGGCGTAGACCGGGGAGAATGCTGAAGGATTGGCGGGCACGGGTACGGCCTTGGTCGTCCGGCGGGCGCCGCGGCGCCTTGGCGCGGCGGGTGCTGAGCCGGCGGGAGCGGCAAGGGTAAGCGCCGCGATCAAGTATGGAACTCGCGGATTATAGCTGTGCTAGCCTAATGGAGAAGGCTGCACTTTCGCTGCGCGTGCGTGGATTTTTCCCGCTGCATTGCAACAAGTTGCAGGCACACCCAGGCCCACCGTCAGGTCTTACCGTCAGGTTTAAGTAAGCCGTCGGGCGTAACGTGGCAGCCAAAGCCAGTCCAAAATCAGGAGACAAACTTATGTCCGCCATCGAATCGGTGATGCAAGAGCATCGCGTGTTCAACCCGCCGGAAGGCTTCGCCAGCCAGGCCGCGATCCCCAGCATGGAGGCCTACCAGGCGCTGTGCGACGAAGCCGAGCGTGACTATGAAGGCTTCTGGGCGCGCCACGCGCGCGAGCTGCTGCACTGGACCAAGCCCTTCACCAAGGTGCTGGACGAAAGCAACGCACCGTTCTACAAGTGGTTCGAAGACGGCGAGCTCAACGCCTCTTACAACTGCCTGGACCGCAATCTGCAGAACGGCAATGCGGACAAGGTCGCGATCGTGTTCGAGGCCGATGACGGCACCGTGACGCGCGTCACCTACCGCGAGCTGCATGGCAAGGTGTGCCGCTTCGCCAACGGCCTGAGGGCGCTCGGCATCAAGAAGGGCGACCGCGTGGTGATCTACATGCCGATGTCGGTCGAAGGCGTGGTCGCGATGCAGGCCTGCGCACGCCTGGGCGCCACGCACTCGGTGGTGTTCGGCGGCTTCTCGGCCAAGTCGCTGCAGGAGCGGCTGGTGGACGTGGGCGCGGTGGCGCTGATCACCGCCGACGAGCAGATGCGCGGCGGCAAGGCGCTGCCGCTCAAGGCCATCGCCGACGATGCGCTGGCGCTGGGTGGCTGCGAGGCCGTCAGGAACGTGATCGTCTACCGCCGCACCGGCGGCAAGGTTGCCTGGACCGAAAGCCGCGACCGCTGGATGGAAGATGTCAGCGCCGGCCAGCCGGATACCTGCGAAGCCGAGCCGGTGAGCGCCGAGCACCCGCTGTTCGTGCTCTACACCTCCGGCTCCACCGGCAAGCCCAAGGGCGTGCAGCACAGCACCGGCGGCTACCTGCTGTGGGCGCTGATGACAATGAAGTGGACCTTCGATATCAAGCCCGACGACCTGTTCTGGTGTACCGCGGACATCGGCTGGGTCACCGGTCATACCTACATCGCCTATGGCCCGCTGGCCGCCGGCGCGACCCAGGTGGTGTTCGAGGGCGTGCCCACGTACCCCCACGCCGGCCGCTTCTGGGACATGATTGCGCGCCACAAGGTCAGCATCTTCTACACCGCGCCGACCGCGATCCGCTCGCTGATCAAGGCCGCCGAGGCCGACGAGAAGATCCACCCGAAGCAGTACGACCTGTCCAGCTTGCGCCTGCTCGGCACCGTGGGCGAGCCGATCAACCCCGAAGCCTGGATGTGGTACTACAAGAACATCGGCAACGAGCGCTGCCCGATCGTCGACACCTTCTGGCAGACCGAAACCGGCGGCCACATGATCACGCCGCTACCGGGCGCGACGCCGCTGGTGCCGGGTTCGTGCACGCTGCCGCTGCCGGGCATCATGGCCGCCATCGTCGACGAGACCGGCCATGACGTGCCCAACGGCAACGGCGGCATCCTGGTGGTCAAGCGTCCGTGGCCGGCCATGATCCGCACCATCTGGGGCGATCCGGAGCGCTTCAGGAAGAGCTACTTCCCCGAAGAGCTCGGCGGCAAGCTCTACCTGGCCGGCGACGGCTCGATCCGCGACAAGGACACCGGCTACTTCACCATCATGGGCCGCATCGACGACGTGCTGAACGTGTCGGGCCACCGCATGGGCACGATGGAGATCGAGTCAGCGCTGGTGGCCAACCCGCTGGTGGCCGAAGCCGCCGTGGTGGGCCGCCCCGACGACATGACCGGCGAGGCCATCTGCGCCTTCGTCGTGCTCAAGCGTTCGCGTCCGACTGGCGAAGAGGCCGTCAAGATCGCGACGGAACTGCGCAACTGGGTCGGCAAGGAGATCGGCCCGATCGCCAAGCCCAAGGACATCCGCTTTGGCGACAACCTGCCCAAGACGCGCTCGGGCAAGATCATGCGGCGCCTGCTGCGGTCGCTGGCCAAGGGAGAGGAAATCACGCAGGACACCTCGACGCTGGAGAATCCGGCCATCCTGGAGCAGCTCAAGCAGGCACAGTGATCGCCTAGCTTCGGCCCGATCGAGCCCTTGAACCCGCCGCCGCGTTCCCGCGCGCCGGCGGGTTTGTTACGATAGCCCCCCACCGACCACGGACCGTCCCCCATGCCTGAAGCCCAGTCGCGCTTTCGCCGACGGTTGCTGCTGTACTACGGCCTGTTCACGCTAGGGTTGTTCGGCTTCGTCGGCATGATGGGGCTGCTGGAAAAGTCCAACGCCGATGCGCTGTGGCTCGGCTACGTCTTCCTCTTCATCACCATCGCGATCTATGCCTGCATCGGGCTGATCTGCCGCACCTCTGACCTGAACGAGTACTACGTTGCCTCGCGGCGCGTGCCGGCGCTGTTCAACGGCATGGCGATTGCCGCCGACTGGATGAGCGCGGCGTCCTTCATCGGCCTGGCCGGCATCCTGTTTTCCTCGGGCTACGAAGGGCTGGCCTATGTGATGGGCTGGACTGGCGGCTACTGCCTGGTGGCCTTCCTGCTGGCGCCGTACCTGCGCAAGTACGGCGGCTACACCATTCCCGATTTCCTCGCGGCGCGCTACGGCAACGGCAAGCCCGGCGGCAACCTGCCAGTGCGCGCGATCGCGGTGCTGGCGGCTTCGCTCTGCTCCTTCGTCTACCTGGTGGCGCAGATCCAGGGCGTGGGGCTGGTGGTGACGCGCTTTATCGGCGTGGAGTTTGCCGTCGGCATCTTCTTCGGGCTGGCCGGCATCCTGGTGTGCTCGTTCCTGGGCGGCATGCGCGCGGTCACGTGGACGCAGGTGGCGCAGTACATCATGATGATCGTCGCCTTCCTGGTCACGGTATCGATGATCGCGTGGAAGCATCACCACGAAGCGCTGCCGCAGCTCAGCTACGGCACGCTGCTGTCGCAACTGGACGCGCGCGAGCAGCAACTGGAGCGCGAGCCGGCCGAGCAGGCCGTGCGCGAGTACTACCGGCAGCAGGCCATCCTGCTGCAGGAGCGCATCGCCCGGTTGCCCGATTCCTTTGCTCAGGAGCGCGACGCGCTCGACGCGCGGCTGCAGGACCTGCGCACGCGTAATGCGCCGCTGCGCGACATCAAGTCGCTGGAGCGCGAACGGCTGGAATTCCCGCGCGACCCTGCTGCGGCACAGCAGCAGTGGAACCAGCAGCGGGCAGACGCACTGGCCCGCAGCCGCCATTCGCTGTCATCGACCGAGCCCTATCCCGCGGCATCGGAGCAGGAGCGCAAGACCAAGCGGCTGAATTTTGTATTGCTGGTGTTCTGCCTGATGGTCGGCACCGCCAGCCTGCCGCACATCCTGACGCGGCTCTACACTACCCCGTCGGTCAAGGAAACGCGCAACTCCGTGGCCTGGGCCGTGTTCTTCATCGCCTTGCTGTACGTGTCCGCGCCCACGCTGGCTGCGCTGGTCAAATACGAGTTCTTCCAGCACCTGGTGGGAACCCCCTACGCCGAATTGCCGCAGTGGGTGGTGCAATGGCGCAAGGTCGATCCACCCGTGTTCGGCATCCGCGATGTCAACGGCGACGGCATCGTGCAATGGGCCGAGATCCTGCTGCAGCCCGACATGATCGTGCTGGCCGCGCCGGAAATCGCCGGCCTGCCATACGTGATCTCCGGCCTGATCGCCGCCGGCGCCCTGGCCGCTGCGCTGTCCACCGCCGACGGCCTGCTGCTGACCATCGCCAATGCGCTCTCGCACGACGTCTTCTATCACATGGTCGACCGCCAGGCGAGCCACCAGCGCCGCGTCACCACCGCCAAGATCGTGTTGCTGGGCGTGGCGCTTTTTGCCTCCTACGTCACATCGCTGCGCCCCGGCAATATCCTGTTCCTGGTCGGCGCCGCGTTCTCACTGGCCGCCTCCAGCTTCTTCCCGGTGCTGGTCCTCGGCATCTTCTGGCGCCGCACCACCGCCGCCGGCGCAGTCGCCGGCATGGCCGCCGGGCTGGGCGTGGCGGTCTACTACATCATCGTCAACTATCCGTTCTTCACCCGCATGACCGGCATCTTCGGCAACCGCTGGTTCGGCGTCGACCCGATCGCCTCCGGCGCTTTCGGCGTGCCGGCGGGCTTCGCCGTGGCCATCATCGTCAGCCTGCTGACACCACGCAATGCACCGGTGATCGACCGGTTGGTTAGCTACCTGCGCAAGGGGTAGGGCGGATGGGCTTGTCAAGTAAGGCGGGATACGGCGACGAAGCACTGGATTCGCCAGGCAACTCTGCTATAATCTCGGACTTCCCGGAGAGATGGATGAGTGGTTTAAGTCGCACGCCTGGAAAGCGTGTATAGGTTAACAGCCTATCGGGGGTTCGAATCCCCCTCTCTCCGCCAGAACACTATGCACAGCAAAGCCGCCCGTCTGGGCGGCTTTTTTGTTTCCAGTCCCTGGTGGCTTCGTAATGCCTGAAGGGCTCAAAGAAAAGCCCTCGGCCAGGGTAGGCGAGGGCTGAAGTAGTAGTGGGCGAGTCGCGGGATCGCCCGTGAGCGATGGTCGTATAGGACCTTGTATCGCGCATCCCTCTAAATAGAGGTGTTGCCGCAAGGCGACATGCTATGCCAGCCATCGCGGCGAAGGCATGGCTTCCCTCTCGGCGCGCCGGATTGGATGAGCGCGTCGATCCAGTTGTTCTGGCCATGAGAGGGCTTCCGCCATGTACCCGGTGCCCGGTATCCTCCCGGCCATGACCAAACTCACCTTCGAACTCGAAATCCGCCCCGCCTTGCCCGCAGACGCGCAAGCGGTGGAAGCCATCCTGACCGACACCTACCTCGGCACCTGGAAGCCGCAACTGACAGCCGCCGCGGCAGCTGCCTTCGAACGGCAAGGCAAGACCCGAAGCTACGTCGAAGCGCGCCTGCAAGCATTCCGCGTAGCCTGCGTGGATGGCGTGCCCGCCGCGATGGTGGATTGGGAGAACAACTTTATCTGGGCCCTGCATGTCGGGCGGGCATGGCAACGCATGGGGCTGGGCGGGGCGCTGCTGGCCCATGCCGAAGGCGCGATTGCCCGCGCCGGGCATCGCGAGGCGAGGCTGGAGACGGACACGTTCAACGTGCAAAGCCGCGCGTTCTACCGGCGCCATGGCTATGCCGAGATCGATTTCTATCCCGACGAGAGCTGGGACAGTGGCTTTACCACTGTGCTGTTGTCGAAAGCGCTGCCGCCAGCCTGAGTGTGCGCGCCGGCGCCGGCGCCGGCTTGGCACGGGTAGCCAACCTCATGCGCAAATTGCATGAACCTGCGTGGCTGCCCGTGAAAGAATCAGGCGTCTTTTTCGAATCTCTAGCACTTGCCCCCATGTCCGACCCCATCGTCCACCTCAACGGCACCCTGACCCCTCTCTCCGAAGCCCGCATCCCCGTCCTCGACCGCGGCTTCATCTTTGGCGATGGCATCTACGAAGTCATCCCTTACTACAACGGCAAGCCATTCCGCGCAGAGCAGCATCTGGCCCGCCTGCACCGCAGCCTGGAGGGCATCGGGATTTCCGATCCGTACAGCGCCGGGCAGTGGCTGGAGCTGGTCGGCGAGGTGGTCGAGGCCAACGGCCTGTCGGACCAGCTGGTCTACATCCAGGTGTCGCGCGGCGTCGCCAAGCGCACGCATGCGTTTCCGAAGGAGGTCGTGCCGACGGTGCTGATCATGACCAACCCGATGGCGTTGCCGTCGGCGCAGATGCTTGAGCAGGGCGTGGCGTGCGTGACGATGGAGGACCGGCGCTGGCTGAACTGCCAGATCAAGTCGACGTCGCTGCTGGGCAACGTGCTGGCGGCGCAGCATGCGGTGGAGCACGGCGCGATCGAGGCGATCCAGTTCCGGGATGGCTGGCTGACCGAGGCGTCGGCGTCCAATGTGTGGGTGGTGCGCGACGGCCGCGTGATGGCGCCGCCCAAGGACAACCTGATTCTGGAAGGCATCCGCTACGGGTTCATGGAAGAGGTCTGTGCCGCGATGGGGATTGCGCTGGAGGCGCGCCGCATCGCGAAGGAAGAGGTGTTCGCCGCCGATGAGGTGCTGCTGTCGTCTGCCAGCAAGGAGCTGCTGCCGGTGGTGACCATCGATGGCCGCGCCATTGGCAAGGGGGTGCCGGGGCCGGTCTTTGGCCGGCTTTACGCTGCGTACCAGGCTGCCAAGGCTGCGCTTTGAGCAGATTTGCGTGCGTGCTAGGATGCCTCGGGATTGATCGAGGAGTCAGCCATGGCCAAGCGTGAGCGTGGCCGGCGTGCCCTGCAGGACGAGGTGAGCCGGCGCATCCAGCAAATCTATGAAATCGGCGAGGACGGCGCCAAGGTCCGGGTGCCGGCGCCTGTGCCGCACGCGCGCGATGCGCGCGGGCGCAACTGGAACATGACGGGCTTCGGCAATGCGTCCGGCTACGAGGCCAGCATCCGCGCGGTGGTCGACAAGGTGCGCGACGAGTTCGACCTGAGCGACGCGCCGGAGAACCGCGCGCCCAATCCGTTCGGTGACTGACGCGCCTGCCGTCGTCCTACTCGACCGATACGACGATGGCGACGCGCCGGTTCTCGCTGCGTCCGGCGGCGGTGCGGTTGTCGGCCACCGGGTGGCTCTTGCCCCGTCCGCGAACTTCAATGTTTTCCGGCGCAAAGCCGGTGCCCGCCAGCAGCCTTGCCACGGCTTCGGCGCGCCGCACTGACAGCGACTGGTTGTATTCGGCCGAGCCCGCGTCGTCGGTGTGGCCATCCACGCGCAGGCGCTCGATGCCCGCGCCCTTCAGCGCCCGCCCGAGGCGCTGCACATTGGCGGCGCGCTCAGCGTCGATCAGGTCCTCATTGAATCCGAACAGCAGCTTGTCTGACAAGCCGAGTTCCCAGCCTTCATCGGTCAGGGCGAAGCCTTCCTGCTTCAGCACCGCGACCTGTGCCGGAGACAGCCCGGTGGCTGGCGGCGCGGTCTGGCAGCCGGCCAGCGACAGCCCCGTCAGCACGACGGCGGCGAGCCAGAGTTTCCACAGGGACTTCCAGTAGGGCAGGGGCAGGCGTTCGGGCATGCGGGTTCTCACTGCGTGACGTCCAGGCGCGGCTCGGCGCATTGCCAGGTGCCGCCGGAGCGCCGCTTGGCGCCGTACATGGCGGCGTCGGCCGCGTGCAGCAGCGCCTGGCTGCCTTGCGCATGGACAGGGAAGACGGCCAGGCCGATGCTGAGCGAGGCCTGCACCGTGCTGCCGTCGGGCAGGTCGATCGGGGCGGACATTGCCTGCAGGATATGCTCGGCGATATGGATGGCGTCGCGCGGCGCGCGCAGCGCTGCGGCCAGCACGGCGAACTCGTCGCCGCCGATGCGTGCCACGGTGTCGCCGGCGCGCAGGCTGGCGCGGATGCGCTGGGCCACGGCCACCAGCACGGCATCGCCGGCGGCATGGCCGTGGCGGTCGTTGATGTTCTTGAAATCGTCACTGTCCAGGTACAGCACGGCCGCGTATTCGTCGTTGGCCGCGGCATGGCGCACGGCGTGCTCCAGCGCTTCGACGAAGGCGGCGCGGTTGAGCAGGCCGGTCAGCGCATCGTGGTTGGCGCGGTGGGCGAGCGAGCGGTTCTCGTGCTGCATCTGGTTCTGCCAGGTCTGCAGTTCGTCCAGCAGGCCGTTGAAGTCTTCGCTGAGGGCATTGAGTTCCGCGATGCTGGCCGGCGGCGTGCGCTGCGCGAAATCGCGCTTGGAACGCACCGCGTGCGCCACGCGCATCAGGTTGCGCAGCGGCTCGACGATCTGCACCAGCAGCCGGCTGGCCAGGTAGTGGGCGCCGATGGCGGTCAGCAGCAGGCAGCCAAGCAGGCCGAGCGCGCCGCGCAGCAGGAAATGCAGCAGGTTGCGGGGGTCGCCACTGACGCGCAGCATGCCGACCTGTTGCGTCTGGTGCAGGATCGGCTGTTCCACGACACCCATGCTCAGCCACTCGCTCAGCACGTGGCGCAAGCCGGTCAGTGGCGCCTGGCCGGGGCGCTGCCATTCGGCCAGCACGTGGTTGTCGAGGTCGTAGACGGTGGCGCGCGCGATGTCCTCGGACGCGGCGATAGCCGCCAGCGTCTCGCCGGTGGCCGCCTGGTCGCGGAATACGACTGGCGCTTCCAGCGTGTAGGCGATCGAGCGGGCCACCAGCCGCACGTTGTGGTCGGCATAGACGCGCAGTGCGGTCAGGCCAAGGGCGGTCAGCGATACCCCGGCAGTGAATACCGCGATCAGCGCCACGCCCAGGTGGATCCGGCGCAGCACGCTGTAGAGGGTGGGGCGGGCGCCGTTGCCGCGCGCCGGCTGGTGGGCGCTCATGATGGCGCTCCCCTGCGGCGGCCCAGCTGCAGCACGCCGGGGTGCACGTGCACGCCGCTGCGGGCGAGCGTGTCGAGGTTGACGCGGAACGAGACCTGCTGGTCGCGGATGTTCAGGCAGAACATGCTGCCGACCTCGCACTCGAAGTCTTCCTCGGCGATCACCAGCACCGGCCGGCCGGTCAGCTCGCCTGACAGCCGCTTGCGGCGGGCTTCGTTCATGGCGCCGATGTAGAGGGCATCGCAGGCCGGATGCAGCATGTCGGCCAGCACGTCGACCTGGCGCGCGCGCACCGGGCGGCCATTGGCGAGCGTGCCGCCTTCCATCAGCCGCGCGGAGTAGCGGCTGGTGTTGTCCACGCACAGCCGCACCGGGTCGCGCTCGACCGGCCAGCGTGCATACCCCAGCAGGCTGAAGACCACGCGCGCGACCAGGTCGGTGCGCTGCGGCGCGGGCTGCGCCGTTACCGCCGGCGGCAGCATGGCCGGCAGCACCGCCAGCGTCACGGCGAGCAGGGCCGGCAGGGCGCGGCGCAGCAGCGGTGGACGTCGGGCGGAATCGGCACTGGGAAGGGCGCTGGCTGGGGCAGGAGCCATGGTCTGGGGAAGGAGGTTCGGTGTGGCCTGTAATGGGTGGTGGGCTGTCCGCAGCCGCAGTTATTGTCCGGGGGCGGGTTCCGGGCGGTCAAGCGTCCGGCACGGGCGGGCCCGGCCCCGGAACACGCTTGTGCGGGCATGCTTCCGTGGGGCCTGCTTGCGACGCGGCGTGATACGGAATGTTTAACGGTTTTGGGTCGTTTTCCTGAAGTCAGGCGGGAACGCGCGCAGCGCTTCGCCGTGGCGGGCACAACACTTAGAATGGGTCCATCGTCCCCAACGCGCGCCTCGCCGCCGCATGCCGCCATGATTGCCGACCCGCTTTTCCGCTTCCTGCACGTTGCCGGCGTTGCCGTCTGGGTGGGCGGTATGTTCTTCGCCTACCTGTGCCTGCGGCCCGTGGCCGGCACCGTGCTGGAACCGCCGCCGCGGCTGCGGCTCTGGCGCGGCGTGTTTGCCCGCTTCTTCCCGTGGGTATGGGCGGCGGTGATTGCGATCCTGCTGAGCGGCGCAGCGATGCTGGCTGCAGTGGGCATGTCCGCTGCCCCACGCAGCTGGCACCTGATGATGGGGATCGGCCTCGTCATGACGGTGATTTTCTGCTACGTGTGGTTTGGGCCGTATCGCGCGCTGGGCCGGGCCGTGGATGCCCAGGACTGGCCGGGCGCCGGTGCCGCGCTGAACCGCATCCGGCAGGCGGTGGGGACCAACCTGGTGCTCGGGCTGGTCAATATCGCCGTGGCCACGCTGGGGCGCTGGCTGGCCTGAGCGTCCCGATGCCCCGGCATGGCGTCGTCATGTCACCACCAGGCAAAAGGAGAGCCGTTATGCGCGTCATCGCATGTCTTGCCGTCCTTGTTCTCGCCGCGGCGGGCACACCGGCGCGCGCCGAGCAAGGCAATGGCCTGAGCGCCGAATATGAACGCTGCATGGCCAAGGCCACGTCGACTGCCGACATGCTCGGCTGCGCCTTGGCCGAAGCACGGGTCCAGGACGTGGCGCTGAACAGCGCCTATCAAGCCTTGCTGCGGCGGCTGGAAGCGCCGCGCACCGGCCAGCTGCGGGTGGCGCAGCGGGTCTGGCTGGAGTTTCGCCAGGCCAACTGCACCTATGTGGCCAATCCGGCCGGCGGCACGGCCGCGCGCGTGGCCGGGGCGACCTGCATGGCGCGGATGACGGCCGGGCGCGCGCGCGAATTGCGTGACTTCGCCACCGAGGCCGCCACCCGGTGAGCGGGCGAGCCATGTGCTAGAGTTCCCAGACACCTGTGCTGCGGCACGTCTCAACAGGAGATGGATCATGGCAAGTGAATCGCGCAACAACCTGAAGGCTTTCGTGCAGACCGCGCCCCAGGCGGGGCGCTATGTGTGGGTCATCGCGCTGGTGGACTTTGGCGCGCAGCAGATCCGGCGCGCCATCGTTTCGGACGACACCTTCACCACCTCGGATGCCGCGCGGGTAGCGGGCGAGGCCCAGCTCAAGGCGATGGCAGAAGACCACTAGCGAGTGTTGCGCGCCGGCATCTTTGTGACCAGCGGATACCGTTTCTTACATTGCGCCGGGATCGGTGCGCGCTAGACTGTGGGCATGTTCCTCCACAAGAAAGGACTCCCATGACACATCGCGCGCTCCGGCCGGCCAAGGCCCTCCTGCTGGCGGCCCTGCTGGGTTCCGGCCTGACGTTCAGTGCGGCGTCGATGGCTCAGGTGTCGGTCAATATTGGCATCGGCGTACCACCGCCGGCCCCGATCTACGAGGTCGTGCCCGCGCCGCGCTCCGGCTATGTCTGGATGCCGGGCTACTGGGACTGGGATGATCACCACCACAAGCACGCCTGGAAGAAGGGGCGCTGGGAACGTGAACGCCCCGGCTATGTCTATGAGTCGCCGCGCTGGATCCAGTCGCGCGACGGCTGGGTGCTGGTGCCAGGTCGCTGGGACCAGGGCGGGTACAAGGACAAGGGGCACAAGGATAAGGGCCACAAGGACAAGGGCTATCACTGCCCGCCCGGCCACGCCAAGAAGGGCGAGTGCTGAGGTGCCGGCCACCCGGCGCCGCACGGTGACGCCGGGTGGCCTTGCCATGCTACGATCGCCGCCATGACAACCGCGCCCGCGCGGCACATCGGCGGCGGATACCGGAGGTAGCAATGGCAAAGCACGTTTTCACGCGCGCGCAGTATCTCGACATCCTCAATGACAGCCTGCGCAAGCATCCCGGCTGGCAGCCCGGCATGGCCTTTGTGTTCCTGCCGCCTGGCGCCGATGCCAGCCAGGCCACGGCCGTGGGCTGCACCGGGCCGATGGAGGCCATTCCGGTCTATGCGGAAATCCAGCGGGTGGCTGCCGAACTGATCGAAGTCGGCAACGAATAGCGGCGCCGGTCGCCTTGCGGCCGGTGGATGCCGCAGGTGCGTACAATACCGGCCTCTACAGACTTTCGGATAATGCCGTGAAGAAAACGGACCTGGAAAAAAACAAGGGCCTGAAGATCGCCAACAGCCTGAAGCAGGCTTCGGCGGGGCGGGGTATTCCCGGCGGCGCGGCGCGCCCGGACCGGCGCGAACAGCGCCGGCTCGACCAGGAGCAAGGTCTGGTGCCCTTTGCGTGCAAGCTGGACGGCACGCTGGTCAAGCGCCTGCAGGCGCTTGCCGTCGATCACCCGGGTGGCATGACCGGGCTGCTCAATGAACTGCTGGCGGGCGCGTTGCCGCCGGAGCAGGGCCAGAGCTGAAATATGGTGGCCGCGCCCGCGGCCACCTGCCTGACCCCATCAGGCCACGAGCGGGTCAGTCCTCTTCTTCTTCGTCAAGGAATTCGCGGCGCAGCATCCAGTTGGCGATGGCTTCGTCGCAGATACGCTTGAATTTCTGCTTGTCCGGCATCTTGTCGAACAGCTGGAAATTGACCAGCGCCATGCCGGCATCGGTGATATAGAACATCCGGCTCGGATCGTCTTCATGGACGATGCGGCCATCGATGGCGTCTTCCTCGCTTTCCGCCGGCATGTCTTCTAGCTCGACCACGCGGCAGGTGAAGCGCGGGCTGCGGGTATGGGTCAGATACTCGAACTCGTCGTGCATGACCTCGCCGCCTTTGCCTGCGATAACGGCGAAGCCCCAGATAAAGCGGGGCATCGGCAGATCGGACAGATCTTCAATCTCGTCCATGGTGTTCTCCCTGATTCAATCCCCGCATTATCGCCCGGAACGCCGCCACCTCAAACGTTGACGTGGCGCTTAGGGCTTTGCCTGGCAGTTGGCCAGCGCCGGCGCGGCGTTTTCGGCCTGCATCAGGTCGCGCAGCGTGCCTTCCTCGCCCTTGGTCCACCATTCGTAGCGGCCGCCGACATAGCGCGCGCCGGAGGCCGACACGGTGCTGACCGCCAGCACCGGCTTGCCGTCGATGCGGAACACTGCCGCCTGGTTGTCCGGGCTGTTGAAATAGCGCACGGAAAGAGTCTTGCCGCCGTCGCACTGGTAGCGCACGGTGCGCACGTCCGGGAAGCGCACGCCGTCGATGCCGGGCGCGCGGGCGGCGTGCGCGGCGGCGCAGGCGCCGACGGTTGCGAGCAGGACCACGGCGCGGGCGCAGGACAGGATCGGACGAGTGGTCATGGGTTTGCCTTGGTCGATGGGGGGGCAGCCAGTTGAGGGGGGGCGGCGCCGATGGTGGTTCCGGCGGCGTCCGGGTCAGCCGAGCATGTAGCCGGCGGCGAGCGTGCGGAAGCTCTCGATTTCGCGCGCCTGCCAGGCCTCGTTCTCGCCGAGCTCCTCGGCCAGGACCGCGGCCACGGCCGGCGCGGCGTCCACGGCGGCGCGCGCGTCCAGGAACAGCGCGCGGTTGCGGCGGGCCAGCACGTCCTCGACCCGGCGCGCCAGTTCGTGCCGGGCCGCAAAGCGCACGTGCGCCTCGGTCAGGCCCGACGCTGGTGCCAGCATCCGGTCATATCCGGGCAGCGCGCGCAGCAGGTCCAGTTCATTGCCGTAGTAGCGGTCCGGCGAGCCTGAATCCGGCGGCGGCAGCCCTGCCGGCAGCCCCGCCGCGCCGTGCAGGGGCAGCTCGGCGGTCACGCACGGGGCCGCGCGCACCATCTGGCGCTGGATCGCGGTCTCGATCACGTCTTCGGCCATCTTGCGGTAAGTGGTCCACTTGCCGCCGGTGACGGTGATCAGCCCGGCCTTGGACACCAGGATCGTATGCTCGCGCGACAGCGATGCGGTAGAGGCCTCGCCGGTGGCCCGCACCAGCGGCCGCAGGCCGGCCCAGACGCTGGTGACGTCGGCACGGGTCGGGTCCCTGGCCAGGTAGCGCGACGCGGTTTCCAGGATGAAGTCGACATCGTCGGCGCCGGCGTCTGGTTCCAGCGGCAGGTCGCGGCGCGGCGTGTCGGTGGTGCCGACGATGGTGTGGCCGTTCCAGGGCACCACGAACAGCACCCGGCCGTCGTCGGTCTTGGGGATCAGGATGGCGCGCTCGCCCGGCAGGAAGCTGCGCGGCAGCGTCAGGTGCACGCCCTGGCTGGGCGCGACCATGGCGCGCGCGTGGCCGTCTTCCATCTGCCGGATCGCATCGACCCATACGCCGGTGGCGTTGATCACGCAGTCGGCGCGCAGGTGGAAGGTGGCGTCGCCCAGCACATCCTGCACGGTCACGCCGCTGATCACGCCGCCTTGTTGGCTCAGGCCGGTCACGCGCATGTAGTTGACCGCGGTGCCGCCCACGTCGAACAGCGTGCGCATCAGCGCCACCGCAAGCCGCGCATCGTCGAACTGGCCGTCGAAATACAGGTTGCCGCCGCGCAGCGGACGCCCGCCGACGTGCTCGGCCAGGTTGGGCGCTGCGGCCAGCACCTCGCGGTGGTTCAGCCAGCGGCTGCCGGCCAGGTTGAGGTCGCCGGCCAGCATGTCGTAGACCTTGAGGCCGATGCCGTAGAAGGGCTGGTCGAACAGCTGGTAGGCCGGCACCACGAAGCCCAGCGGCCACACCAGGTGCGGCGCGTTGCGCGCCAGCAGGCCGCGCTCGTGCAGGGCCTCGCGCACCAGGCTGATATTGCCCTGGGCCAGGTAGCGCACGCCGCCATGCACCAGCTTGGTGGCCTTGCTGGAGGTGCCCTTGGCAAAATCTGCGGCTTCGACCAGCAGCGTTCGGTAGCCGCGCGAGGCGGCGTCGACTGCGGTGCCCAGGCCGGTGGCGCCGCCGCCGATGACGATCACATCCCAGCGCGGCTCGCGCTCCAGGGTGGCAAGCAGGGCGGCGCGGCCGGGGGGCTGGATCGGGGTGGAGACTCTCTGCATGACGCTTTTTTTGGGGGGTGTGTTCGGGGGGGCGGCGCTCAGGCGTGGCTGCCGTTGGCTTCATCCTCGCGCGCCCAGTCGCGCGCGCGGTCGACTGCGCGATGCCAGCGCGCCAGCCGGTGGCCGCGCGCGTCAGCCGACAGGTTCGGCTCAAAGCGCCGCTCCACCTGCCATTGCTGCGCGATCTCCGCCGGATCGCTCCAGTAACCGGTGGCCAGTCCCGCCAGGTAGGCGGCGCCCAGCGCGGTGGTTTCGGTCACGCGCGGGCGGACCACCGGGGTGCCGAGCAGGTCGGCCTGCATCTGCATCAGCAGGTCACTGCGCGAGGCGCCGCCGTCCACGCGCAGCTCGGCCAGCGAGATGTCGGCATCCTTCTGCATGGCTTCCAGCACGTCGACGCTCTGCAGCGCGATCGATTCCAGCGCCGCGCGCGCGATCTGCGGCCGGCCGGTGCCGCGCGTCATGCCGACCAGCGTGCCGCGTGCAAACGGGTCCCAGTGCGGCGCGCCCAGGCCGGCAAAGGCGGGCACCAGCACCACTCCGCCGGTGTCGTCGCACTGGCGCGCGAGCGGCTCGACCTCGGGCGCGCTGTTGATGAGCTTGAGGCCGTCGCGCAGCCACTGGATGGTGGCGCCGCCCATGAACACGCCGCCTTCCAGGCAATATTGCGTCTGGCCGCGGATCTGCCAGCCGATCGTGGTCAGCAGCCGGTTGTGCGACGCGACCGGCTGCGAGCCGGTATTCATCAGCAGGAAGCAGCCGGTGCCGTAGGTGTTCTTGGCCATGCCGGGCGACAGGCAGGCCTGGCCGAAGGTGGCGGCCTGCTGGTCGCCGGCGATGCCGGCAATGGGGATCTGCATGCCGAACAGCCGCGCCGAGGTGCGCGCCACCTCGCCGCTGGACGCCACCACCTCGGGCAGCAGCGCGTGCGGGATGTCTAGCAGCGCCAGCAGCGCATCGTCCCACTCGAAGCTGTGGATATTGAACAGCATGGTGCGCGAGGCATTTGACACATCGGTGACATGGCGCGCGCCGTCGGTCAGCTGCCAGATCAGCCAGCTGTCGACGGTGCCGAAGGCCAGCTCGCCGCGCTGGGCGCGTTCGCGCGCGCCTTCGATGTTGTCGAGCATCCAGCGCAGCTTGGTGCCGGAGAAGTAGGCGTCGATGATCAGGCCGGTCTTGTCGCGGAACAGCTCGCCGTGGCCGGCGGCCTGCAGCGCCTCGCACATGGGCGCGGTGCGGCGGTCCTGCCAGACCAGCGCGCGCCCGACCGGCTCGCCGGTCTTGCGGTCCCACAGCACGGTGGTCTCGCGCTGGTTGGTGATGCCGATGGCGCGCACCTGCGCGGCCGAGATGCCGGCGTCGGACAGCACCGCGTGCGCCACCGCCAGCTGCGATTGCCAGATCTCGTAGGGGTCGTGCTCGACATGGCCGGGATGTGGGTAATATTGGCGGAACTCTCGCTGCGCGAGCCGCACCACGTTGCCGGCATGGTCGAACAGGATGGCCCGCGAACTGCTGGTGCCCTGGTCGAGCGCCAGCACATATTGCGGCTCGGTGGGAAGCTGGGACGAAGCAGGGCGCTGGGCCTGCGCGGCTGGCTGGTTCATGCGTTCAATCCTGACAATGACAAAGCGCGCCGGCCCGGCCGGCGCATGGATTCCTGATGGCTGAAACGTCTTCCTTGCCGCCCGCGGACGCCGCGGGCAACCTCGCCGCCGGTCCCGCTGCGCAGATCGCCGCCTCGCTGGCGGCGCGCAGCGGCTTCGACGCCGCCGCCAAGCTGCGCCTGATGGCGGCAGGCCAGCAGGTTGGCTGGCTGCCGCGTGCCCATGCGGCAATCCTGCGCGGCATGGGCGCCATCCTCGGCCCGGACGAGCGCCTGGCCGATGGCACCACGGCGGCTGAACTGCTGCCCGGGCGCAATGACTTCGACGCGCGCAGCGCCGCGCTGCAGGCGCTGGCCCGCCAGCTGGCCGATACCGGCCATGTGCGCGGCTGGCGCGACGAACTGTTCGCGGTCACGCCCGCGCTGGACGCGCCCGCACTCGCCGTGGTGGAACGTGCGGCGGCGCGCTTTCTCGGGCTGCTGACCTTTGCCTCGCACATGAACGGCATTGTCGATGGCGATGTGGACGGTGGTCCCGCCCTGTGGATCTCGCGGCGCAGCCTGGCCAAGTCGGTCGACCCCGGCATGTGGGACAACCTGGTCGCCGGCGGCATGCCGCACGGCAGCGATCCGCTGGCGACGCTGGTGCGCGAATGCGAGGAAGAATCCGGCATCCCGCCCGCGCTGGCGCAGGGCGTGCAGGCCCACGGCATGATCGAGGTGCTGCGCGACCTGCCCGAAGGCGTACAGTGGGAGCAGATCTATGTCTACGACCTGCTGCTGCCGCCGGGCTTCACGCCGCGCAACCAGGATGGCGAGGTCAGCGAGCACCGGCGCGTCGACTTGGCCGCATTGCTTGCTATCATGTCGGCCGGCGCCATGACGGTCGATGCGACACTGGTGACGCTGGATGCCCTTGGGCGACGCGGCTGGCTCGGTCCTGACCATCGCCCCTGAGCCGTCGCCGCGGGTTCCGCCTGTGCCGGTCTTGCCGACCTCGCTGACCTGATTTTCCCGGCCTTGCGCCGCGCCACTCCGACAGAACAACACACCATGAGCAACACCGGATTCATCCTGACCCTCTCTTGCCCCGACCAGCCGGGCATCGTCCATGCCGTCTCGGGCCTGCTGTTCCAGCACGGCTGCAATATCGTCGATTCCGACCAGTACGGTGACGAGTACGCCGGCCGCTTCTTCATGCGCGTGCATTTCACGCCGGCCGCCGGCGGCCCGGACCTGGACACGCTGAAGGCCGCGTTCGTGCCGGTCGGCGACCAGTTCGGCATGCAGTGGGAGCTGAACGACGCCGCGGTCAAGCCGCGCGTGATGATCATGGTGTCCAAGATCGGCCACTGCCTGAACGACCTGCTGTTCCGCGCCAAGGTCGGCGGCCTGCCGGTCGAGATCGCGGCCATCGTCTCGAACCACCGCGACTTCTACCAGCTGGCGGCGTCGTACGATGTGCCGTTCTTCCACCTGCCGCTGATGAACGCCTCGGCCGAGCAGAAGGCCGCGCAGGAAGCGCGCGTGTTCGATGTGGTGCAGGAGCAGAAGATCGACCTGGTGGTGCTGGCGCGCTACATGCAGGTGCTGTCCGACGACCTGTGCCGCAAGCTGGCCGGCCGCGCGATCAATATCCACCACTCGTTCCTGCCCAGCTTCAAAGGCGCCAAGCCTTACTACCAGGCGCATGACCGCGGCGTGAAGCTGATCGGCGCGACCGCGCACTACGTCACCGCCGCCCTGGACGAAGGCCCGATCATCGAGCAGGAGATCGAGCGCGTGGACCACAGCATGGACCCCGAGCAACTGACCGCCGTCGGCCGCGACGTGGAATGCGTGGCACTGGCGCGCGCGGTCAAGTGGCATGCCGAACACCGTATCCTGCTGAACGGCCACAAGACCGTGGTGTTCAAGTAAGCTCGCCGTCCCCCGGTTCCCGCGCCCGCGGGAATCCTGCCGCTTCACGGCTGCCGCATCCCCGCCGGCGCGGGGATGCCGGGCCAGCGGGTCAGTCCCGCTCCGCCACCACACACTTCACCCCACTGTCGGCCACGATCTGGTCGAACGGCGCTGCCAGCGGCTCGTCGGTAAAGAGCCGGTCGACCTGCGACACATGCGCCAGCTCCACCATCGCCTGGCGGTTGAACTTGCTGGCGTCCGCCGCCAGCCACACCTCGCGTGAATGCTCGATGATGGTCCGCGCCACCTTGACCTCGCGGAAGTCGTAGTCGCGCAGCGTGCCGTCGGTCTCGATGCCCGAGATGCCGATCAGCCCGATATCCACCTTGAACTGGCGGATGAACTCCACCGTGGCCTCGCCCACGATGCCGCGGTCGCGTGAGCGCAGCACGCCGCCGGCGACGATGACCTCGCAATCGGGGTTGTCGGCAAGGATATTGGCCACGTTCAGGTTGTTGGTGATGACGCGCAGCCCGCGGTGGTGCATCAGTTCGCGCGCTATCTCTTCCACCGTGGTGCCGATGTTCAGGATCAGCGAGCAGCCCTCGGGCACCGCGGCGGCCACCGCGCGCGCGATGCGCGCCTTGCCTTCGGCGTTGAGCACCTGCCGCTGCCGGTAGGCGATGTTCTCGGTGGTGGAGCCCTCCACCCGAACCCCGCCATGGAAGCGCGCCAGCATGCCATTCCCGGCCAGCAGGTTGACGTCGCGGCGCACCGTCTGGAGCGTGACGCCGAACTTGCGCGCAAGTTCGTCGATGGAGGCAAAGCCCTGGGTGCGGACTTCTTCGAGCAGGGCCGTCTGGCGGGGATTCAGGGTCATGCCGGGATTCTAGTTCAAACAGAAACGAAAACAAATGATGCATTGCACTATTGTTTTGCGTTCGTTTTGTTGCTAAAACGAACGTCAAGCCAAAACTTGTGCGCCTGCATCGCGCGCCAAAGCTGTGATGCGGGAAGCATATCGAACATGGAGGCCGGATGCAGCTACGTTTGGAAGGCGTCGCACAGCAGGCAGGTTCGCAGGCGCATCTCTATCCGATGACGCTCGCGCCGGTTCCGGGCGCCGTGACCATCCTGCTGGGCGCCACGCAGGCGGGCAAGACCTCGCTGATGCGGCTGATGGCCGGGCTGGACCGGCCCAGCGCCGGCCGCGTGCTGGTCGACGGCCACGACGTGACCGGCATGCCGGTGCGCGAGCGCAATGTATCGATGGTCTACCAGCAGTTCATCAACTACCCGTCGCTCAAGGTCTTCGACAACATCGCCTCGCCGCTGCGGCTGCGGCGCAAGGCGCCGGCCGCAGAGATTGCCGCGCGCGTGCGCGAGCTGGCCGGGCGGCTGCATATCGACCACCTGCTGGACCGCTATCCGTCCGAGCTCTCCGGCGGGCAGCAGCAGCGCGTGGCACTGGCGCGCGCGCTGGCCAAGGAGGCGCCGCTGATGCTGCTGGACGAGCCGCTGGTCAACCTTGACTACAAGCTGCGCGAGGAACTGCGCGAGGAACTGGCGCAGCTGTTCGCGCATGGCGACGCCACCGTGGTCTATGCCACCACCGAGCCCGGCGAAGCGCTGCTGCTGGGCGGCCATACCGCGGTGCTGGACGCCGGCGAACTGCTGCAGTACGGCCCCACCCCCCAGGTCTTCCACTATCCCGATTCGCTGCGCGTGGCGCGAGCGTTCAACGATCCGCCGATGAACCTGGTCGAGGGCCGGCTGCAGGGCGGCTGGGTCACGCTGGCTGGCGATATCTCCGTGCCGGTGCCCGGCGCGGGCGGGCACGACGGCCCGGTCACGGTGGGGGTGCGCGCGTCGGCATTGCGCCTGGCCGCTGAGCCGGGCGCGGTGGCGGTGCCGGGGCGCGTAGCGCTGGCCGAGCTGTCAGGCTCAGACACCTTCGTCCACGCCGATACGCCGGTGGGCAACCTGGTGGCGCAGTTCGCCGGCGTGCTCGACCTGGCGCTGGGCGAGCCGGTGTCACTGCACCTGCTGCCCGAGCAGATCTATCTGTTCGACGCCGACGGGCGCCGCATCCATGCGCCGCGCCGGCCGGGCGGGCTGGCGGCGGACGTGCCCGGCGGCGCGGCCGCGGCTGCCGGGGCAGGGGCCTGAGATGGCGCGCATCGACCTGGACCTGGCGCACTCCTATGTGCCCAATCCGCGTACCGACGAGGACTACGCGCTGCTGCCACTGCAATTCACGTTCGAAGACGGCGGCGCCTATGCGCTGCTGGGCCCGTCGGGCTGCGGCAAGACCACGCTGCTGAACTGTATTTCCGGGCTGCTGCGGCCCTCGCACGGCACCATTGCCTTCGATGGCCGCGACGTGACCGCTGCCACGCCGCAGGCGCGCAATATCGCCCAGGTGTTCCAGTTCCCGGTGATCTACGACACCATGACCGTCGGCGAGAACCTGGCCTTCCCGCTGCGCAACCGCGGCGTGCCGGAAGCCCAGGTGCGCGAGCGGGTAGGACGCGTGGCCGAGATGCTGGACCTGTCGGCCACGCTCGATCGCCGCGCCAGCGGCCTGGCCGCGGACGCCAAGCAGAAGATCTCGCTGGGGCGCGGGCTGGTGCGCCAGGACGTGTCGGCCATCCTCTTCGACGAGCCGCTGACGGTGATCGACCCGCAGCTCAAATGGCAGCTGCGGCGCAAGCTCAAGGAAATCCACCACGAATTCCGCCTGACGCTGATCTACGTGACGCACGACCAGACCGAGGCGCTGACCTTTGCCGACCAGGTGGTGGTGATGTCGCGCGGCAAGGCGGTGCAGGTGGGGCCGGCGGATGCGCTGTTCGAGCGTCCCGCGCATACCTTCGTCGGGCATTTCATCGGCTCGCCGGGCATGAATTTCCTGACCGGGCAGTGGCGCGACGGCGCGATCGAGCTGGCGGGTCGCCGCTACATGCCGGAGTTGTCGCCGTCAGTCGAAGCGGCGCTGCGCGAGGCCGGCAGCTTCCGCATCGGTGTGCGGCCCGAGTACCTGCGCCTGGCGCCGGAGAGCGACGCGCAGGCGGTGCCGGTGCGGGTCGAGCGCGCGCAGGACATCGGCACTTACTGGCTGCTGACCGGCGGCGTGCAGGAGGCGGGCGCACTGGCGGGTACGCTGCGCGCGCGGCTGGGTATCGAGGCGGCCGATCTGCGCCTGGGCGACACGGCCTGGCTGTCGGTGTTCAACCGCCATACCTGCTACTACGTCAACGAGGAACTGGTGCCATGAAGCCCGTCAACCAGAAGGCCTGGCTGCTGGTGTTGCCGGTGGTGGTGTGCGTGGCGTTCTCCGCGATCCTGCCGCTGATGACCATCGTCAACTACTCGGTGCAGGACATCATCTCGCCCGAGCGGCGCGTCTTTGTCGGCACCGAATGGTTCCGCACCGTGCTGCGCGACGGCGAGCTGCACGACGCGCTGCTGCGCCAGCTGGGCTTCTCGCTGGCGGTGCTGCTGGTGGAAATCCCGCTCGGCATCCTGCTGGCGCTGTCGATGCCGGCCAGGGGCTGGAAGGCGTCGGCGGTGCTGGTGATCATCGCGCTGTCGCTGCTGATCCCGTGGAACGTGGTCGGCACCATCTGGCAGATCTTCGGGCGTACCGATATCGGCCTGCTCGGTGCCGCGCTCGAGGCGATGGGATTCGACTACAACTATACCGGCAGCGCTTTCGATGCCTGGGTCACGGTGCTGGTGATGGACGTCTGGCACTGGACGCCGCTGGTGGCGCTGCTGTGCTACGCCGGCCTGCGCGCCATCCCCGACGCCTACTACCAGGCCGCGCAGATCGACGGCGCCTCGCGCCTGGCGGTGTTCCGCTATATCCAGCTGCCCAAGCTGCGCGGCGTGCTGATGATCGCGGTGCTGCTGCGCTTCATGGACAGCTTCATGATCTATACCGAGCCGTTCGTGCTGACCGGCGGCGGGCCGGGCAACGCCACCACCTTCCTGTCGCAGTACCTGACGCAGAAGGCCGTGGGCCAGTTCGACCTGGGCCCGGCGGCGGCGTTTTCCATCGTCTATTTCCTGATCATCCTGCTCATGTGCTTCATCCTCTATAACTGGATGCAGCGCGCGGGCACCGCCGGCAGCGAGGACATGCCCCATGGCTGAGATGCGCACCCCCGCCAACCGCGCCACCTGGTGGCGCGCCGGCTTCCTGCTGGTCTACCTGCTGTTCGCCATCGTGCCGATCTACTGGATGGTGAACATGTCGTTCAAGACCAACGAGGAGATCGTCTCCACGCTGTCGCTGTGGCCCGCGGAATTCACGCTGCAGCATTACAAGACCATCTTCACCGACCCATCCTGGTATTCGGGCTACGTCAACTCGATGATCTACGTGGCGATGAACACGGTGATCTCGATCAGCGTGGCGTTGCCGGCCGCCTATGCCTTTTCGCGCTACCAGTTCATCGGCGACAAGCATGTGTTCTTCTGGCTGCTGACCAACCGCATGACGCCGCCCGCGGTGTTCCTGCTGCCGTTCTTCCAGCTCTACAGCACCATCGGGCTGATGGATACCCACCTGGGCGTGGCGCTGGCGCACCTGGTCTTCAACGTGCCGCTCGCGGTGTGGATCCTGGAGGGCTTCATGTCGGGCGTGCCGCGCGAGATCGACGAGACCGCGTATGTCGATGGCTACTCGTTCCCGCGCTTCTTCCTGACCATCTTCCTGCCGCTGATCAAGGCCGGCGTGGGCGTGGCGGCGTTCTTCTGCTTCATGTTCAGCTGGGTCGAGCTGCTGCTGGCGCGCACGCTGACTTCGGTCAATGCCAAGCCCATCGTCGCCACCATGACGCGCACGGTGTCGGCATCGGGAATGGACTGGGGCGTGCTCGCCGCGGCCGGCGTGCTGACCATCGTGCCCGGCGGCATCGTGATCTGGTTCGTGCGGCACTACATCGCGAAGGGCTTTGCGATGGGGCGCGTGTAAGCGCGCGACGCAACCTAACCACAACGGAAGGAGACGGCGCAATGCTGAGCTGGATGGTCTGGACGACACCGGTGGCGGTGTTCTTCGGCTGCATCGTAGTCATGCTGATCACCATGACTATCTGGGAAATACGCGCGCCTTCGGTGCTGCGCAAGGGCTTCCTGCCGATCGCGACCACGCGTGGCGACCGCTTGTTTATCGGGCTGATGTGCGCCGCCTGGGTCAACCTGGCGTGGGTAGGACTGGGCGAGAAAATCACCGCTTGGCTGTCGCTGCCCGAAGAGCCGTCGGTCTGGATCAGCTTCGGGGTATCGATGCTGGTGCTGGCGCTGATCATGCGCAAGGGCTAGCCGTTTATTCATAAGCATCAGGGTTGGATGGAAGGTTTGCGGCTTATCCCTGCCCCGGGGCCGCCACCACGACCATAGCCGGGGAGGGGAAATCTTGAGGAGACACTGATGAAAGTGCACGTGAAGTTGGGGATGTCAGCCCTTGCCTGCGCGGCTGCGCTGGCTTGTGGGTCCGTCTCGGCGGGCGAGGCTGAGGCCAAGAAGTGGATCGACAATGAGTTCCAGCCCTCGTCGCTGGCCAAGGACAAGCAGCAGGCCGAAATGAAGTGGTTCATCGACGCCGCCGCCAAGCTCAAGGCCAAGGGTGTCACGCAGATCAGCGTGGTGTCCGAAACCATCACCACGCACGAGTACGAATCCAAGACGCTGGCCAAGGCGTTCGAGGAGATTACCGGCATCAAGGTCAAGCACGACCTGATCCAGGAAGGCGACGTGGTCGAGAAGCTGCAGACCTCGATGCAGTCCGGCAAGTCGATCTACGACGGCTGGATCTCTGACTCGGACCTGATCGGCACGCACTACCGCTATGGCTCCATCCTGCCGCTGACCGACTATATGAACGGCGCCGGCAAGGAGTGGACCAACCCCGGGCTGGATGTGAAGGACTTTATCGGCACCAAGTTCACCACTGCGCCGGACGGCAAGCTGTACCAGCTGCCCGACCAGCAGTTTGCCAACCTGTACTGGTTCCGCGCCGACTGGTTCGCGCGCAAGGACCTGCAGGACAAGTTCAAGGCCAAGTACGGCTACGACCTGGGCGTGCCGACCAACTGGTCAGCCTATGAGGACATCGCCAACTTCTTCACCAACGACGTGAAGGAGCTCGACGGCAAGAAGGTCTACGGGCACATGGATTACGGCAAGAAGGACCCGTCGCTGGGCTGGCGCTTCACCGACGCCTGGCTGTCGATGGCCGGCACCGCCGACAAGGGCCTTCCCAACGGCATGCCGGTTGACGAGTGGGGCATCCGCGTGGCCGAGGACAAGTGCACGCCGGTCGGCGCCTCGGTGTCGCGCGGCGGTGCCACCAACAGCCCGGCGGCGGTCTATGCGCTGACCAAGTACATCGACTGGATGAAGAAGTACGCGCCGCCGCAGGCGATGGGCATGACCTTCTCCGAGGCCGGCCCGGTCCCCGCGCAAGGCCAGGTGGCGCAGCAGATCTTCTGGTACACCGCCTTCACCGCGGACATGACCAAGAAGGGCCTGCCGGTGGTCAACGCCGACGGCTCGCCCAAGTGGCGCATGGCGCCGTCGCCGTACGGCCCGTACTGGAAGCAGGGCATGCAGAACGGCTACCAGGACGTGGGCTCCTGGACCTTCTTCAAGAACACCGACCCCAACAAGCTGGCGGGCGCCTGGCTGTATGCGCAGTTCGTGACGTCCAAGACGGTCTCGCTGAAGAAGTCGCTGACCGGACTGACCTTTATCCGCGACAGCGACATCCACCACGAGTACCTGACCAAGAACGCGGCCAAGTACGGTGGGCTGGTCGAGTTCTACCGCAGCCCCGCGCGCGTGGCTTGGACGCCGACCGGCACCAACGTACCCGACTATCCGAAGCTGGCCCAGCTGTGGTGGAAGAACGTGGCCACCGCGGTGACCGGCGAGAAGACGCCGCAAGCCGCCATGGACACGCTGGCCGAAGAGATGGACCAGGTCATGGCGCGGCTGCAACGCGCCGGCATGAGCAACTGCGCGCCCAAGCTCAACCCGAAGGGAGACCCGGGCAAGTGGCTGTCGAACGACCATGCGCCGTGGCAGAAGCTGGCCAACGAAAAGCCGAAGGGCGAGACCATTCCTTACGACAAGCTGTTGCAGGCGTGGAAGGAAGGGAAGGTGCGCTGAGGCGTTTGAGGCTGCCGGCAATGAATGAATGCCGCTGGTTTGCCCCCCTCTCCCGCATGCGGGAGAGGGGGGCACTCAACAGGTCATCCGGCCCTGACTTCGGCGCTCGCTTTCTACGTGGCCAAGTCCGATGTTTCCGAGTGGGGCTCGTTCGCCACTGACTGCACCGCATAACGCGCCTTCCCATGCCGCTTGGCCTCATACAGCGCTATGTCGGCGTGCATGAACAGCTCGCTCGCGGTCATGGCATGGCGCGCGTCATGGATGGCCGAGCCGACGCTGGCCGAGGCCGCCAGCGTGTGGCCATCGATCACGAAGGGCATGCGCGCGGCCTGCACGATGGTATTGGCGATGGATGCCATGGCCTGGCGGTCGGCAACGCCGTCCAGGATCACCGCAAACTCATCGCCGCCGATGCGCGCGACCGCGTCGCCCTTGCGCACGCAGGCGCGCAGCCGCTGTGCAAAGGCGACCAGCAACTGGTCGCCCACCGGGTGGCCAAGGCTGTCGTTGACGCCCTTGAAGTCGTCCAGGTCCACCAGCAGCAGCGCCAGCGAGCGGCCGTCGGCGCTGGCGCGGGCCATGCATTCGGCCAGGCGCCGGTCGAAACCCTTGCGGTTGAGCAGGCCGGTGAGGTAGTCGGAGATGGTTTGCGCTTCCAGGCTGCGCAGTTTTTCGCGCTCATGGGTGACGTTGCGCCCGAACATGTGCAGTCCGAGGACGGTGTCCTGGGCATCGTTCCAGGCCGGCTGGCAGGTGATCTCGATGCACTCGGTGCCGTCGGCGCTTTCCCGCGTAAAGGTCACTGAGCGCCCGGCCCGGGCTTGTTCCAGGTACTGCTGGCAAGCCAGGTATTCCTGCATGCCCCACAGTTCGCGCAGCGACAGTCCCACGATCTGCTGCGCCGGCACGCCGTAGCGCTGCGCATAGGCCTGGTTGACGAAGACATAGCGCTGCTGCATGTCGATGAACGAGACAAAGTCCGGCACATGGTTGGCGATCGCCTCGATGCGCTTCTCGCTTTCGGCGGCGCGGTCCTTGGCCGTTTTCAGCGCGGCTTCGCGCTCGGACAGCTGCGCCACCACTTCGGCGAAGGTCACGGCCAGTTCGCCAATCTCGTCGGCACGGCCGGCGGGCAGGTCTGCCACCGCGGCCGGGTTGGTGCCGATCTGGCGCACGGCGCGGTGCAGCCGCTGCAGCGGTTCAAGCAGCCGGCGCATGACCAGCCACATCATCGCGGCGGCAAGCAGCATGGTGATGGCGCCGATGACCAGGGTCCGTTGACGCACCGCGAGCAGCGGCGCGTAGGCTTCGGCTGCGGGCAGGACCGCCACCAACTCCCAGCCGTTGGATGCCAGCAGATGGCGCGCCACGATCGGCTGCGTCGGCGTCAGGACTTCCAGGAAGGCGGGGGCATGATCGGCGCCGCAGGCTTCGCCGATCGCGCGTGCGGGGCTCAGCACGCGGGCAACGTCCGGGTGCATTGCATAGCGGGGATTGGTGCCGGCGGAAACCAGGCAGAAGCTGCCGGTCGTGCCCACGCGGCTGTGCGCAAGCTCGCGCAGGAAGTTGCTGTCCGCGAGGTTCAGGACGCCCCCGACCACGCCGCGCAGCTCGCCGCCCGGACCGTGCAGCGGCACTGCCAGCACCACGCCGGGGGCATTGGTCTGCTTGCCCTGGACCAGGTCCGACACCGCAAATGGCTGGCCTTGCTGGATATCGCGGAAATAGTCGCGGTCGTCGACGCGCAGGCGCACTCCGTCCGGCACGGCGGTGCTGAACACCAGGTGCCCGTCGGGCGCGGCCAGGAAGACGGCGTTGAAGGTCTCGGGCACTTCCACCAGGCCCTCCGCGGCCCGGCGCAGCTCGGCCGGCTTTGCCGAAAGCATGGGGGAGAGCTGGCGTGCCACGCGCCGCAGGACGGCGGCCCGGCCCTGCAGCTTTTCATCGAGTTGCTCGGCCACCATCTTGACCAGCGTGTCCTGCTGCGTCTGCTGCAAAGTCTTCAGGCCGTCGTATGCGTAGCACTGCGCGTAGAGCGCGCGCAGCACGATGATCAGCGTCACCACACCCGCCGTGGCGAACGCCATCCGGTACTTCAAAGAGTGCTGCATGATTGACTTGTTTCTTGTGCGCACTGACCCGTATCCCGTCCCCGGCGCATTGTGTTGCCGACCGAGATTCTGTCCGGGACGTGAAACCAAGATTAGCAGATGTCAAGATGAAATTCGCAACTGTTTGCAACCGCGCGCCCATCGTGCAAGCGCAGCGTGCCTGCCGCGCTACAGCGAAGGGCGCGGCCGGTGGCGAGATCGCCACGCGCACTCATGCATGGATTCCGGCTTGGCATTAGCATGCGGGATGGCCCGCGATGTGGCGGGCCCGTCTCGCGGTTCCTGATTGCCGTTCCCGATTCCTTCCAGTCCAAACGCCAATGACCTTACCGACTACGCTGCTCGACCTGGCCGGCGCCAGCCGCACCCCTTCCGCCTGGGATGCCGCCGTCCTGATCCTGATAGACCATCAACGCGAATATGTCGACGGCCGCCTGCCGCTGGTCGGCATGCCCGCGGCCGTGACTGCCTGCGCGCAGCTGCTGGCGCTGGCGCGCAGCCACGGCACGCCGGTGATCCATGTCGCGCACCACGGCCGTCCGGGAAGCATGGCGTTCGATCCGACCGGGCCGTATGCCGCCTTCATTGGAGGGGTGGGGCCGCAGGCCGGTGAGATTACCGTCACCAAGGGCTTGCCCAACAGCTTCGCCGGCACCACCCTGGCCGACGAGCTGGCCAGGCTCGGCCGCAAGGAGCTGATCGTGGCCGGCTTCCAGACGCATATGTGCGTAAGCGCCACGGTGCGCTCCGCGCTCGACCACGGCTATCGCAGCACCGTGGTGGCCGCGGCCTGCGCCACGCGCGACCTGCCTGACCCGCTGGGCGGCCCCGCCGTGCCTGCGGCCGATCTCCACCGCAGCACGCTGGCCGCGTTGAACGACCGCTTCGCCACGGTCGTCGCGGACGCAGGGGCCTGGCACGGCTAACCAGCGACGGTCCAGGTGCGCACGCGCAGCACGGTATGGTCGCGCGGGCGCAGCGTCAATTCCAGTGCGGTCGGCACGCCCCGCCGCGTGATTGGCGCGACAAAGCGTGTCATGTCCGCTGCCGCAGCGAGGCGCGTGCCGCAGCGCATCGCCAGCCGCAGGATATGCAGCGGGACGAACCGCTCCGGCTCCTGCATGTCTGCCAGCGCGGCCAGCGTGAAATGCAGTGGCTGCCGGGCCAGTGCGATGAAGCGCCCGCGCAGCCGCGCCAGCGTCGCCGCGGGCGCCGCCAGCCCTTCGCCCTCGGCGCCGCTGCGCGTCATGCCGCGCACGCGCGGCTGCCACAGCGTGCCGGCAACCAGCAGCGGTGCGCGCCCCGCGCCAGCTTCATCCACGTATGCATCGAGCGCCACGACCGCGCCCGTCAGGTCATAGGTGGAAGCCACCGAGGCAAAGCTGCGGTGATAGCCGATGATGCAATCCATGTCTTCGTCATAGACCGGCCGCGCATCACGCGGCACGCGCGCCGGGCGCATCTCGAACCAGCCGGCACTGACCGGGTTGCGGCCGGTCCAGGGTAGGGCGGGTTCTGTTTCGGTCGCGGTGGGGAGGCAGGCGGATGGCAAGTCGTGCTCCGGTACAGGTCGGAGCGGTCAAGGTAGCCGGCGAATGAGTGGGTGGATATGAGATAAGCCTTATCGCCGGCAACGGAAAGGTTGCGTCGCGACGTGGCTACGGCCTAGAAGCTCACGCCCAGCGAAAGGATCGCGACCTGGTCCGTCGAGCCCGGGTTGAACCAGTAGAAGCCCGCCGTGAACCTGCGCACCGTAACCTGGAAAAAGCCGCCTCGCTGGAGTTCGCGGTCTTCCGCGTAGATCCGGGTACGTTGCGCGACCAGGCCCAGCCTCAGCCATTCGACCGGGCGGAAGCCAAGTTCGCTCCAGGCGTAGAGATAGCCCGGCTCTTCGCCGCGCGCGTCCAGGTATTCGGCTTCGATGTAGTAGTCGAACTTGCTCACTGCGACGCTGGCCTCGATCCCGCCGATCAGGCCGTGGGTGGAGCCTCCCACGAAGCCAGCGATGGGGGTCGCCTTGAACTGGATGGTTTCGCCGCCCGAGAAGGTCCAGCCGATGAAGGCTGACTGCGAGTGGACTGCTTCGTAGTTGCTTCTTGCCTCGAGGTGAAGCTGCTTCCTTTCGGCGATGAAGATGCCGGAGAGGTAGTCGCCGCTCTGGCGCGGCATGTTCCAGTAGCCTGTTGCCGAGAAGGTCCAGGGCGAGCCGGCCGCCTGCCCGGCGGCATCCGGCGCGGGCTGGGGCGGCTCCTGTGCCTGGACCGTGCCCGCGCCAAGGGCGGCGGCAAGCAGTAGGATCGCGCCTCGCATCTCAGCCGCCCAGCGCGATGATGGCGATGGTCATGACCACGCCCAGCGCAGTCATGGCTGCGCCAGTGACCCAGCCGCCAAAGCCGGCATAGTGGCCCAGCGCCCACCCGGCGGCGAACAGCATGGCCAGGGTCAGCCCGCGCGAGATCAGTAGCGCCAGTTTGACATTGTCCAGCAGTACGAACGGCAGTGCGACCGGAAACGTGGCCAGTACAACGATAAAGAAGATGCGCACGGCACCGAGCAGGTCGGCCATGTTCAGGCGGGGGCGGGGCGGCAGTGCCGGGGCGGCGGCAAGCCGTGCCCGCATGGCTTCCAGTTCCTTGTCGGTGACCAGCGACTTCGTTGCGCGAGGCAGCGCATCGCGAATCAGGCCGATCGCCGTGGCCTGGTCGCTAGCATTCCTGACGGCAAGTGCCAGGGAGATCCGCTGGCCGCGGCTCGCCAGCGTACGGATCAGGAACATGACCGCGTCCACCATGCCCCAGGCCAGGTTGCAGCCCAGCGCGGCATGCATCATGGTGCGGCTGGCATCCGGGCCGCCCGTGCCGCTCGACACCGCGCCGACAAAAGTGAGCGCCATGAACAGGCCGAAGCACATCTCGGAGACGCGATCCACTACGTCCAGCACCGGCTCCCGTGTCTGGGCATCCTCCGGCGGCACGGTCGCGCCGGCATGGATCGTCGTCCTGGGTGAATCGGGCATGGCGGACTCCCGAAAGCTGCGTCGATGATCGGATGGGCGATAGGGGCTGTGCCCGTGGGAGCGAGGGCGACTGTGCCTGCCTGGCCCGTCGTCCTGTGGACAAGTATGCGTGCCAGGCGCAAATATGCCAGGCCAGCTTTCCTTGATTGGCGTGATGAACCACGGTTTTCCGGGGAGGGTAGAAAACGTGGGCAAACGCCGGGCAACAAAAAACCCAGAGAGCTTGCGCTGTCTGGGTTTCCTGGCAACTTAGGCAGTTGCTGGCCATTTGTCTGGTGGGTGGTACAGGGATTGAACCTGTGACCCCTGCCGTGTGAAGGCAGTGCTCTACCGCTGAGCTAACCACCCCTTACTGCGTCGTCGTTGCCGTCGTGCAGCGGAGAAGTGAGATTATGCAGAGGTTCTTGTATCTTGTAAAGCCCTTTTTTGATTTTTGTCAGGCGGCGAGGCTTCCGGACTCTGCCGCGGGGGCCTCCTGCCACACTGTCTTGCCGCCGCTGGCCTTGTCCAGGCCCTTGAGCAGGGCAAGGTGGGCCTGCTGCTCTTCGTCCGTGGCGCGCAGCACGGGCAGGGCCAGGCGCGACAGGTCGGCCACGGCAACCGCGCCGCCGTTGCCTGCGCTGCTGTCGTGCATGTCGATCACCAGCGAATCCTGGCCGCGCGTCATGGCCAGGTAGACCTCGGCCAGCAGCTCGGCATCCAGCAGGGCGCCGTGCAGCGTGCGGTGGGCGTTGCTGATGCCCAGGCGGTCGCACAGGGCGTCGAGCGAGTTGCGCTTGCCGGGGAACATCTGGCGGGCTTCGCGCAGGGTGTCGATCACATTGCCGGCATGCTGGCGGAACGGCGGCAGGCCCAGCAGCTGGAATTCCATGTCGAGGAAGCCCAGGTCGAACGGCGCGTTGTGGATGATCAGCTCGGCATCCTGGATGAACTCGCGGATGTCGTTGACGACTTCGGCAAAGCGGGGCTTGTCGGCCAGGAACTCGACCGTGATGCCGTGCACGGCGATCGCGCCCTCGTCGATATCGCGTTCCGGGTTGACGTAGAAGTGCAGGTGGCGCCCCGTCAGGCGGCGGTTCATCAGCTCGACGCAGCCGATTTCGATCAGGCGGTCGCCGGTGGCGGCACTCAGGCCGGTGGTTTCGGTGTCGAGAACGATTTGTCGCATGGCGGGCATTCTAGCGGAGCGGCGCGGGCGCTCCGCGGTTTCTTGTTAGCGAGAGGGATCAGCGGCCGATCGATTCGACGCCGCGGTTGGCCAGTGCGTCGGCGCGCTCATTGCCGGGGTGGCCGTTGTGGCCGCGCACCCAGTGCCAGGAGATCTGGTGCGGCTGCGCCAGGGTGTCCAGTTCCTGCCACAGGTCGGCATTCTTGACGGGCTTCTTGTCGGCGGTCTTCCAGCCGCGGGCCTTCCAGCCGGGCAGCCATTCGCTGATGCCCTTCTGGACATACTGCGAGTCGGTATAGACGCGCACGACGCAGGGCCGCTTGAGCGCGCGCAGCGCTTCGATCACGGCGGTCATTTCCATGCGGTTGTTGGTAGTGTTGGGCTCGCCGCCGAACATTTCTTTCTCGCTGGTGCCGGCGACGAGCACCGCGCCCCAGCCGCCGCGGCCGGGATTGCCCTTGCAGGCGCCGTCGGAGTAGATCGTGACTTCTTGCATGTGATTCCAAGGTGGCCACCCGCCGGGCAGGTGGCGCTTTGAGGGCGAATTGGGTGAGAGCGCGGGCGCGCGCCGGCGTCAGCGCTCTTCGCCGGGGGTCTTGCCGTGGGTGCCGGTAGGCGTGGCCACGGGCGATGACACCGGAGCCAGCGCCGGCTTGCTCTTCCAGGCCGGGCCGACCAGGCGGATATTGCGCACGCGCTTGATCGCCGAGATCATATAGACCGCGCCGAAGATCGGCCACCAGCGGTCGCCGGCCTTTTCCATGAAGGCGGCGCGCTGCAGCCAGCGGTCGGTGCGGTAGGGCGGGCAGTAGCAGCCAAAGCGGCCGCGGATGATATCGAAGCCCAGCAGCTTGAGCCAGTCCTTGATGCGCACGAAGCCGATCTGCTGCGCGTCCGTCGGCAGGAAGGGCGTGGCGCCGAGCCGGTTCATGCCCTGGCGCGCGCCCCACAGGCTCATCGGGTTGAAGCAGGTGACCACCACGCGCCCCTCGGGCATCAGCACCCGCGAGACCTCGCGCAGCACTTCGTGCGGGTCTTCGGCGAATTCCAGGATGTGGGGCAGGGTGACCAGGTCGATGCTCTGGGTGTCGAACGGCAGCTCGTCGAAGCGGCACAGCAGCTGGCGCGCATCGGGATGTGCGGCGCGCGGCCCGTGCGGTCCGCTGGAAGGGTCCAGCGCCAGCGCCGAGAACGGCATCCGGTTCTCGCGCAGGGTGTCGATAAAGGGCAGGCCCAACTGGACGGCGTGGTAGCCGAAGATGTCGGTCACGATCCGGTCGTACTGCTGCGCTTCCCAGCGCAGCATGTACTCACCGGGCGGCGAGGCCAGCCAGTCTTCCCAGCTTACAATCGGATGATTGGGACGATTGGACATAGGAGCATGCGCATGTTGAAGGTTGAGCCGATCCCGGCGTTCCAGGATAACTATATCTGGGCCATCCACGACGGGCATAGCGCCGCCGTGGTCGATCCCGGCGAGGCCGCGCCGGTGGAGCGCTTCCTGGCGCAAAGCGGTCTGGCTCTGGGCGCTATTGTAATCACCCATCACCACGGCGATCACCAGGGCGGGGTGGCCGAGTTGCTGGCGGCGCACCCGCGCACCCCGTCGGGCGCGCCGATGCCGGTGCTGGGGCCGGCCGGCGAACGCATTGGCGGGCGCACCCGGGCCCTGCGCGAAGGCGATGTCGTGACGCTGGAGACGCCGGCCCTGACGCTGCACGTGCTGGACGTGCCCGGGCACACCGCCGGCCATATCGCCTATGTGGGCGACCTGGGCGAAGCCGGCCCGGCGGTCTTCTGTGGCGATACCCTGTTTGCCAGTGGCTGCGGGCGCCTGTTCGAAGGCACGCCGGCACAGATGCTGGACTCGCTCGACAAGCTGGCGGCACTGCCGGGCGATACCCGCGTCTATTGCGCGCACGAATATACGCGCAGCAATGTGCGCTTTGCACGGGCGGTGGAACCGGCCAATGCCGCGCTGGCGGCGTGGGCGCAGCGGGTCGACGCGCTGCGCGCGGCGGACCAGCCGACGCTGCCGACCACCATCGCCCATGAGCGCGAGGTCAATCCCTTCCTGCGCTCGCGCGAGCCCGCGGTGCGCGCGGCGGTGGCGGCGCAGGGCGGGGCCGCCACGGGCGATGCGCAGGCCTTCGGTGCGCTGCGCGGCTGGAAGGACAATTTCCGCTGAGCCCTGCCTGGCCTGCGCGCCTTGCGCCGCAAGGCTTTCCGGCTGCCCGGCGGATATTGGCTATATGGAAAATCTGATTGACGCGATACGCGGTTTTTTTTAGCATCACGCATCCTTTTGGCGTCACGATTCGAGAACTTAATGAAAATTGGTCGATTACTGGCGGTGGTCGCGTGCGCCGCGCTGCTTGCAGCGTGCGCCAGCACCCCCACGCCGCCTGATGGCGCCAACGGCGCCGCGACCGCCCAGACCGCCAAGCGCCAGGACCCGCTCAACTCGCTCAGCGACAAATCGGCGCTTTCTTCCGCATCCACGATCAATGTCGACCAGGGTGGCCTGGACTGGCTGCGCGGCCCGTCCAGCGACATCTGGGACCGCATCCGGCGCGGCTTTGCCATGCAGGACCTGGAGGGCACGCTGGTCGATGACCGCACCCAGTGGTATGCGCAGCGGCCGGAATACATGGAACGGATGGTCGGGCGCTCAAGCCGTTACCTGTACCACATCGTAGAAGAGCTGGAACGGCGCAAGATGCCGACCGAGCTGGCGCTGCTGCCGTTCGTCGAGAGCGCGTTCAACCCGCAGGCCCAGTCCACCGCCAAGGCGGCCGGCATGTGGCAGTTCATCCCGAGCACCGGCAAGTCGTACAACCTGAAGCAGAACATGTTCCGCGACGAGCGCCGCGACGTGCTGGCCTCGACCGACGCCGCGCTGGACTACCTGGCGCGGCTCTACGACATGTTCGGCGACTGGCACCTGGCGCTGGCGGCGTACAACTGGGGCGAGGGCGCGGTGTCGCGCGCGATCGCACGCAACCAGGCGCGAGGGCTGCCGACCGACTACGCCAGCCTGCCCATGCCCAACGAGACGCGCTACTACGTGCCGAAGCTGCAGGCGGTCAAGAACATCATCGCCAACCCGGCCGCGTATGGCGTCAAGCTGCCCGAGATCCCGGACCACCCGTACTTTGTCACGGTGACCACCTCGCGCGATATCGACGTGAACCTGGCGGCCAAGCTGGCGGACATGTCGGTAGAGGAATTCAAGGCGCTCAACCCGTCGTTCAACCGGCCCGTGATCCTGGGCGCGTCCAACCCGCAGATCCTGCTGCCGTTCGATAACGCCGAGCGCTTCCAGTACAACCTGAACACCTACCGCGGCGGGTTGTCGAGCTGGTCGGCGGTGACGGTGGACAGCCGCGAGCGTATCGAAGCGCTGGCGGCACGGCTGAACGTCGACGCCGATACGCTGCGCGAGATCAACAGCATCCCGAAGGGCATGCGCCTGAAGGCCGGCTCGACCGTGATGATCCCGCGCTCGGGCCGCCACGACCAGGATATCAGCGCGACCCTGGCCGACAGCGCCATGCTGGCGATGGAGCCTGATTTGCCGGATGCGCGCCGCGTGGTGGTGCGAGCCGGCCGGCGCGACACCGTGGCCTCGGTGGCGCGGCGCTATGGCGTCTCGGCGGGGCAGGTGCAGTCGAGGAACAAGCTCTCCGGCACCAAGCTGGTCGCCGGGCAGAGCCTGGTGCTGATGGTGCCGGTGCGCGGCGCCGGCGCGGTGCGGGCGGCACGTGCCGAACAGGCTGACCGTGCCGAGCGCGCCGACCGTGCGGAGCGTTCCGAGCGAAGCAGCAAGGGCGGCATCGTGCGGGTCTCGGCCAAGGGCAAGGCGGGCAAGGCGGAGCCGCGCAAGCGCGTCACCGTCGAGGCGGCCTCGCGGCGAACGGCAGTCAAGGCGGCGCCGGCGCGCGTGGTGCGCGAGTCCAAGCCGGGGCCGACCGTCAAGGCGTCGGCCAAGGCCGGCGCCAAGGGGGCCAAGGCCCGCTGACGAATGCGGGCGCCGGCTGGTCCGCCGCATGGCGCAAGAAGGGGCGATGCCGTCGGCACGCCCCTTTTTTCATGTGCCGGCCCCCGGGGCCCGCGCGCCCCTCTCCGAATCTGTGTCCACGCGCACCCGCGCCGGTGGCAAACTACGGTCATCATCACAATGACCGCAGACGCGGAGGAGACAGACATGACGGCAAGCCATGCCGTGCATGCCCGTTCGCTGGCCGACCCCGAGGGGTTCTGGGCCGAACAGGCGGCGCGCATCGACTGGGAAACCCCGTTCGGCCAGGTGCTCGACAACAGCCGCGCGCCCTTTACGCGCTGGTTCGCCGGCGGGCGCACCAACCTGTGCCACAACGCGGTCGACCGCCACCTGGCGGCCCGCGCCAGCCAGCCGGCGCTGCACTGGGTCTCGAGCGAGACCGACCAGGCCCGCACCTTTACCTACGCCGAGCTGCACGACGAAGTCAGCCGCATGGCCGCGATCCTGCAGGGCCTGGGCGTGCAGAAGGGCGACCGCGTGCTGATCTACATGCCGATGATCCCGGAAGCCGCCTTTGCCATGCTGGCCTGCGCGCGCATCGGCGCGATCCATTCGGTGGTGTTCGGCGGCTTTGCCTCGGTCAGCCTGGCCGCGCGCATCGAGGATGCCCGGCCGCGCGTGGTGGTCAGCGCCGACGCCGGCTCGCGCGCCGGCAAGGTGGTGCCCTACAAGCCGCTGCTGGACGAGGCCATCCGGCTCTCGTCGCACCAGCCCGGGAAGGTGCTGCTGGTGGACCGGCAACTGGCGCAAATGCCCCGTACCGAGGGCCGCGATGAGGACTACGCCGCCTGGCGCGAACGCGTGGCCGGCGTGCAGGTGCCGTGCGTGTGGCTGGAATCGAGCGAGCCGTCGTACGTGCTCTACACCTCCGGCACCACCGGCAAGCCCAAGGGCGTGCAGCGCGATACCGGCGGCTACGCGGTGGCGCTGGCCACCTCGATGGAATACATCTTCTGCGGCAAGCCCGGCGACACCATGTTCACCGCGTCGGACATCGGCTGGGTGGTGGGGCACAGCTATATCGTCTACGGCCCGCTGCTGGCCGGCATGGCCACGCTGATGTATGAAGGCACGCCGATCCGCCCCGACGGTGGCATCCTGTGGCGGCTGGTGGAGCAATACCAGGTCAACCTGATGTTCAGCGCGCCGACCGCGATCCGCGTGCTGAAGAAGCAGGACCCGGCCTGGCTGACGCGTTATGACCTGTCCAGCCTGCGCCTGCTGTTCCTGGCCGGCGAGCCGCTGGACGAGCCCACCGCGCGCTGGATCCAGGACGGCCTGGGCAAGCCCGTGGTCGACAACTACTGGCAGACCGAATCCGGCTGGCCGATCCTCGCGATCCAGCGCGGCATCGAGGCGCTGCCGCCCAAGCTGGGCTCGCCCGGCGTGCCCGCCTATGGCTATGACCTGAAGATCGTCGACGAGAACACCGGCGCTGAATGCCCGCCGGGGCAGAAGGGCGTGGTCGCCATCGACGGCCCGCTGCCGCCGGGATGCATGAGCACGGTCTGGGGCGACGACGACCGCTTCGTGCGCACCTACTGGCAGGCGGTGCCGAACCGGCTGTGCTATTCGACCTTCGACTGGGGCGTGCGCGACGCCGACGGCTACGTCTTTATCCTGGGCCGCACCGACGACGTGATCAACGTGGCCGGCCACCGGCTGGGCACCCGCGAGATCGAGGAAAGCCTGTCGTCCAACGCCGCCGTGGCCGAGGTGGCGGTGGTGGGCGTGCAGGACGCGCTCAAGGGGCAGGTGGCCATGGCCTTCTGCATCGCCCGCGATCCGGCGCGCACGGCCACGGCCGAAGCGCGGCTGGCATTGGAGGGCGAGCTGATGAAGACGGTGGAGCAGCAACTGGGTGCCGTGGCGCGGCCGGCGCGCGTATTCTTTGTCAATGCGCTGCCCAAGACGCGCTCCGGCAAGTTGCTGCGGCGCGCCATGCAGGCGGTGGCCGAAGGACGCGATCCGGGCGACCTGACCACGATCGAGGACCCGGGTGCGCTGGAACAGTTGCAGGCAGCGCTGAAAGGCTAGATGGCGGGCTGAGGGCGTGGGATGCGGGTGGCGTGCGGGGCACTCCGCATCCCGCCCTTGCCATCGGCCGTGATGCAGTCTAATATTTGAAGCATAAAATATTTAGACATCATCTAGATGGCGGTGTGATCCTGGGCAAAGGTGCCCGGCGCAGCCGGCAGGAGGCGACAGATGCGAGTGCTTTGTATTGGTGGTGGCCCGGCAGGCCTGTACTTCGGGCTGCTGATGAAGCTGCAGGATCCGGCCAACGAGGTCATCGTGGTCGAGCGCAACCGGCCCTACGACACCTTCGGCTGGGGCGTGGTGTTCTCTGACGCCACCATGGACAACCTGAAGCAAGCCGACCCGGTCAGCGCGGCCGAGATCAACGCGGCCTTCAACCACTGGGACGATATCGACATCCATATCGGCGGGCGCACCATCCGCTCCGGCGGCCATGGCTTTATCGGCATCGGCCGCAAGCGCCTGCTCAATATCCTGCAGGCACGCTGCGAGGCGCTGGGCGTGAAGCTGGTGTTCGAGATCGATGTGTCCGACGACCAGGCGCTGGCGATGCAATACCAGGCCGACCTGGTGATCGCCTCGGACGGCCTGAACAGCCGCATCCGCACCCGCTACGCCGACACCTTCCAGCCTGACATCGACACGCGCCAGTGCCGCTTTGTCTGGATGGGCACGCACAAGCTGTTCGACGCCTTCACCTTTGCCTTCGAGAAGACCGAGCACGGCTGGTTCCAGGCGCACGCCTACCGCTTTGACGACACCACCTCGACCTTTATCGTCGAGGCCCCGGAGTCGGTCTGGCGCGCCGCGGGCATCGAGCAGATGAGCCAGGAAGAGGGCGTGGCCTACTGCGAGCGCCTGTTCGCGCGCTACCTCGACGGCAACAAGCTGATCACCAATGCGGCGCACCTGCGCGGCTCGGCGATCTGGATCCGCTTCCCGCGCGTGATCTGCCGCCAATGGGTGCATTGGAACACCTTGCCCGACGGCCGCCGCGTGCCGGTGGTGCTGATGGGCGATGCCGCGCACACCGCGCACTTCTCGATCGGTTCGGGCACCAAGCTGGCGCTGGAAGATGCGATTGACCTGGCCGAGGAAATCCGTGGCAGGGGTCATGACGGCCTGCCCGATGCACTGTCGCGCTACGAAGCCACGCGCGGCGTCGAAGTGCTGAAGATCCAGAACGCGGCGCGCAACTCGACCGAATGGTTCGAGAACGTCGAGCGCTACGCGGGCAGCCTGCCGCCGGAGCAGTTCGCCTATTCCCTGCTGACCCGCTCGCAGCGCATCTCGCATGAGAACCTGCGCGTGCGCGATGCGGACTACGTGGCGCAGTTCGAGCACTGGCTGGCGCGGCAGGCCGGCGTGCAACCGGAAAGCCTGCAACTGCGCGAGCATCAGCCGCTGCCGCCGATGTTCACGCCGTTCCGCATGCGCGGCGTCACGCTGAAGAACCGCGTGGTGGTGTCGCCGATGGCGATGTACTCATGCACCGACGGCGTGCCCGGCGACTTCCACCTGGTCCACCTGGGTTCGCGCGCGCTGGGCGGCGCCGGCATGGTGGTGGCGGAGATGACCTGCGTGTCGCCCGATGCGCGCATCACGCCGGGATGCCCGGGTTTGTGGAACGACGCACAGCGCGATGCCTGGCGCCGCATCGTCGACTTCGTGCATGCCAACAGCGATGCGCGCATCGCCATGCAGATCGGCCACTCGGGCCGCAAGGGTTCGACCCAGCTCGGCTGGGAGGCAATGGACCATCCGCTGCCGGACGGCAACTGGCCGGTGATCTCGGCCTCGCCGCTGCCCTACCTGCCGGGCGAGTCGCAGACCCCGCGCGAGATGACGCGCGCAGACATGGACCGTGTGCGCGATGACTTCGTCGCCAGCGCGCGCCGCGCCGCCGAGGCCGGCTTCGACTGGCTGGAGCTACACTGCGCGCACGGCTACCTGCTGTCGAGCTTTATCTCGCCGCTGACCAATACGCGGGAAGATGAATACGGCGGTTCGCTGGCCGCGCGGCTGCGCTACCCGCTGGAGGTGTTTGCCGCGGTGCGTGAGGTGTGGCCAGAACACAAGCCGATGTCGGTGCGCATCTCGGCGCACGACTGGGTCGAAGGCGGCATCACCCCCGACGACGCGATCGAGATCGCACGCGCCTTCAAGGCCGCCGGCGCCGATATGATCGACTGCTCGTCGGGCCAGGTCAGCCCGGACCAGGCCCCGGTCTACGGCCGCATGTACCAGACCCCGTTTGCCGACCGCATCCGCAACGAAGCCGGCATCGCCACCATTGCCGTGGGCGCGATCTTCGAGGCCGACCACGTCGACTCGATCATCGCCGCGGGCCGTGCCGACCTGTGCGCGATCGCGCGGCCGCATCTGGCCAACCCGGCCTGGACGCTGCAGGAAGCGGCGCGCATCGGCTATCGCGATATCGCCTGGCCCAAGCAGTACCAGGCCGGCAAGCGGCAACTTGAAACCAACCTGGAACGCGCCGCGGCGCAGGAGAAGCAGGGATGACGGGCAGCACGGGTTCACTGTCAGGGCGCCACGCGCTGGTCACCGGCGGCGGGCGCGGCATCGGCGCGGCCATCGCGCGCCGGCTGCTGGCCGACGGCGCCAGCGTGACACTGCTGGGCCGCGATGCCGGCGCGTTGCAGGCGACCGTGCAAGCGCTGCGTGAGCTTGCTTCCGCAGGCGCCGTAGTCTCCTTTGTCACGGCCGATATTGCCGATGCCGACAGCGTGGCACGCGCCTTCGCCGCCGCCGCGGAACAGTCCGGTCCGGTGTCGATGCTGGTCAACAATGCCGGCCAGGCGCACAGCGCTCCGTTCCTGAAGACCGACGCCGCGCTGTGGCAGCGCATGCTGGACGTGAACCTGACCGGCACCTTCCTGTGCACGCAGGCGGCGCTGCCGGCGATGCTCGACGCGGGCTGGGGCCGTATCGTCAATGTGGCGAGCACGGCCGGCCTGATCGGCTATGGCTATGTCAGTGCCTATTGCGCGGCCAAGCATGGGGTGATCGGCCTGACGCGCGCGCTGGCGCTGGAAACCGCGGCCAAGGGCGTGACCGTCAACGCGGTCTGCCCGGGCTATACCGAAACCGACATCGTGCGCGACGCGGTGGCCAATATCGTCGGCAAGACCGGCCGCACTGAAGCCGAGGCCCGCGCTGAACTGGCCGCGCGCAATCCGCAGCGCCGCCTGGTGCAGCCCGAGGAAGTGGCCGACGCCGTGGCCTGGCTGTGCCAGCCGTCCGCCGCGGCGATCACCGGCCAGGCAATCCCGGTGGCCGGCGGCGAGGTGATGGCCGGCTGACAACGACAGAAGGACCTGAGAGAGAACCCATGACAGAGATCGCACTCGACATGCGCCACCACAAGCGCAGCTTTGCCGGCTACCAGCCGGAGCACTTCCTGTGGTCGGTGTCCGGCGACGGCAAGGTCGGCACCGTGACGCTGAACCGGCCGGAGCGCAAGAACCCGCTGACCTTCGATTCCTACGCCGAGCTGCGCGATCTGTTCCGCGGCCTGTGCTATGCCAGCGACATCAAGGCGGTGGTGGTGACGGGCGCGGGCGGCAACTACTGCTCGGGCGGCGACGTGCACGAGATCATCGGGCCTCTCACGCGCATGACCATGCCTGAGCTGCTCGACTTCACGCGCATGACCGGCGATCTGGTCAAGGCCATGCGCGCCTGCCGGCAGCCGGTGGTGAGCGCGGTCGACGGCATCTGCGCCGGCGCCGGCGCGATGATGGCGCTGGCCTCCGACATGCGCCTGGGCACGGCGCAGGCCAAGACCGCGTTCCTGTTCACGCGCGTCGGCCTGGCCGGCGCCGACATGGGCGCGTGCACGCTGCTGCCGCGCGTGATCGGGCAGGGGCGTGCCAGCGAGCTGCTCTACACCGGCCGCTCGATGAGCGCGGAAGAGGGCCTGCAGTGGGGCTTCTTCAATGCGCTGCATCCGTCCGAAGCGGTGCTGGCCCAGGCGCAGGCACTGGCCGCGCAACTGGCCGCCGGCCCGACCTTTGCCCACGGCGTGACCAAGAAGCTGCTGCACCAGGAATGGAACATGGGGCTGGACGAGGCCATCGAGGCCGAGGCCGAAGCCCAGGCAATCTGCATGCAGACGCGCGACTTCCGCCGCGCCTACGAGGCCTTCGTCGCCAAGACCAAGCCGGTGTTCGAAGGGGACTGAAGCGCCATGTCCGACAAGACCTATCTCGACCTGCCGCTGTTCGACGACGCGCACCGCGCACTGGAGCGCGAACTGGACGCCTGGTGCGCGCAACACCTCCATGTCGACCACAGCGATACCGACGCCGCCTGCCGCGCGCTGGTGCGCCAGCTGGGCGATGCCGGCTGGCTGCGCTACTGCGTGCCGGCCGCGCACGGCGGCGCGCTGCCGGCGCTGGATTCGCGCTCGCTGTGCCTGCTGCGCGAGACCCTGGCGCGCCATGACGGCCTGGCCGATTTTGCCTTTGCCATGCAGGGGCTGGGCTCGGGCGCGATCTCGCTGGCCGGCAGCGATGCGCTGCGCGCGCATTACCTGCCGCGCGTGGCCCGCGGCGAGGCGATTGCCGCGTTTGCGCTGTCCGAGCCGGAGGCCGGTTCCGATGTGGCCGCCATGCAGTGCAGCGCACGGCTGTCGGACGACGGCAGCCACTATGTGATCGATGGCGCCAAGACCTGGATTTCCAACGGTGGCATTGCCGACTTCTACTGCGTGTTCGTGCGCACCGGCGAGGCGCCGGGCGCGCGCGGCATCTCCGCCTTTGTGGTGGACGCCGATACGCCGGGCCTGACCATCGCCGAGCGCATCGACGTGATGGCGCCGCACCCGCTCGCCACGCTGCGTTTCGACGACTGCCGCGTGCCCGTGGGCAACCGGCTGGGCGAGGCGGGGCAGGGCTTCAAGGTGGCGATGATGACGCTCGACATCTTCCGTGCTTCGGTCGCGGCGGCGGCGCTGGGCTTTGGCCGCGCCGCGCTGGACGATGCACTGGCGCGCGCCTGCGCGCGCCCGATGTTCGGTGGCGTGCTGGCCGACCTGCAGCTGACGCAGGCCGCCATCGGCGACATGGCCACCGCGATCGACGCCGCGGCGCTGCTGACCTACCGCGCGGCCTGGCTGCGCGATGTCAAGGGCCAGCGCACCACGCGCGAGGCGGCCATGGCCAAGATGGTGGCGACCGAGAATGCGCAGCAGGTGATCGACCGTGCGGTGCAGATGTTCGGCGGCCTGGGCGTCAAGGTAGGCACGCGGGTGGAAAGCCTGTACCGCGAGATCCGCTCGCTGCGCATCTATGAAGGCGCCACCGAAGTGCAGAAGCTGATCATTGCGCGCGAGACGCTGGCCGGGCGCAAAGCCTGACGCGCCCGCGTGCCACCCACGAACTGCCGTACCGATACAGAGCAGACAGGAGACAAGCCATGGCGACCACAGCCCACCTCGATACCTTCGCGCGCGACCGCCTGCCGCCGCCCGATATGTGGCCGGTGTTCCGCTTCAATGCCGATACCGACTACCCGGAGCGGATGAATGCCGCGGTGGAGCTGGTAGACCGCCATGTGCGCGAAGGCCGCGGCGAGCGCATCGCCATCCGCCATCGCCGCGACGGACAGGTCGAGACGGTCACGTACGCGCAGCTGGCGGCGCTGGTGAACCGCATCGCCCATGTGCTGGTCGAGGACATGCAGCTGGTGCCCGGCAATCGCGTGCTGCTGCGCGGGCCCAACAACCTGATGATGGCCGCCAGCTGGCTGGCCACGCTCAAGGCGGGCCTGGTCGCGGTGCCGACCATGCCGCTGCTGCGCGCCAAGGAACTGAAGCAGATCATCGACAAGGCCCAGGTCGGCGCCGCGCTGTGCGATGCGCGGCTGCGCGAGGAACTCGATGCCAACCTGCAGGCCGGCGGCGAATTCCATTGCCCGAGCCTGGCGCGCACGCTGTACTTCAACGGTGAAGGCGAGGGTTCGCTGGAGGCGGCGATGGCGGGCAAGCCGGATGCCTTCGAGGCCTGCGACACCGCCAGCGACGACGTCTGCCTGATCGCCTTTACCAGCGGCACCACCGGCCAGCCCAAGGGCACCATGCACTTCCATCGCGACGTGCTGGCCATGTGCGACCTGTTCCCGCGCCACGTGCTGCGCCCGCGGCCCGACGACGTGTTCTGCGGCACGCCGCCGATCGCGTTCACCTTCGGGCTGGGCGGCATGCTGTGTTTCCCGCTGCGCATCGGCGCCAGCGCCGTGCTGGCCGAGAAGCTGACGCCAGAGACGCTGCTCGGGCTGATCCAGGATTTCCGCGCCACCATTGTCTTTACCGCCCCGACCTTCTACCGGCAGATGGCAGCGCTGGCGCGGCGCTACGACCTGTCCAGCCTGAAGAAGAGCGTGTCGGCCGGCGAAGCCCTGCCGGACGCCACGCGCCAGAGCTGGAAGGCGGCCACCGGCATCGAGATGACCGACGGCATCGGCGGCACGGAGATGATGCATATCTTTATCTCCAGCGCCGGCGCCGAGGTCAGGCCGGGCGCGATCGGGCGCGTGGTGCCGGGCTATGTCGCGCAGATCGTCGACGAGAACATGCAGCCCCTGCCGCCGGGGCAGGTCGGCAAGCTCGCGGTGCAGGGGCCGACCGGCTGCCGCTACCTGGACGATCCACGCCAGTCCAACTATGTGAAGGCGGGCTGGAACCTGCCGGGCGATACCTTTTTCGTCGACGAGGACGGCTACTACTTCTACCAGGCGCGTTCGGACGACATGATCATCTCAGCCGGCTACAACATCGCCGGGCCGGAGGTGGAAAGCGCACTGATGCAGCACGAGGCAGTGGCCGAATGCGGTGTGGTCGGCGCGCCCGACGACGGGCGCGGCCAGGTGGTGATGGCCTATGTGGTGCTGCGCGAGGGCGTGGCGGCGGACGACGCTACCCGCACCGCGCTGCAGGACTACGTGAAGCGCCAGATCGCGCCCTACAAGTATCCGCGCCGCATTGTGTTCGTGCCGGCGCTGCCGCGCACCGAGACCGGCAAGCTGCAGCGCTTCCGGCTGCGGCAGATGGCGGAGCAGGGCAATGGCGGCGGCAATGGCGGCGTCAACCAGGCGGGGAAGCCATGAGCCCCGTGTTCCGCAGCACCGTCCTGGTGCGCTTCAAGCACTGCGACGCCGCGGGCATCGTGTTCTACCCGCGCTATTTCGAGATGCTCAACGACCTGATCGAAGACTGGTTCAGCGAGGCGCTGGGCTGGCCCTTCGATGCCATGCATGGCGAGGGCCGCGCCGGCGTGCCGACCGCCGAGCTGGAGTGCCGCTTCCTGGCTCCGAGCCGGCTGGGCGAGGTGCTGACGCGCGAGCTGCGCGTGCTGAAGCTGGGCCAGTCCAGCTTTACCCTCGCGATCCGCTTCGCCGGCCCGCATGACGATACCCGCATGGAAGTGACGCAGCGGCTGGTCTGCGTCGATACCGGCTCGATTGCTCCGCAGCCGTTGCCCGATGCCGTGCGCCAGGCCATGTCGTCCTACCTGGTCGCGACGGCCTGAATCCCCGAATTCCATCTACTCATACAGATACCAACAGGAAAACGCACCATGAACATCCTGCAGCCGCCCGACTGGGCGCCCCCGCGTGGCTACGCCAACGGCACCATGACCGAAATGCAGGTCGGCAGCCGCCTCCTCTTTGTCAGCGGCCAGATCGGCTGGACCGGCAAATGTGAATTCGAGACCGACGACTTCGGCCTGCAGGTGGCGCAGGCGCTGCGCAACGTGGTTGCCGTGCTGGCGGCCGGCGACGCGCTGCCCGAGCATATCGTGCGCATGACCTGGTATGTGAAGGACAAGGCGGAATATGTCGGCGCCTATGGGGCGATCGGCCAGCATTACCGGGCCATCATCGGCCGCCACTTTCCGGCGATGACGGCGGTCGAGGTCGCGGACCTGGTGGAGCCGCGCGCCAAGGTGGAAATCGAGGTCACGGCGGTCGTGCCGCCGCGGGCGTAACGTAGCAGGCACAGGGCTGGATGGTGGCCGGCGGCGTGGCGCAGCCGGCGCCTGCCGCGTGCAAGTCCTTGAAAACTTGAGAAATTGGGTTGCGCGGGATATAATTCGAAAGTTTCGCTTTCAGAACCCTTCACCCTAGCGCCTACCGCTTTCCACCTTCCGCCGCCCCCAGCCGCGCCGCCTTTGCTGTCCGCATTCAATGTGACGCAAGGAGCATGTCGCAACCGGATCCGACCGCATCGGCGCAATGCCGCTGCCGCCGTCACGGATCCAGCCTGGGAGGCACGAGGCGTCGATTGGTCGGTCACGGGGTGAGTCCAGCAGGAGCCTACCCGTGTTACCGTCTTTTCCGTCCGCCATTCTCGCGCTTGCAGACGGCACGGTCTTTCGTGGCTATTCCATTGGCGCTTCCGGCCATACCATCGGTGAAGTGGTGTTCAACACCGCCATCACCGGTTACCAGGAAATCCTCACCGACCCGAGTTACTCCCGGCAGATCGTCACGCTGACGTATCCGCATATCGGTAACTACGGGGTCAATCCTGAGGATGTCGAAGCCACGAAAGTCCATGCCGCCGGCCTGATCATCAAGGATCTGCCGATCCTGGCCTCGAACTTCCGCAAGGAGCACACCCTTGCCCACTACCTGAAGCAGGAAAAGGTGGTGGCCATCGCCGGCATCGATACGCGCAAGCTGACGCGTATCCTGCGCGAAAAGGGTGCCCAGAACGGCTGCATCCTGGCCGGCGAAGACAATGTCCAGAAGGCCATCGACCTGGCCCGCTCGTTCCCCGGCCTGGCCGGCATGGACCTGGCCAAGGTGGTCTCGGTCAAGGAACCGTACGAGTGGACCCAGTCCGAATGGAAGCTGGGCGAAGGCTACGGCAAGCAGGACAAGCCGCAATTCCACGTGGTCGCCTATGACTACGGCGTCAAGTACAACATCCTGCGCATGCTGGCCGAGCGCGGCTGCAAGGTCACGGTGCTGCCCGCGCAGGCGAGCGCCGCCGACGCGCTGGCGCTGAATCCGGACGGTGTGTTCCTGTCCAACGGCCCCGGCGACCCCGAGCCGTGCGACTACGCCATCGCCGCCACGCGCGAGTTCATCGAGCGCGGCATCCCGACCTTCGGCATCTGCCTGGGCCACCAGATCATGGCGCTGGCAGTTGGCGCCAAGACCCTGAAGATGAAGTTCGGCCACCACGGCGCCAACCACCCGGTCAAGGACCTGGACGATGGCCGCGTGGTGATCACGTCGCAGAACCACGGCTTCGCGGTCGATGCGGACACGCTGCCGTCGAACGTGCGCGTGACGCACAAGTCGCTGTTCGACGGTTCGCTGCAGGGTTTCGCGCTGACCGACAAGCCGGCTTTCTGCTTCCAGGGCCACCCGGAGGCGTCGCCCGGTCCGAACGACGTGGCTTACCTGTTCGACCGCTTCATCAAGCTGATGACGGACGCGCGCAAGTAAGCGGGCAAGAAGAACAGCGCAGACCTCAGGGACATCCCATGAACGCCTTCATGCATACCGCTTTCGGCATCACCGATTTCTGGACCTATGTGCTGGGCACGATCTTTATCGTGCTGCTGCCGGGGCCGAACTCGATGTATGTGCTGTCGGTGGCGGCGCAGCGCGGCGTGCGCGCCGGCTACAAGGGCGCGTGCGGGGTGTTCCTGGGCGACTTCGTGCTGATGGTGCTGTCGGCGGCGGGCGTGGCCTCGCTGCTCAAGGCCAGCCCGGCGCTGTTCTACGTGGTGAAGTACGTTGGCGCGGCCTACCTGGCGTGGATTGGTTTCAGCATGCTGCGCGGCGCGCTGCGCAACTGGGCCGCGCGCGGCGATGCCGCCGCCACCGCGCCGGTTAGCAAGGCCGACCAGTCCGACCCGTTCCGCAAGGCGTTGCTGATCAGCCTGCTGAACCCGAAGGCGATCCTGTTCTTCATCTCGTTCTTCATCCAGTTTGTCGACCCGGCCTTCGCTTACCCGGTGCTGTCGTTCTCCGTGCTGGGCCTGGTCGCCCAGTTCTGCAGCTTTGCCTACCTGACCACGATCATCTTCGTGGGCGCGAAGCTGGCCGACGCATTCCGGCGCCGCCGGCGCCTGTCGGCGGGCATGTCGAGCGGGGTGGGCGCGATGTTCATCGGCTTCGGCGCCAAGCTGGCGACGGCCACGATGAACTGAGCAAGACGATATTTTTGAATCCTGACGGATTCCCTGATTACCGGCGCGGTCCGCAGGCAAGGCGGGCCGGCCCATAAAGAGAGCGTGCAATGCCAAAACGCACAGACATCAAGAGCATCCTGATCATCGGCGCGGGCCCCATCATCATCGGCCAGGCGTGCGAGTTCGACTACTCCGGCGCCCAGGCCTGCAAGGCGCTGCGCGAGGAAGGCTTCAAGGTCATCCTGGTCAATTCGAACCCGGCGACCATCATGACCGACCCCAACACGGCCGATGTGACCTACATCGAGCCGATCACCTGGGAAGTGGTCGAGCGCATCATCGAGAAGGAACGCCCGGACGCGATCCTGCCGACCATGGGCGGCCAGACCGCGCTGAACTGCGCGCTGGACCTGCACCGTCACGGCGTGCTGGAGAAATACAAGGTCGAGCTGATCGGCGCCTCGCCGGAAGCCATCGACAAGGCCGAGGACCGCCAGAAGTTCAAGGACGCCATGACCAAGATCGGTCTGGGTTCGGCCAAGTCGGGCATCGCCCACTCGATGGACGAAGCCATGGCCGTGCAGTCGCGCATTGCCCAGGAAACCGGCACCGGCGGCTACCCGATCGTGATCCGCCCGTCGTTCACGCTGGGCGGCAGCGGCGGCGGCATCGCCTACAACCGCGAAGAATTCGAAGAGATCTGCAAGCGCGGCCTGGACCTGTCGCCGACGCGCGAGCTGCTGATCGAAGAATCGCTGCTGGGCTGGAAAGAGTATGAGATGGAAGTGGTCCGCGACAAGAAGGACAACTGCATCATCATCTGCTCGATCGAGAACCTGGACCCGATGGGCATCCACACCGGCGACTCGATCACCGTCGCTCCAGCCCAGACCCTGACCGACAAGGAATACCAGATCCTGCGCAACGCGTCGCTGGCCGTGCTGCGCGAGATCGGCGTCGACACCGGCGGCTCCAACGTGCAGTTCTCGATCAACCCGAAGGACGGTCGCATGATCGTCATCGAGATGAACCCGCGCGTGTCGCGTTCGTCGGCGCTGGCCTCCAAGGCCACCGGCTTCCCGATCGCCAAGGTCGCGGCCAAGCTGGCCGTGGGCTACACGCTGGACGAGCTGAAGAACGAGATCACCGGCGGCGCGACCCCGGCTTCGTTCGAGCCGTCGATCGACTACGTGGTCACCAAGGTGCCGCGTTTCGCGTTTGAGAAATTCCCGCAGGCCGACAGCCACCTGACCACCCAGATGAAGTCGGTGGGCGAGGTGATGGCGATGGGCCGCACCTTCCAGGAATCGTTCCAGAAGGCCCTGCGCGGCCTGGAAGTGGGCGTCGACGGCCTGGACGAAAAGTCGTCGGACCGTGACGAGGTCGTCGAGGAAATCGGCGAAGCCGGCCCCGACCGCATCTGGTACGTGGGCGACGCCTTCCGCCTGGGCATGTCGCTGGAAGAGGTCTATGCCGAGACCGACATCGACCCCTGGTTCCTGGCCCAGATCGAAGACATCATCAAGACCGAAGGCCTGGTCAAGACGCGCAAGCTGGAAAGCCTGTCGACCGCCGAGCTGCGTTTCCTGAAGCAGAAGGGCTTCTCCGACCGCCGCCTGGCCAAGCTGCTGAAGACCGACGCCAAGGCCGTGCGCGAAGCGCGCATCGCCCAGAACGTGCGCCCGGTCTACAAGCGCGTGGACACCTGCGCGGCCGAGTTCGCCACCAACACCGCCTACATGTACTCGACCTACGAGGCCGAGCATGGCGAGTGCGAGGCGCAGCCGACCGACAAGAAGAAGATCATGGTGCTGGGCGGCGGCCCGAACCGGATCGGTCAGGGCATCGAGTTCGACTACTGCTGCGTGCACGCCGCGCTGGCGCTGCGCGAAGACGGGTACGAGACCATCATGGTCAACTGCAACCCGGAAACCGTGTCGACCGACTATGACACCTCGGACCGCCTGTACTTCGAGCCGCTGACGCTGGAGGACGTGCTGGAGATCGTCGCGCTCGAGAAGCCGGTCGGCGTGATCGTGCAGTACGGCGGCCAGACCCCGCTGAAGCTGGCGCTGGACCTGGAAGCCAACGGCGTGCCCATCATCGGCACCAGCCCCGACATGATCGACGCGGCCGAAGACCGCGAGCGCTTCCAGAAACTGCTGCAGGAGCTGGGCCTGCGCCAGCCGCCCAACCGCACCGCGCGTGCCGAGGACGAGGCGCTGCGCCTGGCCGAAGAGATCGGCTACCCGCTGGTGGTGCGCCCGTCGTACGTGCTGGGCGGCCGCGCCATGGAAATCGTGCATGAGCCGCGCGACCTCGAGCGCTACATGCGCGAGGCCGTCAAGGTCTCGAACGATTCCCCGGTGCTGCTGGACCGCTTCCTGAACGACGCCATCGAGTGCGACGTCGATGCCATCTCCGACGGCAAGCGCGTCTTCATCGGCGGCGTGATGGAGCACATCGAGCAGGCTGGCGTGCACTCGGGCGACTCCGCCTGCTCGCTGCCGCCGTACTCGCTGTCGGCCGAGACCGTGGCTGAACTGAAGCGCCAGACCGCCGCGATGGCCAAGGCGCTGAACGTGATCGGCCTGATGAACGTGCAGTTCGCGATCCAGCAGAACGACGGCGTCGATACCGTCTATGTGCTGGAAGTGAACCCGCGCGCCTCGCGTACTGTGCCGTACGTGTCCAAGGCCACCGGCTTGCAGCTGGCCAAGATCGCCGCGCGCTGCATGGCGGGCCAGTCGCTGGACGAGCAGGGCATCGGCGAAGAAGTCATCCCGCCGTACTACAGCGTCAAGGAAGCGGTGTTCCCGTTCAACAAGTTCCCGGGCGTCGATCCGGTCCTCGGACCTGAAATGCGCTCGACCGGCGAAGTGATGGGGGTGGGCAAGGCCTTCGGCGAGGCGCTGTTCAAGAGCCAGCTGGCCGCGGGTTCGCGCCTGCCGGAGAAGGGCACCGTGCTGATCACCGTGAAGGACAGCGACAAGCCGCGCGCCGTTGGCGTGGCTCGCATGCTGCACGACATGGGCTACCCGATCGTTGCCACCCGCGGCACCGCCTCGGCCATCGAGGCCGCCGGCATCCCGGTCAAGACCGTCAACAAGGTCAAGGACGGCCGTCCGCATATCGTGGACATGATCAAGAACGGCGAACTGGCGCTGGTGTTCACCACTGTGGACGAAACCCGCACCGCGATTGCCGATTCGCGCTCGATCCGGACCTCGGCGCTGGCTCACCGCATTCCTTACTACACCACCATCGCCGGCGCCCGCGCCGCGGTGGAGGGCCTGAAGCACATGCAGAGCCTGGAGGTCTACGACCTGCAGAGCCTGCACGCCTCGCTGGCCTGAAGCCCCGCAGGTAAGGCAAGCGGCACATTGCCACTGGCCGGGCGGGTTGTGCCCGGTCAAGTCCAGGAAGCCCGCCGGAGTTGCTGCCGGCGGGCTTCCTGGCCTAAACTACGTCAAATTCGCCGATCGATGCGGCGTGCCCGCATTCGGTCCTGTCTGAAAGCCGCGGTTGAGCGGAAGTGCCCTGGCAGCATTGGCCAGGGATGGCTCCAGCTCCGCTGCGGCTCATTTTTTTGTTGAACGAAGACATGAGCACCATTCCGATTACCAAGCGTGGCGCAGAGCTCCTGAAGGAGGAGCTGCAGCGCCTGAAGGCTGTCGAGCGTCCGTCGGTGATCAATGCGATCTCGGAAGCCCGCGCACAGGGCGACCTGTCTGAAAACGCCGAATACGACGCCGCCAAGGAAAAGCAAGCCTTTATTGAAGGCCGCATCCTGGAAGTGGAGGCCAAGCTGTCGGCCGCGCAGATCATCGATCCGACCCAGCTGGACACCGACGGCCGCATCGTCTTTGGCGCGACTGTGGACCTGGAAGACCTGGAGTCCGGCAGTCCCGTCAGCTACCAGATCGTGGGCGATGACGAAGCCGACATCGACGTCGGCAAGATCTCGGTCAGCTCGCCCATCGCGCGTGCGCTGATCGGCAAGTTCGAAGGCGACGTCGCAACCGTGCTGGCCCCTGGCGGCGAGCGCGAGTACGAAGTCATTACCGTACGCTATATCTGACGCCGGCCCGGCCGGCAGGCTTGCACCTGGCCCGGCCCCCGGAAAGACCGGCACGTGTTCTCCAATTCCTATAACAATCTGCCGCCGCTGCCGCACCGCATCTTCCTGCTGCTGACGGTGGTGTGGGCGGGCAGCCTCTGGACCGTCGGCTACATGGTGGCGCCGACTTTGTTTTCGGTGCTGCCCAGCCGCGAGATGGCGGGCATGATCGCCGGGCACCTGTTCCATACCGAGGCCATCGTCGGGGTCACCATCGGCGTGCTGCAGCTGGTGCTGTGCAACGTGATGATCCGGCGCGGTGCCCACCGCTATCGCGGCCTGCGCTGGCTGGTGCTGGGCATGTTGTGCTGCGTGCTGGCGGGCTACTTCGGCACCCAGCCGTTCATGGCCGGCCTGAAGGAAAAGGCGCTGGCGCTGGGCGTCGGCGTTTCGGAATCGCCTTACAAGGCGCAGTTCGGCATGCTGCACGGCGTGTCGAGCGCCTTCTACCTGCTGCAAAGCCTGCTGGCGCTGGTGCTGGTGTGGCGCGCTTCGGCGCCGCGTTCGGCCGGGGAGTGAGGCCGGCCGCCGGCACGGCCACGGGCGTGGCGTGCCGGCATCGGGCGTCGCCTGGCAGCGACCCCGTCATGCTTCAGCTGATCGTGCTCAGCCCAGCGCCTTCTTCTTCTGGCTGGTCGGGCGTGCGCGCGAACGCTTCACATTGCCGCCGGCGGTGACGCGCTCGTTGCCAAGCACCGTGACTTCCTTGCGGGTCGGACGGCGGTTCGGCGCGGCGCTGGGCTTCTTGACTGTCACCGTGCGCGGGGCCGCGCCGCCACGGCGGGCGGGGGTGTGGCGGCCCAGGTCTTCGGCCTGGTTTTCCTTCAGGCGCGCTTCGCCCGGACGCCAGACCACCAGCAGCTTGCCGATATGCTGGATCGGCGCGGCGCTGAGCTGGTCGCAGATTTCCTCGTAGATGGCGATGCGCGCGTCGCGATCGTCGCCGAACACGCGGATCTTGATCAGGTCGTGGGCGGCCAGGCTGCGGTCGATCTCGGCCAGTACGGCACGGGTCAGGCCTTCGGCGCCGACCATCACGACCGGGTTCAGGGCATGGGCACGGGAGCGCAGGTCAGAGCGCTGGGCAGGGACTAGTTGTAGAGCGGGCATAGGTTGGCGCTGATTATTAGGCGCTTGAAATAGTGATAGAGCGCGTGGGCGCTGGAAATCGGGCGCTGCAGCCCGCGCCGGTCGTGACACGGCGGGTCGGGCAAGGACAGGCTGCCGACGGCCGCCGGGGGCGGCAAGCCGGCAGCTGATAAGGCGAGCCGGCGGTCGGTATGCGGATTGGCGCGTATTATCCGTCAATCCGGCACTGTCGGGCAGCAAAATCATCAAAACAGTAGGAAAACCTTCGCGGGCGGCATTGAGCGGCGGGCGGGGGCAGGGAACAGGCTGGTAACTGGCATGGCAAAAAACAAGTTCAATCATTCGTGGCTGCACGACCACATCAACGATCCGTACGTGAAAATGGCCCAGCGCGAGGGCTATCGCGCCCGCGCGGCCTACAAGCTCAAGGAGATCGACGAGCAGGACAAGCTGATCCGCCCGGGGCAGGTGATCGTCGACCTGGGCGCGGCGCCGGGCAGCTGGAGCCAGTACGCCCGCAACAAGCTGGCGGACTCGCCCCGGGCCAAGGACGGCAGGATCGATGGCGCCGTGGTCGCGATCGACCTGCTGCCGATGGAACCGGTCGCCGACGTCACTTTCATCCAGGGGGACTTCCGCGAGGAATCGGTCTTCCGCGAACTGGAAAGTGTGGTGCTGGACGCCTCCGGCGGTAACAAGATTGACCTTGTTTTGTCGGACATGGCCCCCAATTTGTCCGGTGTGGCCTTCGCCGATGCAGCACGGATCGAGTACCTGTGCGACCTGGCGCTGGAATTTGCGCAGGCCCACCTTAAGCCGGAGGGGGCATTGCTGGTAAAGTGCTTCCACGGGAGCGGCTACAGCCAGATCGTGGAGAAGTTCAAACGGCATTTCAAAGTGGTTGCGAAACGCAAGCCCAAGGCGTCTCGCGACAAGTCTTCCGAAACCTTTATCCTTGGGCGCTACCTCAAGGCAGTGGATTGACCGGTCTCGATACAAGCCAGGGCGAAAAAAGAAGCGTGGAAAGTGCCCCACCCGGTGCTATCGGCATCATAGTTTCTCTGTTTCCCCCCGAGGGCGGGCGCTGCATTACAATGCAGCTATCCGTTGGCAAGGCAATTGCAAAGGAGTTCGGCCTTGAATAACAACCTGTTTCAAAAGGCGGCAATCTGGCTCGTGATCGCGCTGGTGTTGTTTACCGTCTTCAAGCAGTTCGACAAGCCCCGTGCGCAGGACAGCGTCACCTATTCGCAGTTCATGGATGACGCCAAGAATGGCAAGGTGTCGCGTGTCGACGTGCAGGGCCGCAACCTGGTGGTCTCGCCTAAGGAAGGCGCCAAGTACACCATCATCTCGCCGGGCGACATCTGGATGGTTGGCGACCTGATGAAGTACGGCGTCCAGGTGACCGGCAAGGCGGACGACGAACCCAACGTGCTGGTCCAGGCCCTGTATTACCTCGGGCCGACCCTGCTGATCATCGTGTTCTGGTTCTACATGATGCGCCAGATGCAGGGGGGCGGCAAAGGCGGCGCTTTCTCATTCGGCAAATCGCGTGCGCGCCTGATCGACGAGAACCAGAACGCCGTCACGTTCCAGGACGTGGCCGGCTGCGACGAGTCCAAGGAAGAAGTGGTCGAGCTGGTCGACTTCCTGAAGGACCCGCAGAAGTTCCAGAAGCTGGGCGGGCGCATCCCGCGCGGCGTGCTGCTGGTCGGCCCTCCGGGTACCGGCAAGACGCTGCTGGCGCGCGCCATTGCCGGCGAGGCCAAGGTACCGTTCTTCAGCATCTCGGGTTCCGACTTTGTGGAAATGTTCGTCGGCGTGGGTGCGGCCCGCGTGCGCGACATGTTCGAGAACGCCAAGAAGCAGGCACCCTGCATCGTGTTCATCGATGAAATCGACGCGGTTGGCCGCCATCGTGGCGCCGGCATGGGCGGCGGCAACGACGAGCGCGAGCAGACCCTGAACCAGATGCTGGTCGAGATGGACGGCTTCGAGGCCAACTCGGGCGTGATCGTGATCGCCGCGACCAACCGTGCCGACGTGCTGGACAAGGCGCTGCTGCGTCCGGGCCGTTTCGACCGCCAGGTCTACGTGGGCCTGCCGGACATCCGCGGCCGCGAGCAGATCCTGAAGGTCCATATGCGCAAGGTGCCGATCGGCAACGATGTCGACGCCTCGATCATCGCGCGCGGCACCCCGGGCTTCTCGGGCGCGGACCTGGCCAACCTGGTCAACGAAGCCGCACTGTTTGCCGCCCGCCGGAGCAAGCGCGTGGTCGATATGCAGGACTTCGAAGATGCCAAGGACAAGATCTATATGGGTCCGGAGCGCAAGTCGACGGTCATGCGCGAAGAAGAGCGCCGGGCCACGGCTTACCACGAGTCGGGCCATGCGGTGGTGGCCAAGCTGCTGCCCAAGGCCGATCCGGTGCACAAGGTCACCATCATGCCGCGTGGCTGGGCGCTGGGCGTGACCTGGCAGCTGCCGGAGCATGACAAGTATTCGAAGTACAAGGACAGCATGCTGGAAGAGGTTGCCATCCTCTTCGGCGGCCGCGCGGCGGAAGAGGTCTTCCTCAACGCCATGAGCACCGGTGCTTCCAACGACTTCGAGCGCGCCACCAAGCTTGCCCGCGACATGGTGACCCGCTTCGGTATGAGCGATTCGCTGGGTGCCATGGTCTACGTGGATACCGAGCAGGATGGCATGTTCGGCAAGCTGTCGTCGAAGACCGTGTCAGAAGCCACGCAGCAGAAGGTCGACGCCGAGATCCGCCGCATCATCGACGAGCAATACGCGCTGGCCAAGCGCCTGCTCGAAGAGAACCGCGACAAGGTCGAAGCCATGACCAACGCGCTGATGGAATGGGAAACCATCGATGCCGACCAGGTCAACGACATCATGGCCGGCAAGCCGCCGCGTCCGCCGCGCAGCGCGTCGGGCCCGAACGGCGGCGGCAGCACGCCTCCGGGCGGCTCGCCGGTGGCGCCGCCGACCAACGCGCCCGCCACGGCCTGATCCTGGTGCGTTCACAGACGACGCCGTAGTGATGGCTGTGTAGTGCCTGTCCCTGAAGCCGGTGCCTGGTGCACCGGCTTTTCCTTTTGCGCGGCATCCGCGGCGCCCGGATTGAATCAAGCATTCCTACCTTGCAGCAGACTTCTCAGACCCGGTATTTCCAGTGCGGCCGTTTTCGCTTTGCCCTGGACCAGCGCCCGCTGGTGATGGGTATCCTCAACGTCACGCCCGATTCTTTCTCCGATGGCGGCCAGCATGCCAGCCGGAACGCGGCGCTGCGCCATGCCGGGCAGATGATCGCCGAGGGTGTGGACATCATCGACATCGGCGGGGAATCGAGCCGGCCCGGTTCGGCGGCGCTGCCGCTGGAAGACGAACTGGCGCGCGTGATCCCGGTGGTGGAAGCGCTGCGCGACTGCGGCAAGCCGCTCTCGGTCGATACCTACAAGCCCGAGGTCATGCGCGCCGCGCTTGCGGCCGGAGCCGATCTCATCAACGATATCTGGGGTTTCCGCATGCCGGGCGCGGTCGAGGCCGTGGCGGCGGGGCAGGCGGGCCTGTGCGTGATGCATATGCAGCGCGATCCGCAGACCATGCAGGAAGACCCGCACTACGATGACGTGGTCGCCGAGGTGGCCGGGTTCCTTGCCGAGCGCATTGCCGTGCTGCGCGCTGCCGGCATCGACGATGCGCGCATCTCCCTCGATCCGGGGTTTGGCTTCGGCAAGACACCCGATCATAATTTGCGCCTGCTCGGCCAACTGCCGCGGCTGGCACTTGAGGGCCTGCCGGTGCTGGCGGGCATCTCGCGCAAGTCCACGCTGGGCGCGGTCCTCGGTGGCCGGCCGCCGCAGCAGCGTGTTGCGGCCAGCATTGCCGCCGCGGTGTGTGCGCTGGAGCGCGGAGCATTTATCGTGCGCGTGCATGATGTGGAGCAGACGGTGGATGCCGTGAAGACCTGGTGGGCGGTGCGCAACGAGTCCGTTGGCGCGGCCTGAATCAGCCGCGGCCACCGCAGACAGATCAACGACCAGAGTAAAGAAAGGGAATCAGCGAATGACACGCAAGTATTTCGGGACAGATGGCGTGCGGGGCAGGGTCGGCGAGGCGCCGATCACGCCGGACTTCGTGATGCGCCTGGGCCATGCGGCCGGCAAGGTGCTGGCCCACGGCGCCAAGACCGGGCAAGGCAAGCCGACCGTGCTGATTGGCAAGGACACGCGCATTTCCGGCTATATGCTGGAAGCGGCGCTGGAAGCCGGCTTTACCTCGGCCGGCGTGCACGTGCTGCTGACCGGCCCGCTGCCGACGCCGGGCATCGCCTACCTGACGCGGGCGCTGCGCCTGTCCGCGGGCGTGGTGATCTCGGCCAGCCACAATCCCTACTACGACAACGGCATCAAGTTCTTTTCGGCCGACGGCGACAAGCTGCCGGATGCGGTCGAGGCGGAGATCGAGGCTGCCATCGAAGAGCCGATGGTGTGCGCGCCGTCCGATGACCTGGGCCGCGCGCGCCGCATCAACGATGCCCCCGGCCGCTATATCGAGTTCTGCAAGAGCACCTTCCCGCATGAGCAGGACCTGTACGGCCTGAAGCTGGTGGTCGACTGCGCCCATGGCGCGGCCTACCACATCGCGCCGCACGTGTTCCATGAGTTGGGCGCCGACGTGGTTTCGATCGGCAACCAGCCGGACGGCCGCAATATCAACGACGGCTACGGCGCCACGGCGCCGGGCAAGCTGGTTGAGGCGGTCAAGGCACATGGGGCCGACCTGGGCCTGGCCTTTGACGGCGACGCCGACCGCTTGCAGGTGGTGGACGCCGACGGCCGTCTCTACAACGGCGACGAATTGCTGTATCTGATCGTGCGCGACCGCCAGGCCGCTGGCCAGGCGGTGCCGGGTGCCGTAGGCACGCTGATGACCAATATGGCGGTGGAGCTGGCGCTCAAGCGCCAGGGCGTGGAATTCGTGCGCGCCAAGGTAGGCGACCGCTATGTGCTGGAAGAGTTGAACAAGCGCAGCTGGACCCTTGGCGGCGAGGGCTCCGGCCACCTGCTGTGCCTGGACCGCCACAGCACCGGCGACGGCATCGTGTCGGCGCTGCAGGTGCTGGCCGCGCTGCGCCGCAGCGGCAAGACGCTGGCGCAGTTGCTCGAGGGCGTAAGGCTGTTCCCGCAGACGCTCATCAACGTGCGCGTGCAGAAAGGCTTCGACTGGCAGTCGCATGCTGGCCTGCAGGCCGCGCGCGCGGCGGTCGAGCCTGAACTGGAGGGGCGCGGCCGGGTGCTGATCCGTGCCTCCGGCACCGAACCGGTGGTGCGCGTGATGGTCGAGGCCGAGCAGGCCGAAATGGCCGAGCGCGCGGCCAGGCGGCTGGCCGATGCCTTGGGCGCCTGATACGCCGCCCCCTGACCAGAAACGCCGGGCCAGTCCCGGCGTTTTTTTATTCCATAACGCAATTAACCGCCGTCCTATTGCGTCACCATGACTGCCGGATGGTAACGGCGATCCCTTGCTGGAGGCCGGTTCCAAGAAGATTTAAAGATGTCACGGAATTGTCATACAGGGAGCATAGAGTTCGTCTTGTCAAAAATTTGTCATTCCCAACCAATGTTCTCTGGAGGACATATGAAGCTGGTCAAGCCTGCCGTGGCAGGCATCGTTTCGATGGTGGTGGCGGGCACTGCGTTCGCGGCGGAAATTACCGGTGCAGGCGCTTCTTTCCCCGCGCCCGTGTATTCCAAGTGGGCCGACGCATACCAAAAAGCAACGGGTAACAAGGTCAACTATCAATCCATCGGTTCGTCGGGCGGGATCAAGCAGATCGGCGCCAAGACGGTCGATTTCGGTGCCTCGGACGCGCCGCTGAAGGACGAGGACCTGAACAAGCAGGGCCTGGTCCAGTTCCCGACCGTGATCGGCGGCGTGGTGCCGGTGATCAACCTGCAGGGCGTGAAGCCGGGCGAACTGACCATCACGGGCGAAGTGCTGGCCAACATCTACCTGGGCAAGATCAAGAAGTGGGATGACCCCGCGATCAAGGCGCTGAACCCGCAAGCCAAGCTGCCGAGCCAGGACATCCTGCCGGTGCGCCGCGCCGACGGTTCGGGCACGACCTTCATCTTCACCAACTACCTGTCCAAGGTCAGCCCGGACTGGAAGAGCGCGGTGGGCGAGGGCACCACGGTCAACTGGCCGGGCGGCGGCACCGGCGGCAAGGGCAACGAGGGCGTCGCCGCCTTCGTGCAGCGCCTGAACGGTGCGATCGGCTACGTCGAGTACGCCTACGCCAAGCAGAATAAGATGACCCACGTGAACATGAAGAACGCGTCGGGTGCCGTGGTCAAGCCGGGCGACGATGCCTTCAAGGCTGCCGCCGCCGGTGCGGACTGGAGCAAGACCTACTACCAGATCCTGACCAACCAGCCGGGCAAGGAAGCCTGGCCGATCGCCGGCGCCACCTTCATCCTGGTCCACAAGAACCAGGAAAAGGCCGCGCAGGGTGCCGAAGTGCTGAAGTTCTTCGACTGGGCCTACAAGAGCGGCGCCAACATGGCTGCCGACCTCGACTACGTGCCGCTGCCGGAAAACGTTGTGAACCAGATCCGTTCGACCTGGAAGACCAGCGTCAAGGACGCCTCGGGCAAGGCGCTGTACTGATCCTGACGGCATCGCCGGCCCCGCGCGAGTGCGGGGCCGGTGGCCGGGCTGCCCGAAACTGGCCCGGACACCGGGCTCCCGCCCAGGCGGGAGCGGCGATCCACCCTGAATTCCCGACATGGCGACTACCCCCTCCGAGATCCGCAACGTCCAGCCCCCGAGCCGCATGGGCGACATCCTGTTCGGCGGCCTGACGCGGGGCGCCGCGATCGTGACCCTGCTGCTGCTGGGCGGCATCATCGTCTCGCTCGCGATCAGCGCCTGGCCGTCGATCCAGACCTTCGGCGCGCGCTTCCTGTGGACCGCGGAGTGGGATCCTCCCGCCGATGTCTATGGCGCGCTGGTGCCCATCTACGGCACCATCGTGACCTCGCTGATCGCGCTGATCATCGCGGTGCCGGTGAGCTTCGGCATCGCGCTGTTCCTGACCGAGCTGTCGCCGGCCTGGCTGCGCCGCCCGCTGGGCACCGCCATCGAACTGCTCGCCGCGGTGCCGTCGATCGTCTACGGCATGTGGGGCCTGCTCGTGTTCGCGCCGATCTTCGGCGAGTATTTCCAGAAGCCCCTGGCCGCCACGGTGGGCCAGCTGCCGGTGGTCGGCAAGCTGTTCCAGGGCGCGCCGCTGGGCATCGGCTTGCTGTGCGCGGGCGTGATCCTGGCGATCATGATCATCCCGTACATCGCTTCGGTGATGCGCGACGTGTTTGAAGTCACGCCGGTGCTGCTCAAGGAATCCGCCTACGGCGTGGGCTGCACCACCTGGGAAGTGATGTGGAACGTGGTGCTGCCCTATACCCGCGCAGGTGTCATCGGCGGCGTGATGCTGGGCCTGGGCCGCGCGCTGGGCGAGACCATGGCCGTCACCTTCGTGATCGGCAACACCAACCTGCTGGACAGCGCCTCGCTGTTCTCGCCGGGCAACAGCATCACCTCGGCCCTCGCCAACGAATTCGCCGAAGCCGGCGCCGGCCTGCACACCGCCGCGCTGATGGAACTGGGCCTGATCCTGTTCTTCATTACCTTTGTGGTGCTGGCGCTGTCCAAGCTGCTGCTGCTGCGACTGGCAAAGAATGAGGGAACCAAATGAGCGCGAGTCAAGCCGTGTCTACCGTATCGATCCCGGCGGTCCGCCCCGACGCGGATGCCATCCGCACCCGGCTGCAGGCGCGCCGCCGCCGCACCAACCTGTATGCACTGACCGCCTCGCTGGTGGCGATGGGCTTCGGCCTGTTCTGGCTGGCGTGGATCCTGTGGACCACCGTCACGCTGGGCGTGGGCGGCCTGTCGCTGGACCTGTTCACGCAGATGACCCCGGCGCCGAATACCGCCGGCGGCGGCCTGGCCAACGCCATCTTCGGCAGCTTCGTGATGGTCGGCATGGCCACGCTGTTTGGCACGCCGCTGGGCATCCTGGCCGGCATCTACCTGGCCGAGTACGGCAAGAGCTCGCCGCTGGCCAGCTTTATCCGCTTTATCAACGACATCCTGCTGTCGGCGCCGTCGATCGTGATCGGGCTCTTTGTCTACGCGCTGGTGGTGACCCGCATGGGCCACTTCTCGGGCTGGGCCGGGATCTGCGCGTTGGCGCTGCTGCAGGTGCCGATCGTGGTGCGCACCACCGAGAACATGCTGAACCTGGTGCCCAACGCGCTGCGCGAGGCGGCCTTCGCACTCGGCACTCCCAAGTGGAAGATGGTGCTGTCGATCACGGTGAAGTCATCCTACGCCGGCATTGTGACCGGGGTGTTGCTGGCCGTCGCCCGTATCGCCGGCGAGACCGCGCCGCTGCTGTTCACCGCGCTGTCCAACCAGTTCTGGACCAGCGACCTGAACAAGCCGATGGCCAACCTGCCGGTGACGATCTTCCGCTTTGCCATGAGCCCGTTCACCGAATGGCAGCAACTGGCCTGGGCGGGTGTGTTCCTGATTACGATTGGCGTGCTGGCCCTGAATATCCTGGCGCGCATCCTGTTCAAGAAATAAGCGGCACGGCCGGTAATCCGTCCCGCCCTAAAGACTGCAAGCGAGAAACGCAATGACCTCCACCGTCATCGACATTCCCGATTCGGTACGCGCCAAGATCGACGTGCGCAATCTGAACTTCTACTACAGCCAGTTCCATGCGCTGAAAGACATCAACATGTCGATCCCGGACCGCAAGGTCACGGCCTTTATCGGGCCGTCGGGCTGCGGCAAGTCGACGCTGCTGCGCACCTTCAACAAGATGTATGCGCTGTACCCCGAGCAGCGCGCCGAGGGTGAGATCAACATGGACGGCGAAAACCTGCTGACCGCGCGCCAGGACATCGCGCTGCTGCGCGCCAAGGTCGGCATGGTGTTCCAGAAGCCGACGCCGTTCCCGATGTCGATCTACGACAACATCGCCTTCGGCGTGCGCCTGTTCGAGAAGCTGTCGCGCTCGGAGATGGACGACCGCGTGGAATGGGCGCTGACCAAGGCGGCGCTGTGGAACGAGGCCAAGGACAAGCTGCACCAGTCCGGCTACGGCCTGTCCGGCGGCCAGCAGCAGCGCCTGTGCATCGCGCGCGGCATTGCCATCCGCCCGGAAGTGCTGCTGCTGGACGAGCCATGCTCGGCGCTTGACCCGATCTCCACCGGCCGCATCGAAGAGCTGATCGCGGAACTGAAGGATGAGTACACCGTGGTGATCGTTACCCACAACATGCAGCAGGCGGCGCGCTGCTCGGACTACACCGCCTACATGTACCTGGGCGAGCTGATCGAGTTCGGCGAGACCGAGAAGATCTTCATCAAGCCGCACCGCAAGGAAACGGAAGACTACATTACAGGCCGGTTCGGCTGATCGTTACCGCAGGGCGTAGCATATCCATAAGCGGCCAGGAGAATCCCATGCCAGACAAGCACCTGTCGACCCAGTTCGACGCCGACCTCAACGCGATCAACACCAAGCTGCTGCAGATGGGCGGCCTGGTCGAGTCGCAGATCGAGCTCGCCATGCGCGCGCTGGCCGACTTCGATGGCGAGACCGCCGACCAGGTCATCGCCCGGGAGATCCAGCTCAACGCGCTGGAAGTCGAGATCGATGCCGACTGCGGCAACATCATTGCCCGGCGCCAGCCGACCGCGCGCGACCTGCGCCTGGTGATGGCCATCTCCAAGACCATCACCAACCTGGAGCGCGCCGGCGACGAAGCCGAGAAGATCGCCAAGCGCACCAAGCACATCATGGAAGACGCGTCGGCGCACAGCATCAACTACGCCGAGGTCAAACTCTCGGGCGAGATGGCGATCTCGCTGCTGCGCCAGGCGCTGGACGCCTTTGCGCGCCTGGACACCGTGGCGGCGGCGCGCATCGTCAAGGACGACAAGGCCATCGACGAGGAATTCCGCGGCTTCGTGCGCAAGCTGATCACGTACATGATGGAAGACCCGCGTACGATCTCGGTCGCGCTGGATTTCCTGTTCATCGCCAAGGCCGTCGAGCGCATCGGCGATCACGCCAAGAACATCGCGGAATTTATCATTTACATTGTCAAGGGGACGGACGTCCGCCATGTCTCGCGCGAGGACATGGAGCGCGAAGCGCTGAGCTGAACTCAGCCGCCCACGGAGAACAATTACATGCCAAGCAGTATTCTCGTTGTCGAAGACGAACCGGCGATCGCCGAACTGATCGCCGTGAACCTGCAGCACGCGGGGCACTATCCGATCCGGGCCTATAACGCCGAGCAGGCGCTGTCGCTGATGAGCGATGTGCTGCCCGACCTGGTGCTGCTCGACTGGATGCTCCCGGGCAAGTCGGGCGCGAACTTCGCCAAGGAGTTGCGGGCCAACGACCGCACCCGCCAGATCCCCATCATCATGCTGACCGCCCGCGGCGAGGAGCAGGACAAGGTGATGGGGCTTGAGGCCGGCGCCGACGACTACGTCACCAAGCCGTTCTCGCCCAAGGAACTGCTGGCGCGGATCAAGGCGGTGCTGCGCCGCCGTGCGCCGCAGCTGACCGACGATGTGGTGGCCATCAACGGCCTGCGCCTGGACCCGGCCACGCACCGCGTCACCGGCCAGGACGAGAGCGGCGCGATCAAGCTGGAGCTGGGTCCGACCGAGTTCCGCCTGCTGCACTTCCTGATGACGCATCCGGAACGCGTGCACAGCCGCTCGCAACTGCTCGACCAGGTCTGGGGCGACCATGTCTTTGTCGAGGAGCGTACCGTCGACGTCCATATCAAGCGCCTGCGCGCCGCGCTCACCCCCGGCGGCTACAGCAATATGATCGAAACCGTGCGCGGCAGTGGCTACCGCCTGGCGCGCACGCCCGGCGCCTGACGCGCCGGACACGGGAGGGCGGCTTGACGTGCTGCCCTGCCAGAGCCCACGCTGCTGGCAGGGCGCGGCGAATTCGTGGCACACTCCGTCGCAACCCTGCAGCCTTCCCTGGCTGCGAGCCTGAACCCTGCGCATGAATGTCATCTGGGCCCGTTCCGTGGCCATCCTGATCAGCCTGCTGGTGCTGTCCGCCGGTGTTTACCTGGCCGTGGGCCCGGTGCCGGCGCTGGCGCTGGCATGCGTATCGCTGCTCGGGCTGCTGTTCTACTACCTGTACCAGATCAACCGCCTGTGGAAGGTGCTCGATGCGCCGGTCTACGGCGAGATCCCCAGTGCACTCGGACTTTGGGGCGAGGTGTATTACCGGCTGCACCGGCTGGTCAAGCGCTGGCGCACCCAGGTGCTGCAGGTCGAGCAGCAGCACACGCGCTTTATCCAGGCCATCCAGGCTTCGCCCAACGGCGTGCTGATGCTGGACGACGCCGACCAGATCGAGTGGTGCAACGACGTGGCCGAGCAGCACTTCGGCCTGAACGCGCGGCGCGACGTGCGCCAGCGCATCACCCACCTGATCCGCCGGCCCGAGTTCGTCCACTACCTGACCCGGCAGCGTTTTGACGATCCGCTGGTGATGCGCGACATGGGCGAACACAAGCACAGCGTGATCGCGGTGCAGATCCTGCCCTATGGCGACAACCGCAAGCTGGTGATCACGCAGGACATCACCAAGCTCGAAAACACCGAGGCGATGCGGCGCGACTTCGTTGCCAACGTGTCGCACGAACTGAAGACGCCGCTGACGGTGCTGACCGGCTTCCTGGAGACCGTGCGCGACCTGCCGGTATCGGAAGACGACCGGCGCCGCTACATCGACATGATGCTGGCGCAGTCGGTGCGCATGCAGAGCATCGTCGAAGACCTGCTGGCGCTGGCCAAGCTGGAAAGCGATGCGCAGCCGCCCGGCAATGACATCGTGCCGATCCGTGCCATGGTGGCGCACCTGACCCACGACGCCGAGGCGCTGTCGCAGGGACGGCACCAGGTCTCGGCCGAGATCGACCCGACCGTCGGCATGCGCGGCGCAGAGACCGAGTTGCTGTCGGCGCTGGGCAACCTGGTGTCGAACGCCGTGCGCTACACGCCGGACGGCGGGCGCATCACCATCAGGCTGGCCTGGGAAGAGGGTCATGCCGTGTTCTCGGTGGCCGATACCGGCCTGGGCATCGCTCCCGAGCATATTCCCCGGCTGACCGAGCGCTTCTACCGCGTGGACCGCAGCCGCTCGCGCGACACCGGCGGCACCGGGCTGGGGCTGGCCATCGTCAAGCACGTGCTGTCACGCCACCATGCGGACCTGCGCGTGACCAGCGAAGAGGGCCGGGGCAGCGTGTTCCGCGTGATCTTCCCGCTTGAGCGCAGCCTGCGCTCGGCCGGGGAGGGCGCGGACATGCCCGCGCCAGGCAGCGGCCCGACCGCGCCGCCGCAGTCGCCGGACACCTCGCGGCGCGCCGCCTGAGCCGGAAAGGAAAACCCCGCCGCGGCGGGGTTTTGCATGTTATGCCTCAGGGAAGCCTCCTCGGCTCCTGGCGCAAGGTGGGCAACAGAAGCCCGCTCAGGGCATCCCCCCAAACATCACCAGCATATCGTTCTGGCTCACATGTGGACGCTTCGAGCGCGTCTGCTTGCGTGCATAGTTGCCGTCCGGCTGCATGATCCACGCCGAGGCGTTGTCGCGCAGGTGCACCTGCAGGCTTTCCTTGATGACGCGTGCCTTCAGCGCCTTGTCCAGCACCGGGAAGGCAACTTCCACGCGGCGGAACAGGTTGCGGTCCATCCAGTCGGCGCTGGACAGGTACAGCACCTCTTCGCCGCCGGCGTGGAAGTAGTAGACCCGGTGGTGTTCCAGGAAGCGGCCGATGATCGAGCGCACCGAGATGTTCTCGGACATGCCCGGGACGCCCGGCATCAGCGCGCACACGCCGCGCACGATCAGGTCGATCTTCACCCCCGCGCGCGAGGCCTTGTACAGCTCGTCGATGATCGATGGCTCCAGCAGCGCGTTCATCTTGGCGATGATGCGCGCGGGCTTGCCGGCGCGCGCGTTGCGGGCCTCGGCGCGGATATGGTCGACCAGGTTGCTCTGCATGGTGAAGGGCGACTGCCACAGGTGGTTCAGCCGGATGGTGCCGGCGGTGCCGGTCAGCAGCTGGAACACGTGGTGCACGTCTTCGCAGATCTCCTCGTTGGCCGTCAGCAGGCCGAAGTCGGTGTAGAGGCGGGCGGTGCGCGGATGGTAGTTGCCGGTGCCGAGGTGGGCGTAGCGCCGCAGCTTGACCTGCTTGGCCTTGGGGCCGGTGGGCTCGCGCCGCACGATCAGCAGCATCTTGGCGTGGCACTTGTGGCCGACCACGCCGTAGATCACGTGTGCGCCCGCGGATTCCAGGCGCTCGGCCCAGTTGATGTTGGTTTCCTCGTCAAAGCGCGCCAGCAGCTCCACCACCACGGTCACTTCCTTGCCGTTGCGCGCGGCGGTCATCAGCGCTTCCATCACCAGCGACTCATTGCCGGTGCGATAGACGGTCTGCTTGATCGCGACCACGTTGGGGTCGGCCGCGGCCAGCTGCAGCAGGTCGAGCACGGAACTGAAGCTCTCGTACGGGTGGTGCAGCAGCACGTCCTGCTGTCGCATCACGTCGAACATCGACGCGCCGGCGGAGAAGGCCTTGACCGGGGCGGGCACATACGGCGCAAACTTCAGCGCGGGCCGGTCCACCATGTCGGGGATCTGCATCAGCCGCACCAGGTTCACCGGGCCGGAAACACGATACAGGTCCTGCTCGGCGAGGCCCGATTCCAGCAGCAGCCGGCGCGCCAGCGGTGCCGGCGTGTCCGACGAGACTTCCAGGCGCACGGTATCGCCGAAATGGCGCGTGGGCAGCTCGCCCTGCAGCGCCTCGCGCAGGTCGGTGATCTCGTCTTCCGAGACGAACAGGTCGGAGTTGCGCGTGACGCGGAACTGGTAGCAGCCGTGCACGGCAATCGCCGGGAACAGCTCATGCACGAAGCCCTGCATGAACGACGACAGCATCACGAAGCCATACGGGTAGCCCGACAGCTTCTCCGGCATCTTCACCACGCGCGGCAGCGCGCGCGGCGCCTGCACGATGGCCAGGTCGGCCTCGCGGCCGAAGGCGTCCTTGCCGGACAATTCCACCACGAAGTTCAGGCTCTTGTTGAGCACGCGGGGAAAGGGGTGGGCGGGATCCAGTGCAATCGGGGTCAGCACCGGCCCCAGTTCGCGCTGGAAGAATTCGCGCGCCCATTCGCGCTGGGCGTCGGTCCAGGTGGTGGTCAGGTGGAAAAAGACCCCCTCTTTTTCAAGTAGTGGAAAAATGGTGTTCTGCAGCATGTCATACTGCGAAGCCACAAGCCGTTGCGTGCGCTCGGTGACAAGCTGGTAGGTCTGCTGGAATGACAGGCCGTCCGGCGTCAGCCCCGAAGCGTTGTCGCGCATCTGTTCCTTCAGGCCCGCCATGCGGATTTCAAAGAACTCGTCCAGGTTGCTGGACACGATGCAGATGAATTTCAGCCGCTCCAGCAGCGGGACCTTCGGGTCCGCCGCTTGCGCCAGCACGCGGGCATTGAATTCCAGGATGCCCAGTTCGCGGTTGAGCAGCGTACTGGACGGAGTCGTCGACATGAGCATGACCTTCTTTTGGTAATGTGGCGACTTTTTCATAAAAACGTGTCACTTTTATGACAGTTTGATTTTGTCATGATGCAGACATGACCAGGACATATTTTTCCCGGGCGCGAACGCCGGCAGGCCCAGGCACCAGAGTGCACCTGCCGCGCCACGCAACGCCAACGCGAACCAGCCCTCCTAGCACACGATGAACAACACCCCACGCCTGCTGGCTGCCGTCGACATGGGTTCGAACAGCTTCCGCCTGATGATCGGGCGGGTGGACGAGACCCCCACGGCCAATGGCCCGGCCAGCCAGATCTTCCAGGTCGACGCGCTGCGCGAGCCGGTGCGCCTGGCCGCCGGCCTGACTCCCGACAAATACCTGGACCAGCCCGCGCGGCGCCGTGGCATCGATGCGCTGCGGCGCTTCGGCGACCGGCTGCGCGAGTTCGCGCCCAACCAGGTGCGTGCCGTCGCCACCAATACACTGCGCGTGGCCAAGAACGCGTCCGAGTTCCTGATCGAGGCCGAAAGCGCGCTGGGCTTCCCGATCGAAGTGATCGCCGGGCGCGAGGAAGCGCGGCTGATCTACCTCGGGGCCTCGCACGACGCCCCGGCCTGCCAGGGCAACCGCCTGGTGGTCGATATCGGCGGCGGCTCGACCGAGTTCATCATCGGCAACGGCTACCAGTCCAAGCTGATGGAAAGCCTGTATATCGGCTGCGTATCGCACAGCCGCCAGTTCTTCCCCAGCGGCAACGTCGACGAATACGCGATGAAGCAGGCCGAGCTGGCCGCGCGCCGCGAGATCCAGGTGCTGGTGCGCCAGTACCGCGCCGCGGGCTGGGAGCAGGCGGTCGGCTCGTCGGGCACGGCGCGCGCGCTGGCCGAGCTGATCGAACTCAATGGCATGAACGACAGCACCGCCGAGCACGGTATCACGCGCGAAGGGCTGGAGCGCCTCAAGCGCGCGCTGATCAAGGCCGAGAACACCAACCGCGTCAAGCTGACCGGCCTCAAGGCGGACCGCATCCCGGTGCTGCCGGGCGGCTTGTCGATCATGCTGGGCGTGTTTGCCGAACTCGATATCGAGCGCATGGATGTCACCGACGGCGCGCTGCGGCTGGGCGTGCTGTACGACCTGCTCGGACGCAGCCACCATGAGGACATGCGCACCGTCACGGTGGACCAGTTCATGCGCCGCTACGGCGTGGACCGGGCCCAGTCCGGCCGCGTGCGCCGTGCCGCGCAGACGCTGCTGTCACAGTTCCCGGAGCCGGCCAACGAACGGCGCGAGGACAACCTGGCGCTGCTGGGCTGGGCCGCCAGCCTGCATGAGACCGGCATGTCGATCTCGCACAGCGGCTACCACAAGCATTCGGCCTATATCGCCACCCATGCCGACATGCCGGGCTTTTCCAAGACCGACCAGGCGCGGCTGGCGACGCTGCTGCTGGGCCATGCGGGCAAGCTCGGCAAGCTGTCGGGCAGCGGCAGGTTCGTCGACTGGCGCATGCTGTTCAGCCTGCGCCTGGCCTTTGTGCTGTGCCGCCGCCGCTCGGACGTGGCCTTGCCCGATATCCGCGTGAGCCAGCTGGCCGAGGCGCTGGACGAAGGCTTCACCGTGCGCCTGCCGAAGGTGTGGATCGAGGCCAATCCGCTGATCGAATACAGCCTGGCACAGGAGGCTGACGAATGGCAGCGGATTGGCAAGCGCTACAAGGTCATCTACGACTGAGCGCAGGGCGGAGGGCGGCCGCCAGGGCGGCGGCCGCTGACAGGCGCCTGGTGCCGCTCAGGCGCCGTTGTTCAGGCCGAGGAAGTGGCGGGCGTAGCGCGGGTTCATGTCGTTCACGCGCAGCAGCGTCAGGAAGTCCGCCACGTTGAAGTCCGGATCCCAGGCCGGCTGGCCGCAGATTTTTGCGCCCAGGCGCAGGTAGCCCTTGATCAGCGCGGGCGGCTCGACATCCAGCTGCTGGTTCAGGTCCTCGACCGGCAGCGGCACGCGCGGGAAGGCGTGGTATTCGATCGGCGCCAGCGAGCGCTCGCTGAACAGCCGGTGCAGGCTGGCCGCATAGTGGCCGCCGTCGTTCATCGGCACGCTGGCGCAGCCCAGCATCGATTCGATGCCCCAGCGCTGCAGGTACTCGCCCAGGCCGCCCCACAGCGCCATGATGACGCTGCCCGAACGGTAGTCGCGGTGCACGCAGGAGCGGCCCAGTTCCAGCATCTTGGGGCGCAGGTGGGCCAGGCGCACCAGGTCGAATTCAGACTCCGCGTACAGGCAGCCGAGGCGCTTGGCCTGGTGCGGCGGCAGCACGCGGTAGGTGCCCACCACGCGCAGCGTGGCCATGTCGCGCACGATCAGGTGGTCGCAGTAGGCATCGAACATGTCGATGTCCAGTTCCGGCACCGAAGAGGTCAGGCGCGCGCCCATTTCCTCGGCAAAGACCTTGTAGCGCAGGCGCTGGGCTTCGACTACTTCGTCCTGGTGGCGCGCCCACGCCACGCTGAGAACAGGCGATTCATGTGCCGGTGTATCTGATTGGCGATGAAGACGGCTCCGCGCCGTCTGGCCGCCAAGGCCATTGGGCAGAGAGTCGAAAAGCGGCTGGGTGGGCGTCGGCAGATCTCGCATCAGTATGTCCTTTTGGTGACGAAACTGTTGCGATGCAATGTAGTGAGAGCGGGTGACAGTGCCGTGACCCGGGGATGACGGTTCCGTGACGTCCGCTGCCAGGGCGGATGGTCGGGCGCTTTCGCGAGATGGGTCAGGGTGTGCGTTGCGATCCTCGACAGCAATATGACGATCAGCCGGGCCATTCATGGGGAATCTCCGTGACAACTGCTATCGGCACCGGAAGAGGCGCCAAGGCCACTCTAGTAACGGTAGATTCCGCCCGCCATCAGCTATTTCTGATTTTGACGGGAGAAAATGGGCCAGGTGCCGTCAGGCGGCACCTGGCACGCCGGGGGCTCAGAGGAATTCGGGGTTGATGACGGCGCGCAGCACGGTCTGCGCCTCGCTTTCGCGGGTGCGGCCGGTCAGCCACCAGATGCCGCTCTTGCGCACGCTCCAGTTCATCTCCGAGCCGGCCAGCAGCAGGCTGGCGACGCGGCCGATCCAGGGCTGGTGCCCGACTACCACCACGTGCTCGGGGCGTTCCGGCCACTCGACTGCTGCAAGCACTGCGCTGACGTCGGCGCCGGGCGCAAGGGCGTCAATGATCTCCGCCTCGGCAGACAGCGCGGCCGCCGTTTCACGGGTGCGCAGCGCCGGGCTGCAAAGGACGCGGGTGTCGGCCGGCAGATGCGCGCGCAGCCATTTGGCGGATACCTCCGCCTGCTTGCGGCCGCGGCGTGTCAGCGGGCGCTGCAGGTCGGCATGGCGGCTCAGGCTGAGCGCGTCGGGGAGGTCTTCGGCTTCGGCGTGGCGCCACAGGATCAGGTTCATGTCGGGCAGGGCAATGAGCGAGCTTCGAGTATGGTGAAGCGGCCCGACCGGTGCAAGCGCCAGCTGGCCCGCGCCGATGGCGCAGGCCAGGCTGCGCGCGGCGCGTAAACGGAAGCAGGCTGCCTGTCGGGCAGCCCGCAAGTGTGTCCGGGCGCGGTGTCAGCGGCGTGACAGCGCGTCGGCGCACAACGGCCGCGGCGCGGGCGACAGCCGCGTATGCGGTATCGCCGGGGCCGTGCAGAAACTCAGGACTTGTGGCGGAAGTTGATGCGTCCCTTGGTCAGGTCATAGGGCGACATTTCCAGGGTGACACGGTCGCCGGCCAGGATGCGGATGCGGTGCTTCTGCATCTTGCCCGAAGCGTATGCCCAGATTTCGACACCGTTTTCCAGCGTGACACGATAGCGGTTGTCAGGCAGGGCTTCCGACACCACGCCGCCAAATTCAATGAGTTCTTCCTTAGCCAATCTGTCTTCCTTTTCGGCAGCCCGTGAAGGCTGCGTGGTTGCGATTTCAAAAATCCTGTTCGGTTCGCCCGGCACGGCGCGGAACCGCGGCATGTTTCGCCGGTTGCGGCGAAGCGCGCCTTGGGTTGTTCGGGGCAAGCTCACGCGGACTGCGGCGCGCGGCGCCTGATGCTCGGTCCTGTCAGCGGTATCGCCCAACGGGCGCGGATGGCTTGGGCGACGGCCTGGCCGCTGACGGCCGGGGAGACCGTGTGCTTTGCGGAGCAGGCGGGCAGGTTGTACCCGGTGGTTCGCCAGTTTGGTGTCGTCGCGGAAGGCCCGCGCCGGCGGCTGCTGTTCGCTCGCGAAGAGCGCGCTGGTGAGAACGCCCGGTTACAGGGATGCACGGACACCCCGGGGGCTACTTTGACATTGTATCACGTACGCAGTTGCAGCATGACCGGCACGTTGCGGCAGATCGCCGGCCGCGACGGTTGCACGGTGCCGGGCAGGTCGGCAATTCATGTGCCTTGAAAGGCGTGTCTTGCGGCCTGGCCGGCTTGGTATTTGCCCCGTATGAGCTAGAACTAACTCGTACGGCCTTGCCGGGCCGGATCTCGCAAGGAGACTGCCATGGAACTCCATCTGGAATCGCACCGCTACGTTCGCTGCCGGCCGGACTGGCGGGCCGCAGTGGTGGCGGGGCTGATTGCCGGCGCGGTCTACATGGTGCTGGAACTGCTGACGGCGCGCTTCCTGCTGTATCAGGGGGCCTGGGGCACCGTGAAGATGGTCGCGGCCATCATCCTCGGGCGTGAAGCCCTGTCTGCCGATGCCTTCAACTGGACAGTCGTGCTTTCGGCGGGGACGGTGCACTTCGCGCTGTCGATCATCCTGGCGGCGGTGCTGGCGATGATCCTGTCGTCATTCCGCTTCGATTCCAGCCTGTGGCTGGCCTCGGTGGTCGGGATCGTGTTTGGCGTGGTGGTCTACCTGGTCAATTTCTATCTGCTGGGAACCTACTTCAACTGGTTCGACGAGGCCCGCGGCTGGGAAAGCCTGTTTGCCCACGCGCTCTTCGGGCTGGTGGCGGCCGACGTCTACTGCAATCTCGAGCGACGGCGCGGCGAGGCGGAACAGCAGCCTGCCTGAACCACGTGGTGGGGATGAGGGAGGACCGGCGGCAGCCGGCACCCTCCCGGCCGGCGCCTCCAGCTAGCCCATCTGGTTGATATGACGTTTAACGCGCTCGCACTAACCTAAAGGCAAACAATCAGAGCGGCCGCCGCCAACCATGCCCGCGGACGGCTACACCGGAGTACCGAGCCCATGCGGGTCGCCATCGTCAGTACCGAAACCACCGGGCTCACGCCAGCGGACGAGCCCGTCAGCATCGGCCTGTTGCTTGTCGAAGTGGCGCCGCGGGCTGGCACGCTGTTGCGCGAGATCACCGACTATTACGGTTCGCAGGAGCCCACCGTGCCGATCAGCGAAGCGGCCACCGGCACGCACGGGCTGACCGCGGAGATGCTGCGCGGGCGGCGCTTTGACGTCGATGCCATCCGTGCCATCGTTGACGACGCGGATGTGCTGGTCGCCCACGGCGCCGAATTCGATGCGCGGATGCTGGGAAAAGTGCTTCCCGACATCCAGCACAAGCGCTGGCGCTGCTCGGTGCGCCAGGTCCGCTGGTCCCAGTACTTCCACGTCCCTAACCACAAGCTCGATACACTGTGCGAGCACCTGCGCATCTTCCGGCCCCGTCCGCAGGTTGCGCTGGATGATTGCCTGGCGCTGTCCAAGCTGCTGTTCCAGCACATGGGTGCAGCCGGCCAGGCTACGCCCATGGGCTTCCTGCTGGCCGAGTCCGACTTTGTGCCGCGGGTTGCATTCATCGTGCCTGCGCCGCCCGCGCCGCCGCCGTCACCTGCGGCCCCGGCCGAGGCCGAGGCCGGCCAGTCGTGGATGCCAAAGGTCGAAACCGGCCATGCTGGCCCAAGCCGGCGGCTGGTCATCGTCGCGGTGATGCTGATGCTGTTCGCGGGGGCGCTGATCTGGCCGGACTTGCTGCGGTGGTGAGAACAGATCGTGCCTGTCCGGCTATTGGACGCGGTTGGCAGAAAAGAAAAACGGCTTGGATCTTTCGATCCAAGCCGTTGTTTCCGTTACATATTTCTGGTCGGAGCGATAGGATTCGAACCTACGACCCTCTGATCCCAAATCAGATGCGCTACCAGGCTGCGCTACGCTCCGAAGCCGGCCATTGTAGCCGGCCCCCGCGATCGCGGTCAATCTAATGTGATGATGCCCGCTCTGGCGCACTCAACCTTGCCGGCCTGTTCCCCCTTCTGGCGGGGACGCTTTGGCTTGACTTGGGTTTGCGCGCTGGGATAATCCGCACACCGCACCAGTCCGACCGGCGTGCTTTTGGGAACGCCCGGTTTGCCTATTCCTTCCGGACTGACCTGATCACCACAACAATAACGGCGCTCCCGCCCGCGGCGGGCGCCTCGGCGTGTTTGCGTCTGTCGGCTGGCGGCGCCAGCCGGCCTGAAAACGGGTATGCGGCTTTGATAACAACGGTCCGACACAGGACCGGTAAAGAGCAGGTAACAGCGGCGCCATGCGGTGCACCGCTGGTCGCCTTGGACGGGAATGAAGATGTTTCAGTCGCACATAGTTGTGCTCATCGCGGGGTTGTTCGCCCTGCAGATGGCTGTGGTTTGCGTGGTATTGCGCCGCTCGGCGGGCATGGATCGCAGCGGCCTGACGTCGTGGGCGCTGGGAAGCGTGCTGGCCGCAATGGCAGCGACCCTGGCGGCGGTGCAGGAACTGCGCCCGCTGTGGCTGGTACTGGAATCGAGCGACCTGGCGCTGCTGGCGGCGCTCTCGGTCATGGCCGTGGGCGCGCGGCATTTCGCTGGCCGGCCCGGCCGCGCCGCGCCGTTGCTGGCGCTCAACCTGGCGGCCGCAGCGGCGGTGGCCTGGCACGACCTGGCGCCGCAGTATCTTGCCGTGCCGGCGCTGATGCCGGAGATGGCACCGCTGCTGACGATGTGCCATATCGCACTGCTGCTGGACCTGGCCCGCAGCGCCTTGCCGTCGGTGCCGGCCACGCGCGGCACCGGCCGGCTGGCGGCGTTGTCGCTGGTATTGATCGTCATCGCCGTGGCGGCCATCAACGCATGGACCGTGGCGCTGCCGCTGGCGGCAGTCATGCAGGGCGGCGCCTGGCCGCGGCCGATGCCGTGGGACGGCGAACTCGCCATGCTCAACGTCTTTGCACTGGTGGGCGTGTCGGTCAGCTTTGCGCTGATGGCACACGACCGGCTGCGGCGTATGCTGGAGCGGCGCGCGCGCCATGACGACCTGACCGATGTGCTGCTGCGCGGCGCGTTCTGGGAAGAGCTGGAGGCAGCCTGCCTGCGCGCCGAGCGGCAGCGCAAGCCCCTGACGGTGGCCTTTGTCGACCTCGATCACTTCAAGGCAATCAACGATGTCTACGGCCACCTGGCGGGCGACAGCGTGCTGCGGCATTTCGCCGGGCAACTGCGCAAGAATTTTGGCCAGCTCGAGGTGGCGGGGCGCCTGGGCGGCGAGGAATTTGCCATCCTGATGCCGGATACGGCGCTGGAGCAGGGCCGGCTGGCCTGCCTGCGGCTGGCCACGGCGGTGCGCGCCACGCCATGCCCGTCTGAACCCGATCCGATCGCCTATACCGTCAGCATCGGCCTGGCGGCGCGGCAGCCGGGCGAAGGCGCCGATGCGCTGATGCGACGCGCGGACCGTGCGCTATACGACGCCAAGCTGAAAGGGCGCAACTGCGTGTCCCTGCATCCGGCAGGCAGCGAGGCGGGCGCCGATGGCGGCGCGGACGATGGCCACTACATCACGCGCGGACAGCCGCGTGCCGCCTCCTGATATGCGCCGCTTGTCACTGCGCAGCGGCGCTGCGGTAGAATGCACGCCTTCGCGTCCTTAGCTCAGTTGGATAGAGCACTCGCCTTCTAAGCGAGCGGTCAGAGGTTCGAATCCTCTAGGACGCGCCAGCCCCTTGGGGTCATCCCATGGATTCAGGTTACTGATTCCCGCCGGGCGATTCCCCGCCTGGTCTGTCACGCTCGTGGCACCGACGTCCTTCCCATGTAGCGATTGGCATACGTCTTGAGGTTGTTCCGGCCGGGTCACTCGTCTAGACTGGATTTCACCTTCCCAAGAGACCGGTACTTAACCCGGCTTGGTGAGGGCCGGCGGTGAGGCTGCCGATCCGATACCTTTGCGGTGATCTGCAGGGAGACCAGCGATGTTGCCCACGCCCACTTCAGAGAGAGCGCTGTCCCGCGGACTACTCGATGTCCTGATCCGTGCCGGGCTGATCGCGGTGCTGGCCATCTTCTGCTTCCGGATATTCCGCCCCTTCCTTGATCTCATTGTCTGGTCCGTGATCCTGGCGGTGACCATCTACCCGCTGCAGGTCAGGCTCAGGCGCCGGCTGGGCAACAAGGACGGCCGCGCCGCCACGCTGATCGTGCTGGCCGCCATTGCCATCATTGCGCTGCCAGCCTACCTGCTGGGCGCCGCCATGATTGACTCGATGGAGCATGCGATCGCCATCGTCAAGAGCGAAGGCATTCATATTCCGCCACCGCATGAGTCGGTAGCCAGCTGGCCGCTGGTTGGCCAGCGCCTGTATGACTTCTGGCTGCAAGCCGCCTCGGACCTGGCCGGCCTGATGCAGACGCTGGCGCCTCAGCTCAAGGCAATCACTCTGGCCGTGCTGGCCGCAGCCGCCGGCATCGGCAAGGGGCTGCTGATCTTCGTCTTCGCGCTGATTATCGGGGGCATTTTCATGGCCTACGGCGAGGCCGGCAACCGTAGCGCCGTGCAGATTGCCTCGCGCATTTTCGGCCTGGAGCGGGGCCAGCGCATCGCCACGCTATGCACGGCGACCATCCGCGCGGTGGCGCAGGGTGTGGTCGGCATCGCCTTCATCCAGATGCTGCTGATCGGCATAGGCTTTGTGATCAAGGGGGTTCCTGCCGCGGGCGTGCTGGCCATGGCAGTGCTGCTGCTGGGCATCGCGCAGTTGCCGGCCACGCTGATCACGGTGCCGGTAATCATCTATGTCTTTGCCACGGAAGGTGCCAGCGTTGCCACCATCGTCTTCTCCATCTACGTCTTCGTTGCGGGACTGGCCGACAACGTGCTCAAGCCACTGCTGCTCGGGCGCGGCGTCGATGTGCCGATGCCGGTGGTATTGATCGGTGCCCTGGGCGGCATGGTGACAGGCGGCGTGATCGGCCTGTTCATCGGTCCGGTGGTGCTTGCGGTCGGGTATCAGCTGTTCTGGCAATGGGTGGAAGACCCGCCGCTGCAGGCGGATCCCGGCAACCAGCAACAGACCTGAAGTGGTCCGGGCCGCCCATGTCGCGCTGGAATCATCCATTGCGCGCATTGCTGGCCGGCGCCTGCTGCCTTGGCGGCTGCGCGCGCCTGGGGCCCGATTTCCAGCCGCAGCATGAACCCTGGACGCAGCAGTGGCACAGCCCGGCGCTTGAGCAGGCGACCGAGCAGCGGGCCCAGCCCGACATCCGCGAGTGGTGGCAGGTCTTTGCCGACCCGACGCTCGAACGCCTGATCGCCGAAGCCGACGCGCACAATGCCAGCCTGCGGATTGCCGGCCTGCGCGTGATGGAAGCGCGCGCCCAACTGGGCATTGCCCAGAGCGGGCGCTTCCCGCAACTGCAGCAGGCCAGTGCCGATGCCCTGTACACGGACCGCCGGCAGGCCGGCGGCCTCAACCCGCAGAACAGCCGCTTCTGGCAATACAGCGCGGGCTTCGATATCGGCTGGGAACTCGATTTCTGGGGCCGCTTCAGCCGCGCCATCGAGTCTGCCGATGCTGTCTATTTTGCCGCCCGCGCCAACCGCGACGATGTGCTGGTGCTGCTGCGCGCCCAGGTGGCAGAGACCTACTTTGCGCTGCGCACGGCCGAGGCACGGCTGCGCATCGCTCGCGAAAACGCGGCGCTGCAAAAGCGCAGCCTTGAAATCACCGAGCGGCTGTTCAAGAGCGGCGAGACCGACGAGCTCGACCTGCAGCAAGCGAAGACGCAGTACCTGGGCACCCTGAGCACCATCCCTGAGTTTGAAAGCCAGATCATGCGCACCCGCAATGCCCTGGCGGTGCTGATGGGCCGCCCGCCAGGCCCGTTGCCGGAGCTGCCGGAACTGGCGGGCAAGGAAGGGGTGATTCCACTGATCGATCGCGCGGTACTGCAGGACGTGCCCGCCAGCCTGCTCTCGCGCCGTCCGGACATCCGCGCCGCCGAGCTGCAGATCGCCGCGCAATCGGCGCTGATCGGCGTGGCCGAAGCCGATCTCTATCCGTCGCTGACGCTGCTGGGCAGCATTGTCTGGTCTGCCAGCACGCTGGCCGGTACGCCCAACAGCCTGGCCCTGATCGGCGGCCCCAGCCTGCGCTGGAACGTGTTCGACTATGGCCGCATCAAGAACACCGTGCGCGTGCAGGACGCCCGCCTGCAGCAGCTGATCGTCGCCTACCAGGATGCCGTGCGCCAGGCGGCGCGCGAGGCCGACGATGCCGCCAGTGCCCTGATCAAGGCGCTGGAGCGCGAGCAGATCCTGCGCGACAGCGCGCTGGCCGCCAGGCGTTCGCTGACGCTGGCCAACGCGCTCTACCGCGAAGGCTACTCGGACTTCCAGCGCGTGCTGGATTCCCAGCGTGCGCTGGCCGCCCAGCAGGACACCTACCTGGTCAACCGCAGCAATGCCGTCAGCAACCTGATCGCGTTGTACAAGGCGCTCGGCGGCGGCTGGCACAGCGAGCAGCCACTGGTGGACCCGGCCACCCGTGAGCAGATGCAGCAACGCACCGACTGGGGGAACCTGCTGGATGAACCAGGCCCGCCGTCCGCCGGTGCCAGCCTCCCTGTGAAGCAGAGGTAGATCTCCCTGAGCGAGTGCCGATGAGCGATGCCCCGCAACCCCCCGCAGCCCCAGCGCCCAGCGCACCGCCGCCCGCCGCCGACCCGGCAAGGAAGGGCGTGCGCTGGGTGCTCTTGCTGATCGTCATCAGCCTGGCCTGGTACCTGTTTGCCGACCGGTTGACCCCGTACACGCAGCAGGCGCGGGTACAGGCTTTCGTGGTGCCGGTTGCGGCGGAAGTGTCCGGGCGCGTGACCAAGGTCCATGTGCGCAACAACCAGGACGTCGCGGCAGGCACTGTCCTGTTCGAGGTCGATCCCCAGCACTACAAGATTGCCGTGGACCGCGCCCGCGCCGATCTGGAGTCGACACGCCGGCAGATCGGCGCCAGCACCGCCGGCATCGAATCGGCGCAGGCATCGCTGCGCGCAGCACGCGCCAACGAGCTCAAGGCGCGCCAGGACAGCGATCGCCTGGAGCGCCTGTACAGCGATGATCCCGGCACCATCTCCCTGCGCCGTCTGGAGGTGGCGCGGGCCAGCCTCGAGCAGGCTGTCAGCCAGGTCGCCGCCGCCAAGGCCGAGGTCCAGCGTGCGCGCGAACAGCAGGGGGGCAGCGAGGAAGAGAACGCCAAGCTGCGCAGCGCCGCCACCGCCCTGGAAAAGGCCGAACTGGATCTTGCCAATACGCGGGTGCGGGCGCGCGCCGCCGGGCTGGTCACCGACCTGCGCACCGACGCCGGCCAGTTTGCCGCAGCCGGCAACCCGGTCATGACGCTGATCGCGATCCACGATCTGTGGATCAGCGCGGAGATGACCGAGAACAACCTGGGCCGTGTCGAACCCGGCACGCCGGTTGCCATCGTGCTGGATGCGCTGCCGGGCAGGATCTTCGAAGGCCGTGTGCGCAGCGTTGGCTATGGCGTCAACGTCGGCCCGAGCACGCCGCCGGGCAGCTTGCCGACGGTGCAGAACAGCCGAGACTGGCTGCGTCCGGCACAACGCTTCCCGGTGGTGGTCGAGTTTGCCCAGGGCGAACTCGCCTCGATGCGGGGCATTCGCGTGGGCGGGCAGGCCGAAGTCATGGCGTTTCCCACCCAGGGCAACCCGCTCAATCCGCTCGGCCGCGTATTCCTGTACCTGATGAGCTGGCTTTCCTATGTCTACTGACGCCCCGGCGCTGCCGTTGCCCGCGCGCGATCCACGCGCCCAGCGTTCGCTGCGCCTGGCCAGCGGCACCGCGCTGTGCCTGGCGGCCAGCTTCGGCCTGGGCCTGCCGATCCCCATGCTCGCGCCGGTGCTCGGCGTATTCCTGCTGGCCAGCGTCAACCAGCCGATGTCGGCCAAGGCCGGGCTGGGCCTGGTGCTGGTCGTGATGCTGACCACCGGCACCGGCCTGCTGCTGATCCCCTTGCTGCGCTACTATCCCGTCAGCGGCGTGCTGATGATCGGCCTGTGCCTGTTCCTGGCCTTTCGCTACGGATTGCGCGGCGGCAATAACCTGGTCTCCACCTTGCTGGTGGTCGGCCTGACCATGATCTCGGCGGCGGGCACCATCGATTTCGGGCTGGCGGTCATGGTCATCGATGCCCTGGTCAAGGGACTGCTCGTCGCGGTCGCGGTGCTGACACTTGGCCACTGGCTGTTTCCCGAACCGTCCGGCGCGCAGGCGCGGCCTGCGGCCAAGGCTCTGCCGGATGACCAGGCCGCCTGGATTGCGCTGCGCGCGGCGCTGGTGGTGATGCCGGCCTTCCTGCTGGCGCTGAACGATCCGGCCGCGTACATCCCGATCATCATGAAAGCGGTCAGCCTCGGCCGGCAAAGCTGCACCACCACGGCACGCGGCGCCGGGCGGGAGCTGCTTGGCTCGACCATGTTCGGCGGCGTGCTGGCCATCGTGTTCTGGTGTGCACTCAGCCTGTTCGTACATTTGTGGATGTACTTCCTGTGGATGCTGCTGTTCGGCCTGCTGGCGGCGCGCAAGCTGTATGGCCTCAGCCCGTCGCGGTACCCGCCAGGCTTCTGGGTGAACACTCTCGTGACGCTGATCATCCTGCTGGGCCAGTCCGTGCAGGACAGCGCGGCCGGAAAGGATGTCTATACCGCCTTCGCCGTGCGCATGGGCCTGTTTATCGGCGTCACGCTGTATGCCTGGCTGATGATCGAGCTGCTCGACCAGCCGCGCGGCGCACGACGGCGCGCCCGCTGAAGAGGCCGGTCGTGCTGAGCAACCTGCTGATCGGCCTTCCCGTAATGCTGCTGTGCCTGCTGCTGCAGGCGCTCTTCGTGGCCATCTGCCTGCGCTACTACGTGCGCTTCAAGCATGCCCGGCAAGGCCGCGAATCGCTGTGGCAGGACGTCCTGCTGTTGTCGGTTGTGATGATGCTGATGCTGCTTGGCAATTTCGTGCAGATGGCGATCTGGGCCGTCTTGTTCATGCTGCTGGGCGAGTTCGGCGATTTCGCTACCGCGCTCTATCACTCGGGCGTGAACTTCGCCACGCTGGGCTACGGCGATATCGTCATGTCCGAAGCCCGGCGCTTGCTGGGGCCGCTCGAGGCGGCCAACGGCATCCTGATGTTCGGCGTCTCCACCGCAGTGATGACCGCGGCGGTGCTGGACGTGATCAAGCGCAACCCGGCCAGGCTGCGGCAGGACGAGCGGCCATAGGGATGGGGGCGTCGGGCGCAGCCCGGGCCGGGACTGGGACGGTTCTAATATCGGATGCCGAATCGCGGGCGGGGCTGGGCAATCGATGCATCCCGATCTCTGCGAAAGCTGGCCCGCCGCGCTGCGTTTTTCCGGTCAGGAAATCGTGTAGGTGGTACGTTCCCCGGGGTTGTAGAGGTCCCTGGCCAGTTGCAGGATCTGGTCCCGATGATGGTCGAAGGTGGCGAGAAGGGCGGATTCTTCCGCGGCACCCTGGTGGCTCAGGCGCAGAAGGATTTCGTCAGTGACCTGAAAGGCCACTTCGCGCGCGTTGTCGTAGCCCCAGAAGCAAACGCAGTGCCGCGCCGCATCGTAGCTGCGGCTGGGATTGGGAAAATTCAGTGCCATTGCAGACTCCTGTCCGGTCACGGTACGCCGTGCGTGTTGGGCTTGCTGGCGCCAGCCGGTGCTGCCGCCCCTAGTATGCGCCTGTTTCCCGCGAGCTGGGCATGTGTCCCCGCGGCCTGCTGGAGCGCATGGCCGCGGTCTTCGCGAAAGATATTTCTTTCGCCGGCGATTTAGCGCGTATGCTGGGATTGCCATTATCTCCAGGCAAGCCATTCAGGAGCCCATCATGGCCAAGAGTCAACTACGCAGCAGCCGCGAAGCCAAGAAACCCAAGCAACCGAAGAAGCCATCCGTGCCGGCCTCACCCTTCAGCACGGTCCAGTTTCGCGGGCACGATGAGGTCGCCAAGAAGAAGAAATGACTGAGACCGACAGTGCAGGGATCGTCTGGTCCCTTGTGTTCCTGGCCGTGTTGGTCGGGGTCTACGGCTACATCATCCGGGTGGGTATCCACCACAAGCCGGTGTTCGGCATAGCGAAGCACTCGCTTCGGTACTGGTGGCACCGGCTGGTCCACGTGACCAAGTAAGCAACGCCGGCCAGTCAGGCCGGCGCGGGCAAGATTTGCGGTTTTGCCGCACAATACAGCCTGCGCGCCGCACAGGAGCACGCTGGATCGATCAGAGGCGAGGGCACTGACCTCGCCCGTCAGCGGGCGGCATTTTGTTGAACATCCTGCAATCCTGTACATGGCCGCCCCACATGCACATTCCGCCGCGGATCCCGTCCGCGGCGCAGACGCTTCCGTTTCTTCCCGCGATCGCAATCCATCCGGCCGCCTGCCGCTGCTGGCGCTCGGGGTCGGCAGCTTCGGCATCGGCACCGGCGAATTCGTCATCATGGGCCTGCTGCCCGATGCCGCCAGCGACCTCGCCATCTCCATCCCGCAAGCCGGCCACCTGATCAGCGCCTATGCGCTGGGCGTGGTCATCGGCGCGCCGCTGCTGGCGGTGCTGGGCGCGCGCTGGCCGCGGCGCAACCTGCTGATCGCGCTGATGGCGGTGTTTGCCGCCGGCAATATCGCCAGCGCGCTGGCGCCTTCCTATCTGTCGATGATGGTGGCGCGCCTGCTCACGGGTTTTCCGCATGGCACGTACTTTGGCGTGGCGGCGCTGGTGGCCGCCAGCCTGGTCCCGCGCGAACGGCGCGCGCAGGCGGTGGGGCTGGTGATGCTGGGCCTGACCACTGCCACGCTGGTGGGCGTGCCGATCGCCGCCACGGTCGGCACCTGGCTGGGCTGGCGCTCGGCCTTCCTGATTGTCGGTGCCCTCGGCGCACTGACGGCGCTGCTGGTGTGGCGGTGGGTCCCGTTCGTGCCGGCCGACCGGTGCGCCAGCCCGCTGCGCGAACTGTCGGCGCTCAAGCGCAAGCAGGTCTGGCTGACGCTCGGTATCGGCGCGATCGGCTTCGGCGGCATGTTCTCGGTGTTCAGCTATATCAAGCCGACCATGCTGGAGCTGGCGCATATGCCGGCGGCGGGCATCCCGGTGGTGCTGGCCTTGTTCGGCATCGGCACGGTGGCGGGCAACCTTGCCGGCGCGAAGCTGGCCGACAAGGCATTGATGCCGACCATCGGCGGCGTGCTGGTGTGGGCGGCGCTGGTGCTGGGCGCCTTCGCCTTGACCGCGTCGCATCCCTGGCTGGCTGCCATCAATGTGCTGCTGGTGGGCACCACGGTGGCACTGGGCCCGGCCTTGCAGATCCGGCTGATGGATGTCTCCGGCGACGCGCAGACGCTGGCCGCGGCCCTCAACCACTCGGCCTTCAACATGGCCAACGCGCTCGGCGCGTGGCTGGGCGGGGTGACCATTGCCGCCGGCTACGGCTGGGAGTCCACCGGCTGGGTCGGCCTGCTGCTGGCGCTGGGCGGCCTGGTGGTCTATGCGTGGTCGATGCTGAGCATGGGTCGGCAGGGCGCGCCAGCCGCGGCGCAAGCGTGATGCAGGCGGACCTGGTGTGCGCACCAGGTCTGCAAGGAACAAAAAAGGGGTGCCTCATCGGGCACCCCTTTTTCATGCATCCGCTGGCGGGACGGGCTTACTCTGCGTCCGCGACGCTGGCGCCGACCACGTTGAAGCCGCCGTCGACATAGGTGATCTCGCCGGTCACGCCGCTGGCCAGGTCGGACAGCAGGAAGGCGGCCACGTTGCCGACTTCTTCGATGGTGACGTTGCGGCGCAGTGGCGCGGCCTGCTCGAAGTGGCCGAGCAGCTTGCCGAAGCCTTTGATGCCCGAGGCGGCCAGGGTCTTGATCGGGCCGGCGGAGATGCCGTTGGCGCGGATGCCGCGCGGACCGACCGACGAGGCCAGGTAGCGCACGCTGGCTTCCAGCGAGGCCTTGGCCAGGCCCATGGTGTTGTAGTTGGGGACCACGCGCTCGGCGCCCAGGTAGGTCAGCGTCAGCAGCGAGGCCTTGTCCGACAGCAGCGGCAGCGCGGCCTTGGCCAGCGCCGGGAAGCTGTAGGCGGAGATGTCATGGGCGATGCGGAAACCTTCGCGCGACAGGCCTTCCAGGAAGTCGCCGGCGATCGCCTCGCGCGGCGCGAAGCCGATCGAGTGCACCAGGCCGTCGAACTTATCCCAGCGCTGGCCCAGCGCGGCGAAGGTCGCGGCGATCTGCTCGTCGCTGCCGACGTCGCATTCGAACACCAGGTCGCTGCCGAATTCCTTGGCAAAGTCGCTGATCCGGTCCTTGAACCGTTCGCCGACATAGGTGAAGGCTAGTTCGGCGCCTTCGCGTTTGCACGCCGATGCGATGCCATAGGCGATCGACCGGTTAGAGAGCAAGCCGGTGATCAGGATCCGCTTACCTGCCAGAAATCCCATAAGTTCTCCAAGGTGGTGTATCAGGCACGCTTCGTGCGTCCGCCGTGCGGCCGTGTGCGTGCCTTTGCTGTCTTGCGGTCGTTTTTATTGCGCCGCGCAGAGGGAATGTCCGGATGGCTGGCGCCACCCCGGACGCATGTAAAATTGTCTCATACTTGGCCCGGCCACAGAATGCCGGGCCCCACAGGTCATAGTGGAGGAATCCAACGGGATGCCTATTCAAGCACGTTGGCCGCTTCAGGCGGCATGGCAGTGCTTCCGGCGGGATGCGGTACTGCGCGGTTGGGTTGCAAGCGGGCTGGCCATGGCGCTGGCGGCGGGGGTCTCTCTCTTTTCCAATCTGGCGCTGGCGGCGCATGGCTTCGCGCTGCACGGGGACCTGAAGTACCAGGCGGATTTCCGGCATTTCGACTATGCCAATCCCAATGCACCCGCCGGCGGCACGCTGACACTCGCCAATCCGGACCGGCGCACCAGTTTCGACAAGTTCAATCCGTTCACGCTGAAGGGCACGTCGGCGCCCGGCCTGAACGCGCTGATGTTCGAGTCGCTGCTGATCAGCAGCGCCGACGAGAGCGCGAGCGCCTATGGCTTGCTCGCCGAGGACGTCACGGTGGCGCCGGACGAGCTGTCGGTCACGTTCACCATCCGGCCCCAGGCGCGCTTCTCCAATGGCGACCCGGTGCTGGCGTCGGATGTCAAATATTCTTATGACATGCTGATGAGCAAGGCCTCGAGTCCGGGCTATCGCAGCATGTGTACCGATGTGAAGGCGGTGATCGTCGCCGGCGAGCGCACGGTGCGCTTCGAATTCAAGCAGCGCAACCGCGAGCTGCCGCTGATCGTAGGCTCGCTGCCGGTGTTCTCGAAGAAATGGACGGCCAAGGTCCCGTTCGAGAAGCTGACCTTCGAGCCGCCGGTCACCAGCGGCCCCTACCTGATCGAGCGCTATGACGCCGGCCGCGGCATCATCTTCCAGCGCGACCCGAAGTACTGGGGCAAGGATCTCGCGGTGCGCCGCGGCACCTTCAATTTCGCGCGCGTGGCCTACCGCCTGTACAAGGACGAGACCGCCAAGCTCGAGGCCTTCAAGGCAGGGGAGTTCGACGCCATCGTCGAATACAAGGCCAAGAACTGGGCCAAGAGCTACCAGGGCACCCGCTTTCGCAACGGCGAGCTGCTGAAGACCGAGTTCCCGCACCGCAACGGTGCCGGCATGCAGGGCTTCGTGATGAATATGCGCAAGCCGGTGTTCCAGGACGTGCGCGTGCGCCAGGCCCTGATCCTTGCGCTGGACTTCGAATGGCTGAACCGGCAGTTGTTCTACGGCGCCTACAGGCGGCTGGACAGCTGGTTCTCCAACAGCGAGCTGGCCGCCAGCGCCACCTTCGATGGCCGGCCCGGCCCGGGCGAGCTGGCGCTGCTTGAGCCGCTGCGCGCGGAATTGCCGCCGGAGGTGTTCGGCCCGGACGTGGTCCAGCCCAGCACTGCGGCGCCGCGTTCGCTGCGCGACAACCTGCGCCAGGCACGGCGCCTGCTGGCCCAGGCCGGCTGGACCTATACGGATGGCGCGCTGCGCAACGCCAAGGGCGAGACGCTGGTGTTCGAGTTCCTCGACGACGGCGGCGCCATGAGCCGCGTCATCACCACCTATGTGCGCAACCTGGAGAAGCTTGGCATCCAGGTGAACCAGCGCACCACGGACTTTGCGCTGTACCAGAAGCGGCTGGAGGATTTCGACTTCGACATGGTGTCGATCCGCTTTCCCGACTCGCAAAGCCCCGGCAACGAGCTGCGCGACCGCTTTTCCAGCGAGGCGGCCGGCACGCCGGGCTCGGACAACCTGTTCGGGCTGAAGTCGCCCGTGGTCGACAAGCTGGTGGACAACGTCTTGCACGCCCATACCCGGCAGGAGCTGGTCACCGCCGGGCGGGCGCTGGACCGGGTGCTGATGCATGGCTACTACATCGTGCCGAACTGGTACAGCGCATCGCACCGCGTGTCATACCGCAAGACGCTGGCCTACCCGGAGCGCCTTCCCTATTACTACACGGCCGAAGGCTGGATCCTGAGCCAATGGTGGCGCACGGACCTGCAGCCGCAGGCGCGCTGACGCGCCCGCCGCGACCAAGACAAGGAAGAGGACCGGCCGATGCTTGCCTACCTGCTCAAGCGCATTCTGCTGATGATCCCGACGCTGATCGGGGTCATCACGCTGACCTTCGTGGTGATCCAGTTCGTGCCGGGTGGCCCGGTCGAGCAGATGATGATGGAACTGAAAGGGCGGGGCGGTGCCGGCGAAGCCAGCGGCGGCGGCGCCGAATACCGCGGGCGGCGCGGCGTCGACCCCGAGAAGATCAAGGAGATCCAGGCCCTGTACGGCTTTGACAAGCCGCCGCTGGAGCGCTACTTCCTGATGCTCAAGCGCTTTGCCCAGTTCGACCTGGGCCAGAGCTATTTCCAGCACCGCAGCGTGTGGGAGCTGGTCAAGTCCAAGCTGCCGGTGTCGGTCAGCCTGGGTTTGTGGACCTTCTTCCTGACCTACCTGATATCGGTGCCGCTGGGCATTTCCAAGGCCATCCGCGCGGGCAGCCGCTTTGACGTGGTGACCAGCATCATCGTGCTGGTGGGCTATGCCATCCCCGGCTTCGTGCTGGGCGTGCTGCTGCTGGTGCTGTTCGGCGGCGGCACCTTCGTGCAGTGGTTCCCGCTGCGCGGGCTGACCTCCGACAACTGGGAGCAGCTCTCGCTGATGGGCAAGGTGATGGACTACCTGTGGCACCTGGTGCTGCCGATCACGGCATCGGTGGTGGGCAGCTTCGCGGTGGTCACCATGCTGACCAAGAATGCCTTCCTCGAGGAAATCCGCAAGCAATACGTGCTGACCGCGCGCGCCAAGGGCCTGGGCGAGCGCCGCGTGCTGTGGAAGCACGTGTTCCGCAACGCGCTGATCCCGCTGGTGACGGGATTCCCGGCCGCGTTCATCGGCGCCTTCTTCACCGGCTCGCTGCTGATCGAGACGCTGTTCTCGCTCGACGGGCTGGGCCTGCTGTCCTATGAGGCGGTGCTGCGGCGCGACTATCCGGTGGTGCTGGGCACGCTCTACCTGTTCACGCTGATCGGGCTGGTCACGCGCCTGATCTCCGATGTCTGCTACGTGCTGGTGGATCCGCGCATCCATTTCGAGGGCTTGCACCGATGAAACTGTTCACGCACGCGGCCCCCAACGGGCTGCCGCATTCGCCTTCGCCGCGCCAGCGCGCCTGGCAGCGCTTTCGCCGCAACCGGCGCGGCTACTGGAGCCTGGTGATCTTCGTGGTCATCTTCGTGCTGAGCCTGGGCGCCGAGCTGCTGTCCAGCAACCGGCCGCTGGTGGTGCACTACAAGGGCGAATGGTATTTCCCCATCGTCAAGGTCTACCCGGAAACCACCTTCGACGGCGATTTCGCCACGCCCGCGGACTACCTCGATCCGTATATCCGCGACCGCATCACCACCAACGGCAACTTCGCGGTGTTCCCGCTGAACCATTATTCGTACGACTCGCTCAACTACTTTGCCAAGGAGCCCAACCCGGCGCCGCCGTCGGCAGAGAACTGGCTGGGCACCGACGACCGCGGCCGCGACATCCTGGCCCGTCTGCTGTACGGCTTCCGCGTGTCGGTGCTGTTCAGCCTGGCGCTGACCGTGATCGGGGTGCTGGTGGGCACGCTGAGCGGGGCGCTGATGGGCTTCTTCGGCGGGCGCTTCGACCTGTTCTCGCAGCGTGCCATCGAGATCTGGAGCTCGATGCCGGAGCTGTACCTGCTGATCATCTTTGCCTCGATCTTCGAACCCAGCCTGGCGCTGCTGATCATCCTGCTGTCGCTGTTCGGCTGGATGGGCCTGTCCGACTACGTGCGCGCCGAGTTCTACCGCAACCGCTCGCTCGACTACGTCAAGGCCGCGCGCGCGCTGGGCCTGTCCAATGTGCAGATCATGTGGCGCCATATCCTGCCCAACAGCCTGACCCCGGTGATCACCTTCCTGCCGTTCCGCATGAGCGCCGCGATCCTGGCGCTGACCAGCCTGGACTTCCTCGGCATGGGCGTGCCGCCGACCACGCCCAGCCTGGGCGAGCTGCTGGCGCAGGGCAAGGCCAACCTGGATGCGTGGTGGATTTCGCTGTCGACCTTCGCGGTGCTGGTGGTCACGCTGCTGCTGCTGACCTTCATGGGCGACGCGCTGCGCGATGCCTTCGATACCCGCCTGGGCCTGGCGGCGCTGCGCGGCCGGGTCGAACCCAAGATCCCGGCCGGCGCGCCGACCGGGGCGGCACCGGAGGCCACGCCATGACCGCGGTGTCTCCCGTGATCCAGCCGGCCGAGGCGCCGGCCGCGGCGCCGGCGCCCGGTTCCACGCTGATGTGCGTCGACAAGCTTTCCGTCACCTTCGGCCACGGCGAGCATGCCACCCGTGCCGTGCGTGAAGTCAGCTTCGACCTGCGCGCGGGCGAGCGCTACGCGCTGGTGGGCGAGTCGGGCTCGGGCAAGACCGTGACCGCGCTGGCGATGCTGCGGCTGGTGGAAGACGCCTACTACGACGGCGCGATCCGCTTCGAGGGCAAGAACCTGCTGGAGGTGTCGGACCGCGAGATGCGCGGCATCCGCGGCGCCGAGATCGCGATGATTTTCCAGGAGCCGATGACGGCGCTCAATCCGCTGTACACCATCGGCAACCAGATCGTCGAGACGCTGGCGCTGCACGAGGGCCTGGACCGCCGCGCCGCGCGCGAGCGCGCCATCGCGCTGCTGGAGCGCACCGGCATCAGCGACGCCGCGCACCGCTTCGACAGCTTCCCGCACCAGCTCTCGGGCGGCCAGCGCCAGCGCGCCATGATTGCCATGGCGCTGGCCTGCCGCCCCAAGCTGCTGCTCGCCGACGAGCCGACCACGGCGCTGGACGTAACCATCCGCGCCCAGATCATGGACCTGCTGCGCGACCTGCAGGCCGAGTTCGGCATGGCGGTGATGCTGATCACCCATGACCTCAACCTGGTGCGTTCCTTTGCCCAGCGCGTGGGCGTGATGGAGAAGGGCGTGCTGGTCGAGACCGGCGAGACCGCGCAGCTGTTTGCCGCCCCCCAGCACCCCTACACCCGCAAGCTGATCGACAGCCGCCCCAGGCGCGAGGTGCTGCCGCTGGTGCCGCTGGCGCCGGTGCTGCTGGAAGCGCGCAAGCTGAGCGTCAACTACGCGCGCAAGCGCCGCGGGCTGGCCGGCTGGTTCGGCAAGGACCAGTTTGCGGCGGTCAAGGACGTGGACTTCCAGCTGCGCGAGGGCGAGACCGTCGGCATCGTCGGCGAGTCCGGTTCGGGCAAGACCACGCTGGCGCATACCGTGCTGGCGCTGCAGCGCAAGAGCGGCGGCACCATCCATTTCCTCGGCCGCAGCTTCGACACCGCGACGCGCGACGATCGCCGCCAGTTGCGCGCGCGCATGCAGGTGGTGTTCCAGGACCCGTTCGGCTCGCTGGCGCCGCGCATGACCATCGAGCAGATCGTCGGAGAAGGCCTGGCGCTGCACCAGCCCGGCCTGTCGCACGAGGGCACGCGCCAGCGCGTGATCGAAGCCCTGCGCGAGGTCGGCCTGGACCGCACCGCGCTGGGCCGCTATCCGCACGAATTCTCGGGCGGGCAGCGGCAGCGCATCGCGATTGCCCGGGTGCTGATCCTCAAGCCGCAGATCCTGGTGCTGGACGAGCCCACCTCGGCGCTGGACGTGTCGATCCAGCAGCAGGTGCTGGCGCTGCTGTCCCAGCTGCAACACAAGTACAACCTCACCTACCTGTTCATCAGCCATGACCTGGCGGTGATCCGCGCCATGGCGCATCGGGTTTTCGTGATGAAGGCAGGGGAGGTGGTCGAGGCCGGCGACACCGAAGCGGTGCTGGGCGCACCCCAGCACCCCTATACGCGCAAGCTGATGGCGGCGGCGCAGGTCGGCGCTGGCTGACCCGCAGGTGTGCGGCGCAGCAACGCCGCGGCCCCGCCTGGCTAGCATCCGGTGGTTCGGATCAATCCGATAAACAAGGTGCGAACTCCCGCCTATATCCTTGATTCGCCAGTCAAATCCGGCGAATTTGTAACGAACTTTGACATGTGAATGACAACCCTTTACCATCCCGCGAGAACTAGTTTTGGGGGTGGTCCGTCCGACGCATTGGATCGTGCATGGCACGATTGCGGTGCAAAACAGGCCCGGTAAGCCTGGTGCGGATGTTGCATAGGGTTCACCCCGCAGGTTCACATGAATTTCTCGCGAAGTTCACGCGAATTTCACATATACCCAGCTGCCCCGGACTTGTGCCGGGGCTTGCTGTGGAACGATCAACGGGAGAACCAATGCAGCGATCGGTACTTCATTCCCTGGCGCGTGCCGCCGTCGGAATTGCCATTGCCTGCGGTGCGACTGTGTCGAATGGAGTGCTGGCGGATACGGTATTCAAGGATGCCGACGCCCGTATCGATGCCACGGCCCACGCCGCGGATTCGCATGCGGAAGGCAAGCGGGGCTTGCTGTCGTCGGTGGTGAATTCCACCAGCAACGTTGCCAGCAAGGCTGGCGACCTGGTCATGAATGCGCTGGGCCTGATTGGCGTGCGTTACCGCTTCGGCGGCAACAGCCCCGAATCCGGCCTGGACTGCAGCGGCTTCGTCCGCTACGTGTTCCAGGACACCTTCGGCTTCATGCTGCCGCGCCGCTCTGTCGAAATCAGCCGTGTCGGCACCACCGTGGCGGCCACCGACCTGCGTCCGGGCGACCTGGTGTTCTTCAACACCATGCGCCAGACCTTCTCGCACGTCGGTATCTATATCGGCGACAACAAGTTCGTGCATGCCCCGTCCACGGGCAGCAAGATCCGTGTCGACGACATGCGTGCGTCTTACTGGGTGACCCGCTACAACGGCGCCCGCCGCATCGAGGATGGCAAGGAGGGCGGCGCCGATGGCCTCGGCGACATGGTCGAGACGCTCAAGCGCTACGACCCCAAGGTCGTCCGCGCATCGATGTACGGCGGCTGAGGTTCCGGCACGCTTCAAGCAAAAAGGACTGCTGCGGTAGTCCTTTTTGCTTTGGCGAGGCGTGCTCTCCCGGCTATTGCACTGCGACCGTTCCGGCCGGTGCCAGGCGGGCCTGTTCCAGCCGCTGCCGCAGCGTTGCCATCACCGCCGTGGTGGCCTGTTCGCCGGCCAATATGGCCCGGTTGCGGGCGTTGAAGTCGCTGCCGCCCATATCGGGCAGCTCGGGGCGGATCACCACGTCGGCGCGCGCCAGTGCCATCTTGTTGATCGACTGGCCCATGATCGCGGTGGTCTGCAGCAGCACGCCGCTCTGGCCCGCGTTCTTCTGCGCCGACGGGTCGGCCGAGATGTTGACCGCGATGACAAAGTCCGCGCCCATGCCGCGCGCGGAATCCACCGGCACCGGCTCGACCAGGCCGCCGTCGACATAGTCGTGACCCTGGATCGACACCGGCTGGAACACCCCGGGCACGCTGCTCGACGCGCGCACGGCCTGGCCTGTGTTGCCGCGGCGGAACAGAATTTTCTCGCCGCTCTTGAGATCGGTGGCGACAATGCCCAGCGGCAGCTTCATGGCCTCGATGGTCCGGTTCTGCACCAGCCGGTTGATGTAGTTCTGCAGCGCCTCGCCCTTGAGCCAGCCGCCGAAGCGGGTGCCGAAGGGCAGGGCCCAGTCGGCGATGGCAGCCTCGTCCATGGTCAGCGCCAGCTTGTTCAGCTGGAAGCCATTCAGTCCGCTGGCGTAAAGCGCCGCCACGACTGCGCCGGCGCTGGTGCCGGTGACTAGGTCGGCATGGATGCCTTGCGCTTCGAGCGCCTTGATCACGCCGATATGGGCAAAGCCGCGCGCCGCGCCGCCGCCCAGCGCCAGGCCGATCTTGACGGGCCGCGGCGCGGGCGGGGTAGTGGCGAGCGGCGGCGCGGGACGCGGGCCGAACGAGCAGCCCGCCAGCAGGGCGGCCGCGGAGATGCCGAGGAAATGACGTCGTTGCATGAAGCGGGATCAGTAATCAGGTGGGACCGGCGGATACGGGATGTGATGCGGGCGCTCCTCCAGGGAGGCTGGCATCGCATAGCCTGAATCAGCGGCATCACCTCAGACCGGCGCAAGCATAAATGATTCCGCGCGGCGCCGGCACGCCGGGCGGGGCGAGGGATGCGCGTTGGTATAATGCAAGGCCTGCACATACACCAGCCTGCGCGCCGCTGCGCGCGGGCTTTCTTGTTTCTGCCCCTGACCATGACCCAACGCGTCCGCACCCGCTTTGCGCCGAGCCCGACCGGTTTTATCCACCTCGGCAATATCCGCTCCGCGCTCTATCCCTGGGCCTTCGCCCGCCGCATGAAGGGCGACTTCATCCTGCGCATCGAAGACACCGACGTCGAGCGTTCGTCGCAGGAAGCGGTCGACGTGATCCTCGAGAGCATGGCCTGGCTGGAGATGGATATCGACGAAGGCCCGTTCTACCAGATGCAGCGCATGGACCGCTATCGCGAAGTGGTCGCGCAGATGGTCGAGTCCGGCCTGGCCTACCGCTGCTACATGAGCACCGAAGAGCTGGATGCCCTGCGCGAAGCCCAGCGCGAGCGCGGCGAGAAGCCGCGCTACAACGGCTTCTGGCGTCCCGAGCCGGGCAAGGTTCTGCCCGAGCCGCCGGCAGGGGTCGATCCGGTGATCCGCTTCAAGAATCCGATCGGCGGCAGCGTGGTGTGGGATGACGCGGTCAAGGGCCGCATCGAGATCTCCAACGACGAGCTCGACGACCTGGTGATCGCGCGCCCGGACGGCACCCCCACCTACAACTTCTGCGTGGTGGTGGACGACCTCGACATGAAGATCACCCACGTGATCCGCGGCGACGACCACGTCAACAACACCCCGCGCCAGATCAACATCATCCGCGCGCTGGGCGGCACGCCGCCGGTCTACGCCCACCTGCCGACCGTGCTTAACGAGCAGGGCGAGAAGATGAGCAAGCGCCATGGCGCGATGGCCGTGACCGGCTACCGCGACGAGGGCTATCTGCCCGAAGCCGTGCTGAACTACCTGGCGCGCCTGGGCTGGGCCCACGGCGACGCCGAGATCTTCTCGCGCGAGCAGTTCGTTGAATGGTTCGACCTGGAGCACCTGGGTAAGTCGCCCGCCCAGTACAACCCCGAGAAGCTGGCCTGGCTGAACAACCACTACATCAAGGTCGGCGACAACCAGCGCCTGGCCACGCTGACGCAGCCGTTTATCGAGGCGCTCGGCGGCAAGGTGGAAGGGGCGGACCTGGCCGGCGTGGTGGCGCTGGTGAAGGACCGCGCCAATACGCTGAAGGAGGTCGCGCAGGCGGCGCTGCTGTTCTATCGCGGCGAGCCGCAGGCGGAAGCCGCGCTCAAGGCCGAGCACCTGACCCCGGAAATCCAGCCCGCGCTGGCGGTGCTGGCCGCCCAGCTGGCCGCGCTGCCGGAATGGAAGCGCGAAGCCATCAGCGCCACCTTCAAGGCCGTGCTCGCCGAGTTCGGCCTGAAGATGCCCAAGCTGGCCATGCCGGTGCGCCTGCTGGTGGCCGGCCAGCTGCAGACGCCGGGCATCGATGCGGTGCTGGAACTGTTCGGCCGCGACACGGTGCTGCGCCGCCTGGCGGCAGCTGCATAAAAAGTCGTAAAAAGTCCGCGCCGGGGGCTTGCGCTCCGGGCCGGACTTGCGCATAATCTCTTTCTCCCTGCAGCGCGGTCCCTGACCAAGCTGGCTGGTGGATCCGCAAGGATCTTCGCAATCTCCGAACTGATTTTTGAAGTGACGGGAAAGCGAAAAAAGCTGAAACGGGAGCTTGCAAAGATTAATGGTTGATATATAATCTTGGCTTCGCCTGAAACGGTAGTTAATTCAGGCGAAAGCGCAGCAAGTTGCAGTAAATGGCAGTACCATGGGGCTATAGCTCAGCTGGGAGAGCGCTTGCATGGCATGCAAGAGGTCAGCGGTTCGATCCCGCTTAGCTCCACCAAGATTTAGGTGTCATCCAGGTTGTTTGGGGTGGCGCCAGACGGAACGTGTTGAAAGACAAGTTTCTGTCCCCTTCGTCTAGAGGCCTAGGACATCACCCTTTCACGGTGAGTACAGGGGTTCGAATCCCCTAGGGGACGCCATAACAACAGGGCGTAATCAGACGCCCAGTCGACTGAAGCGAAGCTTCGGAAGACGCCGACTAAGGAGTGGTAGTTCAGTCGGTTAGAATACCGGCCTGTCACGCCGGGGGTCGCGGGTTCGAGTCCCGTCCACTCCGCCAAAACTGAACCCGCATGGTTTGCACCATGCGGGTTTTTCTTTGGGTGAGGGATTATGTCGTTAATCGCTGCAAACGCAATAAAAAATGTTGCATTCGTTGCGAAATTCGCTATATAATCCTGTCTTCGCTGCAAATGCTGCGGTAAGCGGCAGGCAGCGAAGGTGGTTCCAGCAGTAACCGTCCAGCCGTACCGGATACGGGGCTATAGCTCAGCTGGGAGAGCGCTTGCATGGCATGCAAGAGGTCAGCGGTTCGATCCCGCTTAGCTCCACCAGAATTTGGGAAGCGTCTGAAAAGAAGCTTCCCAGGCGCGAAAAAGCCTGCTATGATGGCGGACTTTCCAGCGCAAGACAGAAAACGCGTTGTAAAACAAGTTTCTGTCCCCTTCGTCTAGAGGCCTAGGACATCACCCTTTCACGGTGAGTACAGGGGTTCGAATCCCCTAGGGGACGCCATAACAACAGGGCGTAATCAGACGCCCAGTCGACTGAAGCGAAGCTTCGGAAGACGCCGACTAAGGAGTGGTAGTTCAGTCGGTTAGAATACCGGCCTGTCACGCCGGGGGTCGCGGGTTCGAGTCCCGTCCACTCCGCCAAATTAGAACGCCCGCGCAAGCGGGCGTTTTTCTTTTCCGGCTGCTGAAATCGCGGCCGCCGCCCTTGCGGGCGGCCAGTGCCAGAGTCAGTTTTCCGGATCCTTGCTGACCCGGCTGAAATACCGCACCAGCAGCACGCCTGCAATCGCCAGGCTGATGCTGTTGGCCAGCCAGAAGCCGCTGGCGCCGCGCGTGAAGGCCGGCATGCCCTCGATCAGCCCGAAGCCCAGCACATAACCCCCGCCCAGTCCGATGCCCCACAGCGAGCCGGCGTAGATCAGCGTCGGAATCAGCGCGATCTTGTACGCGCGCAGGATAAACGCCGTCATCACCTGCACCGCGTCGAAGGCCTGGTAGAACGCCACGAACAGCACCAGCGGCAGCGCTGCCGCGACCACCGCGGGATCGCTCGCGTAGGCATGCAGCACCGGCTTGCGCAGCAGCCACAGCAGGGCACCGGTCAGCACCGCCAGCGTCACCGCCATGCGGATGCCGCGCCAGGCAAGGCGGCTGGCGCCGGCCAGGTCGCGCGCGCCGAGATGCTGTGCCACCAGCGTCGAGGTGGCAATCCCCAGCGACAGCGGCAGCATGTAGGCCACCGCGCCCAGGTTGGCGATGATCTGGTGCCCGGCCAGCGTGACCGTGCCCAGGCGCGTGATGAAGATCGACATCAGCGTGAACGAGGTGATCTCGATCAGGTAGGTCAGGCCCATCGGCAGGCCCAGCCGCAGCAGCGCGCGCAGCGGGGCGGCAGCCGGCCAGCTCCACATACTGAAGATCCGCAGCGGGTGATAGGCGCTGCCATAGCGCAGGATCAGCAGCCCGGCGATGCACCAGGCCCAGCTGATCAGCGTTGAGGCCAGGCCGCAGCCGGGGCCGCCCATGGCCGGCACGCCCAGGCCGCCGTGGATGAACCAGGCATTGAGCGGCACCTTCAGCGCCAGCCCGCCGATCTGCAGCACCGTCACCATGATCGGGCGCGACAGCGCATTGTTCAGCGCCGAGTAGATGCGGAAACCCAGCGCCGCCGGCAGCCCGAAGGCTCCGAAGTGCAGGTAGGCAGTGGCCTTCTCGACCAGTTCGGGCGGCGCCTTGGCGAAAGCGAGCAGCGGGGCCGGGAAGGCCAGCAGCAGCACGCCCGGAATCGCCAGCGCGGCGCCCAGCCATGCGGCCTGCCGGACCTCGGCGCCGATCGCTTCGATGCGGCCGGCGCCATAGAGCTGGCCGGCGATGGGCGACAGCGCCTGCAATACGCCCATCAGGCTGATATAGATGGTGACATAGATCGAGCCGCCCAAGCCCACGGCGGCCAGGTCGGTCGCCGAGGCGCGCCCGGCCATTGCGGTATCGATGACGCCAAAGGCAATAACGGCAAGCTGGCCGGCCAGCACTGGGCCGGCCAGGCTGGCAATACGGCGAAGGTCTTGGAACAGGGTCATTCAGGGCTCGGCAGGCTTGGTCAGGGCTGGATGGTCAGCCCCGCAGCCGCCTGCGGCCGGAATGGTTCGATGGTGCGACAGGCGCTGCGGTGGTAGTGACGCCGGAAAGGGCTCAGGGCTGGCGCGGCAGGCGGCGCCGCGGCAGGTCGGGGCGCGGATGGACGGCGCGCGCGGTATCGACCAGCCGGTACATGCGGAAGCGCTCGTCGCGGTCCGCGGGGCGGCGGCCTTCCCAGATCAGCCGCCACTCGAAATGCGAGATATTGCCCGGCTCGCCATAGTCGACCGCGTCATGGCGCAGCAGCACGTCGCAGCCGTCGTTGGGGCCGCCAAAGCGGATATGGCCGAAATAGGCAAACGACGCCAGCTGCGCATCGCCCATGCGGATCGGCTGGACGCACTGGTAGGCAGGCGGCAGCGCCATCGCCGCAGCCTGGGCCACGTCGCGGTAGGTCTTGCCGTAGTTGATCGAGGGCAGCCACAGCGTCATGGCCATGACCCACATCAGGGTGGTGCCGGCGGCGGAAATCACCACCGGGCGCCAGATCTGCTTGGGCGCGCGCGACAGCCGCCAGCGCACGATCAGCACCCACGCGACCGTGGCCGCCAGCGCAAACACCACCGCGGCGATGGTGAACTCATGCTGGTAGCCGGGCAGCTGGCGGAAGACGTTGCGTGCGATGCGCGGCGGCCAGCCGGTGGTCTTGGCGATCCACATGAACCAGACCGTGCCGCCGAAGATGGTGAAGAACAGCAGCGCGAACCAGTCGATCGCGTTGATCACGCCGCGCGCCAGCGTGGGCAGCGCGAATGCGGCCAGCACGGCCATCGGCGGCAGCAGCAGGATGAACTGCACGTCGCCGGCACTGCGCTGCAGGAACAGCAGCACCAGCACCGGCAGCAGCAGCGCCAGCGGCGCCGCCACATGGGGGGCGCGGCGCATGCCGGTCCATGCGATCCAGGCCCAGCCCGCGATCGGCCAGACCGGCCACGTGTACAGGAACAGGTTGCGCACGTTGAAGCCGAAGGTCGCCACATTGGGCGAGCCGTAGCTGCGGCGGTCATAGCGCGACCATTCGCGGATGAAGGTCACCGCCTCGTCGCGGTCGGCCGCGCCGAAGTAGGCGGCCGCCAGCCACGCCGACACCATCAGCAGCGCCAGCGGAATGCCGATGGCGGCCAGGCGCCGCCACGGCAGCGGCTTGCACACCAGTGCGCAGACCGCGCTGCCTCCCAGCAGCGCCAGCGGCAGCAGGGGCCCGCTGGCCAGCGCCAGCCCGCCCAGCGCGGCACCATAGACCAGGCTGCCCTGGATGGGCTTGTCGAGGCTGCGCACCATGCCGTACAGGGCCAGTGCGATAAAGGCGACCTGGCCGACCTGCGGCGTGGTCTCGTGCCCGCGCATGGCCAGGCCCACGCAGGCCAGGAAGATCAGCAGCGCGCCGTCGGCCAGCGTGCGGCCGTAATCGCGCGCGTTGGGCTGGCCGCCGAAGGCGTAGGCAAATGGCTGGACCTCGTCGCGCCGGCCCAGCAGGTAGGTGGTGTACCAGATGCAGGCGCAGGTCGCGAAGAAGAACAGCGCCGTGGCCAGCCGCGCGGCGTCGGCCGCGCCCAGCCAGCTGCCGAAGCCGCGGATCATCAGCGCGCCGATCCAGAACACCAGCGGGCCGTCCTCGCTGTACGGGCGGCCGACGATATTCGGCATCAGCCAGTCGTGCAGGTTGCCGGTGGCCAGCTGCCACATCACGCCAAAGCCGGCGGCGTCCTCGTTCTTCCACGGGTCGCGGCCGAACAGGCCGACCAGGCCATAGATGATGCAGATCGCCAGCAGCAGCGCGCGCGGCAGGGCGCCGGTCGCGGCAGCGGTCAACTGGACGGGGGAGGTATTGGCTTGACGCATCGATGCTCAGGTCGGGCCGTGGCGCAATGGCGCGAAGGCCACAGTATCGCGCATGCGGCGGCCGCGCGGGCCGTGGCATGGCGTGGAAGCCTCACGGGGTGTGGGGTAAATCCAATGAATGCGGCGGTACCGGTCGTGGTCCGGCATAAAAGCAAAGAGGCAGCCGATGCTGCCTCTTTGCTGTTTCGCACAGGCCCCGGAGCATCTGTCCGCAGGCCTTGCGAAGCGGGGTTCGCTGAAAGCGATTTACTTCGCAGCCTTGCCCAGCTTGTTGCCGAACTTCTGGCGGAACTTTTCCACGCGGCCGGCCGTGTCCATGATCTTCTGGGTGCCGGTGTAGAACGGGTGCGATTCCGACGAGACTTCGATCTTGGCCAGCGGGTATTCCTTGCCGTCCTTCACGATCTTGTCCTTGGTCTGGATGGTCGAGCGGGTGATGAAGCTGAAGTCGCTGGACATGTCCTGGAACACGACTTCGCGGTAATTCGGGTGAATGCCTTCTTTCATGATGAGTCCTTTCTGGTTGGGTAGCCAGTCCGTTGCAATCCGCTGTTCTCCGCCGAGGGCGAGAGCGTGCATGGCGCGGCGACGAACGAACCACTTGCCGGTAACGGGCAAACCGGGATTATGGCAGAAAAACAAATACTTGGGGAAGAGGCAGCGCCACGCGCGGCACAGAAAGTGTTGCGCAGGAATATGGCAAAAGCATCACATGGAGGCCGGGTCCTGGCGATAGAAGACGGCCAGCGACTGGTATACAAGCGGCCAGTGCCGCGCCAGCCCGGTCGGCTCGACAAAAAATGCCTCTGACGTCACGGCAAAGAACTCGCTCGGCGCCTCGGTCCCGTATGGGTCGATGATGCGCAGTGCCGGCGGCAGCCGCTCCGGGTGCTCCCAGTCGGCCTCGTCGCGTGCCTCCCAGGCCTCGGCAAAGCGGTCGTACTCGGTCAGGAAGGTCTCGGCCCAGGCTTCCGCGTCGATGTCCGGGTGCAGCACGCGCGAGAAGGGCGGCACGCCGTCGGGCTCGCCGTCGAGCATGTCCAGCTTGTGGGCGAACTCGTGGATGACCACGTTGTAGGTATCGGCCGGCAGTTCGTGGTCGCTGTCGATGCCGGCCCCGGGGGTGTGCACGTCGGGCCAGGACAGGATCACCGGCCCGTGCTCCCAGGCCTCGCCGCTGGCTTCCTCGACCACGCCGTGCACCAGGCCGATCTCGTCCTGCACGGTCCGGCGGATGATGAACTCGCCCGGGTAGAGCACGATGCCGTGCCAGCCCCGGTACCAAGGCAGCCCCAGCTTCAGGATCGGCACGCAGGCCTGCACGGCAACGCTGGCCACCATGTCGTCGGCCAGCGGCAGGTCGTGCGCGGTGGAGTATTCCTTGTCAGCGATGAACAGCGTGGCCAGCTCGCGCAGCGCCGCGAGGTCTTCGCTGCCGTAGCGTTGCACGAACGGCAGCGTGGCGACCGTGCGCGCCCACAGCGCATCGGGGATGGCGTAGTGCTCCAGCTTGCGGGCCCGCGAGCGGGTGCGCAGGAATGAGGTCAGTTTGCCGAGCATGGGCGTAGCGCGGTGCGCTGTGAAATGGTCCGGCAACAAAAAAGGTCGGGCAACAAAAAAAGGCGTGCCGTGGCACGCCTTCCTGTCCGCCTTGCGGCGATGCTGCGTTGACGCTGCAGCGAGGGCTCAGCCGCCTCTGCGCATCATATCGAAAAACTCGGCGTTGTTCTTCGTGGCCTTCATCTTGTCCATGATGAATTCCATCGCCTGCACTTCATCCATGTCGGAGATGAACTTGCGCAGGATCCAGATCTTCTGCAGGATTTCCGGCTTGATCAGCAGCTCTTCGCGGCGCGTGCCCGACTTGTTCAGGTTGATCGACGGGTAGACGCGCTTCTCGGCCAGGCGGCGTTCCAGGTGCACTTCCATGTTGCCGGTGCCCTTGAACTCTTCATAGATCACGTCGTCCATGCGGCTGCCGGTTTCGATCAGCGCGGTGGCGATGATGGTCAGCGAACCGCCTTCTTCCAGGTTGCGCGCGGCACCGAAGAAGCGCTTCGGGCGCTGCAGCGCGTTGGCGTCCACGCCACCGGTCAGCACCTTGCCCGAGGCCGGCACCACGGTGTTGTAGGCCCGCGCCAGGCGGGTGATCGAGTCCAGCAGGATCACCACGTCGCGCTTCAGTTCGACCAGGCGCTTGGCCTTCTCGATCACCATTTCGGCAACCTGGACGTGGCGGATGGCCGGTTCGTCGAAGGTCGACGCAACCACTTCGCCGCGCACCGATCGCATCATCTCGGTCACTTCTTCCGGGCGTTCGTCGATCAGCAGCACGAACAGGTCCGCTTCCGGATGGTTGTTGGCAATCGCGTGGGCGATGTGCTGCAGCATCACGGTCTTGCCGGACTTGGGCGATGCCACCAGCAGCGCACGCTGGCCGCGGCCGATCGGCGCGATCATGTCGATGATGCGGCCGGTGATGTTCTCTTCAGCCTTGATATCGCGTTCGAGCGTGAGCGGCCGGTTCGGGTGCAGCGGCGTCAGGTTCTCGAACATGATGCGGTTCTTGACCGCTTCGGGCGGCTGCCCGTTGACCTTGTCCACCTTGACCAGTGCAAAGTAGCGTTCGCCGTCCTTGGGCGTACGCACTTCACCCTCGATCGAATCGCCGGTGTGCAGGTTGAAGCGGCGGATCTGGGACGGACTGATGTAGATGTCGTCCGTGCTGGCCAGATACGAGGTTTCGGGCGAGCGCAGGAAGCCGAAGCCGTCGGGCAGCACCTCCAGCGTGCCGTCTCCAAAGATGGTTTCGCCCATCTTGGCGCGCTTCTTCAGGATCGCAAACATCAGTTCCTGTTTGCGCATCCGTTGTGCGTTGTCGATCTCGAGCGTAGCCGCCATTTCGAGAAGCGCAGACACGTGAAGCGATTTGAGTTCTGTCAGGTGCATAGACGAGGGGTACAGATGGGCCCGGACGGGCGAGACCTAAAGGGAAGGGGGGAAATGAGCGAACGCTCGGGGAGTTGTTGGTGGCATCTTAGCACAATCCGACCGGCGCGCCAGGATGTGGCGCACGCACGTCGGATCGTGACAAAACCGGGACCGTGGGTCAGGTCCCGGCGCGCAGCTTACAGGTTGCCGTCGAGGAAGGCGGTCAGTTGCGACTTGGACAGCGCGCCGACCTTCTGGGCCGCGACTGCGCCGTTCTTGAACAGGATCAGCGTCGGGATGCCGCGGATGCCGAACTTGGCCGGCACCTGCTGGTTTTCATCGACGTTGATCTTGGCGATCTGCAGCTTGTCGCCGTAGTCCTTGGCGACTTCGTCCAGGATCGGCGCGATCATCTTGCAGGGGCCGCACCATTCCGCCCAGAAGTCGAGCAGGACGGGTTTGTCGGACTGGAGGACGTCAGCATCGAAGGAGGCGTCGCTCACATACTTGATTTGTTCGCTCATGGCGGAAAACCTCTGGTTTCGCTCTGTTTATGTTGAAGGCTGGAGACTTCGGAGGGCCGAACCGTTACCTTACACGAGATTGCGCGGACCCGTCGGGCTGCCTCCGCAGCCCGCAAACAGGCTGTGGGGGCCGCTGCCGCGCCCGGTGCTGCCGATATGTTACCAGTTTGCCGATTTTCAAGACCGGCCTGGCAAACACTCGAAAGCGCGCCGGCACGGAAATGATTCTGCTGCAAGCGGGGGATTCATTGAAATGCTTATTTTCTATGGCGCCGAGAGATTCGGGTAATCGCTTGCGGCGTGCGGGAGGGTGTGTCATAGAATGCACTTGTGCGCGCCGCGCGGTGCCGATTGCGTGTGGCGTGCGCGTAGAATAGAAAGCGGTTCGCGGGCGGCGCCAGCGGACCAATCTTGCATCCTGCGCCACTGACTAGGTCATCGACATGAACACCGATCCCCGCAAGCCTTCGCAGCCCGAGCCCGAGCCCGGCCAGGCGCCGGACGTGGACCACCTGAGCGATGCGCTGGACCATATCAGCAGCGCCGTGGAGACCAACAGCATCGCCAGCGGTGCCGCACGCGGCCTGGTCTACAGCATCATCGAGACCCTCGGTACCCTGGTGGGCGACCCGGACCTGCCCGAGCATGCGCGCTCCGGCTATGAGGGCCTGCTCGAGACCGCGCGCGAGATCCGCGCCCGGCTGGAAGGCGGTTCGGACTGAGCCGTTCCGCCTGCCCCTGCATCACACTTGCCGCCAGCCGCCCAGGCCGGCGGCGCCCGTATTGTTTCCGTTGCATCCTGACGCTTTCGCCGACCGACGCAGTTCGCGCAGCCATTCCGGGCTGCGCCCCACGCGCCCATGACGTCGCTACGTTTCCGCCCTGGCCCTGATTTCCTCGACCAGGCCGCCACCGCTGCCTGGTATTTCCTCGACCGCTGCGGCGCGCCGGAGGCGGGCGCGCACGTGGTCGTGCCCACTGCGGCGCAGATTCCGGGCGTGCGCCAGGCACTGGACGCCGCCGCGCGCGCGGCGGGCAGCCCGCGGCTGCTGCCGCGCGTGCTGACGCTGGGCCACTGGCTGCTCGACCTGCCGCCCGAGGGCGCCCCGGTGCGCAGCCCGGCCGCACGCCTGCTGGCCGTGCAGCAGGCGGTGCGCGGGCAGGACTGGCTGCGCCGCGCCTTCGGCGCCCAGAACGAGACCGCCGCATGGGGCCTGTCGCAGACGCTGCTGTCGATCTGCGACGAGCTCAACGCGCGCTGGCTCGAAGACGCCGCCATCAGCGACGATGACGAGATCGACGGCGACGATCGCGCCGGCCTGCTGCAGGGCGCGCTGGAACGGACCTATTCGCATCTGTCCGAGCGCTTCCTCGGCGAAGAGGCGCGCATCGTGCTGGCCTTCTGGCAGGCGCTGTCCGGTCCGGACGATCCGCTGCCGGCGCGGCGCCGCGCCTTGCGCGAGCTGTCGCAGCAGCTGCGCGGCCCGGTGATCTGGATTGCCCCGACCCCGCCCACGCCGCTTGAAGCCGCGTTCCTGCGCGATGCCGCCGAGCTGGTGCCGGTGCTGCAGGTCGGCTATGACTGGACCGGGCAGGGCGAGAGCGATGCCGACTGGTACCAGACGCTGCTGGCGCTGTGGCCGGAAGCAAGGATCGCCGACGATGCCGAAGCCGTCGCCCCCGCGCCGGCCATGCCTGCGCTGCCGCCGCAGCGTTCGTCGATCCGCGTGATCGGCAGCGCGCGCTTCGAGGACGAAGCCGCCGCGGCAGCCGCGCAACTGGTGCAGTGGCTCAATGAAGGCCGCCGCCAGGTGGCGCTGGTCGCGCACGACCGCGTGGTGGCGCGGCGCGCCCGCGCCTTGCTGGCGCGCGCCGGGGCACCGGTGTGCGACGAGACCGGCTGGAAGCTTTCCACCACGCGCGCGGCCGCCGCGCTGATGCGCTGGTTCGACCTGCTGGTGCGCGACGGCGACACCGCCGCGCTGCTGGACCTGCTCAAGAGCCCGTTCTGTCTGCCGGAGGTTGCCGGGCGCGGCGCGGCCATCGCGCTGCTTGAGCGCCAGGTGCGGCGCGAAGGCATTACCGGCGGCTGGGTGCGCCTGCGCCAGCTGTTCGGGAGCGCACCGACTGCCGCGCAGCAAGCTGCCGCGGAAGACGAGGATGCCGCCGAAGCGCCGCGCCGCGCCGCGCACGCGCTCGTCGCCGTGCTCGCCGACGAGGCGGCGCGCTGGCCGCGCGGGCTCGCGCAGCATCCGCTGGCAACCTGGCTGGAACGGCTCGACGGCATGCTCGACGGCCTCGGCATGCGCGCGGCGCTGGCCGCGGACGATGCCGGCAGCCAGCTGCTCGATGCGCTGGCGCGGCTGCAGGAGTTGCCGCTGGACGAGACTGGCGGCCATGCCACGCTGTCGCAGGGCGAGTTCCGCGCGATGCTGTCGGCGCTGCTGGAATCGGTCGCCTACAAGGAGCCCTCGGCCAGCGGCCCGGCGCGCATCACCATCCTGCCCCTGAACGGCGCGCGCATGCGCCGCTTCGAGGGCGTGGTGATCGTCGGCTGCGATGACGCGCAACTGCCGTCCAGCGCCGCCGAGCTGATGTTCTTTTCCAACCAGATGCGGCGCGAGCTGGACCTGGAAGACCGCGAGGCCCGCTTTGCCCAACAGGCGCGCGACCTGGCCGAGGTGCTGCTGAACAACGACGACGTGGTGCTGACCTGGCAACGCTACGGCAGCCGCGGCGAGCCGCATCATGTGTCGGGCTGGATCGAGCGCCTGGCGGCGTGCTGCGCGCGCGCGGGCGTCAGCATCGAAGCCGCCGCCGCAGCACAGGCGCACGAGACCTTTGCCGATCCGCAGGGCATGCCGGCGCCGGCGGCGGAGCCCGCGCTGGTGCCGGTGCGCTGGAGCGCGCAGGCCTACAACATGCTGCGCCGCTGCCCCTACCAGTTCTTCGCCGGCCGCATGCTGGGCCTGGCCGGGCTGGAGACAGTCAGCGACGAGCTGGAGAAACGCGAGATCGGCGAACACCTGCACCACGTGCTGCTGCGCTACCACAAGGACCTGCAGGCGCGCCGCGAGCGTGGCGAGACGCTGGCGGAAGACCAGCGCCTGGCCCGCCTGGCCGAGATTTCCGAAGACGTGTTCGGCGCGCTGATGGCCGAGGACGGCAATGCCATTGCCTACTACCGGCGCTGGCGCGAGGTGATGCCGTCGTATGTCGCCTGGCAATCCGCGCGCGAGGCCGAGGGCTGGTTCTGGCGCGGCGGCGAGCTCGACGCCGGCATCGACCTGCCGATGCCCGACGGCCAGCCGCTGCGCCTGACCGGGCGCATCGACCGGCTTGACCAGGGCCCGGGCGGGGCGCATGCCGTGCTCGACTACAAGACGCAGAGCGCCACCCGCCTCAAGCGCAAGCTGGCCGAGGTCGAGGAAGACTGCCAGCTGCCGTTCTACGGCCTGCTGCGCGCCGATGCGGCAGCCGGCAGCTGGGTATCGCTCGAAGGCGCGCGCGAGGGCGCAGCGGCGGCGCAGCGCGAAGTCGGCCTGCCCGATTTTGAAGCCGCCGTCATCTGGCTGGAACGGCAGATGCGCGACGACGTCATGCGCCTGCGCCAGGGCGCCAGGCTGCCGGCCTTCGGCGATGCCTCCGCCTGCCTGTATTGCACCGCCCGCGGCCTGTGCCGCAAGGGCTTCTGGGAATCCACCGCCGTGCCGGCGCTGACATCATGACGCCCCACGATCCGCACCACGTCCAGCCTTACCAGCGCGACGGCGAACCCGTTTCCGAGACCGAGTTCACGCGCGCCGCCTGCGATCCCGCGCGCTCGGTGGTGGTTGAGGCCTGTGCCGGCAGCGGCAAGACCTGGCTGCTGGTGGCGCGGCTGGTGCGCTTGCTGCTGGCCGGCGCCGCGCCGCACGAGATCCTGGCCATCACCTTCACGCGCAAGGCCGCCGAAGAAATGCGCGACCGCCTGCTGGAGGTGCTGGCACAGCTGTCGCGCGACAGCGACGACGACGTGATCGCCGCTCTGGTGCAGCGCGGCCTGACGCCCGACGCCGCGCGCGAGACGCTGCCGCGTGCGCGGCGCCTGCATGCGCAGGTGCTGGCCGCGCCCGGGCGCATGGCCATCGATACCTTCCACGGCTGGTTCGGCACGCTGCTGCGCGGCGCGCCGCTGGCCTCGGGCATCGTGCCGGGCGCGGCGCTGCGCGAAGATGCGCTACGCATGAAACGCGAAGCCTGGGCCCCGGTCTGGCGCGCGCTGGCCACGGAGCAATACACCGACTTGCGCGCCGCGTGGGAAACGCTGGTCGATACCGTGGGCGACTTCCAGGCACGCGCGCTGCTGGACGCGATGTTCCATGCCCGCAGCGAATGGTGGGCGATGCAGGAGGGCGGCGACCCGCTGCAGGCGCTGTCCGACTGCCTGGGCGAAGACGCCCGGGGCGACGTGCTGCTGCAGGCGCTGGCCGACGAAGGCTGGCGCGATGCCTGCGAGTCGCTGGCGCTGCGCCTGGGCGCGGCCGGCAAGACCGAGCAGACCCACGCCGGCCGCATCACCGATGCGCTGATGGCGATCACCGCGTGGCGCGAAGCGGGCGCGGTGCCCGGCAAGCCCGCCGAACGGGCGTTCGCGCAGTTGCGCGCCGCGTTCTTCACCACCACCGGCGGCCCGCGTTCGCTGCGGCGCACCGCGGCGCTGGTCAAGGCCGCCGGCGGCGAAGGCATGGTCGATGCGTTGCTGGACGAGCATGCCTCGATCTGCGCCATGCTTGACGACATCAGCGCGCGTTGTTGCGAAGCCGCGGTGCTGGCGATCAACCGCGCGCTGTTCTGCATCGGCGATGCCTTGCTGACGCGCTACCAGCGGCACAAGGACGAGCAGCGCGCGATGGACTTCGCCGACCTGGAATGGCAGGCCGCGCGCCTGATGTCGGACGAAGAGACCGCCACCTACCTGCAGGTGCGGCTCGACGCGCGTTACCGCCATCTGCTGCTCGACGAGTTCCAGGACACCAACCCGCTGCAGTGGCGCATCCTGCAGGGCTGGCTGGCCGGCTATGCGGGCCTGGGCGAGCGGCCGACGGTGTTCCTGGTGGGCGATCCCAAGCAGTCGATCTACCGTTTCCGGCGCGCCGATGCACGGCTGTTCGGCGCGGCCGGCGAGATGCTGCGCGATGCGTTCGGCGCCACCGTGCTGCGCACCAACCGAACCCGGCGCAACCGCGCCGAAGTGCTGGACTGGGTCAACGCCGTGTTCGACAGCGCGCGCGCCGAGGGCCGCTATCCGCTGTACGCGACCCAGACCACGGCACTGGCCGGAGGCAACGGGCCGGTCTGGCTGCTGCCGCTGGTGGAGCCCGAGGACAAGGCCGAAGACGCCGTTGACGATGGTGCAGAGGACAAGGGCGCCGAAGCCGCCTCCGCCCATCGCGACACGCTGCTGCAGCCACGCCGGCAGGCCGGCGATTCGCTGCGGCTGGAAGAGGGCCGGCGCGTGGCCGCGTGGCTGCGCCTGGTGCGCGACACCGTGCCGGTCCATGAGGGCGGCGAACAGCGCCCCGCGCGCTGGAGCGACATGCATCTGCTGGTGCGCCGCAAGACCCATCTGGCTGACTATGAGCGCGCGCTGCGCGAGGCCGGCATTCCGTGCCTGAGCCCGCGCCGCGGCGGCCTGCTGGCCACGCTCGAGGCGCTGGACCTGTCGGCGTTGCTGGCGTTCCTGATGACGCCGGAATCGGACCTGGATCTCGCGCACGTGCTGAAGAGTCCGCTGGTGGGCGCGACTGACGACGACCTGCTGGCGCTGGCCCGGATCGAATGCGAGGGCGGCTGGTGGGCACGCATCGAGTCAGGCGGCCTGCCCGAACACGTATCCGATGCGCTGCGCGAAGGCGTGCAGCGCTTGCGCCAGTGGCTGCGCGTCGCGCCGCACCGGCCGGTGCATGACCTGATCGACCAGATCTTCCACGGCGGCGAAGTGCGGCGCCGTTATGCCGAGGCCGCGCCGCCGGATATCCGCGAACAGGTGCTGGCCAACCTCGATGCCTTCCTGAAGCTGTCGCTGGACCTCGACGGCGGGCGCTATCCGAGCCTGCCGAAATTTATCGACGAGCTGCAGGAAATCCGCCGCGGCGACGAGGGCGAAAGCCCCGATGAAGGCGGCATGGGCGAGAGCGCCGAAGACGTGGAGCCGGCCGAGGACGATCCGGCGTTTGCCGGCCTCGACGCGGTCCATATCCTGACCGTGCATGCAGCCAAGGGCCTGGAGGCGCCGTTCGTGGTGCTGCTCGATGCCAATCACAGCGAGCCGGCCGCGGACCGGGGCGGCATCCTGGTCGACTGGCCGCCGTCGTCGCCGGTGCCTCGGCATTTCTCGGCCTACGGCAAGCGCAGCGAGCGCGGGCTGGCGCGGGCGCCGTTGTTCGAGTCAGAGGCGGCGCTGGGCGAGCGCGAGAACTGGAACCTGCTGTACGTGGCCATGACGCGCGCGCAGCAGGGCCTGCTGGTCAGCGGGGTCAAGGGCCGGGCCAGCCGCAGCGGTTCGGGCGAGGGCAATGCCGAGATCGCCGGCAGCTGGTATGTGCGGCTGCAGGCCGCGGGCGTCGGCGAGATGGTGCCGGCCTATCCGGGCGAGCTGGCCGATGCGCAGGACCAGGCCCCGATGCCCGCGCGCCTGAGCGAGCCGGTGCGCTTTACCGACTTCCGGCTGCGCTATCGCGATGCAGTGGATGCGCGGCAGGGGACCGCGCTTGAAGAAGAGGGCGAGGCCGAAGCCGAAGACGAGTCCGACGGCATCGTCTTCAACGCCGCGGCCGCCCGCCACGGCGAGCTGGTGCATGCTTTGCTGGAGCGCCTGACGCGCTATCCCGAAGCCTTTGCCGACGTGCCGGGGATCGACACCGCATTGCGCTGGTTCCCGCTGACGGGCGCGCACACCGGGGCGGCACGGCAGGCGTGGCGGCAACAGGTGGCGCAAGCGCTGGAGGCGGTGGCTGCGATGCTGCGCGCGCCGGCGCTGGCGCCGTTGCTGGGGGCGGGGGACGCCCGCAGCGCGCGCAATGAAGTCGAACTCTATGACGCGCGCGGCCGGCTGCTGCGCATCGACCGGCTGGTGGAATTCGACGACCGCGTGGTGATCGTCGACTACAAGCTGCGGCTCCTGCCGCAGGAGCATGCCGCCTACCGCGCGCAGCTGGGCCGCTATGTGGCCGCGCTTGCGCCGATGTTCCCGGGCAAGCGTATCGAGGCCGGCGTGGCCACCGCGGACGGCGAATGGATTCCCGCCGAGCGAATGGCGCCGCCGATGCCGCAGCAGGGCTCGCTGTTCTGACGGCTGGCGTGGCACCCGGACAGGGTGCCAGAATCGGCGCAAAATGGGGTGTGCAGCGCGCGCGCTCGCGGCCCGGCTGTACTAAAGTGACAGGGACTGCGCTGCGAACGACTCGTGCGTGCGGATACAGCGGGAGGGGTACGGCAGGAGGGGGTGTGAGGTGGACGAGCCTGACCCTCGGCACTGGCGGAAAACGGCTGTGGCTGCTTCGTTCCCGACCTGACCAGGTTGACCGCGCCACCATGCGAGGAGGCCCGTCCGAGCGGCATTGTACCCCAGACCGCGATATCGCGGAGAAATTGCGTTGAATGCCCTTTGCAGTGGTGGGTCATTGCCCGCGGTAAATGCGTCGGCTTGATCTGGCGCAGGTAACGCGGGCCGCGGCGGCCCGACCATTCACCGACCCAGACCGTGGTGAGCCAATACATGAACGCAAACGACCAGATCATTCGCGGCGCCCTGGCGCCGCAGGAAATCTCCTCCGAAGTCCTGATCGAGAAGTACGCCAAGGGCGAAGAGCGCAGCATTGCCGATGTCAGGCAACGCGTGGCGCGCGCGCTGGCGCAGGCCGAACCCGAGGACCAGCGCGAGGCCTGGAGCGCGCGCTTCCTGTGGGCGCAGGAAAACGGCTTCGTGCCGGCCGGACGCATCAACTCGGCGGCGGGCACCGGCATCCAGGCCACGCTGATCAACTGCTTCGTGCAGCCGGTGGGCGATTCGGTGTCGGAGCCGCGCGAGGGCCGCCCCAGCATCTATACGGCGGTGGCGCAGGCCGCCGAAACCATGCGCCGCGGCGGCGGCGTGGGCTATGACTTCTCGGCGATCCGACCGGCCGGCGCGCTGGTGCGGGCCACGCATTCGCGCGCCTCGGGGCCGGTGTCGTTCATGAAAGTGTTTGACGCATCGTGCGCCACCGTGGAATCCGCCGGCGCCCGCCGCGGCGCGCAGATGGGCGTGCTGCGCTGCGACCATCCCGATATCGAGAGCTTTATCCACGCCAAGGACAAGGGCGACCTCAGCAACTTCAATATCTCCATCGGCGTCACTGACGCCTTCATGCAGGCCGTGCAGGCAGACGGCGAGGTCGAACTGGTGCATGAGGCCGAGCCGGGCGCCGATATGATCGCCGCAGGAGCTTATCGCCGCGACGACGGCCAGTGGGTGTACCGGCGCGTGCCGGCGCGCAACCTGTGGGACCAGGTCATGCAGGCCACCTACGACCATGCCGAGCCGGGCATCCTGTTCCTGTCGCAGATCAATGCCGACAACAACCTTTATTACTGCGAGCGCATCGAGGCCACCAACCCGTGCGCCGAGCAGCCGCTGCCATCCTATGGCTGCTGCTGCCTGGGCTCGATCAATCTGACGCGCTTCGTGCGCCAGCCGTTCTCGCCGCAGGCCGAATTCGATTTCGATGCCTTTGCCGAAGTGGTGCGTGTGGCCACGCGCATGCTCGACAACGTGCTCGACGTGACCTTCTGGCCGTTGCCCGAACAACAGGCCGAGGCCCACGCCAAGCGCCGCGTCGGGCTGGGCTTCCTGGGGCTGGGCAGCGCGCTGGTGATGCTGGGCCTGCGCTATGACACAGAGCCGGCGCGGCAGCTGGCGGCGCGGATCTCGGAGCGCATGCGCGATGATGCCTACCTGGCGTCGACCGAACTGGCGGTGGAGAAGGGTGCCTTCCCTCTGTTCGATGCCAACGCCTACCTGCAGAGCGGGTTTGCCGGCCGGCTGCCTGAACGCTTGCGCGATGCCATTGCGCGCAACGGGCTGCGCAATTCGCACCTGCTGTCGATCGCACCCACCGGCACCATCACGCTGGCCTTTGCCGACAATGCCTCCAACGGCATCGAGCCGGCTTTCTCGTGGACCTACAACCGCAAGAAGCGGATGCCGGACGACAGCTACCGCAGCTTCGAAGTGGCGGACCATGCCTGGCGGCTTTACCGTCACATGGGGGCCGACATGGCCCAGTTGCCGGATGCCTTCGTCACCGCGCTGCAGATGTCGGCGCTGGATCATATGCGGATGCTGGAAGCGGTGCAGCCGTATATCGACACCAGCATCAGCAAGACCGTCAACGTGCCGGAGGATTATCCGTATGAAGCCTTCCGCAACCTGTACCTGGAGGCGTGGAAGGCCGGCCTGAAGGGGCTGGCGACCTATCGTCCCAATTCGGTGCTGGGGGCCGTGCTGTCAGTAGAGGCGCCGGCGGCGGCACCCGCTGCCATGGCCGACGACAATCCGCTGGTGCGCCCCTTCGGCAGCCGGCCGGTGGGCGACCTGGAGGGCGTGACGTCCAAGGTCGAATACCTGACGTACGAGGGCCACAAGACCGTCTACCTGACCGTCAACTTCATGCGCGTCGCCGGCGTTGCCGGCGGCAAGCCGGTGGAGATCGAGCGCCCGGTGGAGTTCTTCATGCCGGCGGGGCAGCGCAGCGAGGGCCAGCAGTGGATTACCTCGACCATGCGGCTGTTGTCGATGGTGGCGCGCTCGGGCGGCTCGGTGGCCAAGGCACTGGCGGACATGCGAAACGTGGTGTGGGACAAGGGCACGGTGCGCTACGGCACGCTGGTGCGCCAGGACGGTACCGAGGTGCCGCGCTTCCATGACTCCGAAGTGGCCGCGCTCAGCTACGCGCTGCAGCGCATCCTGATCAAGCGCGGCTTCCTGGATGCCGACGGCGGCCAGGTGCCGGTAGCCGCGCTGGCGGCCAGGCTGGCCCAGCGCGAGGGCGGGGGGCAGGCGCCGGATGCCGGGGCGGATCTCGCCAGCCCGGTCCGAGTCCCCGGCACCCCCGGTGTCGGCACCGGCAAGCCGTGCCCGGAGTGTGGCGCGCACGCCCTGCACAAGGTCGACGGATGCGCCAAATGCGCCAATTGCGGCTACGTGGGCGAGTGCGGCTGAGCCCCGCCGCGGGCGGGTTGCGGCCACCGGAGCCAGCCCGCGCGGCGCGTGGCGAATAAAGACCGCGAGGTCGGGGCGGCGGCGGCCGGAGGGGGGCCGCATTTTGCTACAATCGCCGCCATGAGTTATCAAGTTCTAGCGCGCAAATGGCGCCCCAGGGATTTCACCACGCTGGTCGGCCAGGAGCACGTGGTCCGCGCGCTCACGCACGCGCTGGAACAGCAGCGGCTGCACCATGCCTACCTGTTCACCGGCACGCGCGGGGTCGGCAAGACCACGCTGTCGCGGATCCTGGCCAAGGCCCTGAACTGCACCGGCCCTGACGGCAACGGCGGCATCACCGCCCAGCCGTGCGGGCAGTGCAAGGCCTGCCAGGAGATCGACAGCGGCCGCTTCGTCGACTACATCGAGATGGACGCCGCGTCCAACCGCGGCGTCGACGAGATGGCGCAGCTGCTGGACAAGGCGGTCTACGCCCCGACCTCCGGGCGCTTCAAGGTCTACATGATCGACGAAGTGCACATGCTCACCAACCACGCCTTCAACGCCATGTTGAAGACGCTGGAAGAGCCGCCCGGGCACGTCAAGTTCATCCTCGCCACCACCGATCCGCAGAAGATCCCGGTCACGGTGCTGTCGCGCTGCCTGCAGTTCAACCTCAAGCAGATGCCGCCGGGGCATATCGTCTCGCACCTGGACCATATCCTGGCGCAGGAAGGCATCGGCCACGACGGCAATGCGCTGCGGCTGCTGGCGCAGGCCGCGCACGGCTCGATGCGCGATGCGCTGTCGCTGACCGACCAGGCCATCGCCTACAGCGCGGGCCAGGTCTCGGAAGACGCGGTGCGCGGCATGCTGGGCGCGATCGACCAGGGCTACCTGGTGCAGCTGCTCGATGCGCTGGCCGCCGAAGACGGCGCCGCCATGCTGGCGATTGCCGATGCCATGGCCGACCGCAGCCTGTCGTTTGCAGGCGCGCTGCAGGACCTGGGCTCGCTGCTGCACAAGGTGGCTCTGGCGCAGGCCGTGCCGGCCTCGGTGCAGGACGAATGGCCCGAAGCCGATGAGGTGCGGCGCCTGGCCGGCGTGTTCGACGCGCAGGAAGTGCAGCTGTTCTACCAGATCGCCAACCTCGGCCGCAGCGAGCTGGCGCTCGCGCCGGACGAGTACGCCGGCTTCACCATGACGCTGCTGCGCATGCTGGCGTTCCGGCCGTCGTCTGAACCCACTACGACGCAAGGGCAGGGCGGTGGTGCCGCGCCTGCGCGCCAGCGTGGTGCCGAAGCCGCGCAAACCGTTGATACCCGCCATGCGACGGCTGTGGCCAATGCCGCCGAACAGGCTGCCAAGGCCGGTGCTGCGGCGGCCCCGGTCCCTGCCCCTATGCCCGCACGGGCGGTCCAGCCCGCGGTAGTGGCCGAACCCGCTGCCGCACCTGCCGCTGTCCCTGCATCCCCTGAAGCTGCGCCGGCACGGCCGGCCGCTGGCGCCGGCAACGGGGCCATGTCGCCCGCCGCCGCCGCGCGGGCGGCCGCCCGCCAGGCT
>NZ_JBYSXC010000016.1:0-200349 GCF_058781795.1 Cupriavidus sp. FW306-1B-F12B
TTCGTCAACCGTTTCAGCATCTTTTTTTGCTGCGGCCAGCGCGCCAACTTCGCTGCGCCAACCGATCCGGTCGACCCTGCAACCCGCGCCCCGTCTGCTTTGCAGCGCTGCGTTGTGTGTTGCGAGGGGGCGAATAGTAGGCCGGATTCGTGCACCTTGCAACAACTTTGTCACAACGATCCGCTATGGGTTCCGGGCATTATGTCGTAAGCCGTTGAGCGGAAAAGGAAATCCCGGAAAGACGAGTGCGGGAGAAACATAATACCCCCGCACTGCCCTCGGGTATTCCCTGATCCCGGCCTCAGCGATGCTGGAAATTCGGGCTGCGCTTCTCGACGAAAGCCGCCATGCCTTCCTTCTGGTCTTCGCTGGCGAAGGTGGCATGGAACAGCCGGCGCTCGAAGTGCACGCCTTCGGCCAGCGTGGTCTCGTAGGCGGCGTTGACCGACTCCTTGATCATCATGACCACCGGCAGCGAGAACCCGGCGATGGTTTCGGCAGCCGCCAGCACTTCGTCCAGCAGCTTGTCGGCCGGTACCACGCGCGATACCAGGCCCGAGCGCTCGGCTTCGGCGGCGTCCATCATGCGCGAGGTCAGGCACAGGTCCATGGCCTTGGCCTTGGACACCGCGCGCGGCAGGCGCTGGGTGCCGCCGGCGCCGGGCATGGTGCCCAGCTTCACCTCGGGCTGGCCGAAATTGGCCGAATCCGCCGCGATGATGATGTCGCACATCATCGCCAGTTCGCAGCCGCCGCCCAGCGCATAGCCGGCCACGCCGGCAATCACCGGCTTGCGGATCTTGCGGATGGTTTCCCAGTTGCGCGTGATGTAATCGCCCTTGTACACATCCATGAAGGAATACTTGGCCATCATGCCGATATCGGCGCCGGCGGCAAAGGCGCGCTCGCTGCCGGTAATGACGATGGCGCCGATGCCCTCATCCTGGTCGAAGGCGGTCAGCGCGGCGCCAAGCTCGTCCATCAGCGCGTCATTGAGCGCGTTCAGGGCCTTCGGACGGTTCAGCGTGACCAGGCCAACACGGCCACGGGTTTCGACCAGAATGTTTTCGTACGGCATGTCTTCTCCTATGTATTTGCAGGCGGATGGCACCGTCGCCACCGGCTGCGGGCTATTCTGCCACCGGTTGCGGCGTGGCGGCGCCGGCGCCGCCTAGAGCATATGCGCCAGGAATTCGCGGGTGCGCGCGTGAGCTGGTGCCCCGAACACTTCCTCAGGCGGCCCTTCCTCAAGAATCCTGCCCTCATCCATGAACACGACGTGGTTTGCCACTTCCCGCGCAAACCCCATCTCATGCGTGACGACCAGCATGGTCATATGTTCTTCGGCCAGTTGCCGCATGGTGCGCAGCACCTCCCCGGTCAGTTCCGGGTCCAGCGCCGAGGTCGGCTCGTCGAACAGCATGATGTCGGGCTCCATGGCCAGCGCCCGCGCAATCGCCACCCGCTGCTTCTGGCCGCCGGACAGGCGCGCCGGGTAGCTGTCCCGCTTGGCCAGCAGGCCGACCTTGCGCAACAGCTCTTCGGCCTTGGGCACCACCGCGTCGCGCGCCAGTCCCTTGACGGTCATGGGGGCTTCGATGATGTTCTGCAGCACCGTCATATGCGGAAACAGGTTGAACGACTGGAACACCATGCCCATCTTCCGGCAGATGCGCCGCACTTCCGCGTCCGGCACATATCTGGCTGTGCCGTCAGGGCCGGCGGCCGTCAGCGCCTCGCCTTCGATTTCAAGGGTGCCGCGGTCAATCACCTCAAGATGATTCAGGCAGCGCAGCAAGGTACTCTTGCCCGAGCCCGAGGGCCCGATCACTGCGGTGACATCCCCCTTGTGCAAGGTCAGGGAGACACCGCGCAAGACCTCCAGTGACCCGAACGATTTGAACAGATCCCGCGCCGCGATCATGATGCCGGGCGCATTGTGGGAATTGGCGCCGGTCGGGCTAGTCATCATGTTTGGCATAGCGTTTTTCGAGATTCTGGAAGAACCAGGTCAGAATCAGCGTCATCACCAGATAGAAGAGCGCGGCGACCAGGAAAGGCGTGGTGGTGAAATCACGCTGCACGATGCCGCGCGCGGTGCGAAGAATATCGTTGAGGGCCAGCACGTAGATCAGGGACGTGTCCTTGATCAGCGTAATGGTTTCATTGCTGACCGGCGGCAACACCCGGCTGACCATCTGCGGCAGCACGACCCGCCGCATGGTCTGGAAATAGGTCATGCCCAGCGCCTTGCTGGCCTCATACTGGCCGCGATCGACCGACTTGATCCCGGCGCGGAAGATTTCCGCGAAATAGGCCGCGTAGTTCAGGGCGAAAGCCACCACCGCCGCGGGAAAGTCAGGCAGGCGCACGCCGATGACGGGCACGAACGGCAGTGCGAAATAAATAAACAGCATCTGCAGCATCAGCGGCGTGCCGCGCATCAGCCAGATATAGCCATTGACCAGGCCGCTCAGCCACGGCCATGACGAGATGCGTGCCAGCGCCAGCGCAAGCCCCAGCGGCACCGACAGGGCGAGCGTGATGGCGAATAGTGTGAGCGTGACTTGCGCGCCCTGCGCCAATGGCGCCAGAAGAGATAAGACGTAGTCCATGCTCGCGCGAAACAGAAGGAGGTGGGATCCCGGGCGCCGGGACGGCGCCCGGGGTCCGGACATGGCGCGGCGCCCTGCCTGAACGGCGCAGGGCCTCACGCAGCGTCTGGATTACTTGGTGATGTCAGTGCCGAACCACTGGGTGGCGATGCGGGCTGCCGTGCCATCCTGCTTCATCGAGGCCAGGGTCTTGTCGAGCTTGCCGAGCAGCTCGGCGTCATCCTTGCGCACACCGACGCCATATTCTTCCGTGCCGAAGTTTTCCTCCAGCACCTTGTATTCGCCGGCACGCTTGCTGATCAGGTAGCGGCCCACCACTTCATCCACCACAATTGCGTCGAGGCGGCCGGTCGACAGGTCCATCAGCGCCGTCACGTTATCGCCGAAGGTCTTGAGTTCCTTCAGGCTGGCGGCGACCTGGCTTTCCTTCTTGATGGCATCCACCGCGCTGCTGCCGTCCTGCGCGCCGACGATGCGGCCGGCCAGGTCGGCCTTGGCTTTCACCGGCGAGCTGGCACCGACGATGACGATCTGGTGGTTGGTCATATAGGGCGCGGTGAAGCTGATGTTCTTCTTGCGCTCTTCGGTGATGGTCAGCCCGTTCCACAGCACATCCACGCGCTTGCCGTTGAGTTCCGCCTCCTTGGCGCTCCAGTCGATAGGCTTGAACTCGACCGTCATGCCGAGACGGCGGCTGGCCTCCTTGGCCATGTCGATATCGAAGCCGACCAGCTCGTTGTTGTTATCGCGAAAACCCATGGGCGGGAAGTTGTCGTCCAGGCCGACAATGATCTTGGTGGCCGTGTCGGCGCCGGCAGCGGGGGCCGCTTCTTTCTTGCCGCATGCCGCAAACAGCGCCACGGACGAAATCAGGAGTAATGCAGCGATCTTCTTCATAGGAATTCCAATGCGAATAGGCGAGCATGCCGGGATCCGCACAGAGATGTCGGCCGGCAGGTTTCAGATTGTTGTTGGCAGCGCGATTATAGAGCGACGCCCGCGCCCGGCATTGCGGACCCTGCCGGCATCGGAAGCCACGTGCCAACCGGCAGCCAAAAATAGTGCTAACATTTGCCGACCGACTGGTCGGTTTATTTAAGAGGCGCCGTCGACAACAGCCGCCCGCGCCGACCGCGACAAAATATCCGGCAGGAGACAACCCAATGCCCCCGATGTCCACCTCCGCTGGCCAGCCGGTCAGCATCGACGCCGGCCCGGTCTTGCTGCAATGGCAGGGCCCGGTTGCCGTGATCACCCTGAACCGCCCCGACAAGCTCAACAGCTTCACCCGCGCGATGCACCAGGCGCTGCAGCAGGCGCTCGACCATGTCGAGGCCGGCGGCGCGCGCGCCCTGCTGCTGACCGGGGCGGGCCGCGGCTTCTGCGCCGGCCAGGACCTGGCCGACCTGGATTTCACGCCCGGGCACATGACCGACCTGGGCGAGCTGATCGATACCTGGTTCAACCCGCTGATCCGCCGGCTGCAGGCCCTGCCGCTGCCGGTGGTGGCCGCGGTCAACGGCACCGCGGCCGGTGCCGGCGCCAACCTGGCGCTGGCCTGCGACATGGTGCTGGCGGCGCGCTCGGCCAGCTTTATCCAGGCCTTCGTCAAGATCGGACTGGTGCCGGATTCGGGCGGCACCTGGCTGCTGCCGAAGCGCATCGGCATGGCGCGCGCGCTGGGCCTGGCCATGACCGGCGAGCGGCTGAGCGCCGAAGAGGCCGAGAAATGGGGCCTGGTCTGGGAGACCATGGACGACCCGCTGCTGCCGGAACAGGCGCTGGCGCTGGCCACGCACCTGGCCGGGCAGCCGACCCGCGCGCTGGCCGCGATCAAGCGCGCCATGCATGCCAGCGCCACCGCCACGCTGGACGCCCAGCTGGACCTGGAGCGTGACCTGCAGCGCGAACTCGGCCAGTCCGCCGACTATGCGGAGGGCGTCAACGCCTTCCTCGAAAAGCGCGCACCGCACTTCACCGGCAAGTAAGCCGCGCGGGCCTTCCCGCCACTCTATATAGGAGACCAGCTTGAAACAGGACCCCCAGGCCCTCGCCGAAGCGGCCGCCGCCGCCATGTATGATGCCGACACCTGCAGCCGCTGGCTGGGCATCACGGTCGAGGCCGTGCGGCCCGGCTATGCCCGGCTGACCATGCCGGTGCGCAAGGAATTCCTCAACGGCCACGGCATCTGCCACGGCGGCCTGATGTTCACGCTGGCCGATTCGACCTTCGCTTTTGCCTGCAACAGCCATAACATCAACACTGTGGCCGCAGGTTGCAGCATCGAGTTCCTCAAGCCCGTGCACGGCGGCGACGTGCTGACCGCCGAGGCCACCGAGCAGGTCCTGTCCGGCCGGCACGGCATCTACGATATCCGCGTGACCAACGCCGCGGGCCAGGTGGTGGCGATGTTCCGCGGCAAGTCGGCGCAGATCAGGGGACATGTGGTGCCGCCGCCGGAAGGGACGGAAGGCACCTGAGCAAATCCGGCAAGATACTTAAGATAAACGCCCCCGTGCAGGAGACGACATGAGCACGCGCCTGACCGATCTGCCCCTGGATGCGATCGAGACCGCCAGCCGCGCCGAGCTGCAGGCCTTGCAGCTGGAGCGGCTGAGATGGTCGCTCAACCACGCCTACGCCAATTCGCCGGTGTACCGCCGCAAGTTCGACGAAGCCGGGGTCCACCCCGACCAGCTGCATTCGCTGGCCGACCTGGCGCGCTTCCCGTTCACCAGCAAGCAGGACCTGCGCGACAACTACCCGTTCGGCATGTTCGCGGTGCCGCAGGACCGCGTGGCGCGCATCCACGCCTCGTCCGGCACCACCGGCAAGCCCACCGTGGTCGGCTACACGCTCCAGGACATCGACAACTGGGCCACGGTGATGGCGCGCTCGATCCGCGCCTCGGGCGCGCGGCGCGGCGACAAGGTGCACATCAGCTACGGCTACGGGCTCTTTACCGGCGGCCTGGGCGCCCACTACGGCGTGGAAAAGGCCGGCCTGACCGCGATCCCCTTCGGCGGCGGCCAGACCGAGCGCCAGGTGCAGCTGATCCAGGACTTCAAGCCCGAGGTCATCATGGTGACGCCCAGCTATATGCTGGCGATCGCCGACGAGTTCGAGCGCCAGGGCATCGACCCGGCCGGCAGCTCGCTGCGCGTGGGCATCTTCGGCGCGGAGCCGTGGACACCGGAAATGCGGCTGGCGATCGAGAAGCGCATGGGCATCTCGGCAGTCGATATCTATGGCCTGTCAGAGGTGATGGGCCCGGGCGTGGCCAATGAGTGCGCCGAGACCAAGGACGGGCCGACCATCTGGGAAGACCATTTCTACCCCGAGATCATCGATCCCGACACCGGCGCAGTGCTGCCCGACGGGGAGTTCGGCGAGCTGGTGTTCACCTCGCTGACCAAGGAGGCGATGCCTGTGGTGCGCTACCGCACCCGCGACCTGACCAGGCTGCTGCCCGGCACGGCGCGCCCGGCATTCCGCCGCATGGAGAAGATCACCGGCCGCACCGACGACATGATGATCGTGCGCGGGGTCAACGTGTTCCCGTCGCAGATCGAGGAACTGATCCTCAAGCACGCCGAGCTGGCGCCGCACTACCAGTGCGTGCTGACCAAGGACGGCCACATGGACACGCTGACCGTGCGCGTGGAATGCGCCCACGGCAGCGAGCCGGCGCTGGCGCAGGGCGCGCGCGCGCGGCTGGCGCAGGAGATCAAGGCCTATATCGGCGTCACCGCCGGCATCGAGGTGCTGCCCGAGGGCGGCGTCGAGCGCTCGGTGGGCAAGGCGCGGCGGATCGTCGACCAGCGCCCGCGCTGAGGGCCGTCCACCATGAAGAAAGGGCGCCGCGATGGCGCCCTTTTTGCGTTGCCGAGGTCAGCTGCGCGGCATCAGCACCCACATGCGGCCGCCCTGCTTCATGCGGCCCGCGGTCTCGCCGGCGCCATCGCCCGCACCCCAGAAGAAGTCCGCGCGCACCCCGCCCTTGATGGCGCTGCCGGTGTCCTGCGCGAACATCAGCCGCTGGATCGGCTCGGTCGACAGCGGGCGCGTGGTCGACAGGAATACCGGCACCCCCAGCGGGATGGTGGCCGGGTCGACCGCGATCGAGCGCTCCGCGGTCAGCGGCACGCCCAGCGCGCCCACCGGGCCGTCGTTGTTGGCCGGCAGCTCGCGGAAGAAGACAAAGCGCGGGTTGATGTTGAGCATCTCGTCGACGCGGCCCGGGTTGGCGCGCGCCCACGCCTTGATGCCCTGCATGGTGGCCTGTGCCGGCGTGATCTCGCCGCGGTCCAGCAGCCATTTGCCGAACGAGCGGAACGGCTGGTCGTTGGTGCCGCCGAAGCCCACCCGCATGATGCTGCCGTCGGCCATGCGGATGCGGCCCGAGCCCTGGATCTGCAGGAAGGCGGCCTCGACCGCGTCATCCACCCAGACCAGCTCGCTGCCGCGCATGGCCGGGTTCTGCAGCAACTCGGCGCGGGCCGGCAGCGGGCGGTTGCCGAACTGCGCCGGCTTGCGGTACAGCGGCACCTGGAACTTGCCCTGGCGCGTGCGCGAGCCGTGCAGGATCGGTTCGTAGTAGCCGGTGATCAGGCCGTAGTCAGTGCCATCGCCATTGACCACGCGGTACGGCTGGAAGTTGCTTTCGAAATAGGCGCGCATGGCGTTGAGGTTGCCGGCATCGACCATCATGCCGGCGGCACAGGCGCGGCTCCACTCGGCGCGCTTCTTCAGCGCCTGGCAGCTGGCCTGCAGCGCGGGCCAGGCGGCGCGCACGTCGTCCTGGGCCCAGCCGCCGATCTCGGCCCAGCTGGCGGCCTGCAGACTGCCCTTCTGCGACGAGGCCGTCGGCGGCGTGGTGCCGGCCGGGCCGGTCTCGATGCGCGGCGGCGGGCCGCTCATGCAGCCGGCCAGCAGCACGGCCGCGCCGGACAGCGCCAGCCAGCCGCGCATGCGCAGCGAGCGCCAGGGGGAAACCGGGGAAATCCGGGAAATCGGGGAAATCGGGGAAATCGGGAAAGAGTCTGCGTATGCCATCTTGCTATTGTTCAAAGTCCGGGCCGGCGCAGCTTGCGGGGCCGATTGCCCCTACAATCCCACCGTCATCCTTCAACCACCGCCTGCGCCCCCGCGGGCCTGCGCCGCATCCGCCATGAGCAAGTTCTTCGAAGCCCATCCCATGCTGCTGTTCGCCCTGGAAGCCGGCGTGGCGCTGTTCCTGCTGATCTTTATCGTGGTCTGGACCATGGGCACGGCGAAAAAGAACCCGCGTCCCACGCGCGCCCCGTCCGGGCATCCGTCGCGCCAGCCGGCGCAGGGCGCCGCTGAAGCGCCGCCGCAGGATCAGGACAGCGCATCGCGCCAATAGGTTCCCGGCACGGTCAGTGCAGCATGCGCGGCAGCACCAGCGCGAATTCAGGGATCGGCACCTCGAAGCGGTGGCCGTCCTCGGCCACGCAGAAGTATTCGCCCTTCATCGAGCCCACCGGGGTCGAGATGGTGGCCCAGCTGGTGTATTCGAAATGCTCGCCCGGCTTGAGCAGCGGCTGGTGGCCGACCACGCCCAGGCCCGCCACTTCCTGCGTGCCGTTGTCGCTGTCGGTGATGACCCAGTGGCGCGAGATCAGCTGCGCCGCCACCTCGCCCGTATTGTGGATGGTGATGGTGTAGGCGAAGGCATGGCGCCCGCGCTCGGGTTCTGACTGGTCCGGCAGGTACTGGGTGCGTACCGAGACGGAGAAAGCGTACTCGCTCATCGTGGGCAGGGCCGGCTTGAGGCGCCAGGCAGGGAAGTGGGTAGCCGCATTGTGCGGGATGGCCGCGGCACGGGCAAGAGCACCGGCAAGATCACCGCGCGCCGGGGCAGCGGTAGAATATAGCCCTTTCAGGGCCGGGCCGTGCCGGACGCCCCCGCCTGATCCCCTCTGGCGCCCGCCCCTGGGCGCGCCGGAGACGCAAACAGCATTCCCCAGCACCCCACATGCTAGCCGCCGACATGAGCACGCCCACCTACCGCATCGCCCCGTCCATCCTGTCCGCCGACTTTGCCCGCCTGGGCGAGGAAGTGCGCCGCGTGACCGAGGCCGGCGCCGACTGGATCCACTTCGACGTGATGGACAACCATTACGTGCCCAACCTGACCGTGGGCCCGCTGGTGTGCGAGGCGATCCGCCCGCACGTGACCGCGCCGATCGACGTGCACCTGATGGTGCGCCCGGTGGACCGGATCATCCCGGACTTTGCCAAGGCGGGCGCCAATATCATCACCTTCCACCCGGAAGCCAGCGAGCACGTGGACCGCTCGCTCGCGCTGATCCGCGACCACGGCTGCCAGGCCGGCCTGGTGTTCAACCCGGCCACGCCGCTGCACCACCTGGACCACGTGATGGACCGCCTGGACGTGATCCTGCTGATGTCGGTCAACCCGGGCTTCGGCGGCCAGTCGTTCATCCCCGAGACGCTCAACAAGCTGCGCGCCGTGCGCCAGCGCATCGATGAGTACACCGCCCGCACCGGCCGCACCATCCTGCTGGAAGTGGACGGCGGCGTGAAGGTCGACAACATCGCCGAGATCGCGGCGGCCGGCGCCGACACCTTCGTGGCGGGCTCGGCCGTGTTCGGCAAGCCGGATGCGGACGGCGGCTACCGCGGCATCATCTCGGCGCTGCGCGGCGAACTGGCCAAGGCCGGGCAATGACCGAGGGCGTGTTCCTGCGCCGCAACGACTGGCGCGGCATCGAAGGCGTGATCGTCGACCTCGACGGCACCATGGTCGACACCGCGGGCGACTTCCACGCCTCGATCAACGCCATGCTGCTGGCGCTGGGCCGCCAGCACCCCAACCTGGGGCCGGCAGCGCCGATGTCGGAGGCGGAGATCGTCAGCTATGTCGGCAAGGGCTCGGAAAACCTGATCCGGCGCGTGCTGGACGCGCGCTTCTCGCCACTGCACGCCAACAGCCTGTTCGCCGACGCCTATGCGCTGTACGACCGCGAGTACATCCGCATCAACGGCCAGTTCTCGCAGGTCTACCCCGGCGTGCGCGAAGGCCTGGCGGCGATGAAGGCGGCCGGGCTGCGCCTGGCCTGCGTGACCAACAAGCCCTACAGCTTCACCGAGCCGCTGCTGGCCAAGACCGGCCTCGCCCAGTACTTCGAGCTGGTCTACGGTGGCGACGCCTTCCCGCTGCGCAAGCCCGACCCCTTCCCGCTGCTGAAAGTGGCCGACGCCTTCGGTCTGGAGCCGTCGGCAATGGCGGCGCTCGGCGACTCGGAAAACGACGCGCAGGCGGCCCGCGCGGCCGGCATGGGCGTGCTGCTGGTGCCCTATGGCTACAACCATGGCAACCCTGTACAAGGCGTTGACGCCGATGGTATAGTCGACTCCATTGCCCACGCCGCAGCGCTGTTTGCAGCACACTGGGCAGGTCATCGATAGTCCGAATTTCGTCGATCCCGACCAAATCCCAAACATTTCATGTTTCTCAACCGCAAACGCATCTCTTCTGGCAGTGATCGGCAGGCTTGGCCCTGGCGTCGCTGGCGCGCCTCCCAACAGGCGTAAAGTGCGTTCGCGAGTCTGCTGACGAGCCCTCGACCCGAGGGCCTCGCCACACCGGCCTAGCTGCCGGGCATTCCCACCAAAACCCGCCGCAAGCCAGCGTAGCCGCCATATTCGTGTGCTACGTTTAGCTCAAGAACGCGCCGCACGCCCTTCCCCGGCCGTGTGCAGTCTTGTCCGCAAGCCGCTTGCACCACGGCCCGCCAACGGGGCGGGTATCCATTCGCTCCAGCCTGATTGCCGATAAGCGGCGCCGCGCCCCTCCACCGCGCAGCGCGCGCCGCACAAGAGGACCGACATGACCGAACTGGAATTCAAATCGCTGGCCGACCAGGGCTACAACCGCATCCCGCTGATCGCCGAGGCCTTTGCCGACCTGGAAACGCCGCTGTCGCTGTACCTGAAGCTGGCCCAGTCGCAGACGCGCGGCGTCAACACCTTCCTGCTGGAATCGGTGGTGGGCGGCGAGCGCTTCGGGCGCTTTTCGTTTATCGGCCTGCATGCCCGCACCCTGCTGCGCGCCTTCGGCAACCGCACCGAGGTGGTGACCGACGGCAAGGTGGTGGAAACCCACGAAGGCAACCCGCTCGACTTCATCGCCGAGTTCGAACAGCGCTTCAAGGTGGCGCTGCGCCCCGGACTGCCGCGCTTCTGCGGCGGCCTGGCCGGCTACTTCGGCTATGACGCGGTGCGCTATATCGAGAAGAAGCTCGCCGACACGCACAAGCCCGATGACCTGAACCTGCCGGACATCCAGCTGCTGCTGTGCGAGGAACTGGCCGTCATCGACAACCTGTCGGGCAAGCTCTACCTGATCGTCTACGCCGACCCGACCACGCCGGAAGCCTATTCGCGCGCGCGCCAGCGCCTGCGCGAGCTGCGCATGAAGCTGCGCCAGCCGGTGGACGTGCCGGTCACCAGCCCGTCGGTGCAGACCGAGGTCTACCGCGAATTCGCCAAGGCCGACTACCTGGCCGCGGTGCACAAGGCCAAGGAATACATCATGGCCGGCGACATGATGCAGGTGCAGATCGGCCAGCGCCTGGTCAAGCCTTACCGCGACGCGCCGCTGTCGCTGTACCGCGCGCTGCGTTCGCTGAACCCGTCGCCGTACATGTACTTCTACAACTTCGGCGACTTCCAGGTGGTGGGCGCTTCGCCGGAGATCCTGGTGCGCCAGGAAGAGCGCAAGGTCGGCACCAACGGCGACATGCGCAGCGAACACATCGTCACCATCCGCCCGCTGGCCGGCACGCGCCCGCGCGGCAATACGCCGGAGAAGGACGCCCAGCTGGCCACCGAGCTGCTGCAGGATCCGAAGGAGATCGCCGAGCACGTGATGCTGATCGACCTGGCGCGCAACGATATCGGCCGCATCGCCGAGACTGGCTCGGTCAAGGTCACCGACAAGATGGTGATCGAGAAGTACTCGCACGTGCAGCACATCGTCAGCTCGGTCGAAGGCACGCTGCGCGAGGGCATCAGCAACCTGGACGTGCTGCGCGCGACCTTCCCGGCCGGCACGCTGTCGGGCGCGCCCAAGGTCCATGCGATGGAGATCATCGACGAGCTGGAACCGCGCAAGCGTGGCATCTATGGCGGCGCGGTGGGCTACCTGTCGTTCGGCGGCGAGATGGACCTGGCGATCGCGATCCGCACCGGCATTGTCAAGGACGGCAACCTCTACGTGCAGGCCGCCGCCGGCATCGTTGCCGACTCGGACCCCGAAGCCGAATGGAGGGAAACCGAAGCCAAGGCGCGCGCCGTGATCCGCGCCGCCGAGCAGGTCCAGGATGGCCTGGACTCCGACATCTGAGAGAACAGGAGACAGACGCCATGCTGCTGATGATCGACAACTACGATTCGTTCACCTATAACCTGGTCCAGTATTTCGGCGAACTGGGCGAAGACGTGCGCACCTACCGCAACGACGAGATCACCATCGAGGAGATCGAGGCGCTCAAGCCCGACCACATCTGCGTCTCGCCCGGGCCGTGCAGCCCGAAGGAAGCCGGCATCTCGGTGGCGGCGCTGCAGCACTTTGCCGGCAAGATCCCGCTGCTGGGCGTGTGCCTGGGCCACCAGGCCATCGGCGAGGCCTTTGGCGGCAAGGTGATCCGCGCCAAGCAGGTGATGCACGGCAAGGTCAGCACCATCGAGACCACCCAGCAAGGCGTGTTCGCCGGGCTGCCCAGGCACTTCGACGTGACGCGCTATCATTCACTGGCGATCGAGCGCGAAACCCTGCCCGATTGCCTGGAGATCACCGCCTGGACCCCGGACGGCGAGATCATGGGCGTGCGCCACAAGACGCTCGCCGTTGAAGGCGTGCAGTTCCATCCCGAGTCGATCCTGTCCGAGCATGGCCATGCGCTGCTGGCCAACTTCGTCAAGGCGCCGCGATGAGACTGCTCGATTCCGCACCTTCCAGCCCGCACCACGCCATCCAGACTGTCAACGAGAACGCCATGATCACGCCGCAAGAAGCCCTGACGCGCTGCATCGAGCACCGCGAAATCTTCCATGACGAGATGCTGCACCTGATGCGGCAGATCATGCAGGGGCAGATCTCGCCGGTGATGGCCGCCGCGATCCTGACCGGCCTGCGCGTCAAGAAGGAAACCATCGGCGAGATCTCCGCCGCCGCGCAGGTGATGCGCGAGTTCGCCAACAAGGTGCCGGTGGCCGATCGCGAGAACTTCGTCGATATCGTCGGCACCGGCGGCGACGGCTCGCACACCTTCAATATCTCGACCGCATCGATGTTCGTCGCCGCCGCCGCCGGCGCCAGGATCGCCAAGCATGGCAACCGCGGCGTCAGTTCCAAGTCGGGCAGCGCGGACGTGCTGGAAGCGCTGGGGGTGAACATCATGCTGACGCCCGAGCAGGTCGGCCAGTGCATCGAAGAGACCGGCATCGGCTTCATGTTCGCGCCCACGCACCACCCGGCGATGAAGAACGTCGCGCCGATCCGCAAGGAGATGGGCGTGCGCACCATCTTCAATATCCTGGGCCCGCTGACCAACCCGGCCGATGCGCCCAACATCCTGATGGGCGTGTTCCACCCCGACCTGGTCGGCATCCAGGTGCGCGTGATGCAGCGCCTGGGCGCCAAGCACGCCATCGTGGTGTACGGCAAGGACGGCATGGACGAGGTCTCGCTGGGCGCCGCCACGCTGGTGGGCGAACTGAAGGACGGCGAGGTGCGCGAATATGAGATCCACCCCGAGGACTTCGGCCTGCAGATGATCTCCAACCGCGGCCTGAAGGTGGCCGATGCGACGGAGTCGAAGGAAATGCTGCTTGAAGCGCTGACCAACGTACCGGGCACGCCGCGCGAGATCGTCTCGCTGAACGCCGGCACCGCGCTGTACGCCGCCAACGTGGCCGACTCCGTCGAAGACGGCATCCGCCGCGCGCGCGAGGCGATTGCCAGCGGCACGGCGCACGAGAAGCTCGACCAGTTCGTGCGCGCCACCCAGCAGTTCAAGTAAGAGACGCGAATATGTCCGACATCCTGCAAAAGATCCTGGCCGTAAAGGCCGACGAAGTCGCCGCCGCGCGCAAGAAGCGCGACCTGCCCAGCCTGCGCGCCGAGGCCGAAAGCCTGCGCACTGAGCCGGGCCTGGCACCGCGCGGCTTTGAGCGCGCGCTGCGCGAGAAGATCGCCGCCGGCCAGGCCGGCGTGATCGCCGAGGTCAAGAAGGCATCGCCGTCCAAGGGCGTGCTGCGCGAGCACTTCGTGCCCGAGGCCATTGCCGAAAGCTACGCCAGCCATGGCGCCGCCTGCCTGTCGGTGCTGACCGACGTGAACTTCTTCCAGGGACACGCCGACTACCTGAAGCGCGCCCGTAGCGCCTGTCCGCTGCCGGCCCTGCGCAAGGACTTCATGGTCGACCTGTACCAGGTCTATGAAGCGCGCACCTGGGGCGCCGACTGCATCCTGCTGATCGTCGCCGCGCTGGACCCGGGCCTGATGGCCGAACTGGAAGCCTGTGCGCTTGAGCTCGGCATGGATGTGCTGGTGGAAGTGCACGGCGACGACGAGCTCGACGCGGCGCTGCGCCTGAAGACTCCGCTGCTCGGCGTGAACAACCGCAACCTGCGCACCTTCGAGGTGTCGCTGGACAACACGCTGGACCTGCTGCCGCATATGCCGGCCGACAAGCTGGTGGTGACCGAGTCCGGCATCCTCGGCCAGGCGGACGTAAAGCGCATGCGCGATGCCAACGTGCATGCGTTCCTGGTGGGTGAGGCGTTCATGCGGGCGCCGGATCCAGGGGTGGAGCTGGCACGGCTGTTTGCCTGAGCCATGGCCCAGGAAATCGAACTCAAGCTGGCCATCCCCGACGACGCCCTGGCCCCGCTGGCCGCCTGGCTCGACGCCAACGGCGCCCCGCAGGGCGAAGCCACGCTGCTCAACGTCTACCTCGATACCCCGGAATGCGACCTGGCACAGGCGCGCGCCGCGCTGCGGCTGCGCCGCAAGGGCGCGCAATGGCTGCAGACGCTGAAGACCGCAGGCAGCAGCCAGGGCGGCCTGGCCACGCGCCATGAATGGGAGACAGAGATCGCCGGCGAGGCCATCGAGCTGCAAACCTTTCCCGCGGAAGCGCAAACCGTGCTCGCGCCACTGATCGGCCGGCTGGCACCGGTGTTCCGCACCGACTTCGTCCGCCGCACCTGGCTGGTCACGCAGGACGGCGCCCGCATCGAGGCCGCGCTCGACACCGGCACCATCACCGCGCCGGCCAGCGCCGCGCAGGAACCCATCCAGGAACTCGAACTGGAATGGCTCGATGGCGACGCCGCGCACGCGGCCGATGCCCTGCGCGCCTTTGCCGCGCGGCTGGCCACCGTTGCCGCGCTGGCACCCTCGGACCTCAGCAAGGCCGCCCGCGGCTACCGCCTGGCGGGAATCGCCGAAGGCAAGGCCTCATAATCGCGGTTTTCCCGCCGAGCTTTCCTCACGCATGCAAGCCGATCTCTTCGCCGCCGAAGCCCCCCGCGCCCCCGGCGAACCGTCCCCTGCCGCCAGCCTGCAGGCCCAGGCCGACGCCCTGCCCGCCGCCTGGCGCACCTTGATGGATCCGTGCATCCGCGTGCCGGCGTGGCAGGACCTGGCCGCCTTTGTCGACGGCGAACGTGCCGCCGGCAAGCCGGTATTCCCGCACCATGTCTTCCACGCGCTGCACCTGACCCCGCCCGACGCGGTCAAGGTGGTGATCCTGGGCCAGGACCCCTACCACGGCACCGGCACGGTCGGCGGCGTTGAGCTGCCGCAGGCGCACGGGCTGGCGTTCTCGGTGCCGGAAGGCATCAAGGTGCCACCCAGCCTGCGCAACATCTTCAAGGAAATCGCCGCCGAGTTCGGCGCCAACGGCAACGGCGCGCCGCGCACCTCCGGCAACCTGGAAGGCTGGGCGCGCCAGGGCGTGCTGCTGCTCAACACCGTGCTGACGGTGGAACAGGGCCAGGCCGCCAGCCATGCGCGGCGAGGCTGGGAAGCCGTCACCGATTGCCTGATCCAGAACCTCGCCGCCAGCCGCCCGAGTCTTGTGTTCATGCTGTGGGGCAGCCACGCGCAGGCCAAGAAGCCGTTGCTGGGCGCCGGCCACTGCGTGCTGGAAGCGCCGCATCCGTCGCCGCTGTCGGCGCACCGGGGCTTCCTGGGCTGCGGGCACTTCCGCGAGGCCAACCGCTGGCTGGAAGCGAACGGCCGCACGCCGGTCGACTGGACCGCGGCCTAGTCCGTCAGATCGTCGGCCGGAATTCGAAACCGGCAAACTCCCCTTCCCCAGGCCCGACCTCGACCAGCGTCACCTGCGCGGCCGGCGGGCCCTGTTCCATCCACGCCTGCAGGGCTTCGAGCTGCCTGACCGTGCCGTGCGCCATCACCTCGACGGTGCCGTCGAGCCGGTTGCGCACCCAGCCGCCAAGCTCAAGGTCGTCCGCCGCGTCGGCGCAGGCGGCGCGGTAGCCCACGCCCTGCACGCGCCCATGCGCGACCAGGCGCCAGGTTTCCTTCTTCATGGCTTTTCCCTTTGGGCGCACGCCGGCAGCGTGCACGATCTGTCATCCACACCAAGTAAACTAGACCGCCATGCCGGGCGTTACAAAGGGATGCGCGCCGCCCGGCGTGAAGCCGGCGGCATGCGGGCTTTGCCATTGTCCGCCGGGGCCGCGAATCAGGGCTGGGCCACAAGCCTTGCCATCCAAGCTCGATACAGCCCGAGAAGCGCCCATGATGCCACCCGCCGACCGCCGCGCGGCCCCGCCCGCCCCTGGCTTTGACAGCCAGCTGCTGCGCGCCCCGCCCAACCGCTTCGACCTGGCCCTGCTGCCGATCATCCTGGCCGTGATCGTGATGATCGCGTTCGCCGCGCAGCAGATGAACGCCCCGTTCCAGCCCGACCAGCAGCTGGCGGTGCACCTGGACGTGGCCTACCTGCCCTACTACCTGATGCGCACCAGCATCCGCATGCTGGCGGCGCTGGCGGCGTCGCTGCTGTTCTCGCTGGCGTTTGCCGCGCTGGCGTCAAAGAGCCGCACAGCGGAGAAGGTGCTGGTGCCGGCGCTGGACATCCTGCAGTCGATACCCGTGCTGGGCTTCCTGTCGATCACCGTGACCGGCTTTATCGCCCTCTTTCCCGGCAATATCGCAGGGGTGGAGTGCGCGGCCATCTTCGCCATCTTCACCTCGCAGGCGTGGAACATGGCGTTCAGCCTGTACCAGTCGTTCCGCACCATCCCGGGCGATTTGCTGGAAGCGGCGGCCATGTTCCGGCTGTCGCCGTGGCAGCGCTTCTGGCGCCTGGAAGTGCCGTTCGCCATGCCGGGGCTGCTGTGGAACATGATGATGTCGATGTCCGGCGGCTGGTTCTTCGTGGTGGCGTCCGAGGCGATCTCGGTATCGGGCCACGACATCCGCCTGCCTGGGATCGGCTCCTATATCGCGCTGGCGATCCAGCAGCAGGACCTGGCCGCGATCGGCTGGGCCATCCTGGCGATGCTGGCGGGCATCCTGCTGTACGACCAGCTGCTGTTCCGCCCGCTGGTGGCATGGGCCGACCGCTTCCGCTTCGAGACCCTGGCGCAGGACAAGCTGCCGCAGTCGTGGCTGCTGGACCTGCTGCGCCGCTCGGCGTGGGTGGGTGCAGTGCTGGCACAGACGGCGGCGCTGGCCGGGCGCACGCTGGCGTGGGGCGCGCGCCGCGGGCAGGCCCCGGCGCAGCCGGACAATCCGCGGCGCGCGCTGTGGTTCTGCCGCGTGCGCGACGCCGTGATCGTGCTGGTGGCATTGGCCGCGTTGCTGCGCGTGGGCTACTTCGTGCACAGCGAGGTGGGCTGGGCCGAAGTCGGCCATGTGCTGTGGCTCGGCACGATCACGATGGTGCGCGTGGTGGTGCTGATCGCGCTGGCGGCGCTGGTGTGGGTGCCGATCGGCATCCGCATCGGCCTGAACCCGGAACTGGCGCGCATTGCCCAGCCGATTGCGCAGTTCCTGGCCGCCTTCCCGGCCAACCTGATGTTCCCGCTGGCGGTGATGCTGATCGTGCGCTTCGGGCTGAACCCGGAGATCTGGCTGAGCCCGCTGCTGATCTTCGGCACGCAGTGGTACATCCTGTTCAACGTGGTCGCGGGGGCGTCGGGCATTCCCACCGAACTGAAGCTCGCCGCGCGCAATCTCGGCCTGCGTGGCTGGCTGCTGTGGAAGCGCTTCCTGATCCCCGCGGTGTTCCCGAGCCTGCTGACCGGGCTGGTGACGGCCGCCGGCGGCTCGTGGAACGCCAGCATCGTGTCCGAGTACGTGACCTGGGGCGACCGCACCATCGTTGCCACCGGGCTCGGCAGCTATATCGCCGAGACCACCGCGCGCGGCGACTTCCCGCGCATTGCGCTGGGCATAGTCGTGATGGCGCTGTTCGTGGTCGGCTTCAACCGGCTGCTGTGGAACCGCCTGTATCAACTCGCGCAAGAGCGCACTCGCTTGTAAGGCAACGATGGCAGAGAACATTGCATCCACCGCCGCCCCCGCCGTGATCGAGCTGCGCGGCGTCGGCAAGATCTTCCGCACCGCCAGCCAGAGCGACCGCGCCGTGCTCGAAGGCGTGGACCTGACGCTGCGCGAGGGCGAGATCGTCGCCATGCTGGGCAAGTCCGGCTCGGGCAAGTCCACGCTGTTGCGCATCATGGCCGGGCTGGTCGGCGCCGACCGCGGCGAGGTGCACTTTCGCGGCGAACGGCTGGCCGGCACCGCCGAGGGCATCGCCATGGTGTTCCAGTCGTTCGCGCTGTTCCCGTGGCTGACGGTGCAGCAGAACGTCGAGCTGGGGCTCGAAGCCCAGGGCGTGCCCAGGGCCGAGCGCGAGCGCCGCGCCGAGGCCGCGATCGACATGATCGGGCTGGCCGGCTTCAACAGCGCGCTGCCGCGCGAGCTGTCGGGCGGCATGCGCCAGCGCGTGGGCATTGCGCGCGCGCTGGTGACCGAGCCGGACCTGCTGCTGATGGACGAAGCCTTCTCGGCCCTGGACGTGCTGACCGGCGAGACCCTGCGCGACGAGATGCTGGCGCTGTGGGAAAGCGGCCGTGCCAATATCAGGAGCATCCTGATCGTCTCGCACAATATCGAAGAGGCGGTGATGATGGCCGACCGCATCGTGATCCTGTCGAGCGACCCGGGCCGCATCCGCGCCGAAGTGCCGGTTGCGCTGCCGCGCCCGCGCAACCGCGACAGCGCGCAGGTGCGCGCGCTGGTCGACGAGATCTACGCGCTGATGACCGCCCCCGCGGCGGAAGCGCGCCTGCCCGCGCAAGCGCCCGCGCGCCAGATCGCCTACCGGCTGCCGGACGCCGACATCAGCCAGATGGAAGCCATCCTCGACCTGCTGTGCGAGGCACCCTTCAACTGCCGCGCCGACCTGCCCCACCTGGCCGACGAAGCCGGCCTCACCGACGACGAACTGCTGCCTGCGTGCGAAGCGCTGCAGCTGGTGCAACTGGTGTCGATCGAGCGCGGCGACATCGCCGCCACCGAGGCCGGCCGCGCCTGGTACGCCGCCGGGCCGCAGCAACGCAAGGTGATGTTCGGCCAGCAGTTGCTGGGCAACGTCGCACTGGCCGCGCATATCCGCCGCGAACTGGTAGCGAGCGAGGCCGGCGAGATCCGCGAGGAACAGGTGCTGCACGAACTGGAGCAGTTCCTGAAGCCCGCCGAGGCCGAGCGCGTGCTCAGCGTGGCGATCGGCTGGGGGCGCTACGGCGAGATCTACGAGTACCGCTACAACAGCGGCATGCTGACACTGCCCGAGGAAGAGCTGCCCGAGGCGCCTTAAGCCACCAGGCTCAGACGCGCGCCCGTATGGCGCGCCCGATGGCCCCCGTGCGCAGCGCGATCTTGGCCGCATCCTCGCGCAACGCGCGCAGGCGGCGGTCCAGCACCGCATTGGCCGGACGGCCGGTGGAGCTGGCGGTGGGACCAGCCTCATGGCTGGATTCGCCGGCGGCGGCCGCGTGCACCAGCACGTCGGTGCGGCGCTTGTCGGCCGAATCGGCCAGGCGGGCGCGGCGTTCGGCAACGGCATCCTCGGCATCCTCGGCGGCCTCGGCGACTTCTGCGCTGACGGTGGCCGCCACTGGTTCGGCACCGGCGACAGCTTCAGCGGGGGTTTCGTCCGCCTTGTCCGCGGCGGCAGGCGCTGCCTCCTTGCGTTCCACCGGCGTCTTCCCGCTGCGGATAAAGCCCGCGCCACGGCCGCCGCCCCGCTCATCGGCATGCAGCCGCTCGCTGGCCACCTGCAGGCTGTGGCTGGCGGCCTCGGTGGCCTGCTCGATCGCGGCTTCCGCGGCCGGGATATCGAGTTCGTCATAGTGCTGGCGCACCTGGATGCGCGCCGCCGCCACGTGCGCGGCCACCAGGTAGTTCTGCACGATAAAGCGGTTCAGGTTGTCCACCGCGCGGTGCCGGCTCTTGGGCTCGTCCAGCATGCGCTGGAACGACGAGATCAGCGCCGACAGGTTGTCCATGAACTGCTTGCGCTGCACGCGGTAGGCAAAGTCATCCTTGGTCCGGCGCAGCAGCAGGTCGCGCGTGGCGCCGATATAGCGGCGGTTGGCCTGCAGCACGCCCTCCACCAGCTTGGGAATGGCGCGGTATTCCCAGCTCGGCAGCACAAAGCTGAACAGCGAGGCGATGATGCCGCCGATCACGGTATCCACCAGCCGCTCGCCCGCCACCGTGGGACTCCCCGGCATCAGCAGGTGAATCTGGATCAGCACCTGGATGCAGGCGGCAATCGCGGTGTAGCGGTACTTGATGGTCACGAACGCTGCGCTGGCCACCAGCGACAGGAACAGCACGCCCAGCAGGATCAGCGGCTGGTGCACCACCTTCAGGATCGCGACCGAGACCACGCAGCCAATCAGCGTGCCGATCAGGCGGTCGTTGTAGCGCTGCTTGGTCATGCTGAAGTTGGGCTTCAGGATGACGATGATGGTCAGCAGGATCCAGTAGCTGTGCGACACATAGGGCAGGTGCTCGGCAATCCACAGCCCCAGCGACACCGCCATCGAGATCCGCAGCGAGAAGCGGAACGCCGGCGAACTCCACTTCAGGTTGTCGCGCAGCACGCTGAACTCATACTTCTGGCGCGTCAGGAAAGGCGTCATGTCCGAGCCTGGCAGCACCCTGGCCGGCTCCACCGGCGTGCGCGACGCTTCGTGCAGCTGGCCGACCAGCGTGATCGCGCCGCGCATCATGTCGAGCGTATCAACCAGCGCCGTCATCGCCGCCGGGTTGATATGGTGGTGGCGAAATTGCTCGATCTCGGCCTCGACCGCGCGCAGGCCCTGGCGGTATTCCACCGTGGCGTACGAGGCGCGGCCGCGCGTGACCTCGTAGGCGATCTCTTCCACGTCCTTGCACATCTGCAGCACCAGCCCGCGCAGGTGGTCCAGCACCGGCGTGCCGGCAAAAGTCTGGCGCAGCAGCGGATAGTCGGTGTTGGTCGACAGGATGTACTCGTACAGGTCGAGCATGCGCAGGTGCACCTGCACCAGCAGCCCGTCGTGCGGGGTGCGGTTGCCGCGCAGCACCAGGTCGCGCGCGGCCTGCTGGCGCTCGGCCACCACGATCTGCTGGCGCACCAGCTGGTTGAACTGGGCCTCGTAGTCGTTGCCGGCATCGTAGAAGCCGGCCTTGATCTCGAGATAGCCGGCCAGCTCATACAACGATTCGGCCAGCACCTGCTGCTTGGTGCGGCGCTCGGTGATCCAGCTCACCAGCATCGCATAGCCGAGATAAGCGACCGCGCCGATGCTGAACAGCGCCGCGTGCTCCAGCGCGCGCCGCACCAGGAAGTCTTCGTTGATGGTCAGCGTCATCACGAACAGCGCCGCGAACTGCAGCGGCAGCGTCTTGTTGCCGTACACCGTCATCATGCCGGCCAGGAACGTCACCAGCACCAGCAGGAACGGCATCACGCGCGGGAACGGCGTGGCCAGCGCCACCACCAGCGTGACCACGCTGCACAGCAAAACGCTGGCCATCATCTCGTTGAACTTGTGGTTCAGCGGGCTGGGCAGGTCCATCAGGCTGGTGCACAGCGCCCCCATCGACACCACCATCGCGGTGGGCAGGTCGCTGAAGTGCAGCGCGATCAGCGTGGCGCCGATCACCCCGGTGGCCGAGCGCAGCCCCCGGTAGATGTAGTGCGAATACAGGAAGGTGCGGGGATCGTGCGCGTATTGCATGCAGCGGGGGCGATGGCGTGCGGTGGCGGGTGTGGCAGCGGAAAACTAGTTCATTGGCCTAGCCAGCGCGAGCGCGCCGCGTGCCGTCCGCTCTCGAGCTTCACCTTGAACTGCGCAGCCGGCTCGCGTGCCAGCGTCACCGGCAGCACCTGCAGCTCGTCGCGGCGGAAGGCGTGCAGCTCGATGCGGTCGCCGCTACGGTAGCGCGCCAGCAGCTTGTCGATCTGGCCCGGCGCCACGCGCAGGCCGTCGATCGCCACCAGCAGGTCGCCGGCGGACAGGCCCGCGGCCTGCGCGGCGCCGCCGTCGAACACCTGCGCCACGCGCACCCAGCCCTCATCGCTCTTGACCTTGATACCCAGCGCCGCGGTGCGCGCCGGCTTCTGCGCCTCGGCCTTGACGCCGAACACCTTGAACAGCGCCGGCAGCGGCAGCTCGCCGGTGCCTTCGGTCAGCGAGCGCAGCAGCGGCCCCATGCGCAGGCCGGTGACTTCATCGAACAGCGCATGGACCTCGGCCTCGGTCACGCCGCGCTGCACCGCGCCCGGCGCGTAGAAGCCGCGGCCGTAGCGGCGCCACAGCGCGCGCATGACATCGTCCAGCGAGCGTCGCCCGCGGGTCTTGTCGCGAATGGTCAGGTCCAGCGCCAGCGCCACCAGCGAACCCTTGGTGTAGTAGCTGACGATGGCGTTGGGGGCATTCTCGTCCTGGCGGTAGTACTTGGTCCAGGCATCGAAGGAGCTTTCCGCCACGCTCTGCTTGGTGCGGCCGCTGCCGCGCAGCACGCCGTTCCAGGTCTTGGCCAGCATCTCGATGTACTGCTCGTCGGTGATGCAGCCGGAGCGCACCAGCACCAGGTCGTCGTAATAGCTGGTGAAACCCTCGAACAGCCACAGCAGCGGCGTGTAGGTTTCCTCGGCCAGCCGGTACGGCACGAACGCGGCCGGCTTGATGCGCTTGACGTTCCAGGTGTGGAAATACTCGTGGCTGCACAGCCCGAGGAAGGTGCGGTAGCCCTCGCTGGTATCGCTGTCGCCGCGCACCGGCAGGTCATTGCGCGCGCATATCAGCGCGGTGCTGGCGCGGTGTTCCAGGCCGCCGTAGCCGTCGCTGGTGACCATCGTCATGAAGACGTAGCGGCGGTTGCTGTCCAGGAACGGCGCCTGCGCGGTCTTGGGCTCGAACAGCCGGATCTGCTGTTCGCAGATGCGCTTCAGGTCGCGGCACACGCGCTCGAGGTCGAGTTGCGGCACGCGCCCGGTGAAGACCACGTCGTGCTGCGCGCCGCAGGCGCGGAAGCTGGCCAGCTGGAAGGTGCCCATCTCAACCGGATGGTCGACCAGCTCATCGTAGTCGGCCACCTGGTAGCGGCCGAAGCCGTAGCGCTTGGCGCCTGCGCGGCCCGGCGCTTCGCGCATGGCGGTGGCGACGCGCCAGCCGCGATAGGCCTCGCCCACGGGCGCATGGATATCGACGGTGCATGGCCGCTCGGCCTGCCCGTCCACGCCCAGGAACACCGAGCTGCCGTTGAAGAAGCCGTGGGTGCTGTCCAGGTGCGCCGCGCGCACCGACAGGTCCCAGGCATAGACCTCGTAGCTGAGCGTCAGCGGGCCGTCGGCCAGGCTGACTGGCGCGGCCTGCCAGCGCTGCTTGTCGAGCTTGGTCAGCCTGACCTCGCGCCCGCCCGCATCGGCGCGGATGCGCACGATATTGCGCGCGAAGTCCCGGATCATGTAGCTGCCAGGGATCCAGGCCGGCAGCGAGAAACACTGGCCGGCGGGATCGGGCTCGCTCACGGTGACGGTGACGGCAAACAGGTGCGCTTCAGGCTGAAGCGGGGCGATGGCGTAGCGGATCGGCGTCATGGGCAGGATTGTAACGTCGGCGCTAGGACACGGATGCAGCGCCTACGCGGTGGTGCATCAGGGCGACGGTGCGCGATCAGCCGCGATTCACATCCACCACCACGCGCCCGCGCATGCCGCCTTCCATGATCTTGCGGCCCGCCTCGATCGCATCGCCCAGGCCGATCTCGCGCGTCAGCGCATTGAGCCGGTCCGGCTCCAGGTCGCCGGCCAGGCGCTGCCAGGCCTGCTCGCGCAGCGGCATCGCCGCCATCACGCTGTCGATGCCGTGCAAGGTGATGCCGCGCAGGATGAACGGCGCCACCGACCCCGGGAAGTCCAGGCCCTGCGCCAGCCCGCACGCCGTCACCACGCCGCCGTAGCGCACCTGGGCGCAGGCATTGACCAGCGTGTGCGAGCCGACCGAGTCGACCACCGCGGCCCAGCGCTCCTTTTGCAGCGGCTTGCCGGGTACGCCCAGCTCAGCACGGTCGATCACATCATCGGCGCCCAGCGCCTTCAGGAAATCCGCCTCCCGGGTCTTGCCGGTCGAGGCCACCACCTTGTAGCCGAGCTTGCTCAGCAGCGAGATCGCCACCGTCCCCACTCCGCCCGAGGCGCCGGTCACCAGCACCTCGCCATCGCCGGGGCGCACCGGGCCGTTGACGCCGCCGCGCTCCAGCGCCAGCACCGACAGCATCGCGGTATAGCCCGCGGTGCCGATCGCCATGGCCTGGCGCGTGGTGAAGGCGTCGGGCAGGCGCACCAGCCAGTCGCCCTTCAGGCGCGCGCGCTGCGCCAGGCAGCCCCAATGCGTCTCGCCCACGCCGTAGCCGTTGAGCACTACCTTGTCGCCAGCCTTCCAGCGCGGGTGCGCGGATTCCAGCACCGTGCCGGCGCCGTCGATGCCCGCCACCATCGGCCACTTGCGCACCACCGGCGAGCGGCCGGTGATCGCCAGTCCGTCCTTGAAGTTGATGGTGGAGTAGTCGACGGCAACCAGCACGTCGCCGTCGGCGGGCAGTTGCGCGTCGTCGAGCGTGGCGATACTGGCCTGGGTGGCGCCGTCGGCCTGGGTCAGCAGCAATGCCTGGAAGGTCATGGTGTCTCCTTTGTCGCCTGTCGGCGATCGCATGGGATAAGGGGATAGGCAGAAAGCAGAACGGCCGGACAAGTCCGGCCGTCGATCGGGCCGGTACAGGTCCGGCGCGCGCTTATTTCTTGATGCTGGCGAGCTTGCGTTCCAGCGTGGCGACGTCTGCCGCGCCGGGGATGCGGGTGCCGTCGGTGAAGAACACCGCCGGAGTGCCGGTCACGTTCATGCTGTGGCCCAATGCCAGGTTCTCTTCCAGCGGGGTCTTGCAGCTGCCGTTGCCGGTCAGCGCCACCTGCTTGAGCATCCAGTCGCGCCAGGCCTTGGTGCGGTCGGACGCGCACCAGACCTGCTTGGCCTTGGTTTCGGAATCCGGCGACAGCACCGGGTACAGGAAGGTGTACACGGTGATGTTGTCCATTTGCTGGAAGGTTTGCTCGATGCGCTTGCAATAGCCGCAGTTGGGGTCGGAGAACACCGCCACCTGGCGGCTGCCATCGCCCTTGGTCCACTTGATCGCGCGCGCCAGCGGCAGGTCCGACCACTTGATGCGGTTGATCTCGGCCAGCCGCTCCTCGGTCAGGTTGGTGCCGGTGCGGGTGTCGATCATCTCGCCGTTCAGGATGTAGCGGCCCGATGCGTCGGTGTAGACCACCTGCCCGCCGATATTGGCCTCGAACAGGCCCGGCACCGGGGTCTTGCTCACGCTCTTCACCTCCGCACGGCCGCCCACCATCTTCTGCAGCGACTCCTTGATGCGGTCGGTGCCGGGCTCGCCCGCGGCCATGGCATGCAGCGCGAAGCCCGCCGCGGCCAGCCCGCCGGCGATGGCGGTGATCGCGGCGCTCATGGCGGGGCGGCGGCGCAGGAATGGGAACATGTGGACTCCAGAGTATTCGGTAAAGGGATCGGAACGTTGGTGCGGCCGCGGTCAGCCAAGCGCGCGCGCGATCAGGAAGCGCTTGAGCAAGGACTGGCCGCCGACCGCGCGCATGCCGGTGTTGCGCACCACGCGCGCGACGCCGCCCGGCAACGAGAACAACCGGTGCAGCCCGTCGGTGGCCGCGGTCAGCGCAAGCAAATCGGTGGCGCGGGCGCGCTCGTAGCGGCGCAGCAAGCGCAGGTCGCCCTCGCTGCGGAAAGGTTCTTTGTCGGCCATCACGCGGCCAAGTTCCGCGACATCGCGCAGGCCCAGGTTCATGCCCTGGCCGGCCAGCGGATGCAACACGTGGGCGGCGTCGCCCACCAGCGCCACGTGCGGCTGCACGAACTGGTCGGCACGCTGCAGCACCAGCGGGAAGCCCTGCGCCGGGGTCACGCAGCGCAGCGCGCCGAACTGCGCGCCGACCGCGCCGCTGGCGCCCTGCATCACCGTGGCGGCGAGCGCCTCGGGCGACAGCGCCAGCAGCTCGCGCGCGTGGGCGTCTTCGGCGGCCCAGACCATCGACACATGGTTGTCCGGCAGCGGCAGTATCGCCAGCACTTCTCCGTTGGCGGGTTCCTCGTCGGCCATCAGCTTTTCGGGCGCGCCCAGGAACCACTGCCACGCGGTTTCCTGGTGCGGGCGCTCGCAGGCGAAATTGGCGACCACGCCCAGCTGGCGGTACTTGCGCGTGCTGACGCCGATGTGGCATTGCTGGCGCAGCCAGGAGCGCGCGCCGTCGGCACCGACCACGCAGGCCGTGCGCAGCTTCTCGCCATTGCCCAGGGTCAGCGTGACGCCGTCAGGATCGCGCTCGAACGCGCTCGCCGTGGCGTCGTGCCAGGTCACCTGGTGCTGGAAGCCCAGCGCCGTGTCGAGCGCGCGCTCGACGTGGCTGGATTCGATGATCCACGCCAGCTGCGGTACCGCGGCCGCGTAGGCCGAGAAATGCAGGTCCCCGTCCAGGCTGGGCGAGGTCTCGGCCGCGCTGACATCGCCGAACACGCGCATGTCGCGCACCGGCTGGATCCGCGCCGGGTCCAGCGCCTCCCACACCCGCATGCGCTCCAGCAGCGCCTGCGAGCTGGCCGAGAAGGCGTAGATGCGGCTGTCCCAGTCATCCGGCCCCGCCGCCGTGCGGCCGCTGGCGCGGGGCGGCCTGGGCGCGACCAGCGCCACGTCCATGCCCTGCTGGGCCAGCAGCAGCGCGCAGGACTTGCCGACGATGCCGCCGCCGACGACAGCAACCTGGAAAGCGGAGGAGTTGCGCGCAGACGGGCGCGCGGACGCGTGGGATCGGGTCATGGCTGGATTATAGCCACGTCACTCCTGGCCCCGCCCCACGCCGGCTCAAGCCGGCCGATGGCGAGGCCCCCATCCGCTAGAATACGGGTTTTGCAATTTCCCGCCTTCTACCATGAGCCTCCAATGCGGCATCGTCGGCCTGCCCAACGTCGGCAAGTCCACGCTGTTCAATGCCCTGACCAAGGCCGGCATCGCCGCCGAAAACTACCCGTTCTGCACCATCGAACCCAATGTGGGCGTGGTCGAAGTGCCGGATCCGAGGCTCGCCAAGCTGGCGGAGATCGTCAAGCCGGAGCGCGTGCTGCCGGCCACGGTCGAGTTCGTCGATATCGCCGGCCTGGTGGCGGGCGCCTCCAAGGGTGAAGGCCTGGGCAACCAGTTCCTGGCCAATATCCGCGAATGCGACGCCATCACCCACGTGGTGCGCTGCTTCGAGGACGATAACGTGATCCACGTGGCCGGCAAGGTGGACCCGCTGTCGGACATCGAAGTGATCAACACCGAACTCGCGCTGGCCGACCTGGCCACCGTCGAGAAGGCCCTGGCCCGCTACATCAAGCCGGCCCGCGCCGGCGACAAGGAAGCCCTGCGCCTGGTCGCCGTGCTGGAAAAGGCGCAAGCCGTGCTGGACCAGGCCAAGGCCGTGCGCACCCTGGACCTGGCGCCCGAAGAGTGGGAAGCCATCCGGCCGTTCTGCCTGATCACCGCCAAGCCGACCATGTACGTCGCCAACGTGCGTGAAGACGGCTTCGAGAACAACCCGCACCTGGACGCCGTGCGCGAGCACGCCAAGCTGACCAATTCCCCCGTGGTGTCCGTCTGCGCCGCCATCGAAGCCGAGATCGCCGACCTGGACGACGCCGACAAGGCCGAATTCCTGGCCGACCTGGGCATGGAAGAACCCGGCCTGGACCGTGTGATCCGTGCCGGCTTCAAGCTGCTCGGCCTGCAGACCTACTTCACCGCCGGCGTCAAGGAAGTGCGCGCCTGGACCATCCACGTCGGCGACACCGCCCCCAAGGCAGCCGGCGTGATCCACACCGACTTCGAACGCGGCTTTATCCGCGCGCAGACCATCGCCTATGAAGACTTCATCAGCTTCAAGGGTGAGACCGGCGCGAAGGAAGCCGGCAAGATGCGGGCGGAAGGCAAGGAGTATGTGGTGAAGGATGGGGATGTGATGAACTTCCTGTTCAACGTCTAAGACCGCCAGACGTCATGAAAAAGCCACCGCATGCGGTACCGCATGCGGTGGCTTTTTTCTTTGGGCCGGGCGATTATCACTTTCGCCTCACAACCTCTCCATCCCCTTCCCCCGCAACCCCAGCAGCAGCGCCTGCCCGTCCGCCCCTACGCGAAATTCCCCATACTGCGCCTGTGCAAACCGCTCGCCCTGCCCCTCCTGGAAGAAATACGCATCGGTCGACACCTGCACCTGCGTGCCGCCCCAGCGCGAGCGGGCGACCTGGTAGCGCAGCAACTGCTCCCCTGCCGCCAGCGGCTCGCCGCCGTGTACGCGCACAAAGCTGGCCACGCCCTGTTCATCGCGGCGGATCACGGCCACGCCGTCGCGGGATGGCCGGTCGTCCTGCGTCTGAGCGGTGCGGATCTGGTTGCCGATGTCAAAGTTCAGCGCCATGTAGTCGCCCTGCATCAGCGAGCGCGGGTCGACCGGGGCGAGCTTGAGGTAGACGGTATCGCCGCGTGCCAGCAGGCGCTCCTTGCCGGCGATGCCGGCGGCGGCGAGTGCCAGCGTCAGGGCCCAGGCAATCAGGATCCAGCGTTTCATGCGGCCTCCTTGCCGGTGCGGGTGCGCAGCAGCCAGTAGCGGCCGGCCAGCAACAGTGCGCCGGCCACGGCGAGCGTGGCGGACTTGGCCACAAGGGCCCAGTGCAGCGCGCTGTAGTACCAGATAAAGCCGACAGCGATGCTGGCGATGCCCAGGCCCAGCCACGGCATCGACGCGCGGCGCAGCGCCAGGCCGAGCGCGAGAACTCCTGCCACGACCGCGGGCGCGGCCGCCATCAGCGCGCCGAAGGCCGCCACGCCGGCAAGGACGGCGCCCTGCAGGGCGGGGCTGAGCGCCAGCCGGCGGCATTCGACGAGCGCGAAGCCGGCCAGCACCACTGTGGCCAGCCCGCCCGCGACCCAGTGCGCGAGCGGGATGCGTCCGGCTTCCGGGCCGCCCAGCCAGGCCAGCGGATGGCTCATGCCGGTGACGACCAGTGCGACGGCCAGCGTGAACAGCAGCGTCGCGTCGGCCAGCGGTTCCAGCAGCGTGTGGCGGCCGGCCGCGCACAGGCGTGCTTCGGCCAGCGCGAAACCCGTCACCAGCGCGCAGCCGAGCGGCACCAGCCAGCCGAGGGACCACGTCAGCAACAGCCAGTCGTCCGGCTCGCTGCCGGCCAGGACGAGATGCACGGCGCCTGCCAGCCCGATCCATGCGCCCACCGCGCACAGCAGCCGGTGCAGCCGGTTCGGGACCAGCAAGGCGAGCGCGGCCTCGAACAGCGCCAGCCCGGCCCAGAAGCCTGCGCTCTCGGTGACGCGCGTGAAGCCCAGGGCCTCGACCAGCCCGAACACGGCCATGCCCTGCCCGCTCAGGCTCACGGCCAGCGCGAACTGCCCCGCGGCAATGCCGCCACCACGCCAGTACAGCAGCGCGGCCAGCGCGATCATGGCCAGGCCGGTCACCGCCATGGCGATGCCGTTCTCGCGCGCGGCGACGAAGACCGTGCCGACCAGGAAGAGCTGGAAGAACAAGGCACCAAGCCAGCCCGCCGCGCCCATCAGGCAGCGCACGGCCCAGGGGGTGTGGGTATGGTCGGGCCGCTCGCCCTGTACCTCGCCGCGTGCGGCGAGGTCCTGCCAGAGCCGTTGCCCGGTCTGCCGTTCGGTCGTCATGCCTGCTCCAGTTGGCCGCGCCAGGCACGCATCAGCCAGGTGGCCGCGCCGGCGGCAAGGCCGATGGTTACCAGCCCGAGCAGCAGGAAGGCGCCGAAATCGTCCTTGCCCTCGAACAGCACCTTGGCAATGCCGGCCACCGCCAGCACGATGCCGGTCAGGCAGGCCAGGCTCAGCACCATGATGTCGAAGGCACGCTGGCGGAACCACCAGACCAGGGCGGCTAGTACCACCAAGGCCAGCGCGAATGCTGCACCGTCGAAATGGCTGTCCAGCAGGCTGGCCAGCCCCAGCGAGCCTGCGTGCACGCAGGCCAGCGCGGCCAGCATGCGGCTGCCGGTCTGCCCACGGAAGCCCAGCGCCGGCGCGCGGGCGCACAGCAGCTGCCACAGCACCAGTTGCAGTACCACCGCGCCCAGCAGCGCCAGCGTGGCGGTGCGCATATGGCGGGTATCGAACAACAGCGCGAACACGCCTTCGACACCGAAGCGGATGCTGAAGTAGCGCAGCAACGCCACGTTGCCGACCACGATCACCAGCCACCAGTGCGGTGCGGCGCGCGCCGCCAGCGCCCAGGGCACCGCCAACAACGCCCATAGCGCAAACAGCTGCCAGGCGTCGGCGCCGGTCTGGTAGGTCTGCCCGATCACCGCGAGCAGCACGCCGGCGACGACCTGCGCGCCGCCCAGCGCGGCCCGGCCCGCGGTGTCGCCAGCCGGGCGCAGCCAGGCAAATGCGGCGAGCAGCGTGAGCGCGCCGGCCAGCAGGCCGAACTTGGAAAACTTGTGGAGATCCTGCCAGTTGAAGGCGAAGAACACGATCACGCCCGCGCACAGCAGCGCGGTGCCCAGCGCCATCAGCGCCGTGTCCAGCCAGCGGCGCCAGTCGGTGGCGACGGGCTCGGTGCGCGCCCACGGCGCAGGGACGCCGGCCGCGTCCAGGCGCCCCAGTGCGCGCCAGTCGGCCAGTGCCCGGCGGATGGCGCGCCGTTCGCCGGTGGCTACGGTGGGTGTGCCTTGCATGTAAGTGTCCTTACGTGCTGAGATGACGGGGACTTTAGCAAAGCGGCGCGGGGGCCGCACCTGTTCCGTGGGAGGGTGCGTTGCGGTCGCGCTCTGATCTATGCCCGGCCTGCGCGGGCCGGTATGCTGTGGTTTTTTCGTCCTGCGCCCGCTCCATGACTCTCGGAATCCTTGCCGCCATCCATGATGAAGTCGATGGCCTGGTGGCCGCCATGCGCCATGACGACAGCCGCGCCACGGTGCGTACCATCGGCATGCGCGACTACTATGCCGGCCAGCTGCTCGGGCAGCCGTGCGTGCTGGTGCTGGCGCGCATGGGCAAGGTGGCGGCGTCGGCGACCACGGTCACCCTGATCCGCGAGTTCGGCGCGACGCAGATCGTCTTCACCGGGCTGGCCGGGGGCATTGGCGCCGGCACCAATGTCGGCGACATCGTCATCGCCGACCGCACCATCCAGCATGACCTCGACGCACGTCCGTTCTTCGGCCGCCATGAAGTGCCGCTGCTGGACCGTGCCGAGTTCCCGGCCGACCCGGCGCTGACCGCCGAGCTGGAAGCCGCCGCGCGCGAATTTCTGCAGCTGGACCTGCCTGCCGAGGTGCCGCGCGAGGTGCTGGAACGATTCGGCGTAGCCGCGCCGGCGCTGCACCACGGCATGATCGCCAGCGGCGACCAGTTCATCGGCTCACCGGCGGCGGTGACGGAGTTGCGTGAGCGGCTGCCCGGATTGCTGGCGGTGGAAATGGAAGGCGCCGCGGTGGCGCAGGTCTGCCACGAATACGGCGTGCCGTATGCCGTGATGCGGACCATTTCGGACCGGGCCGACGATAGCGCCCATGTGGACTTCGCGGCATTCCTGAAGGATGTGGCCAGTCACTATTCCAGCGGCGTGCTGCGCCGGCTGCTGGCGGGAAGAGCCAAAGCCGACACTGTTCAAACGCCGGTCCGCTTCTGATCGAAGTCAAGCGGCGAGCGGATTCCCGCCGCCGCGGTCAGTTCTGTTCTTACCGCCCGCGCGGCCGCAGCGCGCCCCAGGCCCCCACCAGCAGCGCCGAGCCGGCGATCACCGCCAGCCAGCTGCTGAGCTGCCCGTCGATAAACAGGTGCAAGGCCCGGCCGCCGTAGAAAGCGCCCGCCGCACCCGCCGCACCCAGCACCAGCGCGGCCGGCAGGGTCACCACGCGCCCTGCCGGATGCAGCCGGCGCGCCGCCAGCCCCACCAGCAAACCCACGATCAAGGTGCCCAGCATCCGCTTCTCCTGTGTTGTCAGCATCACAGCCGCAAGGGCTGCGGCGTAACGATACTGCAATCCGGGGCCGCTGCCATGCCCCCGCCCGGCCCGGATGGCCCAGCACCCTGCAATTAGCGATCCCGGCGGTATAATGGCATCCGGTCCGGCCACGCTCCGGACCGTACCCGTCCCCTACAAATGCAACTGCTCGCGATCGGCATCAATCACACAACGGCACCCGTCTCGCTGCGCGAGCGGGTGGCGTTTCCGCTCGAGCAGATCAAGCCCGCGCTGGGTGCGCTGCGCTCCCACCTGTCGGGGCGCAGCGGCACCGAAGCCGCCATCCTGTCCACCTGCAACCGCACCGAGATCTACTGCGCGACCGACGTCCTGACGCCGGGCACGGATGGTTTCGAGCACACCCTGCGCTGGCTGTCGCAGCACCACAACGTTCCCGCCGGCGAACTGGCGCCGCACCTGTACGCGCTGCCGCAGTCCGAAGCCGTGCGCCATGCCTTCCGCGTGGCCAGCGGCCTGGATTCGATGGTGCTGGGCGAGACCCAGATCCTGGGCCAGCTCAAGGACGCCGTGCGCACCGCCGGCGAGGCCGGCTCGCTGGGCACGTACCTGAACCAGCTGTTCCAGCGCACCTTCGCGGTGGCCAAGGAAGTGCGCGGCCAGACCGAGATCGGCGCACATTCGGTATCGATGGCCGCGGCCGCGGTGCGGCTGGCGCAGCGGATCTTTGAAAGCGTCTCGACCCAGCGCGTGCTGTTTATCGGCGCGGGCGAGATGATCGAACTGTGCGCCACGCACTTCGCCGCGCAGCAGCCGCGCCAGATCGTGGTGGCCAACCGCACCGTCGAGCGCGGCGAAAAGCTCGCCGAGCAGCTCTCCGGCCAGGGCCTGACCGCCAACGCGATCCGCCTGACCGACCTGGGCGAGCGCCTGCATGAGTTCGATATCGTGGTGTCCTGCACCGCCAGCTCGCTGCCGATCATCGGCCTGGGCGCGGTGGAGCGCGCGGTCAAGCGCCGCAAGCACCGCCCCATCATGATGGTCGACCTGGCCGTGCCGCGCGACGTCGAGCCGGAAGTCGCGCGCCTGGACGACGTCTTCCTGTACACCGTCGACGATCTCGGCGCGATCGTGCGTGAAGGCAATGCGATGCGCCAGGCCGCGGTGGCGCAGGCCGAGGCCATCATCGAAAGCCGGGTGCAGAACTTCATGCACTGGCTGGAAACCCGCAGCGTGGTGCCGGTCATCCGCGAACTGCAGACCAGCGGCGAAGCCATCCGCCAGGCTGAACTGGAACGCGCGCGCCGCATGCTGGCACGCGGCGACGACCCCGAAGCCGTATTGGAGGCCCTCTCCGGTGCGCTGACCCGCAAGTTCCTGCATGGCCCCACCCACGCACTGAACCACACCCAGGGCGAGGACCGCGAGGCGCTGCTGCGCCTGGTGCCGGGCCTGTTCCGCCACAGCAGCCACTCCGAGCGCTAGCCGCTCTGCCCTTGCGCCGCGCGCGCCCTGCCGCGCCGGCACGCCGCCGCCCGCCCGCGGGTAGCCCCGGCCCCTGGCCCACCTCTTTCCCCCGCACCCGATGAAAGCCAGCATGCTTGCCAAGCTCGACCAACTGGCCGAGCGACTCGATGAAGTCAACGCCCTGCTCGCGCGCGAAGACGCGACCGCGAAGATCGACCAGTACCGCAAGCTCAGCCGCGAACATGCCGAGTTGTCGCCGGTGGCCGAGCAGTACGGCCAGTACCGCCAGGCGCAGGACGACCTGGCCACCGCGCAGGCGCTGCTGGACGATCCGGAGATGAAGGACTTTGCCGCCGACGAGATCGCCAGCGCGCGCGCGCGGCTGGAAGCCCTGGAAGCCAGCCTGCAGCGCCTGCTGCTGCCCAAGGACCCCAACGACGACCGCAACCTGCTGCTGGAAATCCGTGCCGGCACCGGCGGCGAGGAGAGCGCGCTGTTCGCCGGCGACCTGCTGCGCATGTACACGCGCTACGCCGAACGCCAGCGCTGGCAGGTCGAAGTGATGAGCGAATCGGAATCAGACCTGGGGGGCTACAAGGAAGTGATCGTGCGCATCGCCGGCGATGCTGCATTTTCCAGGCTGAAGTTCGAATCCGGCGGCCACCGCGTGCAGCGCGTGCCGGCGACCGAGGCACAGGGGCGCATCCACACTTCGGCCTGCACGGTCGCGGTGATGCCAGAAGCCGATGAAGTGGGCGAGGTCGAGATCAACCCGGCCGACCTGCGCATCGACACCTTCCGCGCCTCGGGCGCAGGCGGGCAGCACGTCAACAAGACCGATTCCGCGGTGCGCCTGACCCACCTGCCGACCGGCATCGTGGTCGAGTGCCAGGACGACCGCAGCCAGCACCGCAACAAGGACAAAGCGATGAAGGTGCTGGCGGCCCGCATCAAGGACATGCAGACGCGCGCCGCCCAGGCCAAGGAGGCCAGCACGCGGCGCAACCTGATCGGCTCGGGGGACCGCAGCGACCGCATCCGCACCTACAACTTCCCGCAAGGGCGGGTCACCGACCACCGCATCAACCTGACGCTGTACAAGATCGACATGATCATGGACGGCGACATGGATGAGCTGCTGTCGGCGCTGGCCTCAGAACACCAGGCTGATCAGCTTGCCGCACTTGGCGAAGAGTCGTAAGCACCACAAAATGTCATGCAGCCGGCCTTCCGCCCCGAACACCGCGTAAAGTCGCCGATATCTTTGTATTTCTTGTAAATGCTTGAAACAGCACTGGTAGGGGTAAGCCCGCTGTCTATAATCGATTTCGACCGGCAAACGGAGAATGGTGCCGGGTAGTCACTCCCGAGAACATACCTAGGACGAAATCATGAAAAAACTGCTCGCGCTGTTGATGATCACCGCGGCCATGGCCGCGTGCAGCAAGAAGGAAGAAGCCCCGCCTGCCGCCTCGAACGCCGAGAGCGCCATGCAAAGCGCCGCTGAATCCGCCAAGGCCGCCGCGAGCGATGCCGCCGCTGCCGCCAGCAGCGCCGCAGACGCCGCCAAGTCCGCCGCCAGCGGTGCTGCGGCCGACGTCTCGGCTGCCGCCGACAAGGCCAAGGAAGACGCCGCCAGTGCCATGGCAAATGCCAAGCAGGCCGCCAAGGATGCCGTCAACACGGGTGCCGACAAGGCCAAGGACGCCGTCAATAAGTAATCGTCCCGGCGGGGGCATTGCGCCGCCCGCTGTCGATGAGCGGTACACTGGCGGCAAGCTGGAAGTCCCGCCCCAAAGCCCCGCCAGGCCTTTGCGCCGGTGGGGTTTTTTGTAGCCGGCAAAAGAACCGTCCCCGCCCTTTCGATGTCTTCCCCAAACTCTGCCGCGCTGCCGGCGACCCCCACGCTGCGCGAAGCCCAGACCCTCGCCGCCATGGCCGGGCTGCCTGCCCTGGAAGTGCGCATGCTGCTGACGCATGTCACCGGCCTGAGCCGCACCCAGCTGATCACGCGCGACACCGACACCCTCACCATCGCCCAGCGCGACGCCTTTGCCACGCTGCTGGCGCGGCGGCTGGCGGGCGAGCCGATGGCCTACCTGATCGGCGAGCGCGAGTTCTTCGGCCGCAAGTTCCGGGTCACGCCTGATGTGCTGATCCCGCGGCCCGATACCGAGGTCGCCGCCGAAGCCTCGCTGGCGCGGCTGGCCGAGGTGCCGCAGCCGAACGTGCTGGACCTGGGCACAGGCTCGGGCGTCCTGGCCGTGACGCTGGCGCGCGAGCGCCGGGATGCGCAAGTCTGGGCCACCGACATCTCGCCCGGCGCGCTGATGGTGGCGCAGGACAACGCCAGCGCGCTCGGCGCCGACCGCATCCACTTCCTGGTGTCTGACTGGTACGCGGCGCTGCCGCCGGGCCTGCGCTTTCACCTGATCGTCAGCAATCCGCCCTACATCGCCGCGGGCGATCCGCACCTGACCGAAGGCGACCTGCGCTTCGAACCAATCGATGCGCTGACCGACCACGACGACGGCCTGTCCGACCTGCGGGTCATCGTCGGCGGTGCCGGCGCCCGGCTGCTGCCTGGCGGCTGGCTGCTGATGGAGCATGGCTACGACCAGGCGCAGGCCACCCGCCAGTTGCTGGAAGCCGCCGGTTTCACCGAGGTCTTCACCGCCCGCGACCTGGCCGGCCTGGAACGCTGCACCGGCGGACGCTGGCCAGGCGCCCGGCCCGGCGGCACCACTGCCGCTCACTGAAGCCCGGCGGCGATTCCGGTAAAATCGCCGTCAGATCCCCGCCACGCGGCCAGGCCGCGTGGTGTCCCATTCTCCCCAGGCGGCGCCCGCGACACGGCATCGCCCCACTGAAAAGCAAACCATGAGCGACGTGCAGCAAAAGATCGATCAGATCGTCAAGGGCAACCCAGTAGTCCTGTTCATGAAGGGCTCCGCGCAATTCCCGATGTGCGGCTTCTCGGGCCGCGCCATCCAGATCCTGAAGGCCTGCGGCGTGGACGCGCCGACCACGGTCAACGTGCTGGATGACGAAGGCATCCGCCAGGGCATCAAGGAATACGCCAACTGGCCGACCATCCCGCAGCTCTACGTGAACGGCGAGTTCATCGGCGGCTCGGACATCATGATGGAGATGTACCAGAACGGCGAACTGCAAACCCTGCTGAAGGGCTGAGTTCCTTTATGTCCGTGACTGGCGGCACACCCAAACGGCTGATCGTCGCCATCACGGGCGCCACCGGCGCCATCTACGGCGTGCGCCTGCTGCAGGTGCTGCGCGCGGCGCCTTCGGTGGAAACCCATCTGCTGATTTCGCCGGCCGGCGTGATGAACCTGCAGCATGAGCTGGACATCAGCCGTGCCGAGGTGGAGGCGCTCGCCGGCGTCGTGCACAACGTGCGCGACATCGGCGCGACCATCGCCAGCGGCTCGTTCCGCGCACAGGCGATGGTGGTGGCCCCCTGCTCCATGCGCACGCTGGCGGCGATTGCGCACGGCCTGTCCGACAACCTGATCACGCGCGCTGCCGACGTCACGCTCAAGGAGCGGCGCAAGCTGGTGCTGATGGTGCGGGAAACGCCGCTGAACCTTGCGCACCTGCGCAATATGACGGCGGTGACGGAAATGGGCGGGATCGTGTTCCCGCCGGTGCCGGGCTTCTACCAGAAGCCACAAAGCATTGCCGAACTGGTCGACCATACGGTCGGGCGCGTGCTCGACCTGGTGGATTTGCCGGAGATCGGGCAGACGCTCGCGCCCAGCTGGGGCGGGCTGAACCCCAGGGCCGGCGACGCGGCCGGCAACTGAACTGCGGCCGGCGCGCGGCCTCTCTCTACGCGCCGGCATCCTCCCGCATTGTCGTGCCAACCGCGCTCATTACCAGCGGCGGTAGCCCCGCCCGTAATAGCCATAGCCACCGTAGTAGTACGGCCGCGGCGCCACCACCACCGGCGCGGGCGCCACGTACACCGGCGCAGGGCCGACCGCGGGGCCGGCAGGCGTGGGATAGACGGCGCAGCCGCCCAGCAGGGTGACGGATGCCGCAGCGGCAGCCAGTCCAATCGTCAGCATTCTCATCTTTCGTCCTTGGGTCGGAACGGGCATGTGCCTGCCCTGCTGACGTTATACGGGCAGAAGCCGTAATACGGCGTCAAAGGCGTGTAAGGCTTGTTACCGTTCCCTACGCGCCCTGTAACACATCCAGGGATGCCATCAGATCTCGAACCGTATCCCCTGCGCCAGCGGCAGCGAATCGCCATAGTTGATGGTGTTGGTAGCGCGGCGCATATAGCCCTTCCACGCATCCGATCCCGACTCGCGGCCCCCGCCGGTTGCCTTTTCCCCGCCGAAGGCGCCGCCGATCTCCGCGCCGCTGGTGCCGATGTTGACGTTGGCAATGCCGCAGTCGCTGCCTGCCGAGGACAGGAAGCGCTCGGCCTCGCGCATCGATTCCGTGAAGATGCACGACGATAGCCCGTGCGCCGCGGCATTGTTCAGCGCGATGGCCTCATCCAGCGTGGTGTACGGCATCAGGTACAGGATCGGCGCGAAGGTCTCGGTCAGCATGGTGTCGTGCTGGGCGTCGGTCATCACCAGCGCGGGCCGCACGTAACAGGCATGCGGGTAGCGGTCGGCCAGCAGCCGTTCGCCGCCGGTGACGATATTGCCCTGCGCGCGGCAGGCGGCCAGCGCATTGGCCATGGCATCGCCCGCGGCGGTGTCGATCAGCGGGCCGACCAGGGTGCCGTCGGCGAGCGGGTCGCCGACGGGCAGGCGGTCGAACACCGTGATCAGCCGGCTCGCCATGGTGTCCATCAGGTCGGCGTGGATAAAGCAGCGACGCAGCGTGGTGCAGCGCTGGCCCGCCGTGCCGGCCGCGGCAAAGGTGATGGCGCGCACCGCCAGCTCGATGTCGGCCGAGGGTGCGACGATGGCGGCATTGTTGCCGCCCAGCTCCAGGATGCTGCGCTTGAAGTGCCCGGCGCAGGCAATGCCGACCTCGCGCCCCATGCGGGTCGAGCCGGTGGCGCTGACCAGCCGCACCGCCGGGTGCGACACCAGGTGGGTGCCAAGCATGCGCCCGCCCGGCAGCACCGCCGAGATGCCGGCGTGCTGCGGCGCCGCCGCGGCCAGCACGCGCTCCAGCAGACTATGCGCGGCCAGCGCGCACAGGGAGACCTTTTCCGAGGGTTTCCAGATCACGCCGTTGCCGCACACCAGGGCCAGCGCCGCATTCCACGCCCACACCGCCACCGGGAAGTTGAAGGCCGAGATCACGCCGCACAGCCCATACGGATGCCAGGTCTCGCGCATCGCATGCTGCGGGCGCTCGGAGGCAATGGTCAGTCCGTGCAGCTGGCGCGACAGCCCGACCGCGAAGTCGCAGATGTCGATCATCTCCTGCACCTCGCCCAGGCCTTCCTGCAGGATCTTGCCGGACTCCAGCGAGACCAGCCGGCCCAGCGCCGGCTTGTGTTCGCGCAGCACCTCGCCGAAGCGCCGCACGATCTCGCCGCGCGCGGGCGCGGGCAGCAGCGCCCAGGTGGTCTGGGCCGCGTGGGCGCGGGCGATCAGCGCATCGGCATGCGCCGGCGTGCAGGCCGGGACATGGCCGATGGCCTCGCCATCGACCGGCGAGCGGACCGTCACGGCGCCGGCCGGCGTGCCCTCCCGCCACGGCCGCGGCAGACCCAGCGAATCCCAGCAGGCAGCGAACTCTTGCGCTTTCATATGACGGTCTCCTGGAGCGGATGCTGCGTGTAATGGCGGCCGAAGCGATTGGCAAGGAAGGCGTCCAGCGGCATCGACTCCTGCCGCACGAAGCCGGATTGCGGCAGCGCGCCGGTGGCCACCAGGTCCAGCGCGGTGCAGATGCCCGCGGCAGTGGTCAGCTGGATCGCGTTGACATGGCCACCCTTGCCATCCACCCCGCCGATGCGCGCCGAGAACGAAGCCTGCGTCAGCGGCCCGCGCCCGCGTTCGCCCCCGGCCGGGTAGCCGGTGGCGGTGGCGAACACGATCACCACGTCCTGGTCGGTCACCGGAATGGCGCGATCAAAGATATCGCGCAGCCATTCGCGGCGTTCGCGCAGGCGCAGGTCGTTGAGCAGCAGTTTCATCAGCGCGCAATGGCCGGGATAGCGGATGGACTTGTAGTCGACATGGCGCGCGCGGCCGGCCAGCGTCTCGGGCAGCGTGCCCAGGCCGCCAGATGTATTAAAGGCTTCGTATTCGATGCCGTCCAGCGCAAAGCTTTCCAGCCCCTCCAGCGCCGTCAGTTCCACGCGACGGCCATCGACGATGGCCTCGCACGGGTTGCAGTACTCGTTGATCAGTCCCTCGGTGCTCCAGGTCAGGTTGTACTTGAGCGCATTGCTGGGGTAGCGCGGCAGCGCGCCGACCCGCATCTGCAGGTCCAGCAGTTCCCCCCCGCCGCGCAGGAAGCGCTGCGCCAGGTCATGCCCGACCACGCCGATAAAGCCCGGCGCCAGCCCGCACTGCGGCATCAGCACCGAGCGCGCGCTTTGCGCCAGCTGGCGGATGGCCTGGGTCGCGGCCACGTCCTCGGTCAGGTCGAAGTAATGCACGCCCAGGCGCGCCGCCACCGAAGCCACGCTGATCGCGGCATGGAACGGCAGCGCGTTGAGCACGGCATCGGCGCCGGCCAGCAGCGCGGCGCAGGTGCCGGGCTCGGTGGGGTCGCCGGCGCGCGCCAGCACGCCGCGCGGCAGGCCGTCGAGGCGGCGTGCGTCATGGTCGACCACGCTGACGCGGTAGTCGCCGCTGTCATGCAGCATGGTGGCAATGGTGCGCCCGATCTTGCCCGCGCCCAGTACCGCCACGTGCAGCGGGCGGGTCGCCTTGGGCAGGTCACGCGGGGCCTGCCGGCCCAGGTTCGAGGCTTGCATGGTGTCTCCGTCCACAAGAAAAGGTTGTCCCGTTGACTGGAGTATGGATAGCGCGCGCGACACAATGAAGCCGCAATAACGACGAAAAACCGCCATAATCGAACGAAACGACGAATCATCCCGACGCAATGACCGAACTCGACACCACCGACCGGCACCTGCTGTCGCTGCTGCAGGCCAATGCCCGTGAAAGCGCCGCCAACCTCGCCCGGCACCTGGGTATCGCCCGCACCACCGTGGTCGCGCGCATTGCGCGGCTGGAGCGCAGCGGGGTGATCGCCGGCTACGGCGTGCGGCTGGGGCAGCGCATGGAAGACAACGCCATCCTGGCCTACTGCGGCCTGTCGGTGCAGCCCAAGGCCGCGCCCGCCATCCTGCGCGCGCTGCAGCGCCTGCCCGAGATCGAAGAGGTCAATTCCGTCAGCGGCCCGGTCGACTACCTGGTGGCGATCCGCTGCGACACGCATGACCGGCTGGACCGGCTGCTCGACGAAATCGGCATGCTCGACGGCGTCAACCACACCACCACCTCGATCGTGCTGGCGCGCAAGCTCGACCGCCGGCGCGCCGCCGGCTGACGCGGTATGCTGCCAAACCCATCAGCCTTTGCGGAGAAACAGAACATGAACAACCCGATCCGTGTCGCCGTGGGCGGCGTGACCGGCTGGGCCGGCGGCGAACTGGCGCGCGGCGTGGCCCATGCGGCCGACATGACCCTGGTGGCCGGCCTGTCGCGCGGCGCCGCCGGGCAACCTCTGGCGCAGCTGACCGGCCATGCCGATACGCCGGGCGTGGCGGCCGCCAGCATCGAGGCCCTGGGGGAGACGCCCTACGACGTCTATGTCGAATACACCAAGCCGGGCATCGCCAAGCACAACATCCTGCAGGCGCTGGCGCACGGCGCGCACGTGGTGGTGGGCACCTCGGGGCTGACCGACGAGGACTATGCCGAGATCGACGCGGCCGCGCGCCAGGCCGACCGCGGCGTGCTCGCCTGCGGCAATTTCGCCATCACGGTGGTGCTGCTGCAGAAGTTTGCCGAGATGGCCGCGCGCCACCTGGAGCACTGGGAGATCATCGACTACGCCAAGGCCGGCAAGATCGACGTGCCCTCCGGCACCGTGCGCGAGCTGGCCTACCGGCTCGGCCAGGTCAAGGCCGCCGCGCAGGCGGTGCCGGTCGACCAGGTCAAGGGCCCGAAGGAAACCCGCGGCGCCACCATGTCGGGCACGCAGGTGCACGCGGTGCGGCTGCCGGGCTACCAGCTTGGCGTGGAAGTGATCTTCGGCGCCGACGGCCAGCGCCTGCACCTGAAGCACGAGGCCGGCGACGGCTCCACGCCCTATGTCGCCGGCGCGCTGCTGGCGATCCGCAAGGTCAACACCGTGCGCGGCGTGGTGCGGGGGCTGGACAAGGTGATGGAAGGGCTCTGAGGCCAGGTGCGCAGGCGGCCAGGCCGCCTGCTGCGGGTGTTACCAGCTGCCAGGCTTCTCCGGCTTGGCGGCTGGCTTCGGCGCGGGCTTGGCGGCGGCAGCCTTGCCGCCCTTGGCCGCGGGTGCCGAGGCCGGATTGAGCTGCTTGTCCACCTCGGCATCCTTGTCCGCCATCAGCACGCGCGCCTGCGGCAGCAGCATTTCGATGGTGCCGGTGTTGGGGTCCTCCGGCATGGCGTAGAGCTCAACCGTCAGCGGCTTGTGCATCCAGCCGGCGTGCAGCGTCTTGACGCTCTTGCCAGCCTTGTCGGGCATGTCGACCTGCTCCTGCCGGAACGGCTTGCCGTACAGCGCGCTGACGCTGTCGGCCGCGGCCTGCTGCGAGTTGGCGCCGGCGGTCGGCACTACCAGGCCGACCAGCGCATTGCGGTCGACAAAGGCCAGCACAAAGGGGCCGTCCATGAATGACGGGCGCTGCGCGCGCGGCACGCCGACCTGGCGCATCAGGCCATCGCCCTTCAGTTCGACACAGAATCCGGTGACGTCGCGGCCATCGGGCGTGCGCTTGTCGGCGCAATCCGGCAAGGCCGGCAGCGGGTTGCCGATTTCCAGCATGGCCAGCAGCGGCGACAGCGCGCTGTTCTCGACCTTGGCCTGGGCCTTGGCCGGTGCGGGGGCTGGTTTGGCGGCAGGGGCGGAAGCGGGCGCGGCAATGGCGCCGGCAGCGGCGCCCAGCAGGCCGGCAAACGCCAGCCCGGCAACGGGGAATTTCAAATCGGACTCCTGATGAACGGCTCCGGGTTGGAGCCCGCCCCGGCCGGGTTGTTCCTGCTGGGCGCGGGCGGTGACGGGAAAGTCACCGGCGGCCTGCCGGGCCAGGGGCGAGCAGTAGCTTACCCCATGGCCCTGGCGGCTCCCGCACTTCCAGTCAGTCCAACGAAATGTTATTGGCCTTGATGACCTTGCCCCAATGCTCGCGGTCGGCTTCGATATATCGGTCGATCTCGGCCTGCGTGCGCGGGGCCTGCACGACCAAGCCCAGCGCGCTGAAGGTGGAACGGAACTGCGCGTCCTTGAGCACGTGGGCAGCGGCGGCCTGCAGCCTGGCCACCGCATCGGGCGGCGTCTGCGCGGGCACGGCCAGGCCGAACCAGGTGGCGGCCTGGAAGTTGGGATAGCCGCCTTCCGCCACGGTCGGCACGTCGGGCAGCACGTCCAGCCGGGTGCGGCCGGTGACCGCCAGCGCCTTGAGCTTGCCTGCCTTGATATGTGGCAGCGAGGTGCTGACCACATCCACCATCAGCTGCACGTCGTTGGCCAGCAGCGCCGACAGCGCCGGGGCGCTGCCGTTGTAGGGCACGTGGGTGACGCTGATGCCCAGCTCGGTCTTGAGCATTTCGGTGGCCAGCTGGAGCGCGTTGCCCAGGCCGACCGAGCCATAGTTGAGCTTGCCGCCCGCGGCCTTGGCGTAGGCCGCGAACTCGCGGATATTGCTGGCCGGCACCTTGCTGTTGGTCACCACCACCAGCGGCACCTCGGCGCCGATGCTGAAGATCTTGAAGTCCTTGGGCGGATCGTAGTTGATCTTCTTGTACAGCATCGGGTTGAGCACCATGCTGCCGTTGGTGGCCAGCACCATGGTGTAACCGTCTGCGGGCGCACGCGCCACGCTGGTGGTCCCGATCATGGTGGCCGCGCCGGGGCGGTTTTCCACCACCACGGTCTGGCCCAGCTGGCGCGACATGCCGTCGGCCAGCGCGCGGCCGAACTGGTCGGTCGAGCCGCCGGGGGTGTAGGGCACGACCAGCTTGATCGGACGATCGGGATAGGCGGCCTGCGCGGCCCCGCCCCACATGGCCAGCGCACACCCCGCGCCGGCTGCCATCGCGGCGAGCCAGGCGCGCCGTCCGCTTGGTTTGTTCTGCATCGCGTCTCCTCCTGTTGTTATCGGTCGTGATCGATCCAGGCCGGGCACGCGCTCAGACGCGGCGCTGGCGGCCTTCCCAGTATCGGTCACGCAGCCGGCGCTTGGCGAGCTTGCCGGTTTCATCGCGCGGCAGCTGCGCCTCGACCACGATGCTGCGCGGCACCTTGAAGCCCGACAGCCGCTGGCGCAGCCAGTCGATCACCTCGGCCTCGCGGATCTCCACGCCCGGCATCGGCTGCACCATGCCCAGCAGGCGCTCGCCGTACTCGTCGTCGGGGATGCCGAACACCACGCAGTCGGCCACGCCGGGGTAGCGCACCAGCTCATGCTCGATCTCGGCCGGGTAGATGTTCACGCCGCCGGAGATCACCATGTCCGAGGCGCGGTCGCAGATAAACAGGTAGCCGTCGGCATCGACATAGCCCATGTCGCCCAGCGTCACCAGCCCGTCGCGGTCGATGGCGGCACGCGCGGCGTCATTGTTGCGGTAGCTGAAGTCGGGGTAAGCCGGCTGGCGCACGTAGACCAGGCCGACCTCGCCCGGCGCGCACGGGCGGCCGTTCTCGTCGAGGATGCGCAGCTGGGCGTCATCGACCGGCTTGCCGGCGGTCCCCGGGCGCGCGGCGGCATCGGCCGGCGTGGCCACGGTGATCATGCCGGCTTCGCTGGAGGCGTAGGTTTCATGGATGACCGGGCCCAGCCATTCCAGCATCGCGCGCTTTACTTCGGGCGAGCACGGCGAGCCGGTGGAGGCGACGAAGCGGATCGAAGACAGGTCGTACTTCGCGCGCACCTCGGGCGGCAGCTTGAGCAGGCGCACGTACATGATCGGCACCAGGTAGAGCACGTCGATGCGGTGCTTTTCCACCAGCGCCAGCACCTGCTCGGCGTCAAAGCGCGGCGTGAGCACCAGGCGTTCGGCCATCTGCAGCGCGTTCTGGATAAACGAGCCCGGCGCGCTGTGGTACAGCGGCGCCGACATCAGCGTGCGGCAGCCCGGCTCGATGCCATAGGTCTGCCTCACCACCGAGCGCATGCGCGCGAGCTGTTCCTCCAGCCGGTCCAGCGGCAGCGGCTGGCGCACCACGCCCTTGGGCCGGCCGGTGGTGCCGGAGGTGTAGGCCATATGGCCGCGCGGCGCCACGCGCGGGCCGTCGTAGGCCGGCTGCTGCGCCAGCCAGCTTTCATAGTCGATGGCGCCTTCGGCGGGGCCGCCCACCGACAACACCGTCATGCCGGCCGGAACGGCGTCGCGCACGACGGGCAGCAGGTCGGCCTGCACCAGCAGCACCCTGGCGCCGCTGTCGGTCAGCAGGAAGCGCACCTCCTCGGCGGTGAAGTGCCAGTTGATCGGGCAGTAGTAGCAGCCCGCGGTGCGGCAGGCATGGACCACGTCGGCATAGGCCGGATCGTTGCGCAGCAGCACGGCGACCACGTCGCCCTCCTGCACGCCCAGCGCGCGCAGGCCGCCGGCCAGGCGGGCGCCGCGCGCCAGCAGTTCTTCGCCGCTGCGGTGCATGTCTTCAAACCAGAGGTCCGTGGCCATCTGTTGTCTCCTGTATGCGATCCGTTCTGTCAGCCGACCACTGTATCGGCGTAGCCGTGCATCGACAATCACGCGCATCGGAATCACAATGTTGCACCAGACGCGACAATCCTGCAGGCAATCCCCGATGGACCTCAACCTGATCCAGGCCTTCGTCGACATCGTCGACGCGGGCAACCTGGCCGAAGCCGGCCGGCGCCGCGGCGTGACGCGCTCGCAGGTCAGCCGCCAGCTGCGTGAGCTGGAGCACCAGGCCGGCGCCCAGCTGCTGCGCCGGACCACGCGCCGGCTGGAGTTGACCGGGCCCGGCCATGCGCTGTACCAGCATGGCGTGCGCATCCTGCAGGAAGTGGCCTCGGCGCAGGCCGAGATCGACAGCCTGGGCCGGACCCTGCGCGGCCATGTGCGCGTGAGCGTGCCCACCGGGCTGGGCGATGCCTATATCGCGCCGCTGCTGCTGCAGTTTGCGCGGAAGCACCCCGGCATTACGTTGCGCGTGTTCTTCGCCAACCGCGTCAACGACCTGATCGCGGCCGAGATCGATGTCGCGCTGAAGGTCACCTCGGCGCCGCCGCTGGATCATGTGGCACGTGAAATCTGCGACATCCGCTGGCAACTGTATGCATCGCCGGAGTACCTCGCAGGCATCCCGCCGGTACAAGCGCCGCCCGACCTGACCGGCTGCAACTTCCTGTGCCCGCCGTACCCGCCGCGCCAGTTCCCGCTGTCGCTGTACCGCGACGGCCAGCGCGTGGACGTGGCCCTGACGCCAAAGCTGCAGTCCGAACACTTCCTGTTCCTGGCGCGCGCCGTGCGCGAGGGCCACGGCATCGGCATGCTGCCGGTCTACATCGGCTGGGAGGAAGTGCGCGCCGGCCGGCTGGTGCCGGTGCTGCCCGACTGGCGCCCGGAGGGGCTGGGCAACAAGCTCTTCATCATCACCACGCCCAACCTGCACCCGTCGATGGCCACCCGCGCGCTGATCGGGTTCCTGCGCGAGGAACTGGACAAGCTTGAGGTGTTCCGCGACGCAGTGGCGTAGCCGGCACCGCCGGCCGGTGAACGAACGCTTTCCGGACCTAGGGTGGCAGCCCGCCCTGCAAACTTTCGTTTTGCAAGCTATGCTCCAGAAAACTTGCACTTTGCAAGCAAACCGACAGGACCAGAACGGCGGAGACCATGCCCCCTACCGATTTCACCTCGATGCCCTGCCCCGTGGCCCGCTCCATGGCCGTGCTGGGCGAACGCTGGGCCATCCTTGTGCTGCGCGAGGCCTTCTACGGCAGCACGCGCTTCGACGAGTTCGAACGCAACCTTGGCATCGCCCCCAATATCCTCAGCGCGCGCCTGAAGACGCTGGTGGCGCACGGGCTGCTGGCCCGCGTCACGCCCGAGGGCGGTGCTCGCCACATCTATCAGCTGACCGACAAGGGCCGCGACTTCTTTCCGGCCTATGTCGCGCTCAAGGCCTGGGCCGACCGCTGGATGACCGATGAAAAGGGTCCGCTGACGCTGCTGCAGGACCGCCGCACCGGCGCCGAGATTGCCGAGCCGGCGCTGGCGCGCGCCGACGGCAGCGCGATCACGCTGGACGATGTGCGTGTCCTGCCCGGCCCGGGTGCCGGCCGCTTCCTGCGGCAGCGCTTTGGCGAGGCCGGGACCGTTGGCGAGCCAGGGGAGGCCCGCCATGACTGACACGCGCGCATTGCCCGCGGGCGCCCTGCCCGCCGAGGCGGTACCGGCCACTGAAATTGCGCGCCGCATCGGCAAGCTGGCCGGACCGACCGCGCTGATCGCCGTGCTGCAGGCCGCGGCCCAGTTGATCGAAACCTGGCTGGCCGCGCGCCAGGGCACGGCGGCGCTGGCCGGCTGGGCGGTGGTGCTGCCGTTTGCGCTGCTGCTGCAGCAGATGTCGACCGGAGCGATGGGCGGCGGCGTGGTCGCGGCCATCGCCCGCGCGCTCGGCGCCAACAAGCGCGAGGAAGCATCTTCGCTGGTCATGCACGCGCTGCTGATCGCAGTGACCGCCGGGCTGGCCTTTGCGGTGGTGCTGGCGGGCTTCCCGCGCAGCGTGCTGGGCGCGGTGGCCGGCGCCACGGCGGCGGAGGCCGCTGCCAACTATGCGATCTGGTTGTTCGGTGCCGGCGCGATTCCGGCGTGGCTGGCCAATACGCTGGCCTCGGTGCTGCGCGGCGGCGGCCGCCATGCGCTGGCCGCACGCGTGCTGGCGCTGATGTGGGTCGCTTTCCCCGCACTGTCGTGGCTGCTGGCCGAGCCTGCCGGCATGGGGCTGGCCGGCATCGGCGCCGCGCTGGCGGCGGTGTCGTGGGCCGCGGCGCTGGCCATGGCGATCGTGGTGGCGCGCGGCGGCGCGGGCTTCGTGCCGGTGCTGCGGGTGCGGCCGTCGTGGGAGCTGTTCGCGCGCATCCTGTCGGTCGGGCTGGTGGCGTGCGCGCTGGCCTCGGTGGCCAACCTGACCACCATCCTGGTCACCGCGCAATTGCGCCACCACGGCACTGCGGCAGTGGCGGCCTATGGCATCTCGGCGCGGCTGGAATTCCTGATGATCCCGCTGGCCTTTGGCGTGGGTTCGGCGCTGACCGCGCTGGTCGGCCGCGCCGTGGGCGCCGGCGACTGGCATACCGCCCGCCGCACGGCATGGGTCGGCGCGTTCCTGGCGCTGGCTATCGCCGGCACCGCCGGCACCGCCGTGGGCCTGGCGCCGGTGCGCTTTGCCGGCCTGTTCACCCATGACGCCGAAGTGATCACCATCGCCGCGCGCGCGCTGTCATGGGTAGGGCCGGCCTTCGGCGGCTTCGGCCTGGGCATGGCGCTGTACTTTGCCTCGATGGGCGCGGGCCGCATGCGCTGGCCGGTGGCCGCGGGGCTGTGCCGTATCGCGCTGGCGGTGGGCGGGGGCTGGCTGCTGGCGAACGTGTTCGGGATGGGGCTGGACGGACACTTCCTGGGGGTGGCGCTGGGGATTACGGCCTATGGCGTGGTCACGGCGCTGGGGGTGCGGCAAGGGGAATGGTCGGCGCGGTAAGTGCGATGCGGCTGGCAGGCGCCAGCCGCCCCTGCTACCGCCTCAACACCTTCGCATCCCCCTGCATCCCCGCGTCGCGCACATCCTGCGGCACCGACGGCCAGCCGCCGCCGAGCGACTTGTACAACGCCGCGGTGCCGGTCAGCACGTCCACCTGCCCCTGCACCGCCGACAGCTGCGCGGCGAACAGCTTCTCCTGCGCCGTGGTCACCTCCAGGTAGCTGGAATAGCCGCCCTCGTAGCGCGCGCTCGACTGGTCGGCATAGACCACCAGGCTCTTCTCCTGCTGGCGCAGGCTGACCAGGCGGTTGCGGGTCTCGATGCCGTTGGACAGTGCACTGTTGACGTCGGCCAGGGCCGACAGCACGGTGCCCTGGTAGGCCAGCATGGCCTGGTCGCGCTGCGCCGAGGCAGTCTGCACCTGGCCACGGATGGCGCCGCCCTGGAAGATCGGCTGGGTCAGGCCGGCACCGATGCCCCACACCTGCGAGGCACTGTGCCACAACCCGGCCGGCGAACTGGCAATGGCGCCGAACAGCCCGCTCAGGTTGACGGCCGGCAGGTACAACGCCTGCGCGGCGCCCAGCTGCGCATTGGCGGCGATGGCGGACTGCTCGGCCTGCAGCACGTCCGGCCGGCGCGACAGCAGCGCCGCTGGCAGGTCCGCACCCACCGGCGGAGGCTGCAGTTCATTGACCGGCTTGCCGCGCTCGATCGGCCCGGGCTCGCGGCCCAGCAGCACCGACAGCGCGTTCTCGGTCTGCGCGATGCCGCTGCGCAGCACCGGGATCGTCGCCTCGGTCACGTAGAAATCGTTCTCGGCCTGCGACAGCTCAACCTGCGAGATCACCCCGCCCTCATAGCGCTGCCGGAAGATATCCAGTCCAGCCCCGCGCGCCTTCAGTGTCTGCTGCGCGATCTCCAGCTGCGCGTCCAGCCCGCGCAGCGTGGCATAGCCCTGCACCACCGATGCCGCCAGTGACAGCACCACGCCACGGCGCGCGTACTCGGCGTTCCACAGGCTGGCCTCGGCGGACTCCGCCTGGCGCCGGATGCGGCCCCACAGGTCGATCTCCCAGCTGGCATTGGCGAGCAGCTGGTACGAGTTGCGCGGGCCATCGAGCGACGCGAACGGCGTGCCGTTGAAGGTGCCGGCGCGCTGGCGCGTGGCCGCCGCAGACAGGTTCACCTGCGGGAAGAATCCCGAGCGCACCACCATCAGCTGGCCGCGGAACTCATCGATGCGGACCGCGGCGATGCGCACGTCGTAGCTGTTGCGCAGCGCCGTCTCGACCAGCGTGTTCAGCACCGGGTCGCCGAAGCTGTCCCACCAGGCGCTGTCCGCAGCCACGGACAGCACCCCGGTATCGATACGGTACTGGGCCGGCTCGGGCGTGGCCGGGCGCTCATAGTTCGGGCCGATGGCACAGCCGCCCAGCGCTGCGGCCAGACAGGCACCGGCCAGCCGGTGGCGTGCGCTCATGACGGTTCTCCGGCCGGTGGCGTGGTGGTTGCGGCCCCGACCTTGGGCTTCGGCTTGCGCTCGGACATTACCTCCAGCCCCCAGAAGAACATCGGGATGAAGAACAGCGCAATCACCGTGGCGCCGAGCATCCCGCCAATCACGCCGGTGCCCAGCGACTGTCGGCTGGCCGCCGACGCGCCGCTCGCGATCGCCAGCGGCACGCAGCCGAGGATAAAGGCAAGCGAGGTCATGATGATCGGACGCAGGCGCAGCTTGGCCGCATGCAAGGCCGCGTCGTAGGCACTGAGGCCTTCCTTGTGCCGGATTTCCACCGCGAACTCGAAGATCAGGATGGCATTCTTCGCCGCCAATGCAATCAGCACCGTCAGCCCGATCTGGAAGTAGACGTCGTTCTGCATGCCACGCAACAGGATGGCAACCAGTGCGCCGAACAGCGCAAACGGTACCGCCAGCAGCACACCGAACGGCAGCGTCCATTTTTCGTACTGCGCCGCAAGGATCAGGAACACCATCAGCAAGGCAAAGGCAAAGACCATCGCTGCCGTCGATCCGGCGGTCTTCTCCTCGTACGCCTGTCCGCTCCAGGCAAAACTGTAGCCCTGGCCAAGCACTTCCCGCGCCACGTCCTCCATGGCCGCAAGCGCCTGGCCGGAGCTGTAGCCCGGCGCGGCATCGCCCATGATCTTGGCGGCCGGGAAATTGTTGAAACGGGTCATGATATCGGCGCCCGGGACATACCGGGATGTCGTCACCGCCTTGATCGGCACCATTTCGCCAGTGCGGTTGCGCACGTAGACCTTGTCGAGATCCTCCGGACGCGAGCGGTAGTCGGCCTCGGCCTGCAGGATCACCTGGAACAGCCGGCTGTTCTTCGGGAACTGGCTGACGAAGAGCGAACCGAACATGGTCTGCAGCGCGGAATAGACCTGCTCGACGGGCACGCCCTGGGTTTCGGAACGTTCGCGATCCACCTCCACCAGCAACTGGCGCGAGCGCGTGTTGATAGTGGAATTGATCCCGGTCAGCTCTGGCCGCTGCCGGGCCTTGGCGATAAAGGCATGCACCCGCTCCTCCAGCTGCTGGTAGGTGCCGTCCGCCGTGCTCTGGAGCCAGAACTCAAAACCACCGGTGGTTCCCAGGCCCGGGATCGAGGGCGGGTTGATCGGAATGCTTACACCGTCCTGGTAGCCCGCAAACTCCTTCTTCGCCTTGGCGATCAGGTCCGCCGCGCTCTCGCCCTCCTTGCGGTCATGGAAACCCTTCAGCGTGATGAACAGGGTGGAAGCATTGGCCTTGTTCTGCGAATCGATCAGGCTGTACCCGTCCACGGACGCCACCGAGCTGACGCCGGGCTGCTTGGCGTACCAGGCCTCGGCACGGGAGGAGAGGTTGCCGGTGCGGTCCAGGCTGGCGGCATCCGGCATGACCACGGCACCGAACAGATAGCCCTGGTCCTCCACCGGCAGGAACGACGACGGTATCCGCACGAACATCAGCACGCTCACCCCGATCATGACAAGGATGATGACGATGGAGATCACGGTCCGCCTGATCACGACCTGCAGCGACTTGTCGTACCCCTGGATCAGGCGATCGAACGAATTGTTGAACCACTGGAAGAACCGGTTCTTCTTGTGCTCGCCGGGCTTGAGCAGGATTGCCGCAAGCGCCGGCGACAATGTCAGCGCCACCACCCCGGACAGCACCACCGACACCGCGATAGTGACGGCAAACTGCTTGTAGAGCTGGCCGGTAATGCCTGACAGGAACGCCACCGGGATGAACACCGCCAGCAGCACCAGCACGATCGCAACCACGGGGCCGCTCACCTCGTCCATGGCACGCTTGGCCGCCTCCTTTGGTGGCAGCTTGAACTCCACCATATTGCGCTCGACGTTCTCTATCACCACGATCGCGTCGTCAACCACAATGCCGATGGCCAGCACCATCCCGAACAAGGTCAGCATGTTGACCGAGAAGCCGAACATGCTCATGCCGACGAAGGCGCCGATGATCGACACCGGCACGGCCAGGATCGGCACGATGGTTGCGCGCAGGCTCTGCAGGAACAGGTAGACCACCAGGATCACGAGGATCACCGCATCGCGCAGTGTGTGCACCACCTCGTCGATCGATTCGTTCACGAACTCGGTGGTGTCGAGCGCAACCTCATATTCCAGCCCCGGCGGGAACGACTTCTTCAGTTCCGCCAGCGTGCCGCGCACCTGCTTGGCCACGTCCAGCGCATTGGCGCCCGGCTGCTGGTAGACCGCCAGCAGCGTGGCGGTCTTGCCCTTGTAGCGGCTGCGCAGCGAATAGTCCTTGACGCCGAGTTCGGCCCTGCCGATGTCCTTGAGCCGCACCAGCGCGGCGTCGCCCGACTGCGCGCGCAGGATCATGTTCTCGAACTCGGCGGGCTCGGTCATCTGGCCCTTGGTCGCAATCGGGAACGTCTGCAGCACGGGATCCGTGGTCGGCGACTGTCCGATACGGCCGGCGGAGAACTGCTGGTTCTGCGCGCTGACGGCGTTCTTGACGTCTTCCGTGGTGATGCCCAGCGACGCCATCCGGTCCGGCCGCAGCCAGAGCCGCATGGCGTAGTCCGGATTGCCGAAGATCGCCGACTGGTTGGCGCCGGGAATGCGCTTGAGCGCATCCAGCACATAGATGTTGGCGTAGTTGCCGACAAAGGTCTGGTCGTAGCTGTTGTCCGGCGAAAAGATGGCAATCACCATCATGAACGCGGACGAGCGCTTCTGCACGGAAACGCCCTGCGCCGTGACCGCTTCAGGCAGGGTCGGCAGCGCCAGGTTGACCCGGTTCTGCACATCCACCTGCGCCAGTTGCGGATCGGTCCCGATTTCGAAATACGCCGTCAGGGTCAGGTCACCCGTCGAGGAACTCGTCGAGTTCATGTACATCATCCGGTCCGCGCCGTTGACCTGCTGCTCGATCGGCGCCGCGACGTTCTGCGCGACCACTTCCGCGCTGGCTCCCGGGTATCGAGTCGTCACCGTGATCGACGGCGGCGTGACGTCCGGGAACTGGGCAATCGGCAGTTTGGTCAGCGCGACCAGGCCGCCCACCACGATGATGATGGACAGGACCGACGCAAAGATGGGTCGGTCGATAAAGAAGTGGGCAAGCTTCATGGCTTGCTCCCTGCGCTCTGCGTGCTCTCGGCCTGGACGGGGGATGACGCGCCTGGCGCACCCGGTGCGCCCGGTGCGCTGGCGGGCGCCGCACCCGCCGGGGGCTTCTGGCCGGACGCGACCTCGGTGGCCTTGACCGGCGCGTCGGGCGCCAGCCGCAGCCCGCCGCTGACGACCACGCGCTCGCCCGGCTTCAGGCCGGAGCGGATCACCCAGTTGTCGCCGGTCCACTGGCCCACGTCGACCACGCGCTGCTGGGCCTTGTTGTCCGCGCCGACCACCCACACCATCTGCCCGCGCGGGCCCTGGATGACGGCTTCCTGCGGCACCGCCACGGCCTTGGTGCGCTCGGCGCCATGCAGCTTCACGCGCACGAACTGGCCGGGGCGCAGCGTGCCGTCAGGGTTGGCGACCTCGGCGCGGATCATGTAGGTGCCGGTCTCGGCGCTGAACGAGGCATCGGCAAAGGTGATCTTGCCGTGATGCGGGAACTGGCTGCCATCGGCCATCACGATCACCACGTCAAAGGCGCCCTTGGGCGGGAACTTGAGCGCGCCGGACTCCTGCTCCGAGCGTGACGACAGCACCTCGTTCTCGGACAGGCTGAAATTGACCCACATCGGGTCGAGCTTGGCCACGTAGGTGAGCAGGCTGTTCGACGGATCGATATAGCTGCCCGCCTGCTTCTTGGCAAAGCTCGACACGCCGGTGACCGGTGACTTGATCGTGGTATAGCCCAGGTTCAGCCTGGCATTGGTGACATTGGCCCGGGCCGCCTCGACCGAGGCCGCGGCGGCCTGCTGCTTGCCAACGGCGTCGTCCAGGTCGCGCTGGCTCAGCGCGTTGCGCTCGGCCAGCGGGCGCACCCGCGCCAGGTCGGCATTGGCGGTCTTGAGCCGCGCCACCTGCTGCGCCATTTCGGCATTGGCCGCATCCAGTGCCGCGGCGAACGGCTTGGGATCCATCAGGAACATGGTCTCGCCGGCCTTGACCACCGCGCCCTCGGTATAAACGCGCCGGTCCAGGAAGCCATTGACGCGCGCGCGGATCTCTACCTGCTGCGAGCTCTGGGTCTGGCCGACGAAGTCGTAGACGATCGGCACATCGCGCAGCGCCACCGTCATCGTGCCGACCTCCGCCGCGGGCGGTGCGCTGGGCGCCGGTTTGTCCTTGCCGCAGGCGGCCAGCGTCATCGCGCAGGCCAGCCAGAGCGCGCCGCGCCAATGGAAAGCAGTGTTCACGGATCCCTCTCCCGCCATGGTTATGCACGCGATTGCCGCGCGCGCACGCCGGCGACCTTCCGTCGCGCCGGACCGGTGGCCGCACTCGCCTCTTTACCGGCAGGGTAAGGCTCGGCCCTGCAGGCGCCAATTCAATTCTTTTGTAGGCGTCTTTACTGCTTTCGACTTGCTTTCGCCCGCACCCGCGCAGTTGCCCGCGCTGGCTGCCAAGCCCTGGCTCAGCGGCGGAACCCGCCATGGAAGCCGCCGCCGCGGAAACCACCGGCACGGCCGCCAAAGCCGCCACCGCCGCCGCGCCCCTGCCACTGCTGGGCCGTGCCCTGGAAGCGCTGCTGGCCAACCTCGCGCGCCTGGCGCTGCTGCTCCAGCCGTGCCGTGGCGTCGTTGCCGGACTGCACCGGCTGCCAGCCGCTGGGGGTGTGCTTCTGCCAGCCGTCGTCGGTGTGCTGGTACACCGAGCCGTCGTGGCCGGCATACACGTTGCCGTTGTTCCACACCACCGCATTGTTCTTGTCCGGATTGGCGACAAAGCCACGGCTGCCGGCAGTGTGCTGGCCGGTCTGCGTATTGCCGGCAATGCCCGCCTCGGCCGCGCCGACGCGGCCGGTCTGCGCGTTGTAGCCCGCCGCCTGGCGGCCGGCGGCATAGTTGCCGGTGTAAGTGTTGCCGGCCACGCCGCCGCGCGCGGCGCCCTCGCGCCCGGTCGACGGATTGGCGAACGAGCCCTGGCGGCCCGCCGCATAGTTGCCGGAATAGGGATTGAACGCCGCACCGCGGCTGCCCTGGTAGCGCGCCCCGGTGGCGGGGTTGTAGCCGGCGCCGGCGGTGCCCCGCCATTCGGTGCCGGTCCAGGCGTTCCAGCCCTGGGCGTGGGTCACGGTACCCTGGCCCCAGCGGCCGTAGAAATTGGCCTGGTTCACGTTGACGTAGTTCCAGTTGTACGCGCCGCCCCACCAATAAGGGCCCCAGTACGGCGAGGCCGCGCCCCAGAACGCGCCCGCGGCGAAGCCGAAGGCAAAGCCCTCGGCCATGCCGATGCCAAAGCCGGCGCCGTAGCCATAGGTGGCCGGGTAGCCGTAGTAGACCGCGCCCACATAGGGCGGATAGACATAGCCGGTGCCGTACACCACCGTGCCGTCGGCGCTGACCACCACGCCCATGTAGCCGGGGGTGTAGCCCACCGCCACGGTCTCCGGCGTGACCGAATAGATGCGCACGTAGGTCACGTAGTACACCGGCGAAGTCGGCGGGATGGTGTAGATCGCCGACGGCACCTCGGTGGCCACATGCCACGGGCCGGACGGTGCCGGCGCCGTGAACCAGACGCCGTTGGCGACCGCGTAGTAGTGGCTGCTGTCGACCTCGATCACCGGCGTGCCGCTGTTGACCGCGTAGCTGAGCGAGGTGCCGGTGATCGGCGTGAAGCGCGGCGCGCCGTCATACGCCACCGCCAGGCTGGCCTTGCTGCGCGACACCGTGGCGGTCTGCGGGATGGTGGCGGCGATCTCGGCCTCGCGTGCCTGCGGCGTGCCGGGCACCGAGACCAGCACGTTGGCCTTGGGATCGGTCGCCGGGATCCTGGCGAAGTCTGCCGGCAGCTGGCTGCCGGGCACGTACTCCCACGGCCCGGTCAGCATCGGCGCGCGGAACCAGCGGCCCGAGACCAGCACGTAATACTGGTTGGCGGCCGGATCGACAAAGACCGCGTGGTCGGCATTGGACATCGTCAGCAGGCTGACGCCGCTGACCGGCGTCATCTGCGGCGCGCCGCTGGTCATGACCAGCTCGGTCGGCTGCGTGGCAAAGAGGATCGCCGGCGCCCTGGCCGGCCGCTTGCCGTCGGCCGGCAGCATCGTGTCGGGCTTCATGCCGGCCGCCGCCTTGGTGGCCGCGCCCTCCAGCGCCTTGGGCACGGTCGTCATCACTTCCCAGGCGCCGCCGGCCGATTCGGAGCGATACCAGTAGCCGGCCGCCTTCAGGTGCAGCTCGCCGCCGGATTCGCGCAGCAGCAGCGCACGGCTGTTCAGCGCCCGTTCGTACTGCGTGCCCGGCACGGCGCGCCAGGCCGGGTCGCCGTCGACCAGCACCAGCAGCGTCGGCGTGGTGGCAAAAAGGATCTGGGGCGCGTCATTGCGCACCGCCACGCGGCCAGCCTTGGCCAGTTGCTGCGATACCGCATAGCTGGCCTGCAGCTGGTCCAGCGGCACCGTCAGCCCGTTGGCCGGCAGGCGCGACACCAGCGCCTGGCGCACCCGGTCGGCGGCGTCGGGCCGCGTCGGCACTTCGACGCTGTCCACCGTGATCCGGGTCAGCTGCACCAGCCCGGAAGGCTTGTCGATATCGCCGGTGGCCGAGAAATGCACCACGCCGTAGGTCGGCGAACCCGATTTCTCGCCCACCGCCACCGCCGCGCGCCCGGACAGCCGGTTGCCGTCCCAGGTCTCGATCTGGGGCTGGTACAGCTCCACGTGATCGTTGGCGGCGTCGAAGTTGCGCGGCCAGCTCAGGGCAGCCGCGGCTGGCTTGGCCGGCGTGGCGGCGTGCGGGCTGAGCGGGGCGAGTGCAAGCCACGCCGCGGCGATCAGGGCGCTGGTCTGCTTCAGGCGAAAAGACATGGGTTTCTCCGGGAGGAAGCCGCCTGCGCCGGCGGGCCGGCACCGCGGGCACGATGCTGCACAACAGGCGGCCCTTCCCGCGAATCTAAATTAGGCCGCAAAGGCGAACAATCTGATTCGAAAACATTCAGGATCTGCCAGAAAAAAGACAGATCAGCCGGCCTCGACAGCGGTCTTCATACAAGTAGGAGTCGGGGCGGCGGGCCGCCATGTCAAGCCGCAATGCGCCGTTGCGACGCGCGCGGGCGAGGCGGGTGTGCATCTTGCTTGGCCTGATGCCACCCCATCGCCCCTTGAAGCCGCCCCCCCGCGGCCTCATCTTCAAAGACTCCCCCTGGCCCCCGCCCCCATGCCTCCACGCACCACCATCCTGACCGCCGCCCTCGTGACAGCCCTGCTGCACGGCTATATCGGGCTGCGCCTGCTGCCGGCGATGCCGGTGCCGATGGCGGTCAAGACACTGGCCGTCATCTGGCTGGCCCTCTCCTGCGCCCTGCTGCCGGCCGGGCTGCTGGCGCGGCGCGTCAGCCAGCCCTGGTCGGACCTGGTTTCCTGGATCGGCATGCTGGCAATGGGATTCTTCTCATCCCTGCTGGTGCTGACGCTGGTACGCGACGTGGCGCTGGCGGCGGCCTGGCTGGCCGGGCAACTGCTCGGCTGGCACGCGCCCGGCCTGTCCGCGGGCAGTGCGGTGGCGGTGCCGCTGCTGGCGCTGCTGGTCACGCTGGCCGGCTATATCAATGCCCGCCGGCTGGCACGCGTGGTCGAAGTCGACGTGCCCGTGGCCGGCCTGCCTGACGCCCTGCATGGTTTCACCATCGCCCAGATCAGCGACATCCATGTCGGGCCCACCATCAAGCGGCCCTACCTCGACCGCATCGTCGACCGCGTCAACAGCCTGCAGGCCGACGCCGTCGCCATCACCGGCGACCTGGTCGACGGCACCGTGCGCGAACTTTCCGCGCACACCGCGCCGCTGGCCCGGCTGCAGGCGCGCCACGGCACCTACTTCGTCACCGGCAACCATGAGTACTACTCCGGCGCGGAGCCGTGGATCATTGAGCTGCGCCGCCTGGGCGTGCGCGTGCTGATGAACGAACACGTGGTGCTGCAGCACGACGGCGACGTGCTGGTACTCGGCGGCGTCACCGACTACTCCGCCGGCCGCTTCCACGAAAGCCACCGCAGCGACCCGCACCGCGCCATCGCCGGCGCCCCGGCACACGCCGGCGCGCGCGTGCTGCTGGCCCACCAGCCACGCACCGCTGCCGCCGCGGCGGAAGCCGGTTTCGACCTGCAGTTGTCCGGCCATACCCACGGCGGCCAGTTCTGGCCGTGGAACCTGTTCGTGCCGATGCAGCAGCCATACACCGCCGGACTGGTGCGGCATGGTTCGCTGTGGATCTATATCAGCCGTGGCACCGGGTATTGGGGACCGCCGAAGCGGCTTGGGGCGCCGTCGGAGATTACGCGGGTCAGGCTGGTGCGGGCGTAGGCATGATTGCCGCTGAGGCGAAGCAAAAAGCCCCGCTCAACTGAGTCGGGGCCTTGCTTGTGGCGGCGCCTCGGTTTCGAAGCGCCACTTGTTTGCTCCCTCTCCCGCAAGCGGGAGAGGGAGCAAACCCGCTGCGTGTGAAGGTTGTCAGCAACGTGCAGGCGCGCAGGCCGGCACTCTATCGCAAACAGAGCCCATCACCGCACAATCGGCTTGTATCGAATCCGCTTGGGCTTGGCCCCTTCCTCACCCAGCCGCCGCTTCTTGTCCGCCTCGTACTCCTGGTAGTTCCCCGGGAAGAACTCCACATGCGAGTCGCCCTCGAACGCCAGGATGTGGGTAGCAATCCGGTCCAGGAACCAGCGATCGTGCGAGATCACCATCACGCAGCCCGCGAATTCCAGCAGCGCATCTTCCAGCGCCCGCAGCGTTTCCACGTCAAGGTCGTTGGACGGTTCGTCCAGCAGCAGCACGTTGCCGCCAGCGATCAGCGTCTTGGCCATGTGCAGGCGGCCGCGTTCGCCGCCCGACAACGTGCCGACCTGCTTCTGCTGGTCGCCGCCCTTGAAGTTGAAGCGGCCGATATAGGCGCGCGACGGCGTTTCGTACCTGCCCACCGTCAGGATGTCGGAGCCGCCCGAGATCTCTTCGAACACGGTCTTGGTGCCATCGAGCGCATCGCGGCTCTGGTCGACGAACGCCATCTTCACGGTCGGCCCGATCCTGATCTCGCCGCTGTCGGGCTGTTCCTTGCCGGTCAGCATGCGGAAGAAGGTCGACTTGCCGGCGCCGTTCGGGCCGATGATGCCGACGATGGCGCCCGGCGGCACCTTGAAGCTGAGGTTGTCGATCAGCAGGCGGTCGCCGTAGCCCTTGCTCACGCCGTCGAACTCGATCACCTCGTTGCCCAGGCGCTCACCCACCGGGATGAAGATTTCCTGGGTTTCGTTGCGCTTCTGGTAGTCCTGGCTGTTCAGTTCGTCAAAGCGGGCCAGACGCGCCTTGGACTTGGCCTGGCGGCCCTTCGGGTTCTGGCGCACCCACTCCAGTTCCTTGTGCAGGGCCTTCTGGCGTGCCGATTCGCTGGCCTCTTCCTGCTTCAGGCGCGCTTCCTTCTGGTCCAGCCACGAGCTGTAGTTGCCCTTCCAGGGGATGCCCTGGCCGCGGTCCAGTTCCAGGATCCACTCGGCGGCGTTGTCGAGGAAGTAGCGGTCGTGGGTCACGGCCACCACGGTGCCCGGGAAGCGCGTCAGGAACTGTTCCAGCCATTCCACCGATTCCGCATCCAGGTGGTTGGTCGGCTCGTCCAGCAGCAGCATGTCGGGGCGCGACAGCAGCAGGCGGCACAGCGCCACTCGGCGCTTTTCACCGCCGGACAGGTTGCCGATCGTTGCCTCCCACGGCGGCAGGCGCAGCGCGTCGGCGGCGATTTCCAGCTGCAGTTCGACATTGTTGCCGTCGCTGGCGGCCAGGATGGCTTCGTACTTGGCCTGGTCGGCGGCCAGCGCGTCAAAGTCGGCGTCCGGCTCGGCATAGGCCGCGTAGATCTCGTCGAGCTTCTTGCGCGCCTCGAACACGCCGCCCAGGGCCTCTTCCACCGACTCGCGCACGGTCTGCTCGGGATTGAGCTGCGGTTCCTGCGGCAGGTAGCCGATGTTCAGGTTGGGCATCGGCGTGGCTTCGCCCTCGATTTCCTTGTCGAGGCCGGCCATGATCTTGAGCAGCGTGGACTTGCCCGAGCCGTTCAGGCCCAGCACGCCGATCTTGGCGCCGGGAAAGAACGACAGCGAGATGTCCTTCAGGATGTGACGCTTGGGCGGGACGATCTTGCCCACGCGGTTCATGGTGAAAACGTACTGTGCCATGGGTGCGTGTTGGAGGGTTGTTCGGGAATGGCGGGAGTGTATCAGGCAGGCGCGGCGCGCTGAGGCGGTCCTGCTTGATTCCGCCCTGGCCGGTACAATGACAGGTTCGATTTTTCGCCGACTTCCCAAGCCATCGCCATGAGCAAACCCGCCCTGACCCTGAAGTTCAAGTGCAAGAAGTGCACCAAACCCGTCACGCTGTACCTGCAAAAGACGTCGGCCTGCTCGCACATCACCCCATACCAGGGCTTCTGCAAGTGCGGCGAGATGATGCGCCACGCCACCGGCGACAAGGATGCGGTCGAGTCCTTCGTCAACTCGCTGGACAACAGCTGGATGCACCACCATCACCACCACCACTGAGCAGGCCACTGCCGTGACTGAAACCTGGCGCCCCGCCGGCAAGGACCCGATGCGCTTTCTGGGCGGCTACCCGCCCGGCGTGCTGGACCAGGTGCGCGAGCTGATCGCCGCCGGCCGGCTCGGGGACCATATCGCCCGGCGCTACCCCGGGCGCCACACCGTGCAGACCGACCGCGCGCTGTACGAATACACCACGGACATCAAGCAGGAATACCTGCGCAGCGCGCCGCCGCTGCACAAGGTCGGCTTCGATGCGCGCCTCGATTCGGCCCAGCGTGCGCTGGGCCTGCACACTGCGATCTCGCGCGTGCAGGGCGGCAAGCTCAAGGCCAAGAAGGAAATCCGCGTGGCGTCGCTGTTCAAGGAAGCGCCGCCGGAATTCCTGCGCATGATCGTCGTGCACGAACTCGCCCACCTGAAAGAGAGCGATCACGACAAGGCCTTCTACCGGCTCTGTGAACACATGGAGCCGCGCTACCACCAGCTGGAATTCGATACCCGGCTCTACCTGGCCTGGCGGGAGCTGGAACGCGCTGCCCCCGCCGGCGCAGGCACTCAGGCGTCGCAGGCGTAGCGGAACGAGCCGTTCAGCGTCTTGGGCAGCACCAGCGTGCGCAGGTTGGCGGCCTGCGCCTTGGCGCACAGCCCGGCGCGCGTGGCCGCGTCCCTGTACTTGGTGGCGTACTCGATCTGGAACACCGGCTTGCCCTGCCCCGTGAACGCCGTATAGGCGCCGCACTCCCGGTACTGGAAGCACTGCTCGTTGATGGCGAAATCGAAGCTCGCCGCCAGGTCGGCCACCTGCTCCACATCGTTCTTCAGCCCCACCGCCAGCCCGCGCGCATGCGCCTCGGCCGCCAGGAAGCGGTTGTAGTCGAGCTGGGTCTCGGCCGTCAGCGGCAGGCCGGTGCTGTTGGTATAGCCATCGACATTGTCCGGATCGACCGCGTCGCAGCCCTTGCTGACCGCCAGGTCCATGCGCGCCTGCATGATGCGGCGCACGTTGGCCGAGCGCGTATCGAGCCAGCGCTCGCCCGCCCAGCCTGACAGCGGCGCGCCCATGTCGGCGGCGGCAAACTGGTTGTAGTCGGGGCGCCAGTCCTCGGAGCTGCCCGCGGAGAAATAGCAGATCACGCGCCGGCCCTGGGCCTTGAGCGCGGCGATGGTGGCCTGCGGCGTATCGAACAGGTCGAAGTCGTAGGCGGTCACCGCATAGCTGGTGTTGAGCTTGCCGGTCAGCTGGATCTGCCAGGTGTCGGTGAGCGCCGGTGCCCAGCGCGTGGTGGCGCTGGTGGTTGCCGTTACCCCGTATTTCGTTGTCGTGGCCGCCGTGGTCGTCGCCGTCGGCGACACCATTTCCGTCTGGCCCCCATCCCCGCCGCAGCCGCCCAGCGCCATTGACAGCGCAACAGACAGCATGGCCCCCGCCATCACCGCAAAGTTGCCGTGCATGTTTTCACCCCTTCCCCGTGATAAACCCCGTTCAAAGCAATCGGCCCGAGTTCTCCCTGCCCCGCGCCGGCGGGCCTGCCACCACGGTTCTTGCAATGTAGCGGATTCGTACCATGGTTGGAATGCACGTGCACCCGCTGTTCGTGCGGCGCAACACATGATGCGCTTGACGCAACGCTCGGGCGCTATGTATAAAGAGCGCGTGGGTAGAAGCGGTCGATTGGACAGCAGCGGTGCAATGCCGCGAGGTTCAACTGGAGATTGCTCACTGACGGAGTGTTTCGTCGGTGGCGCAGTGGTCCAACAGCTCCCCTGACAAAGACTCCCGATAGCAGCATGCAAGGCCGGCCCCGCGGCGTTGTTCGCGCACGCCCGCCGCATGCGTGTCCAACCTAGTCATTGTTAGGGGATCTCCCATGATCATCGACACCAGCTGTTATCCGACCAACCTGGTGGACCTGGCCTGGCGCCACGACGGCGACCCGTTCACCGGCGAGCGCCTGATCCAGATGATGGACGGCCCGTTCACCATCAACGGCAAGCCGCGCCGCATCGATAAAGCCTTTATCCAGCCCCCGCAGGGCAACACCATCTACACCTACACCGACGGCGTGAAGTCAGGCAGCGAGTCTATCGACGCGTACATGGCCTACACCGCGGAGATGGTGAAGAAGTACCCGGAACGCTTTATCGGCTGCTTCGTCTACAACCCGCGCTGCGGCGTCGAGAACGGCGTCAATGCCATGGAGCACTACGTCAGGAAGCTGGGCTTCAAGATGGTCCAGTTCCAGGCCAACATGCATGCCTACCGCCCGGACCGTGCCCTCGACTGGCTGCGCCCGGCGCTGCAGAAGTGCGCCGAGCTGGGCGTGCTGGTCAAGCTGCATACCGGCGACGGCCCCTACAGCATCCCGACCGAATGGGTGCCGATGATGAAGGAGTTCCCGACGGTGAACTTCATCATGGCCCACTTCGGCGTGCAGACCGGCGGCGTGTATTGCTTCGAGCCGTTCCAGATGGCCATGGACATGCCCAACGTGTACTGCGAATCGGGCTGGTGCCTGCAGTCGCGCATCGTTGAGTTCGCCAAGGTGCTGCCCAAGCACAAGATCCTGTTCGGGTCCGACACCCCGCCCAACGAGCCCGGCATGTGGCTGCGCCTGCTGGAAGTGCTGTGCTTCGAGCCGCCCCAGGGCCTGAACCTGGATGAAGACACGCTGGAGGACTACCTCGGCAACAACGTCGCCCGGATGATCGGCCTGGAACCGACGCCGGTCCCGCGCACGCTCGAAGAAGCGAAAGCACGCCTGGCCGCGTAAGCGCACACAAGCCCGCGCCACCGACAACGGACTCCGGAGCACACAACATGATTATCGATACCCATCTGCACCCGACCAATCTCGTCGACGAGGCCTGGCGCCACACCGGCGAGCCCTTCAACGGCGAGCGCATGCTCAAGATGATGGACGGCCCCTACATGATCAACGGCAAGCCGCGCCGCATCGACATGGGCTTTATCCAGCCGCCGCCGGGCAACACCGGCTACCGCGACGGCAATCGCCGCGGGCGCGAAGGCATCCGCGACTACATGGCCTATATCGCGGAGCTCTGCCAGAAGTACCCCGACCGCTTTATCGGCAACTTCACCTTCAACCCGCGCTGGGGCCCGGAAGAAGGCGCGCAGGAGCTGGAATTCCACGTCAAGGAATACGGCTTCAAGATGCTCAAGCTGCATGCCAACATGCATGGCTACCGCCCCGATCGCGCGCTGGACTGGCTGCGCCCGGCGATGAAGGTCTGCGCCAAGTACAACGTGGTGGTGCTGATCCACACCGGCGACGGGCCGTACACGATCCCGACGATGTTCTACCCGATCATCCGCGAGTTCCCGATGGTCAATTTCATCATCGGCCACTTCGGCATCCAGACCGGCGGCAACTACTCGTTCGAGGCCTTCTGGATGGCGATGGACACGCCCAACGTGTATTGCGAATCGGGCTGGTGCTTCCAGTCGCGCATCGTCGAGTTCGCGCGCCAGCTGCCGCGCGACAAGATCGTGTTCGGCACCGACACCCCGCCCAACGAGCCCGGCATGTGGCTGCGCGAGCTGGAGATGCTGTGCGGCCCCGCGCCGCAGGGCATGGACCTGGACGAGGACGGGCTGGAGGACTACATGGGCAACAACATCGCCCGGCTGGTCGGCATCGAGACCACGGCGCCGCCCAAGACGCAGCAAGAGGCATTGGCGCGGCTGAAGGATACGTACGCCAGCACGCGCTGACACGTAGTCGCTAGCCGATAGCTGTTCGGCAGGCAGGCACGGCACGGCGGCCGGGACCATTCCCGGCCGCCGGGGCAGCCTTCGCCCTGGCCAACCCTGACCACAGGAGCCGATCCATGAACTCACCCTCAGCGCCCTTCGCCTCAGCGGCATCGGCGCGCAAGCCGTTTCACGACACCTCGCAGGACTTCCACCAGTTCCTGGCCGCCTACCGCGAGGCCTTTCCCGAAGACGTGCTGCATATCCGCGAGCCGGTCGGCGCCGACCAGGACCCGACCGCACTGGTGTGGGCGCTGGCCGCGCAGGGCCGCCATCCGGCCTTGCTGTTCGACCACGTCGAAGGGCTGGGCACGTCGCTGGCGACCAACCTCTTTGCCTCGCGCGAGCGCGTGGGGCGCATGCTGGGCGGCGTGGCGCCCGCCGGCATCCATGCCGAATACCAGGCCCGCAGCCGCCGCATGGTGGCGCCGCGCGTGCTGGACAGCGGCGCCGTCACCGGCCATGTCGAGACTGAACACATCGACCTGCGCACGATCCCGGCGATCAAGCACTTCGCCAGCGACCGCGGCCCCTACATCACCAACGCGATCCTGATCGCGGAAGATCCCGACACCGGTATCGGCAACGCCAGCTACCACCGCTCGATGCTGCACTCGCCCACCGAGATCGCCACCAGCCTCCATTCGCGCGGGCACCTGTGGCGCATGCAGCAGCGCGCCACCGAACTGGGCCGGCCCCTGCCGGTGGCCATGGTGATCGGCGCGCATCCGCTGTTCATGCTGGCCGGCGCCGCGCGGCTGCCCTACGGCGTGGACGAGCGCCACGTTGCCGGTGGCCTGTTCGGCGCGCCGCTGGAAGCGGTACGCACACCGCGCCACGGCATCCTGGTGCCAGCGCATGCGGAGATCGTGCTTGAAGGCGTGATCGATCCCGAAGCGCGCGTCGACGAAGGCCCCTTCGGTGAATTCACCGGCTATTCGTCGGACCGTTCAACCAACAACCTGTTGCGCGTGGAAAGCGTGATGCGCCGCACCGATGCATGGCTGGTCGACGTGGTCGGCGGCAACTCGGCCGAACACCTGAACCTGGGCCGCATCCCGCGCGAATCGGAGATGGTCGAAAAGCTCAGGGAGCGCTTTCCCGGCGTCACCGCCGTGCACTACCCCAGCTCCGGTACGCACTTCCACGCCTACGTGGCGTTGCGCCAGAGCCGCCCAGGCGAGGCGCGCCAGGTGATGCTGGGCCTGCTCGGCTGGGATCCGTACCTGAAGACGGTGGTCGCGGTGGATGAGGACGTCGACATCACCCGCGATGAAGAAGTGCTGTGGGCGATGGCCACACACCTGCAACCGCACCTGGACGTGGTGGTGGTCGACGGCCTGCCTGGCAGCGCACTCGACCCCTCGGCCTCGGGTGTGGGCACCACGTCACGCATGGGGCTGGACGCCACGCGCGGACCTGCCTTCGACGGTATCCGCGCGCGCATCGACCCTGCCGCGATGGCGCGCGCGGCAGCACTGCTGAAGCGGCTGGAACGCGCGGGCTCCCACATGCCGTAAGGGATAACCCGCTGAAACTGGCGGATTCATCGTTTCACCCGATCGATAAATCCGCCCCAAACGTTGTACCTTCCCGCCGCCGCTGTCATGCTGACTTATAAGACAGGACAGGCGCGGGCTTCGCACGAGAGGATGGCAACTGACCATCCCGAAGAGGAAACGCCGGCGACCTTGGCGACACGTTAGCGCAATGCGCAACCGGCGTGATACCGACCAAAGGAGACAGCATGAACCCCACCCTGCCTACGCAAGGGAATGCCCCCGTGCATCCCGTCGACGAGGTCCTGCCCCCGCCCCGCCTGCTGGCCCTTGGCCTGCAGCACGTGCTGGTGATGTATGCCGGCGCCATTGCCGTGCCGATGATCATCGGCGGCGCCCTCAAGCTGCCCAAGGACCAGGTGGCCTTCCTGATCGCCGCGGACCTGTTCTGCTGCGGCCTGGTGACGATGATCCAGAGCATCGGCATCTGGAAGGTCGGCATCCGCCTGCCGGTGATGATGGGCGTCACCTTCACCGCCATCGCGCCGATCATCGCCACCGGCTCCAATCCGTCGCTGGGCCTGCCGGCCGTGTTCGGCGCGGTGATGGTGGCGGGCATCTTCACCTACATTGCCGCGCCCTATGTCGGCAAGATGGTGCGCTGGTTCCCGCCGGTAGTGACCGGCACGGTGGTGCTGGTGATCGGCGTCTCGCTGATGCGCGTCGGCATCAACTGGGCGGCGGGCGGCAACCCGACCATCAACACGGCGGCCGGCCCCGTGCCCAATCCCAACTTCGGCCTGCCGGTGAACATCGCCATCGCCACCGCGGTGCTGTGCACGGTGCTGGCGCTGGTGGCCTTTGCCAGGGGTTTCCTGTGCAACGTGGCGGTGCTGATCGGCATCGCGGTGGGCTTCGTGATCGCGCTGTCGCTGGGCAAGGTCAACTTCGACGGCATGCACAACGCGCACTGGGTGGAGTTCATCACGCCCTTCCACTTCGGCTGGCCCACCTTCGATGCCATGACCGCGGTCACGCTGTGCGTGGTGATGATCGTGATCATGATCGAGGGCGTGGGCCAGTTCCTGGCGCTGGGCGAAATCGTGGGCCGCCCGGTGGGCAGCGACGACCTCGCGCGCGGCCTGCGTGCCGACGGCGTGGGCGCGCTGGTGGGAGCGGTGTTCAACACCTTCACCTACACCTCGTACGCGCAGAACGTGGGGCTGGTGCAGGTCACCGGCGTGCGCAGCCGCTGGGTCTGCGCCACCGCCGGCGGCATTCTGATCGTGCTGGGCTGCCTGCCCAAGCTCGCCTTCTTTGCCGCCTCGATCCCGCAATATGTGCTGGGCGGCGCGGCGCTGGTGATGTTCGGCATGGTGGCTGCCACGGGCGTGCGCATCCTCGGCCATGTGGACTTTGTCGAGAACAAGAAGAACGCCTATATCGTCGCCGTCAGCGTGGCGCTGGGCATGATCCCGCTGGTGTCGGACAAGTTCTTCGCGCAGATGCCGGAGCTGCTGGCCAAGTTCTGCCAGAACGGCATCCTGCTCGGCACGCTGACCGCGGTGCTGCTGAACCTGCTGTTCAACGCCCGCTCGCCGGTCCCCCAGGCCCACGGGCTGGCGAAGGAACCGGCATGAAGTAGTCAGCCTGCGTCGGCCAGCTTGGCGCGATAGCGCATCAGCAGATCGCGGAAAGCCTGGGCCGGCGGTGACAGCGACCGGTCCGCGTGCACCAGCAGCGAGATCTCGCGGTGGATCACCGGATCGGTCGGCATCACCGTGGCCAGCCCCAGCGCGGAAGTCAGCCGCGTGACCGCCGCGCTCATCACCGCGATGCCCAGCCCGGCATCCACCATGCCCACCATGGTCAGCGGCAGGAACACCTCGTGCACCCGCTGCAGCGAAATGCCGCGCGCGGCCAGCGCGGTATCCAGGCAGTCGCGGATCGGGTTGCCCTTGTGCGGCCCGATCACGGGCAGGCCCGCCACGTCTTCCCAGCGCAGCGTCTTGCGCCGGCGCAACGGATGATGCGCCGGCATCACGATCACGAAGGGATCGGACATCAGCCGCTGCGCGCTCAGGTCGGGCTGGCCCTCTGGGATGGTGCCGATGCCGAAATCCACCTCGCCCGAGCTGACCATCTTGGTCACCTCATGCTCGGACACGTCGTGCAGTTCCACCTTCACGCCGGGATGGCTCACGCAGAACTCGCGGATCACGCGCGGCAGCATCAGCGCCGCCTGGATCGACGACGCCGAGATCGACACGCGCCCGCGACCCAGCGTGCGCAGCTCGCTGGAGTTCTCGATCACGCTGTCGATATCGGCCACCGCCTTCTTCACCAGCGGCAACAGCTCCGCGCCCGCCTGTGTGATGTGCAGCTGGCGCGTGTGGCGGTCAAACAGCTTCAGGCCGAGGTTGCCTTCCAGCTCGTGGATCAGCGCGCTGACCGACGACTGCGACAGGTCCAGCTTCTCGGCCGCGCGGGTGAAGTGGCGCTCCTGCGCCACGGCGATGAACGCGCGCAGCTGGCGCAGCGACACGTTCATGTTGCTGATGTTGGGCACGTTGTCTACCTCCGGGATGTCGGGGTGCGCGCTTGTTTTGCCAGGTTGGCCGGCGCGTCTGATTCAGAGGGTAACACGATCAATTAATCCGTTTCCGGGCCTTTACCGATGAAGCCCATCCGCCCATGATGACTTCAACGGTGCGCGCCCCACACGACAGGCAGACGCCGATGGCACAGACCAGGAGGAGCAATGAGAGCGTTTGAATATTTCGAACCGGCAACGCTGGCGGAAGCCTCGGCCATGCTGCACCGGTGCGGCGGCAAGGCCAGCGTGCTGGCCGGCGGCACGGACCTGCTGGTCCAGATCAAGGAGTCCGTGCGCAAGCCCGAGCAGGTGATCAACATCAAGAAGATCCCGGGCATGGACGTGCTGACGTTCGACCCCGTCAACGGCCTGCGCATCGGCGCGCTGGTGACCACGCGCGCGGTGGAGACCTCGGGCTTCGTGCAGCGCCACTACGCCAGCCTGGCGAAAGCCGTGACGGACTTCGCCTCGATCCAGGTGCGCCATCGCGCCACCGTGGTGGGCAACGTCTGCCGCGCGTCACCGTCGGCCGATTCGATCGCGCCGCTGGTGGCGGACGGTGCTTCGGTGCACCTGTATGGCCTGTCCGGCTCGCGCGAGCTGCGCGTCGAGGACTTCGTCACCGGCGTCGGCAAGACCGCCATCGCGCCGGACGAGATCGTCACCCGCATCACCGTGCCGGCGCCGCGCGCCCACACCGGCAAGGTCTACCTCAAGCATGGCCGCCGCGTGCAGATGGAACTGGCCACCGTCGGCGTGGCGGTATCGCTGACAGTCGAGAACGGCCACTGCGCCGAGGTCGGCATTGTGCTGGCAGCGGTCGGCCCGACCCCGGTACGCGCCGTGCGTGCCGAGCAGGTGCTGCGCGGCCAGCGCGTGACGGACGCCCTGATCCTGCAGGCCGCGCACGCCGCCATGGGCGAAGCCCGCCCCATCAGCGACGTGCGCGCCAGCGAAGCCTACCGGCGGCAGATGGTCGGCGTGCTGACCCGCCGCGCCCTGGAACAAGCCCTGGAGGCCGCAACATGCGAAAAATGATCGAACTCGTCATCAACGGCGAGCCGCGCGAACTGGCGGTGGAGCCGCACGGCACGCTGCTCGACGCCCTGCGCAACGACGCCTGCCTGACCGGCACCAAGAAGGGCTGCGACGTGGGCGAATGCGGTTCATGCACCGTCATCATCGACGGCCAGCCGATGAATTCCTGCCTGGTGCTGGCGCCCGAAGCGCACGGCTGCCACATCACCACCATCGAAGGCGTGCAGCCCGCGCCCGACACCGTGCACCCGATCCAGGAGCAGTTCATGCAGTGCGGCGCCGCGCAGTGCGGCTTCTGCACGCCGGGCTTCGTGGTGATGGCCAAGGCGCTGCTGGACGAGAACCCGCGTCCCACGCGCGACGAAATCCGCTTTGCCATTGCTGGCAATATCTGCCGCTGCACCGGCTACACCAAGATCATCGAGGCCATCGAGAGGACCGCCGAGGCCATGGAATTCGCGGGCTGCAAGGCCCGCGCCAGCGAGGAGGCATGATGACCCACGCCGTGATCGGACACAGCGTCAAGCGCACCGACCTGCTCGACAAGGTCACCGGCAACGCCAGATACGTTGCCGACATGCCCTTCCCCGGCCTGCTGTTCGGCAAGATCAAGCGCTGCAACCTCGCGCACGCGAAAATCCGCCGCATCGACACCTCGCGTGCGCTGGCATTGCCAGGCGTCAAGGCCGTGCTGACCCATGAGAACGTGCCGCGCGTGCTGCACGCCGGCTCGCCCCACCCGCGCTCCGCCTCGGTGACCTGCGATCAGTACATCCTGGACGACAAGGTGCGCTACTGGGGCGAAGGCGTGGCCGCGGTGGCCGCCATCAGCGAAGAGATCGCGGAGCGCGCGGTCGAGCTGATCGAAGTCGAATACGAAACGCTGCCCGCCGTCTTCACCACCGAGGACGCCGAGCGCTCCGACGCCCCGCGCATCCACGACCGCGAACCCGGCGGCAACCTGGTGCTGCCGCCGGTGATCATCAAACGCGGCGACGTGGAAGCGGGCTTTGCCGAGGCGGACTTCATCCTCGAAGGCATCTACGAAGGCGGCCGTCCCACCCCCGCCTACATGGAGCCCAACGTCTGCACCACCAGCTGGGACGGCAACGGCAACCTGACGGTGTGGGTCTCCACCCAGACCGCCTTCATGGTGCGCGGCATCATGGCCGAGGTGCTGGGCCTGCCGCTGCACAAGGTGCGCGTGCTGGTCGACCACATGGGCGGCGGCTTCGGCGCCAAGCAGGACCTGTTCCAGCAGGAGTTCCTGTGCGCGCTGCTGGCGCGCGAGACGCGCCGCCCGGTGCGCATGGAATACACGCGCGAGGAAACCTTCCTCGGCGGCCGCACGCGCCATCCGGCGAAGATCTGGCTCAAGCAAGGCTTCCGCAACGACGGCACCATCACCGCGCGCCAGGCCAAGGTGGTGTTCAACTCCGGCGCCTATGGCTCGCACGGCCCGGGCGTGACCAATGTCGGCACTGCCGCCATGGTCTCGCTGTACCGCTGCGACAACGTGCTGCTCGAAGGCCGCTGCGTCTACACCAACAGCCCCATCGCCGGCGCCTTCCGCGGCTATGGCGTGGTGCAGACCTATTACGCGCTCGACGTGCAGATGGACGAGGCCGCCGAGCACCTGGGCCTGGACCCCGCCGGGCTGAAGCTGAAGAACGCTGTGCGCGAAGGCGACATTGCGCCGTCCAACCATCCGCTGATCGGGCACGGCCTGGAGGCCTGCATCGAGAAGGGCATGGAACTGGTCGACTGGCCCGCGCTGCGCCGCCGCCCGCGCGACACCAGCGGCCCGATCCGCACCGGCTGGGGCCTGGGCTGCGAGATGCACGGCAGCAGCGCCTATCCCGGCATCAAGGAACAGGGCAACGCCATCATCAAGATGAATGAGGATGGCACCGTGGTGCTGCTGACCGGCGCGGCCGGGCTGGGTACCGGTGCGCATACCGCCCTCGCCCAGATCGTGGCAGAAGAACTGACCCTGCCGTTCGAAGCGGTGGCGGTCGTGCACGGCGATACCGACGTGGTGCCCTGGGACATCGGCGCCTTTGCCAGCCACACCACCTATATGGTCGGCAAGGCCGCGCAGATGGCGGCGGGCGAGATCAAGCGCCAGCTGTTCGATCGCGCGGCCAAGCTGATGGAATGCGAGCCCGAGGCCCTGACGCTCACCGCCGGCGTGATCGCCGTGCGCGACCGCGACGGCCCGACCCTGACCGTGCGCGAGGCCGTGATGCCGCGCAAGGGCATCCCCGCCGCGCAGCTGGTGGGCACCGCCACCTATCACCCGACCAAGTCGTATTCATTCGCCGCGCATTTCGTCGAGGTGGCGGTCGATACCGAAACCGGCTTCATCACCGTGCAGCAGGTGGTGCCGGTGCATGACGTCGGCAAGGTGATCCACCCGGTGGCTGCCGCAGGGCAGATCGAAGGCGGCATCCAGCAAGGCATCGGCCATACGCTGTATGAGGACTACCAGATCGACATGCGCACCGGGCGCTCGCTCAACGCCAACTTCGTCGACTACAAGATGCCGCTGGCGATGGACATGCCGCCCATCCACACGGTGATCCTGGAGGCGGCGCCCGACCCCGGCGGCCCGTTCGGCGCCAAGGGCGTGGGCGAGGACCCGATCGTCGCGATCGGACCGGCGATTGCCAATGCGGTGTTCGATGCCATCGGCGTGCGCTTCCGGCACTACCCGATCAAGCCGGAGCAAGTGCTGCAGGCACTGGCGGAGAAGGCAGCGAAGGAAGGCGCCACCCCATGACCCGCAAGCAACGCCTGGTGGTCGCCATCACCGGCGCCAGCGGCGCGGTGTACGGCGTGCGCGTGCTGCAGGCACTGTCGGCGCTGGACGGCTGGGAGACCCACCTGGTCTGCTCGCCGTCCGGCCTGCTGACCGCGCACCATGAGCTGGGCCTGCAGCGCCCCCAGATCGAAGCCATGGCCGACGTGGTGCACAACGTGCGCGATATCGGCGCCACCATCGCCAGCGGCTCGTTCCGCTGCGACGGCATGGTGGTGGCGCCGTGCTCCATGCGCACGCTGGCCGCCATCGCCACCGGGCTTGCCGACAACCTCGTCACCCGCGCCGCCGACGTGATGCTCAAGGAGCGCCGCCGGCTGGTGCTGCTGGCGCGCGAGACGCCCTTTCACCTGGTGCACCTGCGCAACATGACCACGGTGACCGAGATGGGCGCCATCGTGCTGCCGCCGGTGCCGGCCTTCTACACACATCCGCAGTCAGTGGACGACATCGTCAACCACACCGTGGGGCGCGTGCTGGACCTGTTCGACGTGCCGCACGACGGGCTGGTGGAACGCTGGCAAGGCTTGCGCCCCAACGTGGCCACCGCCTGAAGAGAACACGAGAACTTTCGCCCCGCGATTGCGGGGAACGCAGTACCCAACTGGTACAAATCAGGAGACAACATGAACGCACCTGCCGTCGCACAACAGCCGCCCGTCCCGGTCACCATCCTTACCGGCTTCCTCGGCTCGGGCAAGACGACGCTGCTCAACCACATCCTGACGCAGAAGCACGGCCACCGCATCGCCGTGATCGAAAACGAGTTCGGCGAGGTCGATGTCGATTCCGACCTGGTGATGACCTCCGACGAGGAGATCTACCAGATGACCAACGGCTGCATCTGCTGCGTGGTCGATGTGCGCACCGACCTCGTGCGCATCCTGCAGAAGCTGCTGGAGCAGCCCGAGCGCTTCGACCATATCCTGGTCGAGACCAGCGGCCTGGCCGATCCCACGCCGGTGGCGGCCACCTTCTTCATGGACAATGAAGTCGCCAAGCAGGTCACGCTCGACGGCATCCTGACGCTGGTGGACGCGGTGCATATCGAAAGCCACCTCGATGACCCTCAGCTGACCGGCTTCGACAACCAGGCCGTCGACCAGATCGTGGCGGCCGACCGCGTGATCCTCAACAAGACCGACCTGGTGAACGCCGCGCAGCTCGACAGGCTGGAGGCACGCATCCACCGGCTGAACGAGGGCGCGCAGATCCTGCGCTCAAACTTTGCCCAGGTGGACCTGGGCAAGATCCTCGGCATCGGCGGCTTTACCACGGGCACGATCCAGGCGGACGCGCACGATGACCACCACGAACATGCGCACGACCACGACCATCACGACCACGTGTGCGACGAGCATTGCGACCACGTGCACGATGACGACGCGCATGGCCACCGCCACGATCCGTCGGTCACGTCCGTATCGCTGGTGTTCGACCAGCCGTTCGACCGCCAGCGCCTGGAGCACGGCCTGAAGGCACTGCTCGCGGCGCAAGGGGACGATGTGTTCCGGATGAAGGGGATCGTGGCCGTGGAGGGCGATGACCGCCGCTACGTGCTGCAAGCCGTGCACCGGCTGATGGATTTTCATCCCGCCGACGCCTGGGGGCCGGAAGCCGCGCAAAGCAAGTTCGTGTTTATCGGCCGGCACCTCGACAAGCTGCGCTTGCAGACGCTGCTGAAGGTCTGCCTGCCTGTGACCCAGGCAGCCTGACGGTCCTGACCAGCAGCGGGGGCTGACCTCCCGTCAGTCCCCGCTGCTGCCCGGCACGCGCTTGCGCAGCAAGTACCTTTGCGTCCCCTCCATGACGCAGACGCCGTTCTGGTTGCGCACCTCCGACCGCATCGCCAGCACGCCGGTCGTACGGCCGGGAACCAGCTCGGTGACGGTGAGGCGGCAGTACAACGTATCGCCGACGTAGACAGGTGCGAGGAAGCGGCTGCTCTGCTCGATGAAGCCCTTCAGGGACTCCTCGACCATATGGGGGAACAGGCCTGCCCCCGCGGCAGTCTGTATCACGACCTGGAAGCCGTGTGCCAGCATGTGCGGCATGCCGTGAGCACGGCAGTACTCGACGTCGTAGTGAACCGGATGGTTGTCCCCGCTTGCCAGCTGGAACGCCGCGAACAGCGCGTCGGTCATGGTGCGGGACGGCAGGTTGAAGTGCTCTCCGAGTTCGAAATCCTCAAAGTAGCGCTGCGGACAAAGTTGATAGGCGTTCATGGCTTCTCCGTATGCCTGATGGTTGGTTCCGGCGCTGGGCTGCGCGGGTTTCGCTCAGTCGGCTTTCATATTCGTGGCGACGGCCACCCGCTTCCACTTCTCCAGTTCCGCGCGCAGGAATTTGTCGAGCCCCGCTGGTGTAGGCTGGGTCTCCAGCTGCAACCCGAGCTCGAAGGCCTTGCTTTGCAGGGCGGGATCGCTGAGTGCATCGCCAAGTGTCGAGACCAGCTTCTGGACAACTGTCGAAGGTGTTCGGGCTGGCACGAATACCGCATTCCAGGTGTACGCTTCATAGCCGGATACGGCTTCCGCAATCGCCGGCGTCTCCCTGGTCTGCGGCAGGCGTTTTTCCATCGACGTTCCCAGCAAGCGCACCGTTCCTGCCCGCACCTGCGCCAGCCCTGTCGGTGCGCTGTCGATCATGAATTCGACATGGCCACCGATAAGATCGGCCATGGCAGGCGCGCTCCCCCGATACGGGACATGGACCGCTTTCGTTCCTGCCGTGTAGTTCAGCAGTTCCCCGGCGAGATGCGGGGCACTGCCAACTCCCGCTGAGCCATAGTTGACCTGGCCGGGACGCGACTTCAGATAAGCGATGAATTCCGGCAGTGTTTTCGCCGGAACGCTCTTGTTCACGACCAGCACCAGCGGCGCACGAGCCGCCAGCCCGACTGGCGCAAAGTCCTCGATCGTGCGATACGGCAGGCCGGCGTGAATGCTTGGGTTCACGGCATGCGCTACAGTGGTCAGCAGCAACGTATAGCCGTCCGGTGCGGCTTTCGCCGCGAGCTCGGTGCCGACTATCGTGCCGGCCCCCGACTTGTTCTCGACAACCACCGAGGTGTTCAGCTTGCGGCTCCAGCTTGCAGCCAGCGATCGGGCGAAGGTGTCCGTCGGCCCGCCAGCGGCATACGGAACGATGAGTCGGACAGGCCGCACCGGGTAGTCGGTCTGCGCCACTGAAGGGGACGCACAGGCCAGGAGTGTCGCGGCGCTGCCCAACGCACTGGCGATCCTGCGGAAGAGTATGGTCATGTTGGTCTCCGATTCTTTTTCGCGCAGCACAGCGATAGCTGCGGTGACGAGCCGAAATATAGAATCGGACCCTACAAGGACACCAGTCGAAAGCTCCTGGGGTGTCGTTAGAATTTTTCTAAACACCCCCGGGAACTGTCGGGCAAGCAACGGAGACAAGCGTGCGTTTCGAACTCACCGATCTGCGAGTATTCCTCGCCATTGCGCAGGCCAAGAGTGTGACGGCAGGAGCGTCAGATATGCATTTGACGGCGCCTTCGGCCAGCTACCGCCTCAAGAACCTCGAACAGGCAATGGGCGTTCCGTTGTTCAACAGGACACAGAAGGGCATGGCCCTGACGCCGGCGGGCGATACGGTACTGCGCTACGCCGAGGCGATCATGGAGAACGTCGAACGCCTGCAGTCGGAGATGCGGCGCCATACCGACGGTATTGAAGGGCATATCCGCGTCTACGCGAACAGCAGCACCATGGCCAGCCTGCCCGCCGCGCTTAGCCGGTTCCTGGCGGCGTACCCGAATGTCAATGTCGACCTGGAGGAGCACCTCAGCGAGGACAGCGTGCGGGCAGTGATCGAAGACCGTGCGGACGTCGGACTGGTGGCCGGCGCGATCGACATGCGGGGCCTGGAATTCATTCGATATGGCGTCGATGAGCTGATGTTCGTGGTTCCGGCACGCCACCCGTCCGGGTTGCTCGACAAGATGTCCCTTGCACAGGCGTTGGTGTACGACCTGGTATCCGTCGGCAGCAAGAGCAGCAATTTCCTCTTCCTCAATGACATGGCAGCGCGTGCCGGCATCAAGCCACGCGTTCGCGTGCATGCACCCGACTTTGCCGCGGCCATGCGTTGCGTACAGGAAGGCGCCGGCATTTCGCTCGTGCCACGTTCGGTAGCGGGTCCCCTGATCGAGCAAGGGGTGGTGGAAGGGGTGGCCCTGGACGAGCCGTGGGCCCGGCGCGAGCAGCGGATCGTCGTGCGGAGCCAGAAGGCGCTCCCGGCCTATACGCGCGACTTTATCCGCTATGTCGCTGAATGGGGCGCACCGGACGCTGCACCGTAAGGCTAAGCATGCGGCCGGTTTCGAAGACTTCGAAGCCGCCTTAGGAATTCTCGACTGTTCGGGGGAAGAGGACCGTTCCTATACTTTGTCGTCCGGCCCATGTGCCGCCAGGTCTCTTCACTCCCCTCCATGAAACCCAGCCTACGCCCCCTTGATGGCATCACCGTTCTGGCGCTCGAGCACGCTGTAGCGGCGCCCTTTGCCAGCCGCCAGCTCGCCGATCTCGGCGCCCGCGTCATCAAGGTGGAACGCCCGGTCGTTGGCGATTTCGCCCGCGACTATGATCATTCCGTGCACGGCCAGTCGTCGTTCTTTGTCTGGGCAAATCGCGGCAAGGAAAGCCTTACACTGGATCTCAAGAAGCCCGAGGCCAAGACGATCGTGCACAAGCTGCTCGCCGAAACGGACGTATTCATCCAGAACCTGGCGCCAGGCGCCGCCCAACGCATGGGGCTGGACTTCGAGTCATTGCATGCCGACTATCCTGAGCTGATCGTTTGCGATATCTCGGGGTATGGCGACAGCGGGCCATACCGCAACAAGAAGGCCTATGACCTCTTGATCCAGGCCGCTGCAGGGCTGATTTCGGTAACCGGTACGGACCCTGCGCCGTCGCGCACCGGCATTTCCATCGCGGATATTGCCGCTGGCATGTACGCCTATACCGGCATCCTGTCCGCCTTGCTGCAGCGCGCACGGACTGGCGCCGGCCTCAGGGTTGAAGTCACCATGCTCGAGGCGTTGAGCGAATGGATGTCATATCCGCTGAACTTCGCTCACTATGGCGGCACGCCGCCCGCACGCAACGGTGTTGCGCATCCGGGTATCGCCCCCTATGGCCAGTACCAGACCGGCGATGGGGCCAGCGTCATCTTCGGGCTGCAGAATGAACGGGAATGGCAGCGCTTCTGCACCGAGGTGCTGGAGGACCCGGCCCTGGCGGCGGATGCCCGCTTCAACTCCAATCTCCAACGCGTCGCCAATCGCGCTGCGCTGGACCAGGAGATCGCCAGTCATCTCCGCTCCATGACCCGGGAGCAGCTGGTCAAGCGTCTCGATCGCGGGGGTATTGCCAACTCGCCCCTGAACGACATGCATGATGTGTGGCAGCACGCGCAATTTGCCGCACGCAATCGCTGGCGGGAAGTCCAGACGCCGGGTGGCGCCATCCAGGCACTCCTGCCGCCGGCAACGCTGTCGGGCGTACCGGCTGCCATGGGGAATGTGCCGGCAGTCGGCGAGCACTCTGCTTCTGTCCTGAAGTCGCTCGGCATGAACGAGGCAGAGATCGAAGCCCTGGCGGCCGCGGGCACGATCTGAGTGCTGAAGGTCCTGAGCAACAGGGGCCTGGCTCGCCGTCAGCCCCCCTGCTGCGCTGCCGCCCGCAAGGTCTGTGACGGCAGCTCGCCAAACTGGCGCCGGTACTCGCGCGAGAACAGGCTCAGGTGGGTAAAGCCGTGCCGCAGCGCAATCGCGCTGACCATCCCCTTCTCTTGCCGTGCCCGTTGCAGATCGGCGCGCGCCCCATGCAGGCGCAGCAGACGCAGGTACTCCATCGGCGTGGTGTTCTTGCTCTTGCGAAAACCCAGCTGCAAGGTGCGTGCCGATACGCCGCAATGCGCGGCGATCTGCTCCAGCGTCAGCGGCTGGTCAAGATTGGCGCGCAGGTGGGCGATGGCATTGCGCACATAGTCAGGCAGCACAGCCTCGAACCGGCGCGGCAGCATATTGCCATCCGCGGCAAAGCGGTCCAGCAGCAGTGTCGACAGCACGATGCGCTCGATGCTGCCATCCACCGCCGGCACGCCGCTGCCTTCGCGCCGCACCCGCGTTTCCGCGCGCAGGTAGCTCACCAGCGCCTGCCAGCGCGCGGCACGGCCATCGTCCGCCACCGGCTGCATGTCGAATTCAATCGGCACCGGCGGCTCGAAGCTGAACTGCTGGCGGAACGCCTCGTCGATCAGCTGCCGGCGGATCACCACGCTGAAGCGCTCGCAGCCCGGATCCAGCGACAACGTGGCCGGCACGGTGGGCGAGAACACAAAGGTCGCCCCCGGCGGCATCAGCATCGCACCGCGCGGGGTCTCCACGCGGCACGTACCCGCCAGCACGGTCTGGATCACGAACTCATCCTTGTTGGGCTGCGGCTCGATCTGCACTGCCTGGTTATAGGCAATGGTGACCAGCGTCAGCCGGCCGATGGTGCTGGTGTCGATACGGGCATCGAGCGCCGCATCGGCCTCGGTCGCGCGCAGCCGCGTAGGGCCGAACACGCGGCCGGACAGCGACTGGATGCGGTCGAGGTCACCGCCGCGGCTGACTGGCGAGCGGGAGGCTGCAGCTAACCATCCTGCGGTGGGTGACATGGCGTTGGAGAAAGAAGTGAACGGATCAACCGCGACCGACGCATCAACATCCGGCGGCGTTCTCCCCTCTCCCGCGCGCGGGAGAGGGGAGCAAACCAGCGGCCGTGGCAAGCGCATCCATCCTATGGCCACCCCCGCCCTCACGCAACCCAAGGGAAACCCCTGATGCCCCGGGCGCGCATTTTGCAAGCGCGATTGCGGCCCGGTGCCAGTGTCTTCGCAATAACGCTATGACGGCCTGCCACGCATCACTACTGTGCAAGGCATGCGTCGGCCATGCGCCGCGCATGGCACCGTGACGGACCGAGCCCGGCAACCAACAGACCGGGCCAGCCGCCGCCGGCATGGCGCACTTTCCCCCAGCACGCGGCAGGAGACAACATCATGCAAGCAGCGGCTCACCCCGTCGACCAGGTCCTGCCGGCACGCGCCATGACGACGCTCGGCTTCCAGCACATGCTGGTCAGTTATCTCGGTGCCATCGCGGTGCCGATGATCGTGGCCGGCGCGCTCAAGATGACGCCGGCGCAGACCACCATGCTGATCAGCACCGCGCTGTTCACCTCCGGCATCGCCACCCTGCTGCAGACCGTCGGCTTCTGGAAGTTCGGCGTGCGCCTGCCGCTGATGCAGGGCGTGGCGTTCAGCTCCGTGGGCCCCGTCATCGCCATCGGCACCGATCCGTCGCTGGGCTCCAACGGCGTCTGCGGCGCCATCATCGCCGCGGGCGTGATCGCGATGTTCCTTGCGCCGATCATTGGCAAGCTCAAGCGCTTCTTCCCGCCGGTTGTCAGCGGTTGCACCATCACCGCGGTGGGCCTGTCGCTGTTCCCGGTTTCGTTTCACTGGTTTGGAGGCGGAAGGGGCGCGTCGGATTTCGGCGCTCCCATCTTTTTCATCGTTGCCTTCGGCGTAGTGGCACTGATCCTGTTTATCAACCGGCACGGCGGCGAGCTGATCCGAAACCTGTCCGTGGTGATCGGCCTGCTGGTCGGCGGTGCGGCGGCGTGGATGCTGGGCATGGGCAGCTTCGATGAAGTCGCGCGCGCGCCGTGGTTCACCATGGTGACGCCGTTCGCCTTCGGCATGCCCACCTTCAACGTGGGCGCCATCACCACCATGGTGATCGTGATGGTGGTGCAGATGGTGGAATCGATGGGCCTGTTCATCGCCGTCGGCGATATCGTCAAGCGCCCCCTGACCGAGCGCGATGCCACCCGCGGCCTGCGTGCCAACGGCCTGGCCAGCGCCATCGGCGGCATGTTCGCGGCGTTCCCGTATATCGCCTTCATGGAGAACGTGGGCCTGGTCATCGTCACCGGCGTGCGCAGCCGCTGGGTAGTGGCCACCTGCGGCGCGATGCTGTGCGCCGTGGCGCTGGTGCCCAAGATCGGCGCGCTGTTTGCCTCGATCCCGGCCGCGGCGCTGGGCGGTGCAACCATGGTCATGTTCGGCGTAGTCGTGGCCGCCGGCATCAAGACGCTGGGAGAGGTCGAATACGACCGCAATCCCAACAACCTCTCCATCGTCTCCATCACGCTCGGCTGCGCGATGATGCCCGTGATGCTGCCCGGCATGCTGGAGAAGCTGCCCGGCTTCCTGCAGCCCTTTGTCCACAGCAGCGTGATCATCGCCTGCGTGGTCTCCGTGCTGCTCAACCTGATTCTCAATGGCGTGCCCGCCCGTGAAGCCGACGAGCTGCCCGCCAGTGCCGACAACGTCCAAGGGGTCTGAAACATGGTGCAGAACACCAACACCACCAGCGCCGCGCCCGCCGGCGACCTGCTGATCCGCAACGCCGCCGCCGTGATGACCGGCCGCACCGGCAATGCCGCGCGAGCGGGCGCCGCCGACATCCGCATCTGCGACGGCCGCATCGCCGAGATCGGTGCAGCCCTGCCGCGCCACGACGGCGAGGCTGTGCTGGACGCCACCGGTTGCGTGGTCTACCCGGGCTGGGTCAACACCCACCACCACCTGTTCCAGAACCTGCTCAAGGCCGTGCCCAGCGGCATGAACGTGGGGCTGGAACAATGGCTGGCCTCCGTCGCCTACCCGCGCCTGGCGCGCTTCACGCCGGAGATCTTTCGTACCGCCGTGCGACTGGGCATGGCCGAACTGCTGCTGTCCGGCACCACCACCTGCGCCGATCACCACTACCTGTATCACCACGGCCATGGGGCGGAGACCGGCGACGTGCTGTTCGAGGTAGCGGAGGAGCTTGGCATGCGCCTGGTGCTGTGCCGCGGCGGCGCCATCCAGTCAGCCTCAGATCACCCCGGCATGCGCGCGACTGCACTGGTGCCGGAGACGCTGGACGAGATGCTTGCCGATATCGAACGGCTCAAGGCCCGCTACCACGATGCCTCAGCAGATGGCCTGCGCCGCGTGGTGGTCGCGCCGACTACGCCGACCTTCTCCCTGCCGCCCGCCCTGCTGCGCGAGCTGGCCGCCTTCGGTCGCGGCATGGACCTGCGGCTGCATTCGCACCTGTCCGAGACCGACAACTACGTGAAGTTCTGCCGAGAGAAGTACCAGTGCACGCCGGTGCAGTTCGTGGCCGACCACGACTGGCTGGGGCCTGACGTCTGGTTCGCGCACCTGGTCACCGTGAATCCCGAAGAGATCCGCATGCTCGCCGTGACCAACACCGGCATGGCGCACTGCCCTGTCAGCAATGCGCGGCTCGGCAGCGGTATTGCGCCAGTGCGCGCGATCGCCGATGCGGGCGTGCCGATCTCACTGGGCGTGGATGGGGTGGCATCCAACGAGTCGGGCAGCATGGTGCATGAAGCCAACTTCGCGTGGCTGGTGCACCGGGCGCTGGGCGGGGCCGCGCAAACCCGCGTGGAAGAAGTCATCCATTGGGGCACCGCAGGCGGTGCGCAGGTGCTGGGGCTGCCGGGAATCGGCACGCTCGCGCCGGGACAGTCGGCCGACCTCGCGATCTATGACGTCAGCGGACTGCGGTTCCATGGCTTCCATGACATCGGCACGGCACCAGTGGCGGCAGGCGAGCCTACGCCGGTGCGGGATGTGCTGGTGCGCGGGCGTCAGGTAGTGCGCGATGGGATGATCGTCGGATTGGATCTGGAGAAGTTGCGCCGGGAGGCGCGGGAGGCATTGGCGACGCTGGTGGATTGAGGAGGGTGGTTTAGGCGTTTGGCTATTTGCGGGCGGGCGGGGGTCGGGCAGGATGCGGCGTCCGTGTGGGAATGCGAAGTGTCTTATCGAGTCGAGCGCCGCGACGCGAGAGACTGGGGCTGTCATCGAACAACGGTGACCGAGTGTGGAAACTCGAATGCCAAAGCCGGACCGGTCGTACTTGACGATCGGTCCCGCCCATACGAGCAAGCCATCCTGCTATGGCGGGCCGGGCGAGGTAGCCGCAAGGCTGACCGGCATTGGCTTTGGCACCGGTTTTCCACCCTCGTCGTCAGGCCCGCCGCCCTCCCCTAACGTCGTGCGGCGGACCTTCACTCAACGATAGGAGGTCCTATGTCGGAAATCGATCTATCCACGGCGCGGTACAGCCTTCAGTCAGTCTCGGCTGATATGGATGGTGTGCTTACCCTGCTGGAACAGCAGAGTGTGCAATTCGAGGGCTGCTTTAGTGCATTTTGCTTGTTGGGGCTGGTGAAGGCGCAGCTGGAGAGTGTGTTGGCGGATGAGCTGCCTGCACCTTAATGGGATGGCTTCCCGGCAAAGGCGTTGACAGTGAAGTCGGGGAGCCTCTCTCACCCCTGGTGTGGGCTCGCAGCGAATGCACCACTCGCAGAGCGTGGGAGCGCGCCACCTCAGTACACTTCAACCCATAAAAATAGGCTCATGGCCGATTGGCGGGGGCTAGCGGTTTGTGGGATTGGGGTGTGGTTTTCGGGCTGCGGCACTGCGGTTGGGTGTCGTGCTTGGCGGGCGTGGGCTGTTTCGCTGGCTACGCCGGCGAAACAGCCCACGCTAGTCAAGCACGACACAGTCATCAAACGCATCAACGCAGTCGAGCGCGCGGAGAAGCAGAAGATCGTGCTACGCGCGGCGAAATCCGGGTGGGCGTCTAAGGTCGAGTCACAGGGCAGTGGCGAAGGCATTACGGCATAAGAAGCGATGCGCGCGAAAAGCGCCTTCACCGCCGGCTGCCGACTCAGGGGCGAGAACTTCTATAGTTTCGGCAACTGGGAAACGACGGCGAATTACGATCAGGCCTCCCAAGGGTTCAGGATGCTGACGCCAGTTGCCATGAAGTCGGCGACATTTCGTGTAACGACGGTCATACCGTGCACGATTGCTGTGGCGGCAATCAACGCATCCCGCTCCGATTGCCGGTCTGGTACGTGCAACCGAGCGCAACGCAGGGCCACGGCGGTATCAATGGGCAAAACGCGGCCTGCGAATTCGGGCAATACATGGTGGTCCAGCCACGCCCGCAGCAGCGCACCTTGGCGGGCATCCCGCCGCTCGATCTGCAAGACACCGGTTTCCAGTTCCATGATGGTGACCGCCGACACAAAGAGCCAAGCTGCATCAACGCTGGCAGACCACGCTGCAACGTTTGCATCAGCTTTACCGGCTCGGACCTTGCGCAGTTCGGAAACGACATTGGTATCGAGCACGAACATCATGTGAGATCAGCGGGCCGGAATTTGATGTTGGCACGTGGCGGATTGAACTCGATGTCCTCAACGCCGGGCATCGCGAGTGCGTCTGCAATGTTGCGGCGCTGCTGGGTGAGCCTCTGATATTCCTCGAAGCTCAACAGCACATGCGCCGGTTTGCCGCGGTCCGTAATGAAGACCGGACCGTCCTTCGTCGCCTTCTTGGCTCTTGTCACGTCCTGATTGAGTTCTCGGCTCGATAGGGTTGTGATCGTCATGATGGCACTCCCGCCCACTTCAATGTAGTTACGTTACTACAATGAAAAGGGCGACGCAACCCTGCTTTGCCAAAATCACGAGGAGGTGCCTTGCCTACGTTGATATGCCCGCGCTGAGCTGCAAGCCATGCGGAATTCCGATGGGTCAATTGACGACGCACCGGCGTCGTCAACGCGACTCAGCCCGCAACGCGGCTGAGTCAATCCACTTACTTCGCCGCAGTCTTCACCTGGTCCCCGGTGTAGCTCAGCGAAGCCAGTTCCTCCTTCGCCTTCTCCGGCGTTTCCAGCTCCAGCACCACGCGGCCCACCATCAGCCCCAGCGACGGGGAGCTGCGCACGTACTTGGTTTCGCCGGCATCCAGCACGAAGCTGAGCGTCTTCTCGGTTTCGGTCGAGGCCGCCGCGACATACTTGCCGGCCGTGCGGTCCACGAAGAAGAAACCGCCGGGCTTGGATTCGCCAACGACCTGGCTATTCAGGCGAATATCCGGCTGGATAGCCGCCCCGAACATCGACGCCGAACGCAGGAAATAAATCCGACCCTCGCCCGGCTTCAGCGTGGGCATCGAAGCCGCCATCTCGGCGTGCTTCACGCCCGAAGCGCATCCCGCCAGCAGCGATGACACCGCCAGTCCGGCGATCAGCATGCGCGCAACCCGTTTCATTCCGATTCTCCCAAGTTCAAAGGTACTGCTGTCGTTAGCGGGGAGTAGTTCTGCTCCCCAGGCAGATAGAAGCCCACCAGCGTCTTGTTGCGGACGACCAGGTAGGCCTCATGAACGTGGCGGCCCTCGATTGTGAGAATGGTGCCGACGGGGCGGTAGACATCGCCTTGCGGGAGGCGCCCGACCTGCGACCAGGTCGACTTGGCAGCGAGGTCTCGGGAATAGCCGGTGTCGAGCTTGACCTGCGCCGGCGCTAGAAGCTGGACGCGCTTGGCCGTGGCAGCTGGCTGCATGAGCTCCACTGTTGCCGGGGTGGTCGCGATCATCGGGGCGCAGGCGGAGAGTGCCAGGCTAACGCCTGTGGCGAGCCACAGGCGGCGGGCGCGGAAAGAGGAGGAGGTCATGGCTGGATACGCTCGGGTGTATGGCTCACAGCCTGAGCGGCTGCGCCCCACAGCAATTGCGCCAGTCGGCACGATGCGGCGCCATTGGCACTTTCCCTTGGCGCCGCCCAGGTTGTCTTCTGAGGCTAATTACGACACTGGGACAGACATGCTTAATACAAAGCGGCACCCTACAGGAGGAGGGTGCCGCAGGAATTCCCCAGCTAGCTGGCACAAATGGAAATCGTCTCCAGCCGAGTTTGGCTGCGGCTACGAAATTCCTCTCAATCCCCCTTGAAACCCGACGCCTTGATCACCGGCGTCCACCGTGCCGAAAGCGCGCTCGCATACCTGGCAACCTCATCAGAAGTGCCGCCCGGCAAGATGTCATAGCCAGCGCGCGCCAGCTTCTCGCGCACGTCCGGCATGGCCAGCACCTTGCGCACGGCCTGATACCACTGCGCGGTCACGTCGGGCGGCGTGTTGGCGCGGACATAAAGCAGGTAGCGCGACGAGGTCACAAGGTTGGGAAAGCCAGACTCCGCAAACGTAGGCACATCCGGCAAGGCATCGGCGCGCTTTTCCCCTGCCACGGCCAGCACGCGGAGCTTGCCGCCGCGATGCAGTTCGGTAAAAGTCGTGATGGCGTCCATGCCTGCCGCGATCTGGTTGCCCATCATTTCCGTTGCCATCGCCGCGCCACCGCGATACGGTACCAGCGTACTGCCGGCGCGGGACTGGCTGACGAACTCCACGGCAAGGAAATGCAGCAGCGTGCCAACCGTGCTGATGCCGATCGAATAGTCAGCCGGCTTGGCCCTGGCGGCCTTGACGAAGTCGGCCAGTGTCTTGATGGGTGAGCTGGCGCTGACTGCAATGCCGAACTGGACGCCCGTCACATCGGTGATCGCCGTGAAGTCGGTGGCGGGATTGAAACGCATATTGCTGTAGATCAGCGGCCCGATGAACATCGGATCGACGGGGGCCAGCAGCACGGTGGTGCCGTCGGCCGGGGCGTTCTTCAGCCCTTCGGCCGCCACGCGCGTCCCGGCACCGGGCCGGTTGTCGACGATGACGGTGCGGCCCATGGCGTCTTTCAGCTTCTCGGACAGCAGGCGGCCCATGTAGTCGGCCGGCCCGCCCGGCGGAAACGGCACGATGATGCGCGATACGGACTGCCCCCATGCGGCCCTGGAGAGCAGGCCACCGGTACACAGGGCGGCGGCGGTTCCGGCCAGCATGGCGCGGCGCGACAGCCGTGGGGCGTAAGCAGGTTTGCGTTCGTTCATGGGAAGCTCCTGGGTCTAGATGCCGGTTTGCACGTCGGTGTAAGGGGTAAAACGCGCCGCGTCTTCAATCGCCTGGCCGGCGCGCAGCAACAGGTCTTCGCGGAAGCGCCATGCCATCAGCTGCACGCCGACCGGAACGCCGCCGGCCATGCCCGTCGGCACGGACAGCCCCGGCATGCCGAGCATCGCTGTTGCCAGCATGGGGCTCTGTGCGTCCAGCAAGGCCCGATTCTCTTCTGGCGTGCGGATATCCGCGTCTTGCACGCTCGGGCGCTGCCACGACACCGGCATCAGCACCAGCGGATAGGTTTGCATGAACACCGACCAGCTTCGTGCAATCGCCTGGCGCCGTGCCAGGGCATCCAGAAAACCATCGCGGTCGGTTTCCTGCATCCCGTCCAGCATGTTGCGCTGGCTTTGCCGCATGGCCTCGTCGCCATGCTGGTCAACGCCCGCGATGATGTTGCGGCGGCTGTCGTCGACCGTCAGCGTGCGCCACAGCGCTGCCGCTTCCATGAAATCAGGCAGGCTGGCTTCCTCGACGGCGTAGCCCGCTTGCTGCAGCCATTGCGCGGCACTGTCCAGCGCTGCGCTGACCGCGGGATCGACGGGAATGCCCGGACAACGCCGGAACAGCGCCACGCGGATCGGTCCCGGCGGCAGCGGCAGTTCCAGCGGCACCGGCACCCAGGCTGGGTCGCGCCCGTCATAACGGGCCATGGCGTGGTAGCCGAGCCGCAGGTCGGCAATGCTGCGCGCAAGCGGCCCTTGCACGGACATGAGTTGTGGCGTGATGCTGCGCTCGGCAGTGGCCGACGGGTTGTACGCGGGCACCCGCCCCGTCGTCGGCCGCAAGCCGGCGACACCGCAGGCATAGGCCGGATAGCGAATGGAGCCGCCGATGTCATTGCCATGCGCCAGCGCCCCCATGCCGGAAGCGACCGCGGACGCGGCACCGCCGCTGGAGCCGCCGGGGGTGATATCCGCATCCCACGGGTTCAGCGTGCGCCCGTGCAGGCCGTTGTCGGTAAACCAGCGCGAGGAATAGGTAGCCGTATTGCTGCGCCCGACGATGATGGCCCCGGCACTGCGCAGGTTCGCGACCACGGGGGCATCCTCACGCGCGATGTTGTGCTTCAGCGGAATCACGCCGTTGGTGGTGGCATGGCCTGCCTGGTCGACATTGATCTTGATCGTGACCGGCACGCCATGGAGCGGCCCCAGTTCTGCGCCCTCAGCGACCTGGCGGTCCGCGGCATCCGCGCTGGCCAGCGCCTCTTCTGCCAGCACCTCCGGCAACGCATTCAGGCGAGGGTTAAGGGCATCGATGCGAGCCAGCACGCTGGCCGTGACCTCGCGGCAGGAAATCTCGCGCCGCCGCACGGCATCGGCAATATCGACAGCGCTCCAGCGCCAAAGCAATTCAGCAGGTTTCACGTCAAGGCTCCCAGGATTCAGGCAATAGGAATCCCACCCGCCGTGTCGGATGCCACGATGGCGGTTGGGTGTGCAGAAAAAGGGGGACGCTAGCGCGTCAGGGGATCAGTCGACCGGGCTCATCAGCAAGCTCCCGCGGTCCACCCGGGACTCGGCTTCCAGGGCCAAGGATTCGGCATGCTCCATGTGCTCCTGCATCAGGGCACGCGCACGCTCCGGGTCGCGCGACCGGAAGGCTTCGATCAGCGCGTTGTGGCTGTGGAAGATCTCTTCATCAAAGTCGTCGAAATCATCCTGCGCATTACGCACCACGATGACGCGGCGGATGATGTCGTTGAGCAGGCGGCAGAACAACGCCAGCATCGGGCTGCTGCAGGCATCGGCCAGGCGGTCGTGGAACAGCAGGTCGGCTTCGCGCCGCTCGTTCCAGTCCGTGCTGCCGCCGTGTTCCGGGTGGCTCAGCCCGACCAGCGCTTCGAGATCGGCGATGTCGGCATCGGTCAGGCGCAAGGCGGCGTTGGCTGCCAGCTCCGGCTCAACCGCGCGGCGCAGGGCGTAAAGCGTGACGATGTCGACCGACTGGAAGTACAGGAAGTTGGACACTGCCTCCAGGCATCGCTCATAAGGCGGCTGCGTCAGCGTGGCACCGCCGTTCGGCCCCGTGCTGACCTTGACCAGCCCCTGCGCCTGCAGCGAGGCAAGCGCCTCACGCACCGTCCCGCGTGCGACGCCCATCTGTTCGATCAACGCTGCTTCCTGCGGCAGCTTGTCTCCGACCTTCTGGTGCGTCTGCACGATCCAGCGCTTGATATCGTTGACCACCTGGTCCGAACGCTTCACGCGTCTGCTGCCCTCTATCTGCGGGGTCGGCTTGGAATCCATCGCTTCGTATTTATGATCATAATTACTATGATTATGGTGAAGGACTGGGCTTTTCCTATGCGGGTATTCCCGGCGAGACGGGTCAAGAGCAGCAAGAAGTCGGGGGGCATGGAGGGGTCGGACCCGCCGACATTCGCGCTGTCCGCGCGCCCACCGGCGAACGAAATCCGTCGATTCGGCCCATGGGCCTGGAGCGGCGCTTGGCGATGGCCTATACCTGACGCAAGCCAACCATCTTGATCGAGGTATCCCATGCACCACGCCTTCCCTCCCAACGACGACCCCAACGCCATGGCCTACTGGCGCGCGCGCCGCATGGTGCACGCCCTGCGCGGCTGGTACATCCACCTGCTGGTCTACGCTGTCGTCAATGGCTGGCTGTGGTTCCGCTTCTTCTACTTTCCGTCGCCGCGGTGGTCGCATTACGCCGCCACCGGCTGGCCATGGCCGCTGACCACGACCCTGGCCTGGGGCCTGGCGCTGACCGTGCATGGGTTGCTGGTATGGATGCGGCTGTCGCGCCGCGGGCGTGACTGGGAACAGCGCAAGATCCAGGAATTCATGGATCGCAAGTGAATCCCTCGGCCGGCGGCGCAGTGGCGCCGCCGACCGCCTTACATCTGCCGGAAGCGGTGCATGTACGCGCGCGATACCGGCAGTTCGGCTTCGCTGTCGCGCATCCGGACAAAGAGCCGCCCTGCCTCATCGCGGCGCGTTCCGGCCACGTATTCCATGTTGACGATGGACGAGCGGTGGATCTGCCAGAACACCTCGGGATCGAGGCCGGCAATCAGCTCCGCCAGCGGCGTGCGGATCAGGTGCTCGCCATCGCGGGTATGCACGACCACGTACTTGTCGTCGCTCTGGAAGTACATCACTTCCTGGATCGGCACGTGGCTGGTGGTATTGCCGCGGCTGGCGCGTACCCAGCGCAGCTGGCCGCCGCTTTCCGCGCGCGGCTGGGCGCGTGTGAGCTGGCTCAGTAGCTGGGCCAGTTCCGGCAAGGGTGCCGCTTCCTGCAACGCCTTGCGCAGCCGCTCGATGGTGCGGCCGAGCCGTTCCTCGCTGACCGGCTTGACCAGGTAATCGACGGCCGCGCGCTCGAACGCATCGAGCGCGAATTCGTCATACGCCGTGACGAACACCAGCCGCGTATCGGTTTCAATCCCTTGCGCCACCTCCAGGCCGGACAGGCCGGGCATCTTGATGTCGAGGAAGGCTACGCTCGGCGACAACCGTGCGATGGCGTCGGCGGCTTCGATGCCGTTGGTCGCCTCGGCAACGATCTGCAGCTCCGGCCAAAGGCGTTGCAACTTGCCGCGCAGATATGCGCGCAGGTGCTCTTCGTCGTCGGCAATCAGGGCGGTGGGCGTCATGGGCGTCTCCGTTTCAGGATGTACGCGGCAGCGGGATTTCGATCAGCACGGCAGTGCCGGGCGAGCGTTCTTCAATGCGTACGTGGGCGTCACCGTCATACAGCACAGCCAGCCGTTCACGCAGGTTAGAAAGCCCGACCCCGGCGCCGGCCGAGGGGCGAAAGCCCATGCCATCGTCCTCGATGGTCGCCAGCATGCGCGGGCCGCGCCGCTCCAGCCGGACCAGCAGCCGCCCGCCTTCGATCTTTGGCTCCAGCCCATGCTTGATCGCATTCTCGACCACGGGCTGCAGCAGCATCGGCGCCAGCGGCATCGATTCGAGTTCGGGGTCGACATCGACCGAGTAATGCAGCCGGTCCCCCATGCGGATCCGGATCAGCGCCAGATAGTCACGCAGCAGCTTGGCCTCCTGCGCCACCGTGCCTTGCGTGGCGCGGCTGGCTGCAAGCGATGCGCGCAGGTAGGCGATGAAATGCTCCAGCATCAGCGTGGCCTTCTGCGGCGCGGGCTCGATCAGGCTGACCACGTTGGCCAGGGTGTTGAACAGGAAGTGCGGTTCGATCTGGGCCTGCAGCAGGCGCATGCGGGCTTCGACCAGCTGCTTCTCCGTCGACAGCGTGCGCACCTGTTCCTGCGCCATGTATTGCGCGATCTTGCGCTCTTCCCACTGCCGCCCGAGCAGGCCGACGCGACTCCACGTCATCACGCCATGTATCGCCAGGCCGATACCCCAGCCCATGAGCGGCCCACCGGACCACGGCCGATGCGGCGATCCCACCAGATGGAAGCCGATCAGCAATGCATTGACCGCCACGTAGACCATGGCGTGCATGTAGAAGAAGCGCAGCGCGCGCACGCGGCGGCGGGCGTCTTCGTAGGCGCGCTGCTCGGGGGCGGATCGCCAGATGCGGGAGTCTGGGGAGTGCACGGGCGGGTGGCTGGGGGCGGAGATAGCGGGAGGTTACCACTGCGATCCGGGCTCTGATATGGGGGTGGCGGGAATCGACGGATCGGCGGCGCGGATCGCCGGAAAGCCGGCGCAGACCGCTTGACAGCCCCCGGAGCCGCCGGCTCGCCAGTGTCGCCAACCGGCAAATCACCAAAACTACCGAAATAGCCACCGTTACCGTTTTGTGCCTACAATTGCCGCATAACAAACCTGCCTGACCGCCGTCGCACCGGGTCCGCGACACCTACCGTGGTCAGCGCAGTTCCTGAACGGGCAATAAGAAGAGCAACAACGCATGGCCACGCTGATTCCCGCGCTGGGTTCGGTCACTTCGCGCATGACCAGTGGAGAGAGACGCTTCGCCGAGCGTCTGGAGACAAAGCTGGAGGACGACTACCTGTGTTGGTATGACGTCGCCATCGGAGAGAAAACCAGGCATCCGGATTTCATCGTCTTCCATCCCAGCCGGGGTCTGCTGGTGTTGGAGGTGAAAGACTGGAGGCTGGATACCATCCGGGAAATCGACCAGCGCGATGTCACGCTGCTGACGGATCGCGGGCTGGTGCGGGAGATGAATCCCCTCGAGCAAGCCCGCCAGTACATGTTCTATGTCACCAACCTGCTGCAGCGCGATCCGCAGTTGGTCTGGCCTAGCGGCTCGTTGAAAGGCAAACCCTTCTTTCCCTACGGCTGCGGCGTCGTCCTGTCCAACATCACGCGTGCCCAGTTCGACAAGACCAACCTCGGTGACGTCCTGCCCCCGCACCTGGTGATCTGCCAGGACGAGATGTATGAGGCGGTCGACGCGGAACGCTTCCAGCAGCGCCTGTGGGAGATGTTCCCGGTCAAGTTCACCTTCAAGCTTTCCCTGCCGCAAATCGAGCGGATTCGCTGGCACCTGTTCCCGCAGATCCGCATGCCGGAGCAACGCGCGCTCTTTCCGGAGGATGCCGCGGAGCCGCTGAATATGCCTGACATCCTTCGCGTCATGGATCTCCAGCAGGAGCAGTTGGCACGCAGCCTCGGCGAAGGCCACCGGGTCATTCATGGCGTCGCCGGCTCTGGCAAGACGATGATCCTCGGCTACCGGGCTGAGCATCTTGCAAAGATCGTCACACGGCCAGTCCTCGTGCTTTGCTACAACAAGACCCTCGCCGCCAAGCTGGCGGCGACGATGATCGAGAAAGGCATCGAAGAGAAGGTCCACGTCCACAACTTCCATGCGTGGTGCTCGCGCCAACTAGAGACTTACAACATTGACAGGCCGAAGGGGCGCCCCAGCGATGCGCTCTTTGAGGAAATGGTAAATCGCGTCATCCAGGGCGTGGACCGGAAAGCGATCCCGGCCGGCCAGTACGACGCCGTGCTGATCGATGAGGGGCATGACTTCCGGCCGGAGTGGTTCAAGCTGGTCGTGCAGATGGTGAATCCGGAGAGCAATTCCCTATTGGTGCTCTACGACGATGCGCAGTCCATTTATGGCGGCGCTAGGAAGCGCGGGATGACCTTTGCCAGCGTGGGCATCCAGGCCCGGGGCCGTACGACCATCCTCAAGCTTAACTACCGCAATACGCAGGAGATACTGGCCGTCGCGCGCAGCTTTGCGGATGAGTTGCTGCGGCCGACCGAGGCAGCCGAAGACGAAGCGCCTACCGTGCAACCTGTCGGTGCCGGGCGCCGCGGCAACAAACCGCTGCTGATCGAATTGCCAAACGTAGAGGCGGAAGCTGAGCGCATTGCGCAGATCCTGACTGACGAGAATCGGGCTGGTACGCCCTGGTCAGAAATGGCGGTGCTCTATCGCCATTGGGACACGGTCGGACACGTCACCAGCGCGCTCACGCGCAAGGGCATTCCGTTCGAATGTCCCCAAATCACCAAGCGATTTACACCCGGCGCGGACAGCGTCAAGGTGATCACCATGCATAGCAGCAAAGGATTGGAGTTTCCGCTGGTATGCATTCCGGCCACGGGGATGCCGCATAAGCATGATGAGGCGGATGAAGACGAAGCGCGGCTGATGTATGTGGCGATGACGCGGGCTACGCGGCAGTTGGTGATGACGTTTGGGGACGGGTCGAGGTTTGCTGGAAAGCTGGGTGCTGCGCTCGGTGCAGTAAGGGAATAAGGCACGCTTATCCAGCACGATCACCGCTCGGCCTCCCACTCAACGTCCACTGGCTCCGTCGGCGCGTCGTAGCGCACCACGGTGCCGCGTAATACCTGAAGGGGGTCACGCTCCAGCCCGCGATAGGGACGCACCTCGAGTGTGGGCTTGCCGTGGTCCGTGACAATGACCGGCTCGCCCGAGGCTTCGATCTGGCGGAAATACTCGAGGGCGCACGCCTTGAACTCGGTCTTGGAAATCAGGCTGCCAGCCATGGATTGCCTTCTAGTCATTGCTACTAGTCAGAAATCTACGCCACAACGACTAGATGAATAAGTCATTTTTTTCGGCATTGATGCGGCTGTGCGCCCTTGCCACAAAAACAAAACGGGCTACGCAATCTTGCGTAGCCCGTTTTCAAATTCTGGTGCCGGCTGCAGGACTCGAACCCGCCACCTGATGATTACAAATCAACTGCTCTACCTGATGAGCTAAGCCGGCATGTCTGGTGCAGACCGCGATTCTACTGCATTGCGGTCCGCTTTGGGATGGCTTACTTCACCACTTTCAGTGCGGGCTTCTTGCTGCCGATGCGGGGCACCGGGGGCGGCGTGTCGTCGTCGCCGGGGCCAGTGTCGGTGGTAGTTGCCGAGGTCTCGGCTTCCACCGGGGCCAGCTTGGGCGGCGGGTTGTTTTCACGCTCGGTGGCGGCCTGGGTTTCCGGCAGGCTGCGTTCGACCGGGAAGGCCATGCCTTGCCCGTTTTCACGGGCGTAGATGGCCAGCACGTTCTCGACAGGGACGTCGATCTTGCGCGAGACGCCGCCAAAGCGTGCACTGAAGGTGATCCACTCGTTGCCCATGTCCAGGCCGCTGGTGGCGTCGAAGCTGACGTTGAGCACGATCTCGTTGTTCTTGACGAACTCGCGCGGCACGCTGGTGTTGGCGTCGACGAAGACGGCGATGTACGGCGTGAAGCCGTTGTCCGTGCACCATTCATAGATGGCGCGGATCAGGTAGGGCTTGGTGGAGGTTTCAGACATTGTGCTTCCAATGGCGCCGTGGTGGCCCGAGGGCGGATGCCTTCGGGCCGGTGCCGGTTAGCGGCGCATCACCTTTTCGGACGGGGTGAGCGCTTCGATGTACGCGGGACGACTGAAAATGCGTTCAGCATACTTCAGCAGCGGTGCGGCGTTCTTCGACAGCTCAATGCCGTAGTGGTCCAGGCGCCACAACAGCGGCGCGATGGCGACGTCGAGCATCGAGAACTCTTCGCCCAGCATGTACTTGTTCTTGACGAAGATCGGCGCAAGCTGCGTCAGGCGGTCGCGGATCGCGGCGCGGGCGCGTTCGTGGTTCTTCTCCGCGGCCTTGCCTTTTTCGTTCTCCAGCGTGTAGACGTGGGTGAACAGTTCCTTTTCGAAGTTGAACAGGAACAGGCGGGCGCGGGCGCGCTGCACCGGGTCAGCCGGCATCAGCTGCGGGTGCGGGAAGCGCTCGTCGATGTATTCGTTGATGATGTTCGACTCATACAGGATGAGGTCGCGCTCGACCAGGATGGGCACCTGGCCGTACGGGTTCATCACCGAAATATCTTCGGGCTTGTTGAACAGGTCGACGTCGCGGATTTCAAAATCCATGCCCTTTTCAAACAGGACAAGGCGGCAACGTTGGGAAAACGGGCAAGTCGTACCCGAATACAACACCATCATGGTTGGATTCCTTGGGCTTAGCCGAAGCAGGGTCGGACAGTAAGGTCTGTCATTCTGCCAAAGTCGACCATCAGAAAGCAAATTTGTGGAAAATGGCGCACTTTATTGGCGCGCTTCGGCAGGTTTTCCAAGAGAAAAGGCCAGGGGCGGTGCTGCTTTCGCAGCGGCCACCCCTGGCCTTTGCCTTGTCCGGGCCCGGATTCGGGTCCCTGGCATGCCTTTACTTCACGTCCTTCCAGTACGCGGCGTTGAGGCGCCAGGCAAAGACGGTGAACACGCCCAGGAACAGCAGCACCCAGACGCCCAGGCGCTTGCGGTGGTTCTGCGCGGGCTCGGCCATCCAGTCCAGAAAGCCGACCAGGTCAGCGCTGGCCTGGTCGTACTCGACCTTGCTCAGCTTGCCCGGGCTCAGTTGCTCGAAGCCGGCAAACTTGTGCACCTTCTCGCCGTGCTCTTCCACTTCCGTGAACTTGGCGGCGCGCTGGCCCTGCAGTTCCCACAGCACGTGCGGCATGCCGACGCTCGGGAACACCAGGTTGTTCCAGCCGGTGGCGCGGCTGTCGTCACGGTAGAACGTGCGCAGGTAGGTGTAGAGCCAGTCGTCGCCGCGGGCGCGGGCGATCACCGACAGGTCCGGCGGCTGCGCACCGAAGAAGGCCTTGGCTTCCTTCGGCTGCATGGCGATGGTCATGGTCTCGCCGACCTTGTCCGCGCTGAACAGCAGGTTCTCGCGGATCTGGTCGTCGGTCAGGCCGATGTCCTTGAGCCGGTTGTAACGCATCATCGATGCGCCGTGGCAGTTCAGGCAGTAGTTGACGAACAGCTTGGCGCCGCGCTGCAGCGACGACAGGTCAGCAGTGTTCACCGGTGCCGGCTCGAGGGGGAAGCCCCCCTCGGATGCCATGGCAGGCGCGCCGGCAAAGCAGGCGCCGGCCAGCGCGAGGATCGAAAGCAGCTTTTTCATCTTGTGTCCTTGTGCTCTTGTCGGGGTTCGCTTCGCTCAGTGCGGGTGGAACGTGACACGCTCCGGGACCGGCTTGAACTCGCCGACACGGCTCCACAGCGGCATGGTCAGGAAGAAGGCGAAGTACAGCAGCGTACCGAGCTGCGACACCTTCTCACCGACCGGCGACGGCGGTTGCACGCCAAGATAGCCGAGCACCAGGAACACCACCACGAAGACGGTCAGGATGGTCTTGTGGAAAGCGGGACGATAGCGGATGGACTTGACCGGCGAGTGGTCCAGCCACGGCAGGAAGAACAGGATCACCACCGAGCCGCCCATCACCAGCACGCCCCAGAACTTGGCGTCGATGAAGTAGAAGCCCACGGCCAGGATCACCGCAATGGCGACGGCACCGATCTTCACGCGCGCATCCTTGCTGCGCAGGAACACCATGCCGAGCAGCAGCGCGAAGAACACCCACAGGATCGGCAGGAAGTTCGACGTGGTGGCACGCAGCATCGAGTAGAACGGCGTGAAGTACCACACCGGCGCGATATGCGGCGGGGTCTTCAGCGGGTCAGCCGGGAAGAAGTTGTTGTGCTCCAGGAAGTAGCCGCCCACTTCCGGGAAAAAGAAGATCACGGCCGAGAACAGGAGCAGGAAGCCGGCAACGCCCAGCGTGTCGTGCACCGAGTAGTACGGGTGGAACGGGATGCCGTCCAGCGGGATACCGTTTTCGTCCTTCTTGGCCTTGATCTCGACGCCGTCCGGGTTGTTCGAACCCACTTCGTGCAGCGCGATGATGTGGGCAATGACCAGCGCCAGCAGCACCAGCGGCACGGCGATGACGTGGAACGAGAAGAAGCGGTTCAGCGTTGCATCGCTCACGACGTAGTCACCGCGGATGAACAGCGACAGGTCCTGGCCGATCACGGGAATCGCCGAGAACAGGTTCACGATCACCTGGGCGCCCCAGTACGACATCTGGCCCCATGGCAACAGGTAGCCCATGAAGGCTTCCGCCATCAGGCACAGGAAGATCAGGCAGCCGAAGATCCAGACCAGCTCGCGCGGCTTGCGGTACGAACCGTACAGCAGGCCCCGGAACATATGCAGGTAGACCACCACGAAGAAGGCCGAGGCGCCGGTCGAGTGCATGTAGCGCACCAGCCAGCCCCAGGGGACTTCGCGCATGATGTATTCCACGCTGGCGAAGGCCACGGGAATGCCGGCGGCGTTCAGCGTGGCGTCCGGCTTGTAGTTCATCACCAGGAAGATGCCGGTGACGATCTGGATCACCAGCACCAGCAGCGCCAGCGAACCGAAGAAGTACCAGAAGTTGAAGTTCTTCGGCGCGTAGTACTTGGAGAGGTGGTCTTCCCACAGTTGGGTTGCGGGGAAGCGGGCGTCGATCCAGCCCAGCAGGCCGGTCGTCTTGACTTGTTTTTCGGCCGCCATGATCAGGCTTCTCCTTTCTCGTCCTTGCCGATCACGATCTTGCTGTCGGTCAGGAACTGGTAGGGGGGAACATCGAGATTCTGCGGAGCCGGCTTGTTCTTGAAGACGCGCCCGGCGAGGTCGAAGGTCGACCCGTGGCAGGGGCAAAGGAAACCGGGATCGGAGCCGAGCTGGGAATTGGCACCGGCGGCGAAGGGGCCCGACGGCGAGCAGCCCAGGTGGGAACAGATACCCACCACGACCAGGACGTCCTTGTGGTCTGCGCGCGAACGGGTTTCGTTCTTGCAGTACTCAGGCGTCTGCATGGTGAATGCCACATCGGAATTGGGATCGGCCACCTCGCCGTCCGTCTTCTTCAGCGACGCCAGTTGTTCGTCCGTGCGCCGCATGATCCAGACCGGCTTGCCGCGCCATTCGACAGTCATCATCTCGCCTGGCTTCAGCGCGCCAATATCCGCCTCGACTGGAGCACCCGCGGCTTTGGCCTTCTCCGATGGTGCAAAAGTACTGACGAAAGGAACCGCTACCGCTACGCCTCCGACGCCGCCAGCGACGGATGTCGCGATCAACCAATTGCGGCGACCCTTATCCACGCTCTTCACGTCTTGCTGGTCACTCATTCCAAACCCCAGGGGAAGTCAATTTAGATTTTGCGTCAACCATAAAGTGTACCTTAGACACCAGCGCACTAGATAGGCAGAAAATGCCACGGCCATGCGCGATTATCGGACGTGCAACCCGGAAAGCGGCTTCGGTGCTTGCTTTCCGGTGAGTGATGCGGCAGGCTTCGAGCTTGAAACCGTTCATCGCTAGCGACAAGAAGGAGAACCCCCCATGGGCATGATCTCGGAATTCAGAACCTTCGCCGTACGCGGCAACGTCATCGACCTCGCGGTCGGTGTGATCATCGGCGCGGCTTTCGGCAAGATCGTGGATTCAGTGGTCAACGACCTGATCATGCCGTTGGTAGGCCGCGTGATCGGCAAGCTGGACTTCTCCAGCATGTTCATCGTGCTGGCGGATCCCCCACCCGGAACACCCACTACGCTCGATGCCTTGAAGAAGGCCGGCGTGCCCGTGTTTGCCTACGGCAATTTCCTGACCATCGTTGTCAACTTTCTGATCCTGGCCTTCATCATCTTCCTGATGGTGCGTGCCTTTAACAGGATGCGCGCCGCGGAACCGGAAGCAGCGCCCGCCGCACCGCCCGAGGAAGTCGTGCTGCTGCGTGAAATCCGGGACAGCCTGAAGACCCGCTGATTGGTGCGCCGTCTGCGCGCCGACCCCGGAAGATAAAACGGCCCCGATGGGGCCGTTTTGTTTTTCGTCAGATCAGACGGGATTAGGAATATCGATAAACGTATGGCGCAGGCCAAAGCGTTCGGCCACATGCTCGCCCAGCGAGCGGATGCCGTAGCGCTCGGTGGCGTGATGGCCGGCGGCAAGGTAAGCCACGCCGCTTTCGCGCGCCAGGTGCGTGGTCTGCTCCGAGACTTCGCCGCTCAGGTAGGCATCGACACCCGCGGCCACCGCGGCATCGAAATAACCTTGCGCCCCACCCGTGCACCAGCCGACGGTGCGGATCATCTGGTCCGGCTCACCGATGGCCAGCGGCTCGCGCCCCAGCACGCCACCAACATGCGCGGCCAGCGCAGAGAGCGGCATCGGCGCAGGCAGCGTGCCGGTCCAGCCGAGCTGGTCGTCGCTGAAGCGGCCGGTCGGGGTGAAGCCGAGCTGCAGGCCGAGCTGGGCGTTGTTGCCGAACTCCGGGTGGTTATCCAGGGGCAGGTGGAAGGCGAACAGGTTGACGTCCGCGCCAAGCAGGCGCTTCAGACGCGCGTGCTTCTGCCCGACCACGCGAGCATCTTCGTTTTTCCAGAAGTAGCCGTGATGGACGAGGATGGCGTCGGCCCCCGCTTCGATCGCGGCATCGACCAATGCCAGGCTTGCAGTCACTCCTGTCACGACGTGTGTGACCTCTGAGCGACCTTGCACTTGCAGCCCGTTGGGACAATAGTCCTTGTAGCGGGAAACTTCCAACAGGTCATTCAAGTACAATTCAAGCTCTTTTGTTTTCATTTTCTGCTCAAAACTCCAATATGTTGCGGCGCTTTTGGCTGTTCTTTGCCCAGGCTGTCACCGTCGTGCTGGCGGTCTGGTTCGTCGTGGCAACGCTCAAGCCTGATTGGCTGCAGAGGGGGCGCGTCGCGGTCCAGTCCGGTTCGCCCATCGTGGCGCTCAAGGAAGTCGTGCCCAACGTGTCCGGTCCTGCGGCCGAAGGGTCTTACAGCGAAGCCGCCCAGATGGCCATGCCGGCCGTCGTCAATATCTTTACCAGCAAGAACGGCAACAAGCGCTCGCCCAACCCGCAGGCCGAGGATCCGTGGTTCCGCTTCTTCTTTGGCGACCGCCTGCCTGAGCGGCAGGAGCCGGTCTCCAGCCTGGGGTCCGGCGTCATTGTCAGCGCCGAGGGTTACATTCTAACCAACCACCACGTGGTCGACGGCGCCGATGAAATCGAGATCGCGCTGACCGACGGCCGCAAAGCCAACGCCAAGGTGGTAGGCTCCGACCCGGAAACCGACCTGGCCGTGCTGAAAGTGACGCTCAAGGACCTGCCCGCGATCACGCTGGGCCGGCTCGAGAACGTAAAGGTAGGCGACGTGGTGCTGGCCATCGGCAACCCGTTCGGCGTCGGCCAGACGGTGACGATGGGCATTGTGTCGGCGCTGGGCCGCAGCCACTTGGGCATCAATACCTTCGAGAACTTCATCCAGACCGACGCGGCCATCAACCCGGGCAACTCCGGCGGCGCGCTGGTGGATGCGCAGGGCAACCTGCTGGGCATCAACACGGCGATCTACTCGCGTTCGGGCGGCTCGCTGGGGATCGGCTTTGCGATTCCGGTGTCGACCGCCAAGCAGGTGATGGAATCGATCATTTCCACCGGCAGCGTGACGCGTGGCTGGATCGGGGTCGAGCCGCAGGACATGACGCCCGAGATCGCCGAATCGTTCGGCCTCGATGCCAAGGAAGGCGCACTGATCGCCGCGGTGGTCCAGGGTGGGCCGGCCGACAAGGCGGGCGTGAAGCCCGGCGATGTGCTGACCAAGGTGGATGGCTTGTCGATCACGGACACGACCGCGCTGCTCAACGCGATTGCCCAGCTCAAGCCGGGCGTGGACATCAAGATGACCGTGATCCGCCGCGGCAAGCCAACGGACCTGACGGTGACCATCGGCAAACGGCCTCCGCCGCCGCGCCGCTCGCTGCCGTTTGAAGAGGAAGAGTGAGGCCGGGCACGACGACACGGCCCTGAAGAAGAAGCCCCGCCTTGGATGGCGGGGTTTTTTTATGCCTGGCGCAGTTGCTGCCCTTGGCATCGAGGCAACGATCACGGAATGCCGCGCCGCGCTGCCGGATCGCGGCGGTGGAACCAGGGGTCGTCACTGGTAGGCGCAACTCACGCCCGGGGGCGTGATCGACGTGCATACCGGTCACGATCGGCACGAGCAACGCCGCGCCCGATCCACATCGCCGCGAAGCAGAATGCCGGCACACCGCGCTGCGCCCACGCCACCCGTTCTCCGGCCGGCTATCCAGGCACGGCATGGCTGGCACAGCACAATAGCAGCGCAACAGCCTGTACCAGCACTTGGTGCCGCACAAGACAAAAGGCCGGCATCCTTACGGATGCCGGCCTTTTGGTTCAAGCCAATCCTAAGCGAGCTTACGCCCGCGTCAGATTAGAACTTGTGGCGCAGACCAACCACAGCACCGAACTGATCCTTGTTCGCCTGAACGTTGGTGGTGGTGGCGGTGTTGAAACCGTTCACGCCCAGGGCCGAGCCCTTGTCGTTCAGGGTGTACGACAGCGAGGTGTACACGTCGGTACGCTTCGACAGCGCGTAGTCGGCCGTGATCACGAACTGCCACGGATCCGCTTCGCTCTTGCGGAAGTCTTGGTAGTAAGCAGCGCCCGACAGCGAGAACGCCGGGGTCAGCTGGTAACCCAGACCCAGCCAGTACAGGTTCGAAGCCGTCGACGTGGTCAGGATACCGTTGTCAACCGTCGTGCCGCCAGGCAGCGCAGCGCCGTCGAAGGCCTTGGCCCAGCGATAGCCGGCATAGACCTTGGCCGGACCGAAGGCGTAGTTGGCGCCAACGGTAGCGCGGCGAGTGCGCTGGCCGCTTTGGTCAACGCCACCAGCCGACACGGTGCCGTGGATTTCGTCATAAGCAGCACCAACTGCGAACGGGCCAGCTGCGTAGCTCACCAGGGCGCCGTACTGTTGGCCGCGGCGGAATGCGCCGGCGACTTCCTGGCCGTTGTTGTTGAAGCTGTAGAAGGCCGAAGCGGTCAGGCCACCGAACTTGCCGATGTACTTGACGGTGTTATCAGCGCGCGCAGCGAATTGAGCGTCTTGCGACAGGATGCCGTAGCGCGACGAAATGGCCATCGGGTCGAACTGCAGACCGAAGTCATAGAACGACGTTTGCTGACGGCCCAGCAGCAGCGAGCCGAATTGGCTTTGCAGACCGACGTAGGCTTGACGACCGAACAGACGACCACCTTGAGCCGACGTGCCGTTGTCCAGGTCGAAACCGCTTTCCAGCACGAACACGCCCTTCAGGCCGCCGCCCAGGTCTTCCACGCCACGCAGGCCCCAGCGCGAACCGGACTGGTTACCCGACGACATGCGGAACAGGTCGTCGCCAGCGGCGTTGGCGTTGTTGACGTACTCGAGGCCGACGTCAGCCACGCCGTACAGGGTCACGCTCGATTGGGCATACGCGCCACCAGCGGCCAGAGCGGCGACGGCAGCAGCAAACAGTTTCATCTTCATATCGACACTTTCCTTGTCAACTGATTGGGAAATCTTGGTTGCCCAAGTACTTGGGCGACGCATTTACATTCACGTCTGCTGCGTATTATGTGCCAGCCCCCCCGGCCGTCAGAAGGCTTTTTCGGCGTAAACCATGCTTACTGGCGGTTTTTGTTGTGGGGGAGCAACAGGAATGGATGGGGAAATCCCCGTTTTGGTGCAAAACGGGGCTAGGCAGGCCTGAAAGGCCTACCTCAGCCGAATTAGTCGGGCTGCGTTTCCCCTGAAGCAGCCGCTTCAGGGGACGGACGGCCGACAAAACGCGCCAGCAGCAGTCCCAGTTCATAAAGCGCCACCAGCGGCACGGCCAGCAGCAGCTGCGACAGCACATCGGGAGGGGTCACGATGGCCGCGATGATGAAGGCCCCCACGATCACATAGGGGCGGATCTGCTTGAGCTTTTCCAGCTCCACCACGCCAAAGCGCACCAGCACGATCACCACCACCGGCACCTCGAAGGTGATGCCGAAGGCCAGGAAAGTGGTCATGGCAAAGCTGAGGTATTTGTCGATGTCAGTCGACATCTCCGCCCCCAGCGGGGCGTTGTAGTGCGCCATGAAATGGAACACCGTGGGGAACACCAGGAAATACGCGAACGCCACGCCGCACAGGAACAGGAAATAGCTGCTCGATACCAGCGGCAGGATCAGGCGCTTCTCATGCTGGTACAGGCCGGGCGCGACAAACTGCCAGACCTGGTACAGCACCCACGGCAGCGCGATCAGGAAGGCCACCAGCAAGGTGACTTTCATCGGCACGAAGAACGAGCCGGTGACATCGGTCACGATCATCTTGCCGCCCTTGGGCAGCGACTCCATCAGCGGCGCGGCAAACAGGTTGAAAATCACCGGGGCCCAGTAGACCAGGCTGACGAAGACCAGGATGATGCCGGCCACCGCCTTGACCAGGCGTTGGCGCAGTTCGACCAGGTGGGAAATAAAGGTTTCCTGCTGCGACTCGTCTTGCGGGTCTTGGGGATCTGGGGACCGGGTGTCGCTCATGGCGTGAACCGCTCAGCCGCGGGGGCTGGCAAGGTGGATCGATGGGGCCGCAACGCGGCGGCGCGCGAATGCAACCAGGACTGCGGCCACGACGGCAGCGGCCGGAACGACGGCCGGCAAGGTGTTGCCGCGGCGCATGCTCACTCGAAGAAGGATCGGGATGGCCGGGTGACCGGCCGGTGGCGCTTGACGCGCGCCGCGCCCGACTGCACCCAGACGCGGACATTGTGCTGGCGCTTGAACCAGAGCGGGCGGGCGCCCTGCTTGACGCGCCAGCTCTTGCGCCCGTTGTGCGCCTTGTGGGCCGCATCCCAGCTTGGCACGAAGCCGCCACCGGCGTCGGCGCTACTGCCGCCGCTGGTTCCCTCGGCACCGCCCAGGGCTTCGTTCAGCGCCTGGGTCTGCTCGCTGACTTCCTTGTGAATGGTGCGCTCGACATCGCGCGCGGCGTCCTCGAATTCCGTGCGCATCTTGCGCAGTTCTTCCAGTTCAACCTCGCGGCTGACTTCGGCCTTGACGTCGTTGATGTAGCGCTGCGCCCGGCCGACCAGCGCGCCCACAGTGCGCGCAACCTTGGGCAGCCGTTCGGGACCGATCACGATCAGTGCCACGGCGCCGATCAGCGCCAGCTTGGAAATGCCGAGATCAATCATGCGGACACATCATGCGGACAACATGCGGAAAAGCGCAGGCGCGGGACGACACGCAGGCAGCGAGGTTTGCGTAGAAGGGATGACACACCGCCGGATTACTGCTGGCGGGTCTTTTCCTTGGCTTCGACGTCGATGGTGGTGGAGTCGCGCAGTTCCTTGGACTGGGCGGGATCGGCGGCAGCCTTGCCCTCGCCGTCCTTCATGCCATCCTTGAAGCCCTTGACCGCGCCGCCCAGGTCCTGGCCGATATTGCGCAGTTTCTTGGTGCCGAACACGAGCATGACGATCACCAGCACGATCAGCCAGTGCCAAATGCTAAACGAACCCATTTCTTGCTCCTGATGAAGCCGCGGGCGTAATCAGATATGCCCGGACCCGTTGTTCCGTCCCGTTATGGCCGCGCCGGGCGACGGTTGCCGGCGCAGCTTCTGCCCCGAGGCGTTAACGCCGCGGGCGCTCCCATGCCAAGGCTGCCCGGTCAGGGCAGCGGTCCTTTCCACTCGTGGCGCGGCCCACCCAGCACATGCAGGTGCAGGTGGTAGACCTCTTGCCCACCGTCCGGGCCGGTATTGATCACCGTCCGGAAACCGTTGGCACAACCTGCCGCGCGCGCCAGTTCAGGCACCTTCAGCATCATTCTAGCAAGCACCGCCCCTTCGCCGGCGCCGCAATCGGCCAGCGAGTCGACATGCAACCTGGGAACGACCAGAAAGTGTACCGGGGCCTTGGGATGGATATCGTGGAAGGCCACCATGTCGTCGTCTTCGTAGACCTTGCGCGACGGTAGCTGGCCGGCCACGATCTTGCAGAAGATGCAATTATCCTGAGCGTTCATGAAGATTTCATTGCGACGGCCGCGGCACCCGCTGTCAGCTTCGTGCGCCCCGGCCTGCCCGGCATCAGAACTGCTGATCCGGGTACATCGGCTTGCTGTCATTCAGGTACAGCCAGCCCTTGACGATACGATACAGCATCCACAGCGACAGCACGCCCCAGACGGCAAAGGCCAGCGGCATCAGCACGACTGTCGCGAACAGCACCCCGCCAAGCACGCCCCACACTACTGACCACCAGAACGAACGGATCTGCCAGGCGAAGTGCGAGACATACAGCGAGCCGCGAGCGTCGTCGCGCTTGACGTAGTTGATCACGATTGCAATCAGCGCGGTGATGCCGCCGGTCAGCCAGAAGATCGCATACAGGGCATACAGGATGTGCAGCAGCTTGCGCAGGCTGCTCAACTGTTCGCCGCTGGGGGTGGTGACTTGCCCGGTGTAGTCGTTCGCCATAATCGCCCTTTTATTAAGAGCCTGCCTTGGGCAGGCGGAAGACCAGCCTGCGCGGGCCACCTAGTCCTTGCGCCGGGCCTTTTCCTCGAGGCCGGACAGCCCTTCGCGCCGCGCGAGCTCGTTGACCACATCCGCAGGGGTCAGGCCGAAGTTGGCCAGCAATACCATGCAATGGAACCACAGGTCGGCCACTTCGTAGACCACCTTGCCGGCCTCGGCGCCAGTCTGCCCGGCGGCGCGCGCGTCCTTGGCGGCCATCACGGTCTCGGTGGCTTCCTCGCCGATCTTCTTCAGGATGGCGTCGTCGCCCTTGCTGAACAGGCGCGCCACATAGGACTTGTCAGGGTCGCCGCCGTTGGCGGGCTTGCGCGATTCCAGCACTTCGGCCAGGCGCGCCAGGACATCGTTGCTGCTGAGTTGGGTGTCGCTCATGGCTTGGTGTAGATCTGGGCAGGGTCCTTCAGCACCGGCTCGACCGTCTGCCAGTCGCCGGCCTCCACATCACCCTCGAACTTCTGGAAGAAGCAGGAATGGCGCCCGGTATGGCAGGCGATATTGTCGATCTGGGTCACCTTTAGCAGGACCACGTCTTCATCGCAGTCCAGGCGGATCTCATGCACCTTCTGCACGTGGCCGGACTCTTCGCCCTTGTGCCACAGGCGCTTGCGCGAGCGCGACCAGAACACGGCCTCGCCCAGCTCCACGGTGCGCTGCAGCGCGTCGCGGTTCATGAACGCGAACATCAGCACGTCGTTCGAGCCGACTTCCTGCACGATCACCGGCACCAGGCCGTTATCGTCCCATTTGACCTTGTTGAGCCACTTCTTTGCCATGATCAGATCCGCACGGGAATGCCCTCGCGGGCCATGAATGCCTTGGCTTCGCCCACGGTGTGTTGCCCGTAGTGGAAGATGCTGGCGGCCAGCACCGCGTCGGCGCGGCCCTGGGTGATGCCGTCGGCCAGGTCCTGCAGGCCGCCGACGCCGCCCGAGGCGATCACCGGCACAGGTACCGCGTCGCTGACGGCGCGGGTCAGTTCCAGGTCGAAACCGCTCTTGGTGCCGTCGCGGTCCATGCTGGTCAGCAGGATCTCGCCGGCGCCGCGCGCGGCCATCTCTCGCGCCCATTCGACCGCGTCCAGCCCGGTGGCCTTGCGCCCGCCATGGGTGAAGACTTCCCAGCGCGGCGCTTCGCCCGGGGCGGAGCTGCGCTTGGCGTCGATCGCCACCACGATGCACTGCGAGCCGTACCTGGCGGTGGCGTCCGAGACCAGTTGCGGATTGGCGATGGCCGACGAGTTGACGCTGATCTTGTCCGCGCCGGCATTGAGCAGGCGCCGCACGTCTTCGACCGTGCGCACGCCGCCGCCCACCGTCAGCGGGATAAAGACCTGCGAAGCCACAGCCTCGATGATGTGCAGCATCAGGTCACGCCCGTCGCTGGTCGCGGTGATGTCCAGGAATGTGATTTCATCGGCGCCCTGCTCATCATAGCGGCGCGCGATTTCCACGGGATCGCCCGCGTCGCGCAGCTCGACAAAGTTGACGCCCTTGACCACCCGCCCGTTGGTCACGTCCAGGCAGGGGATGATACGTTTGGCTAGCATGAGATTCCTTGTCCGCCGCCAGCTCCAGTCTGGCGGCGGCTGCGCCCGCGGCGCGTTGCCTTATTGCCCGTCGCGCAGCTTGTCCGCCAGCGCCTGCGCGGCGGCAAAGTTGAGATCCCCGGAGTAGATCGCGCGGCCGCAAATGACGCCTTCGACACCTTCGCCCTCGACCGCGCAGAGGTTGTCGATGTCGGCCAGGTTGGACAGCCCGCCGCTGGCGATCACCGGGATCGACATCGATTGCGCCAGCTTGACGGTGGCATCGATATTGATCCCCTGCAGCATGCCGTCGCGGCCAATATCGGTGTAGATGATCGCCTCGACGCCGTAGTCTTCATACTTGCGTGCCAGGTCCGCCACCTCGTGGCCGGTCAGCTTGCTCCAGCCGTCGGTCGCCACCTTGCCGTCCTTGGCATCCAGGCCGACGATGATATGGCCGCCGAAGGCCGAGCAGGCGTCCTTCAGGAAGCCGGGGTTTTTCACCGCGGCGGTGCCGATGATGACGTACGACAGCCCGTCATCCAGCCAGCGTTCGATGGTGTTCAGGTCGCGGATGCCGCCCCCCAGCTGCACCGGGATCTCGTCGCCGACCTCGGCGATGATGGCCTTGATGGCCTCCTCGTTGCGGGGCTTGCCCACGAACGCGCCATTCAGGTCCACCAGGTGCAGGCGGCGGGCGCCCTGCTCCACCCAGTGGCGTGCCATGGCGGCGGGATCTTCGGAAAAGACGGTGGCCTGGTCCATGTCGCCTTGTTTGAGGCGTACACACTGACCGTCCTTCAGGTCGATGGCCGGAATGAGCAACATATGCGTGACGAGCGTGGTTGAGTGATAGAGATTGAGCGAGACCGGCGCTGCCGGTCAGGTCGGGTCGATAGTCGATCGGAAACAGGTCGGGTGACGGGTCGAGTTAGCGGTCGATGATCGGCAAAAAAAACGAATCGGGTCAGGGATTCCAGTGGACGAAGTTCCGGTACAGCTGCAGGCCCAGGGCCGCGCTCTTCTCGGGGTGGAACTGCGTCGCGAAAATATTATCGCGCGCTACCGCGCTGGTAAATACGACTCCGTATTCCGTTTCACCGGCAACATGGGCCGGGTCCTGCGCCTGCACATAGTAACTGTGGACGAAATAGAACCAGCTGTCGTCCGGGATACCGTCCCACAGCGGGTGAGGCCTGGCCTGGCGCACCCGGTTCCAACCCATCTGCGGCACCTTGTAGCGCGAGCCGTCGGGCTGCGTCATGCCGTCCAGCGCAAAGCGCACCACCTGGCCGGGCATCAGGCCCAGCGCCGGCGTACGGTCCGCGCCGGCCCGGCTTTCGGTGCTGAACTCGAACAGCATCTGCTCGCCCACGCACACACCCAGCATCGGCTTGCTGGCGGCGGCCTGCACCACCGCCTCCTGCAGCCCGGACGCGCCCAGCGCCGACATGCAGTCGGGCATCGCGCCCTGGCCGGGCAGCACCACGCGGTCGGCCGAGCGGATGCCTTCGGGGGCATCCACCACACGCACGTCCGCTTCCGGCGCCGCGGCACGCAGCGCCTGCGCCACCGAGCGCAGGTTGCCCATGCCGTAATCCACAATTGCTATGGTAGTCATGATTTCAAAACAGGCAACAATGTCTTCAGCCCGTCCACAATGAATTCCACGGCCAGCGCCGACAGGATCAGCCCCATCAGGCGCGTGCCGATATTGATGCCGGTGCGGCCGATGACCCGGGCGATCGGGTCGGCCGCGCGGAACACCAGGTACACCACCGCACCGATCACCACGCCAAGGCCGACCAGGATCAGCAACTGGTACCAGTGCTGGGTCTTGCCGGCATAGACGATCACCGTGCTGATCGAGCCCGGCCCGGTCAGCAGCGGCAGCGCCAGCGGCACCACCGCGATGCTGGACTTTACCTCGGCCTCGTCCTCTTCTTCCGGCGTGGCCTTGGTGCGGCTGGTCTGCGCGTTCAGCATGTTCATGGCCATCATGATCATGATGAGCCCGCCACCCACCTGCAGCGACGCCACCGAGATATTGAAGAACTCGATGATCTGCTGCCCCAGCAAGGCCGACACCGCCACCACGATCGCCACCGAAACCGATGCGATCTTGATGGTACGCAGCTTTTCCGCTTCCGTCTGCAGGCTGGTCAGGCTGATGAAGAACGGGATCGCCCCGATCGGGTTGATCAGCGCCAGCAGCGAAATAAACGACTTGAGCGTATCCATCGGTTGCGGGTCGCCAGCATCGCTGGCCAGGTTCAGGCTTGGAAGGTCAGCGGGCGCCGCAACCAGCCGGCACGCCTACCGTGGTGGAAAGGTCAGAGCGTACCCTTGGTCGACGGGATCGTGTTCGCCGCGCGCGGGTCCAGCTCCACCGCCATGCGCAGTGCCCGGCCAAAGGCCTTGAACACGGTTTCGCACTGATGGTGGGCATTGATGCCGCGCAGGTTGTCGATATGCAGGGTCACGCCCGCATGGTTGACGAAGCCGCGGAAGAATTCGATGGTCAGGTCCACGTCGAAGCTGCCCACGCGCGCACGCGTGAACGGCACGTGGAATTCCAGGCCGGGGCGGCCGGAGAAATCGATCACCACGCGCGACAGGCATTCGTCCAGCGGCACGTAGCTGTGGCCGTAGCGGGTGATGCCTTTCTTGTCGCCGATGGCCTTTGCCACCGCCTGGCCGAGCGTGATGCCCACGTCTTCCACCGTATGGTGGTCGTCGATATGCGTGTCGCCGGTGGCTTCGACCTCCAGGTCGAACATGCCATGCCGGGCGATCTGGTCCAGCATGTGGTCAAGGAACGGCACGCCGGACGCCAGTTTCTGGCGGCCGCTGCCGTCGAGATTCAGGGAAACGCGAATTTGCGTTTCCGAAGTATTGCGGGTGACCTCTGCAACACGCATGGTGTTAATCCTGCAGCGACGCTGCGAATGCCTCAAGGAACTGCGCGTTTTCTTCGGGGGTGCTGACCGTGACGCGCAGACAATTGGCCAGCAACGGGTGCATTTTACTCACGTTCTTGATCAATACCTTGCGGGCCAGCAGCCGGTCGAACGTCTGTGCGGCATCCGGCACGCGCGCGAGCAGGAAATTGGCGGCGCTGGGGAACACCGTCACGCCCGCATGCGCGGCCATGCCTTCGGCCACGCAGGTGCGTTCGTCGCGCAGCTGGGCGGCCTGTTCGTCCAGCACCGACACGTGCTCCAGCGCGAACAGCGCGGCGGCTTCGGTCAGCACGTTGACGTTGTACGGCGGGCGCACCTTGTCCAGCTGCGACAGCCATTCGGGCGCGCCGGCCAAGTAGCCCAGGCGGATGCCGGCCAGGCCCAGCTTGGACACGGTGCGCATCACCAGCAGGTTGCCGAATTCCGTCAGGCGCGGCATCCAGCTGTGCTGCGCGAACGGCTGGTAGGCCTCGTCGACCACCACCAGGCTGTTGCAGACCTCGCCCTGGGCGGCGCGGACGATGCCCTCCATGTCGGCGGCATCGAACAGGTTGCCGGTGGGGTTGTTCGGGTACGCCAGGTAGATGATGGCGGGCTGGTGCTCGGCCATCGCCGCCAGCATGGCGGCGCGGTCGAGCGTGAAGTCCGCGCGCAGCGGCACGCCGACGAACTGCAGGCCGGCGAACTGCGCCGACATTGCGTACATGACGAAGCCCGGCACCGGCGCCATCACCTTGGCGCCGGGCCTGGCCGCGGCCAGCGCCAGCATGCTGATGATCTCGTCGGAGCCGTTGCCAAGCAGCACGTCCATGCCGGCGGGCACCTGCATCACAGTCTTCAGCTTGGCGCGCAGCGCTTCGCTGCTGGGCACGGGGTAGCGGTTCAGCGCGACCTCGCCCAGGCGCTCGGCCAGTTCGCGGCGCAGATCGGGAGGCAGCCGGTACGGGTTCTCCATCGCGTCGAGCTTGACCAGACCGTGCGAATCCGGCACGTGGTAGGCGCCCATGGCGCGCACGTCGTCACGGATGATGCGTTCGATCAGGGAGGGCTCTACGGCTGACATGGGAACTCCAAAGTTGGCTGCGTTATCAGGCAGCGTGGGTCAGTAGATCAACTGCGTTTGGTGAACCGATATTCCGCGCTGCGGGCGTGGGCCTGCAGGCCTTCGCCATAGGCCAGCTCGGCGGCGATCTGGCCGAGCATCTGCGCCCCGCCCTCGCTCACTTCGATCAGGCTCGAACGCTTCTGGAAGTCATAGACGCCCAGCGGCGAAGAGAAGCGCGCGGTGCGCGAGGTCGGCAGCACGTGGTTCGGGCCTGCGCAGTAATCGCCGAGCGACTCGCTGGTATAGGGGCCCAGGAAGATGGCGCCGGCGTGGCGGATCTTCTCGCTCCACTGGCGCGGGTTCTCGGCGGAGATCTCCAGGTGCTCGGGCGCGATCGCGTTGGCGATCTCGCAGGCCTCTTCCATGTCGCGAACCTTGATCAGCGCGCCACGGCCGGAGATCGAGGCGGCAATCACCTCGCGCCGCGGCATGGTGCCGAGCTGGCGCTGGATGCTGGCTTCGACGCGGGCGATATAGCCGGCGTCCGGGCACAGCAGGATCGACTGCGCCAGTTCGTCGTGCTCGGCCTGCGAGAACAGGTCCATCGCCACCCAGTCGGGGTCGGTGGTGCCGTCGCAGATCACCAGGATCTCGGACGGGCCGGCAATCATGTCGATGCCGACGGTGCCGAATACGCGCCGCTTGGCCGCGGCCACATAGGCATTGCCCGGGCCGACGATCTTGTCGACCTGCGGCAGCGTCGCCGTGCCGTAGGCCAGCGCGCCAATCGCCTGGGCACCGCCGATGGTGAACACGCGGTCCACGCCGGCGATCTGCGCGGCGGCCAGCACCAGCTCATTGCGCACGCCGCCCGGCGTGGGCACGACCATGATGATTTCCTTCACGCCCGCCACGCGCGCCGGGATTGCGTTCATCAGCACCGACGACGGATACGCGGCCTTGCCGCCCGGCACATAGATGCCGACGCGGTCCAGCGGCGTCACCTTCTGGCCGAGCATGGTGCCGTCGGCCTCGGTGTATTCCCAGCTGTGGCTGCCGCATTCGATCTTCTGCTTCTCGTGGTAGGCGCGCACGCGCGCGGCGGCGGCCTCCAGCGCGGCGCGGCGCTTGGGCTCGAGGTCTTCGAGCGCGGCTTCGAGCTGCTGCTGCGACACCTCCAGCGCGCCCATCGACGACGCTTCCACGCGGTCGAAGCGCTTGGTGTATTCCAGCACCGCGGCATCCCCGCGCGCCTTCACGTCAGCCAGGATCTGCGCCGCGGCGCGATCGATGGCCTCGTCCTCGCCAGCCTCGAAGGCCAGCACCTGGCGCAGCGCCTCGGCAAAGCCAGGCTTGCTGGAATCGAGCCGGCGGATCGGCAGGTTTTCCATTTCGGTTGCGTTCATGACTACTTTCCTCTCAGTCGGCGCGGGCCTGGTGTGGCCTTACGCCAGCGCCGCCGAAGCCCGTTCGAATGCGTCGAGAATCGGCGCAAGCCGCTCGCGCTTGAGTTTGAGCGCGGCCTGGTTCACCACCAGCCGCGACGAGATCTGCACGATCTCTTCGACTTCAACCAGGTTGTTGGCGCGCAGCGTGCTGCCAGTGCTGACCAGGTCGACGATGGCGTCGGACAGGCCCACCAGCGGGCCCAGCTCCATCGAACCGTACAGCTTGATCAGGTCGACGTGAACGCCCTTTTTCGCAAAATGCTCGCGCGCGGTCTGCACATACTTGGTGGCCACGGCCAGGCGCGCGCCCTGGCGCACCGCGTTGGCATAGTCAAACCCGGCCGGCACCGCCACCGACATGCGGCAGCGCGCGATGTTCAGGTCGATCGGCGCGTACAGGCCGGCCATGCCGCTTTCCATCAGCACGTCCTTGCCGGCCACGCCGAAATCGGCGGCGCCATACTGGACGTAGGTCGGCACGTCCGAGGCGCGCACGATCACCACGCGCACGGCCGGGTCGGAGGTCGGCAGGATCAGCTTGCGCGAGGTCTCGGGGTCCTCGGTGACGCGGATGCCGGCGGCTTCCAAGAGCGGCAGCGTCTCGGTGAAGATGCGGCCCTTGGACAGCGCCAGCGTCAGCTGGTTGGGCGATGCGTTGAAAGTGGGGCTCATCGGACTTCCTCAGGCAATGCGGCGGATCTTCGCGCCCACTGCCGACAGCTTGTCTTCCATGCGGTCGTAGCCGCGGTCCAGGTGGTAGATGCGGTCGATCACGGTCTCGCCATCGGCCACCAGGCCGGCGATCACCAGGCTGGCCGAGGCGCGCAGGTCGGTCGCCATCACGTTGGCGCCCGACAGGCGCGGCACGCCGTTGACCACCGCGGTATTGCCTTCGACCGCGATGTCGGCGCCCAGGCGGTTCAGTTCCTGCACGTGCATGAAGCGGTTTTCGAAGATGGTCTCGGTCACGCGCGCGGTGCCTTCGGCCACGGCATTGAGCGCCATGAACTGCGCCTGCATATCGGTCGGGAAGGCCGGGTATTCCGAGGTGCGGAAACTCACGGCCTTCGCGCGTTGGGGCATGGCCAGGCGGATCCAGTCGGCGCCGGTCTCGAGTTTTGCGCCGGCTTCGCGCAGCTTGTCGAGCACGGTGTCGAGGATGTCCGGCTGTACGCCGCGCAGCACCAGGTCGCCCAGCGTCGCGGCGGCGGCGCACAGGAAGGTACCGGCCTCGATGCGGTCGGCGATCACGCTGTGGCTGGCGCCATGCAGGCGCTCCACGCCCTGCACTACCAGGCGGTCGGTGCCGATGCCTTCGATCTTCGCGCCCATCTTGACCAGCAGTTGGGCCAGGTCGGTCACCTCGGGCTCGCGCGCGGCGTTTTCCAGCACGGTCTCGCCTTCGGCCAGCGTGGCGGCCATCAGCAGGTTCTCGGTGCCGGTCACGGTGATCATGTCGGTGACCACGCGCGCGCCCTTCAGGCGCTTGGCCCGCGCATGGATAAAGCCGTGTTCGATGGTGATCTCGGCGCCCATCGCCTGCAGGCCCTTGATGTGCTGGTCGACCGGGCGCGCGCCGATGCCGCAGCCGCCGGGCAGCGACACGCGGGCCTCGCCGAAGCGGGCCACCAGCGGGCCCAGCACCAGGATCGAGGCGCGCATGGTCTTGACCAGCTCGTACGGGGCCTCGAGCACGTTGACGTCGGCGCCGTTCAGGGTCACGCGGGCGCCATCCAGCTCGGCCTGCATGCCCATCTGGCGCAGCAGCTTGAGGGTGGTGCGCACGTCCTGCAGGTTAGGCACGTTGTCCAGCGAAACGGTATCCGCCGTCAGCAGGCCCGCGCACAGGATCGGCAGGGCTGCGTTCTTGGCGCCCGACACGCGGATTTCGCCCTTCAGCGGGCCATTGCCGTGGATCTGGAATTTGTCCATGTTCTGTCGTCTGGAGCCGGGCACGCGCCCGGCGTCATGGTTCTGGGGCCGCGCGGGTGGCGCGGCGCATATTGGCGGGGCTTACTTGCCTTCGCCCGCCTGCCACTCGGCAGGCGTCAGCGTCTTCATCGACAGCGCGTGGATCTCGGCACGCATGCGGTCGCCCAGCGCGGCATAGACGCGCTGGTGGCGCTGGATCAGCCGCTTGCCTTCAAATTCGGCGCTGACGATGGTGGCAAAGAAGTGCTGGCCATCGCCCTCGACTTGCAGATGTTCGCAGGGCAGTCCTTGGGCAATGTAATCCCTGACTTGTTCCGGTGTAGGCAGCATGGGGTTCTCTTCAGCGTGATTCAGTATGGCCGGCCACAGTTCAGTGGCGCAGCTTGTATCCGGACTTCAGCAAGCGCAGCGCCAGCGCGGCCAGCACCACGAACGCCGATCCGACCACCGCCAGGCTGAACAGCGGCGACACGTCCGAGACGCCGAAGAAGCCATAGCGGAAACCGTCGATCATGTAGAAGAACGGATTGGCATGGGACACCGCCTGCCAGAAGGCGGGCAGCGAATGGATCGAATAGAACACGCCGGACAGGAAGGTCGCCGGCATGATCAGGAAGTTCTGGAACGCGGCCAGCTGGTCGAATTTCTCGGCCCAGATGCCGGCGATCAGGCCCAGCGTGCCTAGGATGCCCGCACCCAGCAGCGCAAAGACGAGGATCCAGCCCACATTGGCAAAATGCAGGTTGGCAAACCACGCCGTCACCAGCAGCACGCCCAGGCCCACGGTCAGCCCGCGGATCACCGAGGCCACCACATAGGCGCCGAACATTTCCCAGTGCGACAAGGGCGGCAGCAGCACGAACACCAGGTTGCCGGTGATCTTGGACTGGATCAGCGATGACGAGCTGTTGGCAAACGCGTTCTGCAGCACGCTCATCATCACCAGGCCGGGCACCAGGAAGGCGGTGTAGCTGATCTGGTCATAGACCTTGACCCGGTCTTCCAGCACATGGCCGAAGATCAGCAGGTACAGCACCGCGGTCAGCACCGGCGCGGCCACGGTCTGGAAGCTCACCTTCCAGAAACGCAGCACTTCCTTGTACAGCAGGGTGCGGAAACCCACCAGGCCGCCCACGGCCATCGGCCCGAGGCCGGTGTCGTCCAGGACCTCGATATCGCCAGGCTGCTTCATGCCACGGCCTCCATCGCCGGATCGGGCAGCGCACCGGGCATATGCCCCTCGCGGCGCATGATCTGCACAAATACGTCCTCGAGGTCGGCCTTGTTGATTTCCATGTTTTCGATGTCACAGCCCGCTTCGCGGCAGGCGGCCAGGATCGGTTCAACCGCCTGGTAGCCCGACAATCGCAGGCGCACCGCGCGCTCGCCGGGGTTGGCCGGCATGCGCAGCGGCTCCAGCGCCGGCGGCAGGACGCCGCGCGCAAAGGTCAGCACCAGCTGCAGGCCGGCAAACTGCGTCAGCAGGTTGCTGGTGCGGTCCAGCGTCACCACCTCGCCGAACTTGAGCATGGCAATGCGGTCGCACAGGGCCTCGGCCTCTTCCAGGTAGTGCGTGGTCAGGATGATGGTGTGCCCTTCCCGGTTCAGGCGCGAGATGAATTTCCACAGCGTCTGGCGCAGTTCCACGTCCACACCGGCAGTGGGCTCGTCCAGCACGATCACCGGCGGGCGGTGCACCAGCGCCTGCGCCACCAGCACGCGCCGCTTCATGCCGCCCGAGAGCTGGCGCATATTGGCGTCGGCTTTCCCGGTCAGGTCCAGGTTGGCCATGATCTCGTCGATCCAGTCGTCGTTGCGGGTCAGGCCAAAGTAGCCCGACTGCAGCCGCAGCGTCTCGCGCACCGTGAAGAACGGATCGAACACCAGCTCCTGCGGCACCACGCCCAGCATACGCCGGGCCATCCGGTAGTCGGCAACGACATCGTGGCCAAGCACACTGACGCGGCCGGAATCGGCGCGGTTCAGGCCGGCGAGGATCGAGATCAGCGTGGTCTTGCCGGCGCCGTTGGGCCCGAGCAGGCCGAAGAATTCGCCGCGTTCGACGGTGAAGCTGACGCCCTTGAGCGCCTGCAGGTTGCGGTAGCGCTTGCGAACGTCGTGGATTTCAATGGCTTTCATGGCCGATTGTTTGTGGCGGGTTCGGCATTTTTGGGGCCGGCCGCCGGGAATTGGGGAGCAACTGCGTGCCCGGACTTCCTGGCCCGGCATGGCATGAACCGGTAGCAGGCGGGGGGATGGGCGAACAACCCGGAATTATAGGGGATGCGGGGATGGTCCCGCTTGATCCGCCCCCAGGGGCTCGGCGACCGCGCAGGGCCGTCGCCGCGGCATCGCGGGCGGCCGCCGTGCTGGCGACCGGCGATGCCGGATCAATGTCGGTGGTGGTGCACCTGCGCTGCGGCCGCGGGGGCCAGGCCCAGCAGACCGTCCACGCCGTACAGGCTGGCCAGTTGCGACAGCTGCGGCGGCACGCCGCGCAGCGACAGCGCCTGCTTGCGCGCGGCGGCGGCGCGGTTCCATGCCAGCAGCACGGCGACCGCGGAGGAATCCACCTGCGCCAGGCCGGTGCAGTCGACCTGCACCTCGCCCTGCGCCAGGCGCGCCAGCCCGTCACGCAGCACGGCGGCGGCGTTCTGGTTGGTCAGCGAGGTACCTAGCGAGAGCATGGATGCGTGGCCTGGGGATCGGTAGCTTGAATACAGTGGCAAAAACGACGACTCCCGCACGTCGGGCGGGAGTCTGTGCCGCGAGCGGCCATTGTAGAGCAGATCGGTGCGCCGTGCTGCATTGCAGCGGCGCACCGTTGGGCAGGCGCCTCAGCTCTTGGCGCTGGCCAGCTGGCGGTTGCGGTCCTGCAGCGTCTTGATCACGCCCTCGACGCCCTGCTGGCCGACGATGGTATTGAAGCTGCCCTTGTAGGCTTCGGTCAGCCAAGCGCCCAGCACGTTGATGTCATAGACCTTCCAGCCCTGGGCGGTCTTTTCCAGGCGGTAGTCCATCTGGATCGGCTCGCCCTTGTTGACGACCTGGGTGCGGATGGTGGCATCGGTATCGTCAGCCGTGCCGCGGTACGGGCGGTACTGCACGGTCTGGTCGCGGATCTGGGCAATGGCGCCGGCATAGGTGCGGATCAGCAGGGTCTTGAATTCCTCGGTGATCTGCTTCTGCTGCTCGGGCGTGGCCTTGGACCAGTTGCGGCCCATGGCGATCTGCGTGGTCTTCTGGAAGTTGGCGTTGGGGATGATCTTCTGTTCGACAAGCGCGGTGATCTTGGCGATATTGCCGGCCTGCATGTCCTTGTCGGCCCTGACGGTGATCATCACGTCGTTGACCACGGCCTTGACCAGCCCGTCCGGGGTGGCCGCGTCCTGGGCCGCCACCTGGGCATGCGCCGTGCCTGCGAAGGCAACTACCGTAAGGAAGGGGACCAACAGTCGCTTTATCATGGATTTTCCTTCTTTATCAAAGACGTTCTTCGCCGAGGGCGAACTGGCCAGGCGCCAGGCTGGCGCGCGGCCTTGCGGAGATTGGAACATAAGCGCGGGGCGGTGGTTGCACCCGCAAGCGCCTTTCCCACTACTTACAAACAAATTGTTTCAGCCCTCACAGGGCATTCACAGCCTGGCGCGGACCCTGGAGCCGCCCGCGCCGCGCAGGGTCAGCGGATACGCACCCCCGGCATGATCCGCTGCATCGGATCCATGGGCGGTATCGGCAAGCTCTGGCTCTCAGGCTGCAGGTCGCCCGAGGGCGTCTGCGCAGGCTGCGCCGGGGTGGCGGCCGGGGCCGAGGCGTCGGCCGGCGGCGCGGCGGGCGCCTGTGCTGCAGGCTGCGACGGCGCAGCCGGCGTGGCGGGCGTCGCGGGCGTTTCACCTTCGGTCCCGGCAGGGGCTTCAGGGCGCGCCGCCGGGGTCTCCGGGGCGCTGTCCGCATCCTCGTCGCCGTCGGGCGGGTTGCCGTCGTAGACCAGGTACTGGCGCCGCTGCAGGTAGGAATCGCGCAGGAACGAGTACTTGTCCAGCGCCGCCTGCTCCAGCAGGTTGCTGGCGCCGAGCAACTGCGCCCGGCCGGCAACGATGCGCACGCCGGTCAGCGAATTGCGCAGCGATACCGGATAGAGATAGGCCGACGGGTCGAAACTGCGGTCCACCAGCATGCCGCCGGTGTCGCGCACGGTGCTCGGCCCGAACAGCGGCAGCACCAGGTACGGCCCGGGCGGCACGCCCCACACGCCCAGCGTCTGGCCGAAGTCTTCCTTGTACTTGGGCAGGCCGGCCGGGGTGGCGATGTCGATCAGGCCGCCGATCCCCAGCACGGTGTTCATGGCCACCCGCATGGTGTCCTCGGCGGCGCGGGTGGGCTTGCCCTGCAGCAGGTTGTTCGCCGCCGAGTAGACATCGCTCACGTTGGAGAAGAAGTTCTCCACCGCGCGCTGCACCGGCGTGGGCATGTAGTCGGCATAGACCTGGGCCACCGGCCGCAGGATGCCCTTGTCGAAGTCTTCGTTGATCTTCGAGATTTCGCGATTGAACGGCTCAAGCGGGTCTTTCGGATTGGCGGTGGGGCCCGTGGCGCAACCGGCGAGCACGGCCGCGGCAGCGACTGCGGCCAGGCCCTTGCAGAACGATGGCGCAGCGCTCATTTGAGGTCCCCTGCCGGCGCCGGCGCGCTGGCACCGGCCGGCGCACCGCCGCCGGCATCTGCCGCCTTGTTGTACAGGAACTGTCCGATCAGGTTTTCCAGCACCACGGCCGACTGCGTCATGGTGATGCGCGCGCCTTCGGCCAGCATGGCGGCGTCGCCGCCGGCTTCAAGGCCGATGTACTGCTCGCCGAGCAATCCGGATGTCAGGATCTTGGCCGAGGTGTCCTTGGGGAACTGGTAGCGCTTCTCCAGGCTCATCTCGACGGTGGCCTGGTAGGTCTTGTCGTCGAAGCGGATCGCCGCCACGCGGCCGACCACCACGCCCGCGCTCTTGACCGGCGCGCGCGGCTTGAGCCCGCCGATGTTGTCAAAGCGCGCCTGCACGCTGTAGGTGTCCTGGAAGGAAAAGGCGCTCATGTTCCCCGCCTTGAGGGCCAGGAACAGCACGGCGACGAACCCCGCCGCCACGAACAGCCCCACCCAGAAATCGAGTGCGTTCTTTTTCATTGGAATCTCTTTCTTCAACCCCGTAGTGTTCTTGTCGCTGTCTTGTCGTTGGTATGGCCCGCGTCAGTTGCTGAACATTAGCGCGGTCAGCAGGAAATCCAGCCCCAGCACGGCCAGCGACGCAATCACCACGGTGCGGGTGGTCGCGCGCGAGACGCCTTCCGGCGTGGGCTTGGCCTCGAAGCCCTGGTACAGGGCAATAAACGTCACGGCAATGCCAAAGATAAAGCTCTTGATCACGCCATTGAGCACGTCGGCGCGCACATCGACGCCGCCCTGCATCTGCGACCAGAAGGCGCCGGCGTCAACGCCGATCAACTGCACGCCCACCACGTAGCCGCCCAGGATGCCGACCGCGCTGAAGATCGCCGCCAGCACCGGCATGGCGATCACGCCTGCCCAGAAGCGCGGCGCGATCACGCGCTGCAGCGGGTTCACCGCCATCATTTCCATGGCCGTCAGCTGCTCGCCCGCCTTCATCAGGCCGATCTCGGCAGTCAGCGAGGTGCCGGCGCGGCCGGCGAACAGCAGCGCGGTCACCACCGGGCCCAGCTCGCGCACCAGCGACAACGCCACCAGCAGCCCAAGCGCCTGCTCGGACCCGTAGCGGTTCAGCGTGTAGTAGCCCTGCAGGCCAAGCACGAAGCCGACGAACAGGCCCGACACCGCGATGATCACCAGCGACAGGTTGCCGACAAAGAAGACCTGGTCGGTCACCAGGCGGAAGCGGCGCAGCAGCGTCGGCGACAGGCCCAGCAGCGTCAGGAACATGCGCGTGGCGCGGCCCAGCCCCGACACGCTGCGGCGCACGGCCGCGCCGATGGTGGTAAAGAAGTCCGTCACCGCGCTCCTCCGGCGAAATCCTCGGCCAGCGAAGGTCCGGCGTAGTGGAACGGCACCGGGCCGTCGGCCTCGGCATGGACGAACTGGTGCACGAACGGGTCGGTGGAGGCACGCAGCGCCTCGGGCTCGCCCTGCGCGACGATGCGGCCGTCGGCAATGAAATAGACGTAGTCGGCGATCTGGAAGGTCTCGTGCACGTCGTGCGAGACGATGATCGTGGTGGCGCCCAGCGCGTCGTTCAGGCTGCGGATCAGGCGCGCGGTCAGTCCGAGCGAGATCGGGTCCAGCCCGGCAAAGGGCTCGTCATACATCAGCAGCGCCGGGTCCAGCGCAATCGCGCGCGCCAGCGCCACGCGCCGCGCCATGCCGCCCGAGATCTGCGCCGGCATCAGGTCGCGCGCGCCGCGCAGGCCGACCGCGTTGAGCTTCATCAGCACCAGATCGCGGATCATCGAGTCGGGCAGGTCGGTGTGCTCGCGCAGCGGGAACGCCACATTGTCGAACACCGACAGATCGGTAAACAGTGCGCCGAACTGGAACAGCATGCCCATCTGGCGGCGCACCGTGTACAGGCCGCGGGTATCCAGCGTGTGGATATCGGTGCCGGCAAAGCTGACCGTGCCTGCCTGCGGACGGACCTGGCCGCCGATCAGCCGCAGCACCGTGGTCTTGCCGCAACCCGAGCCGCCCATCACCGCAATCACCTTGCCACGCGGGAATTGCATGGTCAGGCCGGACAGGATCGGCTTGCCGTGGTCCGCATAGGCGAAGTCCACCGCAGTCAGTTCGACGAGGTTTTGAGCAGAATCGGTCACGTTGGCACCGGTCAGGACAGTCGCGCATTATAAGGTGTACTACCTAGCCCTGCTGGCGCCCGTGTGCCCCGCGCCACATGCCCCCGTCGGGGGAGCCTCCCAGACTTGCCCTAGCCCCCCAAACCTGCCCATCCCTTTGCTGCTCAAGGCTCCTGTATCGGCGAGACGTCCTTCAGGATCACCTGCCATTGGATAGATTCCGAGCGGATCGCGGTGGCAAACGCCTCCGGCGAATCGCGCAGCGGCGTGACCCCCGCCGCCTGCAGGCGCGAACGCACCTCGCGCTCGGACATGACCGCGTCGAGCTCGACCGCCAGCCTGGCGACGATCGCGCGCGGGGTCTTGGCCGGCGCCATCACGCCAAACCAGGCGGCCGCGGCATAGCCTTCCAGCCCCGACTCCTGCAACGTCGGCACCAGCGGCGCCAGCGGCGAGCGGGCCACGCCCGTCACCCCGAGCAGGCGCAGCCCGCCGCTCCTGACCTGGCCCTGGACCGCGGCAAACGAACAGAAACAGGCACTGACGCGGCCGGCCAGCATCTCCTGGACCACGGCGGCCTCACCCTTGGCGGTGACCAGCGGCACGCCGCTGCGGATGCCGCGCACGGCGTACTCGGCGTACAGGTGGGAGGGGCTGCCCGGCTGGCCGTAGCCATAGCTGTAGGAGCCCGGGTTCGACCTGACCGCGGTCATCCATTGCTCCGGCGTGCGCATGGGCAGCCGGGCATCGATCACCAGGAACAGCGGCGTGGTGGCCACGCGCGCAACCGGCGTGAAATCGCGCACGACGTCGTACGGCACCGGCTCCAGTCCGGGCTGGATCAGCATATTGGCCTGGTGCAACAACAGGGTGTGGCCATCGGAGCTGGCCTTGGCGACCACGTCGCCGGCGATGGTGCCGGCGGCGCCAGGTCGGTTGTCGACCTCCACCGGCACGCCCAGCCGCACGGAGAGGCGCTCGGCCAGCATGCGCGCCACCGCATCGGCAACGCCGCCGGCCGGGAATGGCACGATCAGGCGCATCGGGCGGTCGGGGAACGACATGCTGCGGGCGAGCTGCTGGGTCCCCGCATGCGCCGGCATGGCTGGCACCGCAAGCGCCAGCGTGGCACACCCCAGGGCATACAGGCACAGGAAAGACCGGAGCCAGCGCCGGACTGCGCCCAGTGGGGGGCGCGGCGCGAACTTCGCTTTACCTCGCCAAAGCCGCGACAAATTGCGCACTTCGGGCATCAATTTCCTCCGGCCGGTCCCCTGAGGAGGCGGCAAGCTGGTTCTGGGGAAAAAGGATTTGCGAGGCAGTTTCCGTTAGTTGTTTTTTGAAAATTGTAAGGACATTGCTCAGGGCACCACAGGCACGTAAACCATAGCCGGGAGAACCCTGAAGGCCCCGCCAGGCCTTGCCAAACGCGCCATGGCGGGCATGGATGCACGGACCTCGCCGGCTATAATCGGCCGATGACGATTTTCACCGTGCGGCCGATGGTCACAGCCGACCTGCCGGCCGTGCTGGCGGTACAAGCCAGCTGCTATACCGAAGTCCTGCTGGAGAGCCAGGCCGCGCTGGCAAGCCGGCTGGCGCTGTCCCCCGCCACCTGCTGGGTCGCGGACGATCCCGGACATCCCGGCGCGCTCGCCGCCTACCTCTTTACCCACGCCTGGCCCGAAGCCACCCTGCCGCCGCTGGACGGCCTGCTCGACCATGGCTGGCGCCATGGCGCCGGGCCGGACGCCCTCACCTGGTTCGTGCACGACATGGCGGTGGCGCCCGCCGGACGCGGCGCGGGCCTGGCGCCGCGCCTGTACGCCGCGGCACAGGCGGCCGCGCGCGCGGCGGGGCTGCGGCGTTCGCGGCTGATCGCGGTGCAGTCGGCCGCGCCTTGGTGGCGCAGGCTCGGGTACGCCCCGGTGGCGGCCCACACGGCCGCCGCCCATGCGGACAAGCTGGCCAGCTACGGCGCCAGTGCGGTGCTGATGGAGCGCACGCTGGCCGACTGAGCTGCGCCGGCGCCAGCACGGCAAAAAGCCCGCCGGCTTGCGCCAGGCGGGCTTTTTGTTCCTGCCGGGGTGAATCAGCGCGGCAGTTCGGTGTGGCCCATCAGGAAGGCATCGACCGAACGCGCGGCCTGACGGCCTTCGCGGATCGCCCACACCACCAGCGACTGGCCACGGCGCACGTCGCCGGCGGCGAACACCTTGGGCACGTTGGTGTGGTAAGCACGCTCGCCCTCGGTCGAGGCCTTGGCGTTCTTGCGCGCATCGGTATCCACGCCAAACGCTTCCAGCATCGAACCCACCGGGTTGGTGAAGCCCATCGCCAGCAGCACCAGGTCGGCCGGCAGGATGAACTCGCTGCCTTCGACCTCCTGCATGCGGCCATCCTTCCATTCGACGCGGCAGGCCTTCAGTGCGGTGACCTTGCCGTTTTCGCCGATGAATTCCTTGGTGGCGACCGACCAGTCGCGCTCGCAGCCTTCATCGTGCGACGACGAGGTGCGCAGCTTGATCGGCCAGTACGGCCACACCAGCGGCTTGTCCTCTTCTTCCGGCGGCTGCGGCAGCAGTTCAAACTGCGTCACCGAGGTGGCGCCATGGCGGTTGGATGTACCCACGCAGTCGGAGCCGGTATCGCCGCCACCGATCACGATCACGTTCTTGTCCTCGGCGCGGATCTCGTTTTCGCCGTCGCCGGCCACTTCCTTGTTCTGCGGGATCAGGAATTCCAGCGCGAAGTGGATGCCGGCCAGGTCGCGGCCCGGCACCGGCAGGTCGCGCGGCACTTCCGAGCCGCCAGCCAGCACCACGGCGTCGAACTGGTCCATCAGGGCCTGGGCCGAGATGGTTTCACGGGCGTAGTTCTTGATGCCGGCCGGCAGTTCGCCGTCGGTCACCATCACGCCCGGACGGAAGGTCACGCCTTCGGCCTGCATCTGCTCGATGCGGCGGTCGATCAGCGTCTTCTCCATCTTGAAGTCGGGGATGCCGTAGCGCAGCAGGCCGCCGATGCGGTCGTTCTTCTCGAACACGGTCACGTCATGGCCGGCGCGTGCCAGCTGCTGCGCGACAGCCATGCCGGCGGGGCCGGAGCCGACCACGGCCACGGTCTTGCCGGTCTTGTGGCGCGGCAGCTGCGGCCTGACCCAGCCCTCTTCCCAGGCCTTGTCGATGATGGCGTGCTCGATCGACTTGATGCCAACCGGCAGTTCATTGATGCCCAGCGTGCAGGCGGCCTCGCATGGTGCGGGGCAGATGCGGCCGGTGAACTCGGGGAAGTTGTTGGTCTGGTGCAGCACCTCGATCGCCGACTTCCAGTCCTGGCGGTACACCAGGTCGTTGAAGTCGGGAATGATGTTGTTGACCGGGCAGCCGTTGTTGCAGAACGGGATGCCGCAGTCCATGCAGCGCGCACCCTGGATCTTCGCTTCGCTGTCGGACAGCGCGAACACGAATTCCTTGTAGTGCTTCACGCGCTTGACTACCGGTTCGTAGCCTTCGTTCTGGCGCGGAAATTCGAGAAAGCCAGTCGCCTTACCCATGTTGCGTCCTTGGTCATGCTGCGCGGGACCGGCGGCGTCGCCAGCCCTGCGGTGGGGTCAGAATCTTGTCAGGGCCGCGGCGGCTGCCGCGGCCCCTCTGCGTGGTTGCGTTGCGCTCGCTCAGGCCGCGATGGCTTCGCGGTCGCTGTCGCGGGCGGCCTGTTCCTTGGCGTACATCTCGCCCAGCGCGCGCTTGTACTCGGTCGGGAAAACCTTGACGAACTTGCGGCGTGCCGTGGTCCAGTCGGCCAGCAGCGCCTTGGCGCGCTCGGAACCGGTGTAGCGGAAATGCTGCTCGATCAGGTTGCGCAGGATGACTTCATCCAGCACGCGCTTGCCGTCGACCTTGTGCCACGAAGCCTCGGGCTGGCCCTTCTCCTGGTCGGCCGAGGCCAGCACCGCTTCCAGCGCCACCATCGAGGTGTTGCAGCGCTTGTCGAACAGGCCGTCCTCGTCGTAGACGTAGGCCACGCCGCCCGACATGCCGGCCGCGAAGTTGCGTCCGGTGCCGCCCAGCACCACCACCGTGCCGCCAGTCATGTACTCGCAACCGTGGTCGCCGGTACCTTCCACCACTGCCACCGCACCCGAGTTGCGCACCGCGAAGCGCTCGCCGGCCACGCCGTTGAAGAACGCTTCACCGGCGATGGCACCGTACAGCACGGTGTTGCCGACGATGATGTTGCGGGTCGGGTCGCCGCGGAACTCATGCGGAGCGCGCACGATCACGCGGCCGCCCGACAGGCCCTTGCCGACATAGTCGTTGCCGTCGCCCACCAGGTCCAGCGTGATGCCGTGCGCCAGGAACGCGCCGAACGACTGGCCGGCGGTGCCTTGCAGCTGGATGTGGATGGTGTCGTCCGGCAGGCCTTCGTGGCCATGCTGGCGCGCCACCACGCCCGACAGCATCGCGCCGACGGTACGGTTGACGTTCTTCACCGGCTGGATGAACGAGACCCGCTCGCCCTTCTCGATCGCCGGGCGGGCCTTGGCGATCAGCACGTGGTCCAGCGCCTTGCCGGCCTCGGCCGACAGGCCGTGGTCCTGCACGTCGGTGTGGTACAGCGGCACGTCCGCGCCCAGCGACACCTGGTGGAAGATGCGGCCGAAGTCCAGGCCGCGCGCCTTCCAGTGCTCGATGCCGGGCTTGGTGTCGAGCAGGTCGGCGCGGCCGACCAGCTCGTCGAACTTGCGGATGCCCAGCTGGGCCATGATCTCGCGGGCCTCTTCTGCCACGAAGAAGAAGAAGTTGACCACGTGTTCCGGCTTGCCCTGGAACTTCTTGCGCAGCTGCGGATCCTGCGTGGCCACGCCCACCGGGCAGGTGTTCAGGTGGCACTTGCGCATCATGATGCAGCCCTCGGCCACCAGCGGCGCCGTGGCGAAGCCGAATTCGTCGGCCCCCAGCAGCGCGCCGATGACGACGTCGCGGCCGGTCTTCATCTGGCCGTCGGCCTGCACGCGGATGCGGTTGCGCAGACCGTTGAGCAGCAGGGTCTGCTGCGTTTCGGCCAGGCCCAGCTCCCACGGCGTGCCGGCGTGCTTGATCGACGACCACGGCGAAGCGCCGGTGCCGCCATCATGGCCGGCGATCACGACGTGGTCGGCCTTGGCCTTGGCCACGCCCGCGGCCACCGTGCCGACGCCGACTTCGGACACCAGCTTGACCGAGATGTCCGACACTGGGTTGACATTCTTCAGGTCGTGGATCAGCTGTGCCAGATCCTCGATCGAATAGATGTCATGGTGCGGGGGCGGCGAGATCAGGCCCACGCCCGGCACCGAGTAACGCAGCTTGCCGATGTAGTCCGAGACCTTGTGGCCGGGCAGCTGGCCGCCTTCGCCGGGCTTGGCGCCCTGCGCCATCTTGATCTGGATCTGGTCGGCCGAAGCCAGGTATTCGGCGGTCACGCCGAAACGGCCCGACGCCACCTGCTTGATCTTCGAGCGCAGCGAATCGCCTTCCTGCAGCTCCAGGTCGCGTTCGATCACGTTGTCGCCCAGCAGGCCCTTGAGGGTATCGCCCTGCTTGATGGGGATGCCGCGCAGCTCGTTGCGGTAGCGCTTCTCGTCCTCGCCGCCTTCGCCGGTGTTGGACTTGCCGCCGATGCGGTTCATCGCCAGCGCCAGCGTGGTGTGGGCTTCGGTCGAGATCGAGCCGAGCGACATCGCACCGGTGGCGAAGCGCTTGACGATCTCCTTGGCCGACTCCACCTCTTCCAGCGGAATCGCCTTGGCCGGATCGACCTTGAACTCGAACAGGCCACGCAGCGTCATGTGGCGCTTGCTCTGGTCGTTGATGATGTTGGCGTATTCCTTGTACGTCTGGTAGGCGCCCTTGCCGTCGTCGGCGCGCACCGAGTGCTGCAGCTTGGCGACCGAGTCCGGGGTCCACATATGCTCTTCGCCGCGGATGCGGAAGGCGTATTCGCCGCCGGCGTCGAGCATGCTTTCCAGCACCGGGTTGTCGCCAAAGGCGTCGCGGTGCAGGCGCAGGGCTTCCTCGGCCACCTCGAAGATGCCGATGCCCTCGACGTTCGACGGGGTGCCATGGAAGTACTTCTGCACCAGTTCGCGCGACAGGCCGATGGCTTCGAAGATCTGCGCGCCGGTGTACGACATGTAGGTGGAGATGCCCATCTTGGACATCACCTTGAACAGGCCCTTGCCGATCGCCTTGACGAAGTTCTTGACGGCCTTCTCGGGCGACAGGTCGCCGGACAGGCCCTGGGCCATTTCGGCCAGCGTTTCCATCGCCAGGTACGGATGCACGGCTTCGGCGCCATAGCCGGCCAGCAGCGCGAAGTGGTGCACTTCACGGGCGGTGCCGGTCTCGACCACCAGGCCGGTGGACGTGCGCAGGCCCTTCTCCACCAGATGGTGGTGGATGGCGGACGTGGCCAGCAGCGCGGGAATCGCGACATGCTCGGCATCCACGCGGCGGTCCGACACGATCAGGATGTTGAAGCCCGAACGCACCGCATCCACGGCTTCGGCGCACAGCGAGGCCAGGCGCGCTTCGATGCCTTCCTTGCCCCAGGCCTTCGGGTAGCAGATGTTCAGCTCGTACGAACGGAACTTGCCGCCGGTGTAGTGCTCGATGTTGCGGATCTTGGCGATGTCCTTGAAGTCCAGCACCGGCTGGGACACTTCGAGGCGCATCGGCGGGTTGATGTTGTTCAGCTCCAGCAGGTTCGGCTTCGGGCCGATGAACGACACCAGCGACATCACCATGTTCTCGCGGATCGGGTCGATCGGCGGGTTGGTGACCTGGGCAAACAGCTGCTTGAAGTAGTGGTACAGCGTCTTGTTCTTGGACGACAGGATGGCCAGCGGCGAGTCGTTGCCCATCGAGCCGGTGGCTTCCTCGCCGGCCAGCGCCATCGGCGCCATCAGGAACTTGACGTCTTCCTGGGTGTAGCCGAAGGCCTGCTGGCGGTCCAGCAGCTTGGCCACGGGCTTCTTCTCGGCGGCAACGTCTTCCGGCTTGGCGTCGAGCTCGTCCAGCTTGATGCGCACGGCGTCGATCCAGCTCTTGTACGGCTTGGCGTTGGCCAGGTTGTCCTTGAGTTCCTTGTCGTCGATGATGCGGCCCTGCTCCATGTCGATCAGGAACATCTTGCCCGGCTGCAGGCGCCACTTCTCAACGATGCGCGACTCGGGGAACGGCAGCACGCCGGCTTCCGAAGCCAGCACCACGATGTCGTCCTCGGTCACGTAGAAACGTGCCGGGCGCAGGCCGTTGCGGTCCAGCGTGGCGCCGATCTGGCGGCCATCGGTGAAGCAGATCGCGGCCGGGCCGTCCCACGGCTCCATCATGGCGGCGTGGTACTCGTAGAAGGCGCGGCGGTTGTCGTCCATCAGCGTGTGCTGCTCCCAGGCTTCCGGGATCATCATCATCATCGCGTGGACGAGCGGGTAGCCGGCCATCGTCAGCAGTTCGAGGCAGTTGTCGAACGATGCGGTGTCGGACTGGCCCGGGTAGATCAGCGGCCACAGCTTGGGCAGGTCGTCGCCGAGCACCGGCGACGAGATCGCGCCGGTGCGCGCGTTGATCCAGTTGACGTTGCCCTTGACCGTGTTGATTTCGCCGTTGTGGGCGACCATGCGGTACGGGTGGGCCAGTTCCCAGGCCGGGAAGGTGTTGGTCGAGAAGCGCTGGTGCACCAGGGCCAGGGCCGAGACGGCGCGCTGGTCCAGCAGGTCCAGGTAGTACTCGCCAACCTGGTTGGCCAGCAGCAGGCCCTTGTACACCACGGTACGGGCCGACATCGACGGCACGAAGTATTCCTTGCCGTGCTTGAGCCTGAGCGCCTGGATGGCGTGGCTGGCGGTCTTGCGGATGACGTAGAGCTTACGTTCCAGCGCGTCCGTGGTCATGATGTCGCGGCCGCGCCCGATGAAGATCTGGCGGATCACCGGCTCGGTGGTGCGCACCGTCGGCGACATCGGCATCTTGGCGTCGACCGGCACGTCGCGCCAGCCCAGCACGACCTGGCCTTCCAGGCGGACCGTGCGCTCCAGTTCCTGCTCGCAGGCCAGGCGCGAGGCGTGTTCCTTCGGCAGGAAGATCATGCCCACGCCGTATTCGCCGGCGGGCGGCAGGCTCACGCCCTGCGCGGCCATTTCCTCGCGGTAGAACTGGTCCGGGATCTGGATCAGGATGCCGGCACCGTCGCCCATCAGCGCATCGGCGCCGACCGCACCCCGGTGGTCCAGGTTCTCCAGGATCTTCAGGCCCTGCGAGATGATCTCGTGGGACTTCTTGCCCTTGATATGCGCGACCATGCCGACGCCGCAGGCGTCATGCTCGTTGCTGGGATCGTACATGCCCTGCGCTTGCGGGCGCAGGTCAATGGCGTGGGAAGACTCGCTGGTCTGCGCTTGGGCCGAAAGATTTTTCGTTTGGTCCACGGGCTGAATTCCGGTGAAGGCTGCGCGAACTGGCTGGGCGTACCGGAACGGGGACCGCGCGCTTTCTCGTTTTCTTTATTCCTCCACCCAAACCGGAAACCGGCGGGACGGAAAATGGGGACGAAGCTGTCAGCGGGCCGCAGCGGCGTACACGAGCGTGACGCGCCGCACAATGACTGTGGGTGGAGCAACTATATGGGAATCGCGTTCGCCTCGCAAAATTTTTAAATGGGGTCGGATCACATTAAGTTACGCACCGTTTCGGTGATCTATTTAAATGGGGACATATTAATTATGCGACGGCTCTGGCACATCCACCGGTGCCGTTTGCACCTTTTTGGGGCGCCCTTTCGGCAGCGGTTGCACGCGCCGTGTTGCGTGCCGCTCCAATTGGGCCAGGAACGCTTCGTCGCCAAGCGGCCAGCCGCTGTGGGCATGGGCGCGCAGGGTCTCCAGGGTCTTGCCCGACAGGCCCTCGGCGCTCAGCATCCGGTAGTTCGACTGGCGCTCGAACGGCGTATTGCCCAGCTCCCAGTACGCGGAGTGGTCGCTCACAAACGGGCTGGCCTCGATGCCGGCGTGATGGTGGTAGCTGCTCCAGCGGTCGCCCTCGGGCGCGCTCACCTCGCCCGCGCGCAGCGCGTTGCCCTCGACATAGAGCATCGCCGGCAGCATCCACCGGGCCGGGTCGAACACCGCGGAACGGAAGCGCCCTTCCCACAGCGTGCCGGTGCGGCTGGCCACCCGGTTGAAGTAGCGCGCATAGCGCCGCCCCACCGCCTGCATGGTCAGGCTCAGCGAGTCTGACTCCTTGGGCGTGGCCACCAGGTGAACGTGGTTGGGCCGCAGCGCGTAGGCGTGGATGGCAAGGTCATGCTCGCGCGCGGCCATGCGCAGGCAGTCGAGGTAGTGCAGGTAGTCGTCCGGCCCCAGGAATACGGGCTGGCGGTTGTTGCCGCGCTGCAACACCAGGGCGGGCAGACCGGCGGGGGAAAAGCGGGGAAGGCGTGCCATGACAGTCATGCGAGCATAGATGCCCGCATCATAGCCTGATCCGTCCCCACTTATGCGGCAGGCTGGCGCGCCGATTGGACGGCCAGCCGGAACGCGGCCGTCAGTTGCCTTCGCTGACCGCGAAGATGCGGCGGTGCTCGCGGATCGCGTAGCGGTCGGTCATGCCCGCGATGTAGTGGGCAATCAGACGCGACTGGTCGCCGCCATGGCTGGCCTGGTACTGCGGCGGCAGCAGGCGCGGGTCGGACATGAAGGCCTGGAACAGGTCGCCGACAATGCGCTGCGCCTTGGCCGACATACGCATCACCAGGTAGTGCCGGTACAGGTGCCGGAACAGGAAGCGCTTGAGTTCGGCTGCTTCTTCATGCATCTGCGGGCTGAAGCCGACCAGCGGGCCGGCGGCGCGCACCGCGTCGATATTGCGCGGGTTGGCCGCGGCGATATTGCTGCTGGTGGTCTCGATCAGGTCGACGATCAGCGTATTGATCATGCGCCGGACCGTCTCGTTGATGGCGCGCCGGCCGTTGACGCCAGGGAAGACTTCGGCCACCTCGGCGCGGTGGCGGGCCCACATCGGCACCTCGTCGAGCTGCTCCAGCGTCAGCAGCCCCGAGCGCAAGCCATCGTCGATATCGTGGTTGTTGTAGGCGATCTCGTCGGCGAGGTTGGCCAGCTGCGCCTCCAGCGACGGCTGCGTGCCCTCCAGGAAGCGCCGGCCCAGCTCACCCAGCGCCGAGGCATTGACCCGCGAGCAATGCTTGAGGATGCCCTCGCGCGTCTCGAAGGTCAGGTTCAGCCCGTTGAAGCCGCCGTAGCGCTCTTCCAGCTCGTCCACCACCAGCAGGCTCTGCAGGTTGTGCTCGAAGCCGCCGTGGTTCTTCATGCAGGTATTGAGCGCATCCTGCCCGGCGTGGCCAAAGGGGGTGTGCCCCAGGTCGTGCGCCAGCGAGATCGCCTCGACCAGGTCTTCATTGAGGCGCAGGTTGCGCGCGATCGAGCGGGCGATCTGCGCCACCTCCAGGCTGTGGGTCAGCCGGGTGCGGAACAGGTCCCCTTCATGGTTGACGAAGACCTGGGTCTTGTACTCGAGCCGCCGGAACGCCGTGCTGTGGATGACCCGGTCGCGGTCGCGCTGGAATTCGCTGCGCGACAGCGATGCGGGTTCTGCATGCACCCGCCCGCGCGTCTGCGCAGAGCGGGCGGCGTAAGGGGCGAGATGGCTTTCAAAGTCGGTCATGCGGCGCGTCCGGTGGCTGGGGCGGGGTGGCGAGGCATAACCGATCGGTCAGGCGACCGGGGCCTCGGTGGGTGGTTTGAGCATGGCGTGCGCGAGCGTGGCGCGCAGGTCAGCGTCCGGCACGGTGGTGATGAACGCTTCGCCGAGCTGCTTCAGCAGGATGAACTTGATGCTGCCCGCCTCGGCCTTCTTGTCGACCTTCATCAGTTCGATATAGCGGTCGGCACCGAGTTCCGGCGCCACCACGGGCAGGTTGGCGGCCTGCGTCAGCTCACGGATGCGGGCGCGGGTCTCGGTGTCGATAAAGCCCAGCCGGTGCGACAGGTCGGCGGCCATCACCATGCCGCAGCCGACGGCCTCGCCGTGCAGCCAGGCGCCGTAGCCCATGCCGGCCTCGATCGCATGGCCGAAGGTGTGGCCGAAATTGAGGATGGCGCGCAGGCCGCCCTCGCGCTCGTCCTGGGCCACCACGCCGGCCTTGATCTCGCAGGAGCGCTGCACGGCGAGCGCCATCAGGTCCGGGTCGCAGGCATTCAGCGGCTTGATATTGCGCTCGATCCAGCCGAAGTACTCGGCATCGGCGATGGCGCCGTGCTTGATGACCTCGGCCATGCCGGCGGCCAGTTCGCGCGCGGGCAGCGTGCGCAGCGTGTCGATGTCGGCAATCACCGCGTTGGGCTGGTGGAACGCGCCGATCATGTTCTTGCCGAGCGGGTGGTTGATGCCGGTCTTGCCGCCCACCGACGAATCCACCTGCGCCAGCAGCGTGGTCGGCATCTGGATGAAGGGCACGCCGCGCATGTAGCAGGCCGCGGCAAACCCGGTCATGTCGCCCACCACGCCGCCGCCCAGCGCGACCAGCGTGGTCTTGCGGTCGGCGCCGGCCTGCAGCAGCGCGTCGAAGATCCGGTTCAGCGTTTCCCAGTGCTTGAAGGCTTCGCCGTCGGGCAGCGTGACGGTGCGCACGGTCTTGCCGAGCGCGGCCAGGGCCGCCTCCACCCGCGCCGCGTAGAGCGGGCCGACGGTTTCGTTGGTGACGATGACGGCGTGCTGGCCGCGTACATGCGGGCGCAGCAGTTCGGCGTTGTCCAGCAGGCCGGTACCGATATGGATGGGGTAGCTGCGCTCGCCCAGGTCGACTTCAAGCGTAATCATGGATTGGGGTCCTGCGCCGGCGGCTCCGACGCTTCCGGCGGCGCGGAGGCCGGCTGCGGGGGATCGATCGGGAAACCGGCCATTTCAAGTTGCATCAACACCATATTAGCAAGCTGCGCCACCGAAGGCTTGCCGGTTTCGATGATGAAGTCGGCAACCTCGCGGTAGAGCGGGTCGCGCTCGGCATAGAGCGCCTCGAGCTTGCCCTTGGGGTCCTCGGTCTGCAGCAGCGGCCGGTTGCGGTCGTGGCGGGTGCGCAGCCACAGGTCGTGAGGGCTGGCGCGCAGGTACACGACCGTGCCGCGGGCCTTCAGCACCTCGCGGTTCTCGGCGCGCAGCACGGCGCCACCGCCGGTGGCCAGCACAATGCCCTGGCGCGCGGCCAGCTCGCGGATCATCGCGGCCTCGCGGTCGCGGAAGCCGGCTTCGCCCTCGACCTCGAAGATCACCGGGATGCGCACGCCGCAGTGCGCCTCCAGTTCATGGTCGGAATCGAAGAACGGATAGTGCAGGCGCCGCGCCACCGTGCGGCCCACGGTGGTCTTGCCGGCGCCCATCAGGCCGACGAAAAAGAGGTTGGGTCGATCGGATTCCGGTCGCTCGGAGTCAGATCGATCGGCATCGCGCCGATCCTGGGCCTGGCGCTGTGCCGCCGGGCCTGTCGCTGAGGCTGTCACTGGACTGTCGTTCGGGAGCGCGGCATGCGGGCCGTCCTCCCCGGTTGGGAACTGCATCATCTTCTTATGTTGTGGCGCGGCCGGCAAGTGGCGAATGCGGCATGGCCCACATGGCTGGCCCGTCCCGGGGCCGTCTCCGCCCCCCGCGGCGCGCAAAAAAAAGGCCGCATCCCTCGATGCGGCCTGCCAGTCTACTGTATCCGGCGTCCTCCGGACGCCATGTCCCTACCGGAGCGACACGCTCTCGTTCAGTATGCGCGGGGTCAGGAACACCAGCAGCTCGGTGCGGTTGCGCACCTTGGCGTTGTTCTTGAACAGGTAGCCCAGCACCGGGATATCACCCAGCAGCGGCACCTTGTCGGTTTCGTTGGACTCGGTCTGGGTGTAGATGCCGCCGATCACCACCGTGCCGCCGTTCTCCACCAGCACCTGGGTCTGCACGTGCTTGGTGTCGATGGCAAAGCCGGAAGTGGTCTGGATGCCGACGCTGTCCTTGTTCACATCCACATCGAGCAGCACATTGCCTTCGGGCGTGATCTGGGGCGTCACTTCCAGCTTCAGGTTGGCCTTGCGGAACTGCACCGAGGTCGCACCGCTGGAGGTCGCCGCCTGGTACGGCAGCTCGGTACCCTGCTCGATCAGCGCCTTGATGTTGTTGGCCGTGACCACGCGCGGGCTGGAGATGATCTTGCCCTTGCCATCCGCTTCCAGCGCCGACAACTCCAGTGCCAGGAATTTGGTGGCGGCGCTGTTGAACAGGCTGACCGCGACATTGGCCGGGTTGGTGCCGTTGATGGCACCGGCGGGTAGGCTCAGGAACGGGCCGTTGTCGGAGGTGGCCCCGGGCAGCACGTTGTTGTACGTGTTGCCGACGCGGGCATTGTTGTACTGCCCGGCAAAGCCCAGCTTCACACCCAGGTTGCGGCTGAAGGAGTCGGTGGCCTCGACGATGCGCGCCTCGATGATCACCTGGCGCACCGGGATGTCGATCTTGCCGATGAAGTTCTGCACCTCTTCCAGCTTGCTGGCGATATCCGAGACGAAGAGCTGGTTGGTGCGCGCATCGGCCGTCAACGAACCGCGCCTGGACAGCATGCGCGTGCTGGCGCCCGCCGCCCCGGCGGTACTGACGGCGGCCACGGCACCGCCGCCCGCCCCCATGCCCAGCAGCATCTTGCGCACGTCTTCGGCACGCTGGTAATTGAGCTGGAACACCTGGCTGCGGATCGGCTCCAGGTCATTGATCTGCTGCTGCGACTCCAGTTCCAGCTTCTCCTTGGTCTGCAGCTCCGCCTTGGGCGCCACCCACAGCACATTGCCGTTGCGGCGCGAGGCCAGGCCCTTGGCATCCATCACGATCTGCAGCGCCTGGTCCCACGGCACATCCTTCAGGCGCAGGGTCAGGTTGCCCTGCACGCTTTCGCTGGTGATGATGTTCAGGTTGGTGAAATCGGCAAACACCTGCAGCAGCGAGCGGATGTCGATGTTCTGGAAGTTCAGCGACAGGCGCTCGCCGCGGTAGCCTGGGCCACTGATCAGCTTGGTCGGGTCTTCCTTGACCGGGCGCACCTCGACCACGAACTGGGTATCGGTCTGGTACGAGCTGTATTCCCAGTTGCCGCGCGGCTCGATCGTCAGGCGCGCGTTGCCGTTGGTGTCCGAGGCCTGCATGCCCTGCACCGGCGTGCCGAAGTCGCTGACGTCGAAACGCCGCCGCAGGTTGTCAGGCAGCGTGGTGCCGAGGAAATCGACCACGATATTCTTGCCCTGCTGCGCGATGTTGATGCCCGAATCGCGCGAGGACAGGTCCACCACCACGCGCCCGGCGCCATCGGCACCGCGGCGGAAGTCGACATTGCGCACCGACGGCCGCGCCGCCGCGGCTGTGGACGTCGCCGTCGCAGCCGGCGCAAACGTGGGCGCAGCGTTCTTGACCGCCGGCGCCACATTATCCAGCGCCACCACGAAATAGTTGCCGCGCTGGTCGGTGCGATAGGTGGCGTTGCGCGTGAGGTCGAGGATCACGCGGGTACGGTCGCCGATCTGCACCACGTTGGCTGACTTGACCAGCTTGCCGCCGTAGTCGTACTGCGCGCGCCGGTTGGCAAAGCCGGTATCGAAGAAATCGATCGCGAGCCGTGCCGGGTTCTGCGTGGTGAAGTCCGCCGGCTTCTGCGCCAGCGGCCGTTCGAGCTCGATCGTGAACACGGTCTGCTCCCCGACCATGCTGACGTCAACCGACTTGATGCGGTTGCTTTGTGCCAGCGCGGCCGGCGCGGCAATCACCAGCAACAGCGCCATTGCCATTCTTGCGGCGCCCGCGAGCGCACGGTACCAGCGCGCGAGGGTCATGCCGCCACCTCCAGCTTCAGGCTGGTCATTTTCTCTTTCCACTCTGATACCCCCTCCCGGACCAATTCGCGCAGCACGATCTCCTGATCGGTGATGCGGACCACCCGGCCATAGCTCTGGCCGAGATACTGACCCACCTTGATATGGTGGATCTTGTTATCAACCCGCACGATGCCGAAAGTCTCCCCGTGCTTCTTCATCATCCCGAGCATCTTGAAGTTCTCGAGCGGGTAGTCCTCCAGCGGCTCGCGGCGCCGCCCGGCTTCGGGCGAATCCGCCAGCGTCTTGTTCAGCTCGCCGATCTTGGCCTGCGCGAAGGGCTCGGGCGCCTTGGCTGCGGCGTACTCGCGCGGCACATAGGGCCGGGCGTCGGGCAGCGGCTCGGGCGGCTTGGCGCGCGCGCTGCGTGTGGCATCCATCCACTGGCGCAAGGCGTCTTCATCGCTGGCGCCGCAGGCGCCGAGCAGGCCGACGGCCAGCGCCGCCGCCGCGAACGTGCGTGGCGCCGTGATCCACGCGAGGCTGCGGGTACGGGCGGTGCGCCTCATTTGGCACCTCCTGCCTTGGCTGCCGCAGCGGCTGCCGCGGCCTTGCGCTGCGCGGCCTGCTCGTCCGGGTCGAGCGCGCGGTAGGCCATCGCCACCGCCTCCATCGACATCCCGCCTTCCTTGGTATTGGCCAGCTGCAGGTTCTGCATCGACACGATCCGCGACAGGGCCGCAACGTCGGCATTGAACTGCGCCACCTCGTGGTAGCGCCCGGTCACGCGCAGGTTCACCGGGATCTCGGCGAAGTAGGGCTTGATCACCGCCCCCTGCGGCTTGAACAGCTCGAACTGCAGCCCGCGTGCGACACCGGCGTGGTTGACGTCGGCCAGCAGTGCATCCATCTCGGCCTTGTTGGGCAGCTGCCGCTCCAGCAGCGCCACGCGCTGCTCCACCTGCTTCTTCTGCTCGCGCAGTGCGTCCAGGTTGGCCACCTGCGCCACCTTGGACTGGTACGCCTGCTTCAGGCTTTCCTGCTCCTGGCGCTGGCGGTCGAGTTCGTCGAACTTGGCGCTCCAGTAGAACTGCCAGCCCAGCAGCAGCACCACGGCCGCGGCCAGCACCGCGAACAGCACGCGCGGCGCGGCCGGCCACGTCTCCGGTTCGTTCAGGTTGAGCCCGCGGAACTGGCCGGTCAGGTCGGCCAGGTTGATTTCAGTATTGAGCGCCATGGTCAGGCCTTTCCGGCTGCGGGTGCGGGAACTGGGGCGGCTGCGGGTGCGGACGCGCCCGGCACGGCCTTCTTGCCGTCGGCCGCCGCTTCCGGCGCGCGGTACGCGAAACGCATCGAGAAGTCGAACAACCGGCGCTGCTCGCGCAGGTTGTTGGTCATGGTGACAGCCTTGGATTCGACCAGCTCGGCCTTGTCCAGCCAGGCCACCCCGCTCAGGTTGCGCAGCAGCTCGGAAATGCGCTCGTTGGACTGCGCCACGCCCGCGATGGTGAAGGCCTCGCCGGTCTGCTTCAGACTGGTCAGGTAGACGCCCTCCGGCACCTGCCGCACCAGTTCCTCAAGCAGCTGCACCGGGCGGTTGCGCTCGGTCTGCAGGCTTTCAACCGCCTTCTGGCGCTGCAGCAGCGCGTCGATGTCCTTCTTCAGGCTGTTGACCTCGCGGATCTGCCCGTCCAGCCTGGCGTTCTCAGTGCTCAATACCTGGTTGAGCGCGACCACCGAAGCGATGCGCCCGTCGATATAGAAGCCGCCCAGCAGCACCACGGCAGCGCCAGCCACCGCGGCACCGGCCAGCATCGTATAGACCTTCTTGCGGCGTGCTGCCTTGCGGGCTTCGTGGTAAGGCAGCAGGTTGACCGAAGGCAGTGTGTTCGTAGACATCTGATGCCTCCGGTGCGTTATTGCAGGCCGCGCAGGGCCAGGCCGGCACTGACGATGTACGCCGGCAAGTCGCGCTGCAGGTAGCGCTCGTTGACCTTGGCGTTGGTCGCCATGTTGGCGAACGGGTTCGCCAGCGTGGTGGTGATCTTGGTCTGGTGCTGGATTGCCGATTGCACGCCGAGCAGCGACGCATGTCCGCCCGAGAGCAGGATCTCGTCGACCCGGCCCAGGCTGGAACTGGCGATGAAGTTGCCGACCGCGGACTGCACTTCCATCGCCAGTGCATCCAGCGACGGCTTGAGCAACTGCGCGCGCCAGGCTTCAGGCAGCGTGTTCTTGCGCTTCTTGATCTCGGCCTTGAGCGCGTCGAGGGTGAACATGCGCGCCGCACTCTGCGTGAGCTGGTCGCCGTAGCTGTTCAGCGGCTGCTCGTAGAGTTCCTTCCAGCCCTGGTAGAAGATCGCCTTGGAACGGCTGCCGCCCAGGTGGATCACCGCCACCACCGGCAGCGCGCGCGCATCGGCCTCGGGCATCTCGTGCGGCACGCCCAGCATCTGCACGATCGAGCGCTGCACCGCGTATTCCTCGACATCCATGACCTGGGGCTTGAGCCCGGCCATCTCGGCCGCGGTCACGCGCTCCTGCACGCGGTCGCTGTTGGCCGCCGTGACGCGCACGCCGATGCCGCCCTCGGTCTCGCTGGGGCCGATCACGGCGAAGTCGAAGTTGACCGCCTGCGACGGCGGATAAAGCCGGTGCGCCTCGGACTCGACCTGGGAATACAGCTCGTCTTCGGACAGGTTGTCCGGCAGGCTGACCGTCTGTGACTCCGTCAGCATGGACGGCACGCCCAGCACCACGTCCTTCGAACGGATGCCGGCCTTGCCCAGCGCGCGTTTGAGCGCGATCCCGACGGCCTCGATATTGATGACGTTGCCATCGGCAACGGCGTTGCGGTCCAGCAGTTCGCTGGCGCATTTTTCCAGCCGATAGTCTTGCCTGCTGCCCCCTACGGACAGCTCGACTACCTTGACACTGGACGACCCGATATCCACGCCGACCGTAGTCCGGCGTAGAAGCCCCGACAAAATGCCCCGACGCAAGGTGACCCCCTGACTTTTGAACTCGCCCCTGGCTTGAACGCTCTAATCGGGCGAGCCTTGTTTCTTGAATGAAACCTTTGCTCTTTTATGTTGGTCGATTCTCACAAAATCCAGCATCGGTGGCAATGTGCCGAACTGGCGCCGAGTTCTTTTTGAGAAGCCCCTCACCAATCCGTTGCCAAAACCCCACGGTCGTCGGGTTCCCTTCCGTGCCCGCTTGTGCGCCTGCCCGTACCCCTCTAGCTGCACACAACATCGCCGTGCGTGCACGCATTCGCCACATTACATCTTGTAACAGCGCGATAGCGGCGCCCGCACCACTGTACGCCCGGGCGGGCCGATGCCGGAAGATATAATCCCGGGCACCCCTGACTAGGTATTTCCCTTATGGCCACCGCACAACACAAGCCGTCCCACCCTGCCCGCCGTCCGATCTGGACGCGGCTCATGTTCTGGGCGGTCGGACTGGTTGTCGCCGGTGCCGTCGTGATTGCGCTGCTGCTCGGCTACGCGCTGCTGGTGGCCGCGCCCAACCTGCCTTCGCTGGACACCATCACCGACTACCGGCCCAAGATCCCGCTTCGCATCTACACCGCGGACAATGTGCTGATCGGCGAATTCGGCGAAGAGCGGCGCAACTTCGTGCCCATCGCCGAGATTCCGGACGTGATGAAAAAAGCGGTCCTGGCGATCGAGGACGACCGCTTCTACGAGCACGGCGGCGTCGACTTTGTCGGCGTGCTGCGCGCCGGGCTGGCCAACCTGCGCGGCGGGCTGTCGCAGGGCGCCTCCACCATCACCATGCAGGTGGCGCGCAACTTCTTCCTGTCCAGCGAGAAGACCTACACGCGCAAGATCTACGAGATGCTGCTGGCGTACAAGATCGAGGCCAACCTGAACAAGGACCAGATCCTCGAGCTGTACATGAACCAGATCTACCTGGGGCAGCGCGCCTACGGCTTCGACAGCGCCGCGCGCGTGTACTTCGGCAAGTCGGTGCGCGAAGTGACGCCGGCCGAGGCCGCCATGCTGGCCGGCCTGCCCAAGGCGCCGTCGGCGTACAACCCGGTGGTCAACCCGCGCCGCGCCAAGGTGCGCCAGGAGTACATCCTGCAGCGCATGCGCGACCTGGGCTATATCACGCCCGACCAGTACGAGCAGGCCGTGCATGCCGAGCTTAAGGTGCGCACCGAGGGCAACGAGTTCTCGACCCACGCCGAATACGTCGCCGAGATCGTGCGCCAGCTGATGTACGCGCAGTACCGCGAAGAAACCTACACGCGCGGCCTGACGGTCTACACCACGCTGACCAAGCCGGACCAGGACGCCGCCTATGAGTCGGTGCGCACCGGCATCATGAACTACGAGCGCAAGCACGGCTACCGCGGCCCCGAGGCCTTTATCGACCTGCCTTCCGACCCGGCCGAGCGCGAGCAGGCCATCGACGATGCGCTGGTCGAGCACCCCGGCAGCGGCGACCTGCGCTCGGCCGTGGTCACCAGCGTGTCGGCCAAGCAGGTGAAGGCGACGCTGCTGTCCGGCGAAGTGGCAACCATCGAGGGCTCGGCGCTGCGCTTTATCGCGCCGTCGCTGTCGTCCAACGCGCAACCCAAGATGAAGATGCGCCCCGGCGCGGTCATCCGCGTGACCCAGGACGAGAAAGGCAACTGGTCGGTGACCCAGCTGCCGGAAGTGGCCGCGGCGTTCGTGTCGATCAACCCGCAGGACGGAGAGATCCGTTCGATGGTGGGCGGCTTCGACTTCAACCGCAACAAGTTCAACCACGTGACCCAGGCCTGGCGCCAGCCGGGTTCCAGCTTCAAGCCGTTCATCTACTCGGCCGCGCTGGAAAAGGGCTTCTCGCCGGCCACGGTGATCAACGACGCACCGCTGACGATCGGCCCCGATACCGGCGGCCAGGTGTGGGAACCGAAGAACTATGACGGCCGCTTCGAGGGCCCGATGACCATGCGCCGCGCGCTGGCCAAGTCCAAGAACCTGGTCTCGGTGCGGATCCTGCGCGCGATCGGCACGCAGTACGCGCAGGACTACATCACGCGCTTCGGCTTCGAGGCCGACAAGCACCCGGCCTACCTGCCGATGGCGCTGGGCTCGGGCGCCGTGACGCCGCTGCAGATGGCGGGCGCGTACTCGGTGTTCGCCAACGGCGGCTACCGCATCAACCCGTACCTGATCCAGAAGGTGGTGGACGCGCGCGGCAACGTGATCTCCGAAACCCAGCCGCAGCGCGCCGGCACCGACGCCGTGCGCGTGCTTGACGCACGCACCGCCTTTCTCGCCGACACCATGCTGCGCGACGTGGTGCGCATAGGCACCGCCAACAGCGCCAAGCAGCGCCTGGGCCGCAACGACCTGGCGGGCAAGACCGGCACCACCAACGACGCGGTCGATGCCTGGTTTGCCGGCTACACGCCCAACCTGGTGGCAATCGCCTGGATGGGATACGACCAGCCCAAGAGCCTGGGCGTGCGCGAAACCGGTGGCGGCCTGGCGCTGCCGATCTGGGTGGGCTACATGAGCAAGGCGCTCAAGGGCGTGCCGGAGTCGCCGGAGCGCCCTGCGCCGGAAGGCGTGCTGATGGTGGGCGGCGACTGGACCTTCGAAGAGAATGCCGGCGGCGCCGGGGTGGCTTCGGTGGGCCTGGGCGATCCGTGGCCGGGCAAGCCGGAGGAGTCGACCAACGCGCCGGCCGACACCGAGACCGAGAAGAAGAAGATCCTGGAGATGTTCGGCGGCGCCTGATCACGGCCGCCAGACAGCGGAAAGCCGGCCCACGAGGCCGGCTTTTCTTTTGCCGCGAGGCAGGCTTTGCGTCAGCCCAGCGTGAGGGCCGCGCCGGCCTGCTCGCTGACGTAGCCCGACAGCGCCGCGTACAGCTCGCCGCCGTTGCGGGTGTCGATCCAGCGCTCGCCGTCGCGGCGGAAGTGGAAGCCGCCGGCGCGCGCGGCCACCCACAGTTCCTGCATCGGCGCCTGGCTGTTGATGATGATCTTGGTGCCGTTCTCGAACTCCAGCTCCATCACGTTGCCGGTGCGGCTGATCTCAATATCGGCGTCGGCCGCGTCGGCGGCCGCCTCGACCGTGGCTTCGATGCGGTCCAGCTCCTGCGTGGCCAGGGCCAGGAACTCGCTTTCGCTCAAGGGGGGCATGCTAAACTCCGAGACCGCCGTTGCCGCCGCTGCCCGGACCGGGCGTACGTGGCGCGAACGGCTTTTTTGTTAAGAATCCTTCGGATGCCCGGCCGTTGCGCGCGGGCCATCCAACGCCTTGCCAACAGCCTAAAGGACGACCCGATGCTGCGTCGTGTTGCGATTGTATCGGCGTTTGCCGCCGCCCTTGCGATGCCCCTACTGGGCGGATGCGGCATCCGCGGGCCGCTGACCATGCCCAAAGTGCCGCCCGAGCCGACCCCGCCGACCGTGACGGATCCGGGCCTGGGCCGCGCCGATGCCATGCCGGCCCCGCCCGCCACCCCTGCCCCCGCCGCGCAGCCGGCCTCGTCCCCTGCCGCCTCCACCACCCGATAACCATGACCGCATTTTTCCATCGCCAGGACGGCGCGCTTGCCGTCGAGCAGGTGCCGCTGGCGCGCATCGCTGCTGAATTCGGCACGCCGACCTATGTGTACTCGCGCGCGGCGCTGACCGCTGCCTACCAGGCCTACGCCGCCGCCTGCCAGGGCCGCAAGGCGCAGGTCCAGTACGCCATGAAGGCAAACTCCAACCTGGCGGTGCTGCAGGTGCTTGCCAAGCTCGGTGCCGGCTTCGACATCGTCTCGGGCGGCGAACTCAAGCGCGTGCTGGCCGCCGGCGGCGACCCGCGCAAGGTGGTGTTCTCGGGCGTGGGCAAGAGCGCGGCGGAAATGGAACTGGCGCTGGCACATGACGTGCGTTGCTTCAATGTCGAGTCGATCCCCGAGCTGGACCGCCTCAACGAAGTGGCCGGCCGCGTGGGCAAGCGTGCGCGCGTGTCGCTGCGCATCAACCCGGACGTCGACGCCAAGACGCACCCGTATATCTCCACCGGCCTGAAGGGCAACAAGTTCGGCATCGCCTTCGAGGACGTGCTGCCGACCTACCGCGCCGCGGCCGCGCTGCCGCACCTGGAAGTGACCGGCATCGACTGCCATATCGGATCGCAGATCACCGAGGTCGAGCCCTATCTGGAAGCGCTGGACAAGGTGCTGGACGTGGTCGAGGCGCTCGAGCGCGACGGCATCCGCCTGGAGCATATCGACGTGGGCGGCGGCCTGGGCATCACCTACACCGACGAAACCCCGCCGGACATCACCGGCTTTGCCACCACGCTGCTGGAACGCGTGGCCGCGCGCGGCCACGGCCACCGCGAGGTGCTGTTCGAGCCGGGCCGCTCGCTGGTGGGCAACGCCGGCGTGCTGCTGACGCAGGTGGAGTTCCTCAAGCCCGGCGCGGCCAAGAACTTCTGCATCGTCGATGCCGCCATGAACGACCTGGCTCGCCCGGCCATGTACGAGGCCTACCACCGCATCGAGCCGGTGGTGCTGCGCGACGCGCAAGCGGTGACCTACGACATCGTCGGCCCGGTGTGCGAATCCGGTGACTGGCTCGGCCGCGACCGCGCGCTGGCAGTGCAGCCGGGCGACCTGCTGGCAGTGATGTCGGCCGGCGCCTACGGCTTCACCATGAGCTCCAACTACAACACCCGCCCGCGCGCCGCCGAAGTGATGGTCGATGGCGCCAGGGTGCACCTGGTGCGCGAGCGCGAACTGGTCGAGGACTTGTTCCGCGACGAACGCCTGCTGCAGGATTAAATCCCAAAGCCCGGCCCGCCTACGTGGCGGGCTGGCGCACCCCCTCGGCGGGCTTGCGCAGCCGCCACCACAGCCGCATCCCCAGCAGCATGAACACCACCGCCGCGTAGATCGACACTTCGCCAAAGTCGTTCTTGCCCGCCTTGTGCCACCAGTAGTGCAGGATGGCCAGCACCGCGATCGCATAGACCAGCTTGTGCAGCGCCTGCCAGCGCTTGCCGCCCAGCCAGCGCACCATACCGTTGGTCGAGGTCAGCGCCAGCGGGACCATCAGCATGAAGGCGGTGAACCCGACCGTGATGAAGGGCCGCTTGTACACGTCCTTGATCATGTAGGCGAGGTCAAATCCGCGGTCCACGCCGATCCACAGCAGGAAGTGCTGCAGGCCGTAGAAGAACGCGAACAGGCCCAGCATGCGCCGCAGCTTGATCAGCCAGTTCCAGCCGGTGAGGCGGCGTAGCGGGGTGATGGTCAGCGTCAGGCACAGCATCACCAGCGTCCAGGTGCCGGTGGAGCGCGTCACGAATTCAAGCGGATTGGCGCCGAACTGCTCCGTGGCCCCCAGGTACAGCAGCCGTACGAACGGCAGCAGCGCCAGCAGCCAGACCGCAAGCTTGAGCGCGCGCACGCGCTGCGGCGACAGCGTGGCCAGGCCGGCCGGCTTGCGCGCCGCCACGGCGGCGGCGCTGGTGGAAGAGGTAGCCATGCGCTCGCCTTGCATCAGAAAAACTTCTTCAGGTCCATGCCCTGGTACAGCGACGCCACCTGCTGGCCGTAGCCATTGAACGGCAGGGTCTTGCGCTTGGGTGCGAACAACGCGCCAAAGCCGCTGCCGCGCTCCTCGCCGATGCGGCGCTCGGTAGCCTGGCTCCAGCGCGGATGGTCCACGTCCGGGTTCACGTTCGAATAGAAGCCGTATTCCTGCGGCGCGGCCAGGTTCCAGCTGGTGGGCGGCTGCTTGTCGACAAAGCGGATCTTCACGATCGACTTGGCGCTCTTGAAGCCGTACTTCCACGGCACCACCATGCGCACCGGCGCGCCGTTCTGGTTGGGCAGGACCTCGCCGTACAGGCCGAAAGTCAGCAGCGCGAGCGGGTGCATGGCCTCGTCCATGCGCAGGCCCTCGCTGTACGGCCAGTCGAGCACGCCGCTGCTGACGCCGGGCATCTGCTTCTTGTCGGCCAGCGTGATGAACTGGATGTACCTGGCACCAGGCTGCGGCTCGACGCGCCGGATCAGCTCGGCCAGCGGGTAGCCGATCCACGGGATCACCATCGACCAACCCTCCACGCAGCGCAGGCGGTAGACGCGCTCTTCCATTGCCGCCAGCTTCATCAGCTCGTCCAGGTCATAGACCTTGGGCTTCTTCACCAGCCCCTCCACCGACACCTGCCATGGGCGCGGGCGCAGCGTGCCGGCGTTGCGCGCCGGGTCGGACTTGTCGGTGCCGAATTCGTAGAAGTTGTTGTAGGTGGTGACGTCCTCGAAGGGCGTGCGCTTGTCGGTGATGACATAGGCGTTGTTGGGCGTGGCGGCCAGCTTCTGGCCGTGCTGCCCCTGCGCCAGGGCCTGGCGCGCGAACCACGGCGCCAGCGTGCTGCCGGCGGCGCCGGCCGCGGCCAGCGCCAGCACGCGGCGGCGCGCTTCGAAGACGTGACGGGGCGTGATCTCGCCGGCGGCGATATCGCCGCCGCGCAACCATTTGGGGGTAGGGATCAGCATGGTTTTCCTCGTTGCCTGGCCGTGCCGGCGCCGGTCGCGCCCACACGCTTGCAGGATTGGACTCTGGCCTTGGTCGGAGAGTGCGGGCCAGTCCTGACAGTTTTTTGTGCCTGCGTCGGAATGCCGCGGATCATGAGGTGCCAGGCACACGCAATGTGCCGCCGGCACCTCGCGCGCGGCTATCCGCCCTGGTACTGCTGGTACACCACCTGCGCCACCGTGAGCAGCCGCGCCCGTTCCAGCGGGCCCGCCAGCGCAAAGCCCAGGTCGCGGTCGATCCAGTAGAAGGCCATCATCGGGTCGCGGCCGGCGGCTGGCCGCCTGGAGCCTGCGCCTGGCATGCGCTCGACGCGGAAGCCCGTATCGGGCGTGCCCTGTGCCATGCGCCGCAGCTGCAGCGACAGGCGCGTACCGTCGTCCGCTTCATACATCAGGATGGCCGACGGGCCGCCTTCGGCCACGCCCAGGCGGCCGCCGATCAAGTGGAAGCCCTGCGCGCGCAGGTCCGGCACCTGCAGCGCCGTGCCCAGGCGCTTGGACAGCCATGCGATCAGGTGGGCCTCTTCCGTCGCCGCGACTTCAACCGGGTGGCGCATTTCCGGAGCGTAGACCGCGTGCGTCGCCAGCGCCTCGCGCGCAAAGCGCTCACCGGGCGCCAGCACCAGCGTGCTGCTGCCAAGGCGGTCATGCGCCAGCCAGCCGAGAGCGCCGCCCACCGCCAGCAGCGCCACCGACGCGCAGGTGGCCGCCAGCGCCATGGCCCAGCGCGGCTTGGTTCGCGCGGCATTGCGCTTGCGATCTCCGTGCAGCCCCGGCGGCAAGGCCGCGAGCGGTACGGGTTCGTTCAGTACGGGATCCAGCGCCCCGTGCAGGGCATCGGCCTGCCGGCGCCAGACTGCGACCTGTGCCGCCGCCTCCGGGTGCTGCGCCAGGTACGCCTCCACGGCGGCGCGCCGCGCGCCGGAAAGCTGGCCATCGGCGTAGGCATGTAGATCGGCTTCGTGGATGGCGGACATCATTTCACCCGCTGCAGGGGGCTGGCGGCGGCAGGCCGGGCCGGGCCGGCGCCGTCGAGCAGCCGCCGCATCTGCTCGCGCGCCCGCGCCAGGCGCGACATCACCGTGCCCTGCGGAATATCGAGCACGCGCGCGGCCTCGGCGTACGTCAGTTGTTCCAGGCTGACCAGCAGCAGCACCGCGCGCTGCGCCTCCGGCAGTTGCGCCAGCGCCTGCACCAGGTCGCGGCGCAGGCCGGGGTCGTCAGCGGGGGCGCTGACCTCGGGCAGCGTCTCGGTGGTGACCACCAGTTCCTTCCTGCGCACGGTATTCAGGCGCAGGCGGTGCATCAGGGTCAGCAGCCACGGCAGCAGGCCATCGGCGCCGTCGCCCCACCAGGCGCCGGGGCGCAGGCGGAAGCGCCAGCGGTAGCGCAGCGCGCGCTCGAGCGTGTCCTGCACCAGGTCGTCGGCCAGCGCCGCGTCGCCGGTGAGGCCGCGCGCATGGCGCCGCAGCCGCGGCGCCAGCGCGACGAGCTGGCCGTCAAACCCTTCCATGCCGTGGCTGCGGTGGCTGCCGAAGCGTCAGGGCTTGGCCACGTGCCAGACGTTGTTGAGGTTGTCGCCGGTGCGGTCGCCCGGCTTGGCGTCCTTGGCAAAGCGGTACAGCGGCATGCCGCGGTACGCCCACTGCTTGCCGCCATCATCGCGCGTGATGATGGTGTACTGGCCCGACGCATTGCTGCCAGGCGCGGCCATCAGCGGCGGCCAGTTGGTGGCGCACGGGCCATTGCAGGCGCTCTTGCCGCTGCCGGCGGTGTCGCGGTCGAAGGTGTACAGCGTCAGGCCCTGCGGATCGGTCAGCACGCCACTGGTCACCTTCACCGTGGGCGGCAAGTTGCCGGCGCCGCCGCCACCGCCCAGGCCCATGCCGGAACAACCGGCGAGCAGGACAGCCGCACAGCCGAGCGCGAGCGCGGCGGGACGAACGAGGGATGCTGCAGTGGTAAGACGCACACGTGCCATGATCTTGTTCTCCATACAAACCGGTACCGCCAGCCGGCACCGCTCCTCAAGTAAACACCGGATGTGACGCCTTTATTCCATGGGCATCCAGAAAAATTGAAAAAAGACGAAAAAAAACCTGCCCGGAGGCAGGTTTTGCATTGCAGCATGGCGCCGCGTCACAGTTCGCCGTAGCTGTGGAGGCCCGACAGGAACATGTTGACGCCCAGGAACGCAAAGGTCGTCACCAGCAGGCCGACCAGCGCCCACCAGGCCGCCACCGTGCCGCGCAGGCCCTTCATCAGCCGCATGTGCAGCCACGCCGCGTAGTTCAGCCAGACGATCAGCGCCCAGGTTTCCTTCGGGTCCCAGCTCCAGTAGCCGCCCCAGGCCTCGGCCGCCCACAGCGCGCCCAGGATGGTGGCGATGGTGAAGAAGGCAAAGCCGACTGCGATGGCCTTGTACATCACATCATCGAGCAGCTCCAGCGATGGCAGGCGTTCAGCCAGGATGCCGCGCTGCTTGAGCAGGTAGGCCACCGAGACCATCGCCGCCAGCGCAAAGGTGCCGTAGCCGATAAAGTTGGCCGGCACGTGGATCTTCATCCACCAGCTTTGCAGCGCCGGCACCAGCGGCTGGATCTCCTGCGCATTGCGGCTGACCGTGTACCACAGCAGGAAGCCCACCGCGGCCGACACCACCAGCATCACGAACGGGCCCAGCGCGCGCGTGGCGTAGCGGCCTTCGTAGTAGAGGTAGAACAGCGAAGTGATCAGCGTGAACAGCACGAACACTTCATACAGGTTGGAAATGGGGATGTGGCCGATGTCCGTGCCGATCAGGTAGGACTCGTACCAGCGCACCAGCAGGCCGGTGAAGCCCAGCACCACCGCGCCCCAGCACAGCTTGCTGCCGATGCTGTAGCCCGTGTTCGAGCGCGCCGCCAGCCCGAGCCAGTAGAACAGCGTGGACAGGAACACCAGCGCGCTCATCCACAGGATGGCCGACTGGCTTGACAGGAAATACTTCAGGAAGAAGGCCTGGTCCGCGCGCGCCAGCTGCCCCTGGTAGAGCTGGATCGCGAACAGCGACAGCGCGGTGAGCGCCAGCATCAGCGGGCGCACCGCCTTCCAGTGCCAGCCGAGCAGTGCGAACGCAGGCACGGCGCCGATCAGCACGGCCTTGTCGTAGCCGTCCATCCACTGCCCGTATTGCGACAGCGCCACGCCGGCGCCAACTGCCAGCGCCAGCGCAAAGAGCCAGTCCACCCAGGTCAGGCGGCGCAGGAAGGAAGGTTCGAGATAGGCCTCGTCAGCGCCGGTGTCGGCGCGCGTGGTGCCGCGCATGGCGGGACCGGCCTGGTTCACATTTGAGGACATAGCGTACCTGCTCAATTCAGTGGGGGGTGCCGGCGGGCTCGGGCGCCTCGCTGCGGCCCCCTGCGGCGCGGCCGATATCGTCGCGCAGCGCCGTGAATTCCTTTTCGAAATCCATCGTGCGGCGCTGGGTCGACATCGCCATCAGCACATGGCTGCCAGGCTCGGTGTCGCCCTCGGCGGGCTTGTCTTTCACCCAGATCCAGACCCGGCGCTCACGGATATAGAACATCGCGAACACGCCCAGCACCAGCAGCAGACAGCCAAGATACACGATGTTCTTGCCCGGCGCACGGGTCAGCTGGAACACGCTGGCCTTGATCTCCTTGAAGTCGTCGAGCTGCAGGAACACCGGCGCGCCGTAGAAGAAACTGTCCGACAGCGCGTTGATGGCCTGCTGCAGGAAGGTGCCGCTCTGGGCGCTGTTGGCTACCACCGGCAGCTTGTCCTGGGCGCGCGCCAGCTGCCACAGCTCCCACATCGACCCGTTCAGGATCTTCAGGAGCACGTCGGCGGCCTTCTGCTGCTCGGCCGGGGGCACGGATTTCTCCAGGAACGCGGCGATCGCGGTGAAGCCGCCCGGGGGCGAATCCGGCGTAGGCCGCGTGGCGCCTGCGAACAGGTCGAGCGCACGCAGCGAGCTTTCGGCCAGCTGGCGGCGCAGGTCGGCCTTGTCATCGCCCGGCATCGAGGCCAGCGCAAAGCGGCGCGCGGCCTCGCCGCGCAGCGCGCGGTCCTGCAGCGCGGCGCGCAGGCGCATCCAGTCGGCCACGCTGCCCTGGTCGTCGGCGGGGATGCGCAGATAGCGGAATTGTTCGCTGGGCGATTCGCGCATGCCGGCCAGGAACACCGACTGGCCGTCCATCTGCACCGGCACCATGTAGTTGTTGAACTCGCGCGCCTGGCCGGTGCGGTCGCGCAGCTTGTATTGCACCGACGGGCCGACATTGCGCAGCGTCTTGGCGCGGTCGGTGCTGGCGGCGGCGCCCAGGTGCTTTTCCAGGGTCTCGTTGAACGATTTGCGCGCCACGCCACGCGCGTCGGGCTTGCCCGAGGCATCGGTGACGTTCTCGATGTTCATCAGCCGGAAGTCGCTGAACTCGACCGTCAGGCCATCGCTGTCGGCGCTGGTGCCGGTGCCCGCCAGCGGCTTGTTGCCGCCCACCGCGCCATCGATGGTGAAGGTGGCGTGGCCGCTGCCCTGCATCGGGTAGCCGACGAATTTCAGGCGCGAGCCGCCGTCCTCGAAGCTGGACTGGTAGATGGCGATGCCGTCGACGATCAGGGGCTCGTTCACCTTGATGGTGGCCTCGGTCTGCTTGCCGGTCGCGCGGTCGGTCACGATCACATCCGAGGCAAACAGCTTGGGCATGCCGGTCTCGTAGAAATCGACCTTGAACTTCTTGAGCGTGATCGCGAACGGCAGGTCCTGCACCAGCGCGCCGTCCGAAATGTTCAGGATAGCGGTGGAGACGGTCGAGCCCTCGGGCACGTAGGCGTTGCCGCGAAAGCCCGGGTTGCTCGCCGACAGCCGGTGCTGCGGCGGGATCTCGCTGATGACCGCGTTGCCGCTGATCGGGGTCTTGCCGCCCAGCCACATCTGCGCGCGGATCAGCAGGTCGCCGTCCAGCAGGCCGCCGATGCAGATCACCACGATGGCGGTGTGCGCCAGGATATAGCCGGCCTTGTTGGCCGCGCCGGCCTTGGCCGCCAGCAGCGTGGCGCCGTCATGCTCGACCGCCTTGAGGCGGTAGCCGCGGTTGCGCAGCAGCGCCGACAGGCGGCTCACCGCCTCGGTGCGCGGGCGCGCGCCGTCGAATTCGCCGCGGTGATGGAAGGCGCGCAGGCTGCGCTCGCGCACATGGTCCTTCCACGAGCGCATGTCCGCCACCATCCTGGGCGCATTGCGGATCAGGCAAAGGCTGGTCGACACCACCAGGAAGGCCAGGATCAGCAGGAACCACCAGGAACCGTAGACCTTCTGCAGCGACAGCGTGTGGAACACATCGGCCCAGAACGGCCCGAACTGGTTGACGTAGTTGGGATACGGCTCGTTCTGCTTGAGCACGGTGCCGATCACGCTGGCGATGGAGATCACCGTCAGCAGCGCGATCGCGAAGCGCATCGAGGACAACAATTCGACCGCGTCGCGCAGCACGCGGTGAGAGGTCTTCAGGTGCAGCCCTGAAGTGGAAGCGGTCGACATGTGCAGGGAAACCTAAAACAACGTGCGGCTGGAAATGAAAAAAGGGCGGACCTGCTTTGGCAAGCAGGCCACCCTTTTCGATTGTGACAGGCGCGTTCGGTTGCATGCCGCGGCCCCCCGCCGGAACGGGGGACCGCCAAACCAACGCGCCGGCGCCTGGCGGGCGCCAGCGGAGTCGCGGAATCGTTATCGAACGCCGGCGACGTAATCCGCCACCGCCTTGATCTCGGCATCCGACATCTTGGCGGCGATGGTTGTCATGACCGGGTTGTTCTTGCGGGTGCCCTGGCGGAATGCCACCAGTTGTGCCTCGGTATAGTCCGCCCACTGGCCGCCGATGCGCGGGTACTGGGCGGGGATGCCGGCGGCAGTAGGACCGTGGCAGGCGGCGCAGGCGGGCACGCCCTTGGCTGCGATGCCGCCGCGGTAGATCTTCTGGCCGGCTTCGATGGTGTCCTTGTTCTTGGCGGTGGCCGGCTTGAGCGACTGCTTGGCCAGGTAGGCGCCGACGTTGCGCATTTCCTCGTCGGTCAGTACCGATGCCATCGGCACCATGATCGCGTTGTTGCGTGCCTTGGACTTGAAGTCGGCCAGCTGCTTGTGGACGTACTCGGGATGCTGGGCGGCCAGCTTCGGGTTGGCGGCGGCAGCGCTGTTGCCGGCGGCGCCGTGGCAGCTCAGGCAGGCGGGCACATTGCGGTCGGGGGCACCTTGCGTGTACAGCGTTTCACCCTTGGCCGGGTCAGCCTTTGCGGCGGCCTGCTCTGCGGCAGATGCCATTCCGGAAAGGGCGGCGGCAGGAACGGCCAAAGCCAGGACACCCAGAATCTTCGCAATGCGGTTCATTCGCACACCTTCTCTGAATTGTTTTGGATACCGTGATGCGTGCCGCCCCGGCGCTTTGCCGGCGGTGAGGACGCACCGGTGCAAAGGCTGGTATCGTGGCCACCCGCGCGCGGCTGACCGATCCGCAAAGCGCTGGCCGTGGCGGCAGACCCCGCCAGCCCGCTCCCGCCGCCGCACCCTCCGGTGCAACGCGCAATGCGGGGCAAAGGCCCTGCCCACGATGGAACGACACACTAGGCTTCCCGCCCGGACGACGGCAGTCGAGGCACGCGGCCATGGATGCCACGCGTCACCCGTTCAGGAGACCGTAAACCGGCGTATTGTACAATAAGTTATGTGCCGGATTGATGCCTTGCGCCTTGTCATGCCCCTTTCGGGCTGCGCCAGATCAACCCCGGCGGGCGGCCCAGGCCGCCAGCCATCCCACCCTGGCGAGACCCCGGCCCCGGCATGCGCAATGCGCACAGCCTCCGCGGCCCGCCCCACCGCTCTAGCGCATGTCCCTTCTTCACCAGGCCCGCTTCTTCATCACCGTGAACCACCTGCGCGACCTGCCCGCCACGGCCGTGCCGGAGGTGGCGTTCGCCGGCCGCTCCAACGCCGGCAAGTCCACGGCCATCAACATCCTGTGCAACCAGAAGCGGCTGGCGTTCTCGTCGCGCACCCCCGGGCGCACGCAGCACATCAACTATTTCTCGGTGGCGCCGGTCAAGGCGCCCGACCCGCTCGCCTTCCTGGTCGACCTGCCCGGCTACGGCTATGCCGAGGTCTCGGGCTCGGCCAAGTACCACTGGCAGGGACTGCTGAGCGACTATGTGCAGACGCGCCAGCAACTGTCCGGCCTGATCCTGATGATGGACGCGCGCCGTCCGTTCACGGATCTCGATTGCCAGATGGTGGAGTGGTTCCTGCCGACGGGGCGCCCCATCCACGTGCTGCTGACCAAGGCCGACAAGCTGACCAACAGCGACAACGCCAAGGCGCTGCGCGAGACCCGCAAGATGCTGCAGGGCTACGCCGAGCAGATGGAAACACCGGTGCCGATGACGGCACAGCTCTTCTCCAGCCTGAAGCGCCGCGGCATCGAAGAGGCGCAGGGCGTGATCGCCGGCTGGCTCAACCTGCCGGAAGCGCAGAAGGCCGAAGCCCGGTCCGCAGCGGAGAAGAGCGAGCCGCCTGCTGCCGATCCCGCAGTGTAATCACCAGGTCAGCACGCAAAAAAAAGCCCCGCTGCAAGCAACGGGGACAAACTTTCCCGCCGCTGGGGCGGGTACCCGCTCAGGGAGGAGTAGCGGGAGACACCGCGCCACGCAGGGCGCAACGCAAAGTGTCCGCGAGTATGATAGCGGGCACGCTCAAAAGTTTAGTTTTTCTTCGGCCAGCGGCTTTGGACCGCGCTTTGCCGCGCGCGCCGTGCTTGCCGGCCCGCTTTCCTGTCCAGCCCTACAGTCAAGAAGCCCGCCATGTCCACCTTCCCCGAATACCGCCCGCGCCGCATGCGCCGCGATGATTTCTCCCGCCGCATGATGCGCGAGCATCGCCTGTCGCCGGACAACCTGATCTACCCCGTCTTCATCCTCGACGGCCAGAACCAGCGCCAGGCGGTGGCGTCGATGCCGGGCGTCGAGCGCGTGTCGGTCGACCTGCTGATGCCGGTGGCCGAAGACTGCGTCAAGCTGGGCATCCCGGTGATCGCGCTGTTCCCGGTGATCGACCCGTCGCTGAAGACGCCGGACGGCATCGAGGCCACCAACCCCGAGGGCCTGGTGCCGCGTGCCGTGCGCGCGCTCAAGGACCGCTTCCCCGAGCTCGGCGTGCTCTGCGACGTGGCGCTCGACCCGTACACCAGCCACGGCCAGGACGGCGTGCTGGACGACAACGGCTATGTCATCAACGATGTGACCGTCGAGATCCTGGTGCGCCAGGCACTGGCACAGGCCGAAGCCGGTGTCGACATCGTGGCCCCGTCCGACATGATGGATGGCCGCATCGGCGCGGTGCGCACCGCGCTGGAAGACAACGGCCATATCCATACGCGCATCATGGCGTACTCGGCCAAGTATGCGTCGGCGTTCTACGGCCCCTTCCGCGACGCGGTGGGCTCGGCCGCCAACCTGGGCAAGGGCAACAAGATGACCTACCAGATGGATCCGGCCAATACCGACGAAGCCCTGCGCGAAGTGGCACAGGACATCCTGGAAGGCGCCGACATGGTGATGGTCAAGCCCGGCATGCCGTACCTGGACATCGTGCGCCGCGTGAAGGACGAGTTCCGCTTCCCCACCTACGTCTACCAGGTCAGCGGCGAGTACGCGATGCTCAAGGCCGCCGCGCAGAACGGCTGGCTGGACCACGACAAGGTGATGATGGAATCGCTGCTGGCCTTCCGCCGCGCCGGCGCCGACGGCATCCTGACCTATTTCGCGCGCGACGCCGCGCGGCTGCTGACGGCCTGAGCGGCCAACCGACAGAGCGCCTATGGAACTGCTAGGCTTCTCGGCCAGCCAGGTACACCCGCTCGCCTCGCTCACCGACGCGGGCAACTTCCTCGGCGGCAATGCCGCGTCACTGTTCGTCTGGGCGGATTTCTCCACCGAGGAAGTCACCGCCGCGCCGGATGCCTGGCGCGAGAGCGTGCGCCAGCTTGCCGGCGCGCCGATCCTGGACCTGCACCTGGCCGACGCCACCAATGCCGCGCATCCGTCGTATTTCGACACGACCAATGCGTACGACATGGTGATCTTCCGCAAGCTCACCTTCGAGACCAGCCGCGCCATCGCCGAGGCCGAGCCGCAGGACCCTGCGGCCGGCACGGCGAAGCCGTCCGCTGCCGAGTCCGCCGCCCGCCAGAAGCGCTATCCGCCCGGCTTCCTCCCGGCACTGGCCAAGATCGACACCCAGCCGGTCACGTTTTTCGTGTTCGACACGGTGCTGGTCACGGTGCGCTCGGGGCAATCGCGCACCGTTGACCAGGTGCGCCAGCGCCTGGTCGAGCTATGCCAGGCACCACGCCCGCAGGCCACGCCCGTGCGCGGCAATGGCCAGCCGCTGCTGCACGGCGTGCGCCCGCCCAGCCGGCCCGAGGACCTGATGCTGCGCCTGCTCAATGCGATGGTCGACCGTTACCTGGAACTGCGCGCGCCGCTGACGCGCCAGCTCGACCGCTGGCAGCGCGCGCTGCTCAATTCGCGCCGCAGCTTCTCAAGCTGGGAGGGACTGCTGGATGCCCGCATCCAGCTGCGCAAGCTGGAGCACCTGAGCGAAGAGCAACGCGACGCGCTGCAGGAATTCCGCGACAGCCTGCTCGACAACCGCTACAGCAGCGACCAGCCCGGCGGCCCGGCCAATGCGCCGGGGCGTGACGAGGTGCTGCTGGTGCGCATCAACGACGTGATGGAGCATATCCAGCGCGTGCTGGCGCACGCGCGCCGGCTGGAGGATTCGATCGAGTCGGCGGTGCAGATCCACTTCTCCGCCGTGGCGCACCGGACCAACCGCACCATGCGCGCGCTGACGCTGATCACGGCGCTGTTCATGCCGCTGACGCTGATCACCGGTGTCTTCGGCATGAACTTCGACCGCATGCCCTGGCTGCGCGAGCCGCACGGGTTCTGGTGGTCGATCGGCCTGATGGGCGCCGTGGCGCTGGGGCTGGCCGCGCTGTGGGCGCTGGGGCGGCGGCTGGAACGGTAGCCGCAGCGCAGCACCAAGGTACGCCTCAGGTGCTGGTACGCGTGCCGAAGGCCCGCTCCAGGCTTTCCAGGAAGCGGTTGGCCGACTGGTAGCCGATCACGCGCACCGGGCGCTCGCGCCCGTCAGGCCCGAACAGGATGATGCCGGGCGGCCCGAACAGGCCGAAGCGCTTGAGCAGCGCCTTGTCGTCGGCATTGTTGGCGGTCACGTCCGCTTGCAGCAGCACGATCTCGGACAGCCGCGCGCGCACGCGCGGATCGACGAAGGTCATGCGCTCCATTTCCTTGCAGCTGACGCACCAGTCGGCGTAGAAATCCAGCAGCACCGGCTTGCCTGCGGCGGCGGCCTGCGCCACGCGGGCATCGAGCTCGGCCACGCTGCGCACGCGCTCGAAGCGCACCGCCTGCGCGCCGGCAGCGGCTTCTGCGCCACCGCGTGCCACGCTCAGGTGCGACAGCGGCTGCAGCGGATCGCGCCCGCCCGAGGCCACGCCGATCAGCACGATGGCCGCTGCGATCGCGAACAGCACGCCCACGCCCTTGCCCACCCGCGCCAGGTTGCGCGGATCCGGGCCCAGGCCGTCAAAGGCGCCCAGGAACACCGCCGCCACCAGCAGCAGCCCCGCCAGCGCCAGCATCGAGGCCCAGGCCGGCAGCACCGGCCCCAGCATCCACAGCGCCACGCCCAGCAGCAGGAAGCCGAAGAAGCGCTTGGTGACCTCCATCCAGCGCCCGGCCCGCGGCAGCAGGTTGCCCGCGCCCACGCCCACCAGCACCAGCGGCACGCCCATGCCGAGCGCCATGGCGAACAGCGCCGCGCCGCCGATCACGGCATCGCGGGATTGCGCGATATAGGCCAGCGCCCCGGCCAGCGGCGCAGTGACGCAGGGCCCGACGATCAGCGCCGAAATCGCGCCCATCGCCGCCGCACCCGCCACCTGGCCGCCCTGGCGGCGGTTCGACGATTCGGTCAGGCGGGTCTGCCAGCGCTGCGGCAGTTGCAGCTCGTACAGCCCGAACATCGACAGCGCCAGCGCCACCATCAGCGCCGCGAACAGGCCCAGCACCCACGGTGTCTGCAGCGCGGCCGACAGGCCCTCGCCCAGCAGCCCGGCAGCCACGCCGACCGCGGTGTACACCACCGCCATGCCCAGCACGTAGGCCAGCGACACCACCAGCGCACGGCCGCGCGTGACGTGCTCGCCCACGACGATCGAGGACAGGATCGGCACCATCGGCAGCACGCACGGGGTGAACGTCAGCAGCAGGCCCAGGCCGAAGAACAGCGCGGCGATCAGGGCCAGGTTGCGGCTCGCCAGCGCGCCGGCGATGCGGTCGCTGTCGTCGGCGCGCAGCACCGCGGGGGCGGCTGGCGCAGGGGCAGGCACGGCCGCCGGCGCATCCGAGCGCCCGCGCTTGCCGAACAGGTCGGCAAGCCCGCTGCCGCCGACCTTGTACACGCTCTCCATCGGCGGATAGCACAGGCCCTTGTCGGCGCAGCCCTGCGAGGTGACCGTCAGCGACCACTTGCCGTCGGCCGGAGCCGCCTCCACCGGCACGCGGATGACCACGCTGTCGCGGTAGGTCTCCATCTCCTTGCCGAAGGTCTCGTCGAACTTGACCTTGCCGGGCGGATACGCCGGCGTTCCCAGTTTCACGTCGGCGGGTTGCGCGGCAAAGGCGAAGCGCTCGCGGTACATGTAGTAGCCGGGGGCAACCTCGAAGCGCACCTCGACCGTCTTGTCGTCAAGCTGGCTCGCGGCGAAGCGGAAGGCCTGCTCCGGCGGCAGGAAGTCGTCTTCGGTGGCGGCATGCACGCCGCCCGCCAGGCACACCCAGGCCAATGCCGCCAACAGCGCTGCGGCAATATGCCGCGCCCAGTCCTGCCCGAGCGCGCGCTCCGGAAGTGCCAAACCAATGGTCATCTCGCTGTTTCCTGTCTGTCTTGAACTGGGGGGCCGGCGTACCTGCTGCTGCGCTGCGGGCGCGGTTGCCCCTACTTTGCCGGCGCTGAGGCGGTCTCGGTCTCGCTACGGACCCAGGCCAGGTACGGCGCGTAACCAGCCGTCACCGGCCACGCTATGAGTTCCGGCACGTCGTAGGGGTGATGTTGCCGGATCACGGCCTCCAGCGCAGCGTAACGTGCACGCGTGGTCTTGATCAGCAGCGGCCACTCCTGCGCGCGCTCCAGCTTGCCCTGCCACCAGTACTCGGACTCGACCGGCGCCAGGCGGTTCACGCAGGCGGCGGCGCGCGCCTGCAGCACTACCTGCGACAGGTGCGCGGCAGTCTCGGCATCGGGGGCATTGGTGATCACGACGATCACCTCGGCCGGGTCGGTATGACTTTGCATCGACACTCTCCTTGCGGCGTCCCAAAAACAAAAGAGCCAGGCGGATGCCTGGCTCGATTGTAAAGCGGTGTGCCCGGACCCGTCGCAGCGACGGGTCGGGAAACCAACCTTATTCCGCGGCTTCTTCAGCCGGGGCTTCGGTGATTTCCGGACGATCCACCAGTTCGACCAGCGCCATCGGCGCATTGTCGCCCTGACGGAAACCGAACTTCAGGATGCGGGTGTAGCCGCCCGGACGGGTGGCGTAGCGCGGGCCCAGTTCGGTGAACAGCTTGGTGACCATGTCGCGGTCGCGCAGGCGGGCGAAAGCCAGGCGGCGGTTGGCAACGGTGTCCTTCTTGGCCAGCGTGATCAGCGGCTCGACAACCTTGCGCAGTTCCTTGGCCTTGGGCACGGTGGTCTTGATCAGCTCGTGCTGGAACAGCGAGTTGGACATGTTGCGCAGCATCGCGAGACGGTGCGACGAGGTGCGGTTCAGTTTCCGCAGACCATGACGGTGACGCATGATGATTCCTTTCAGTTAAGTGTTTGACCAGCTCTTCTATCGTCCGATGCGGCTGGACGCGGGCCGGTAGTCATACGAGCCCTGGCACGAAGCCAGGGCGGTTACCGCGGTGCGGGACCAATGCCCCGCGCCACAATTACTTCTCCAGACCTGCGGGCGGCCAGTTCTCGAGCTTCATGCCGAGGGTCAGGCCACGCGAGGCGAGGACTTCCTTGATCTCGTTGAGCGACTTGCGACCCAGGTTAGGGGTCTTGAGCAGTTCGTTCTCGGTACGCTGGATCAGGTCGCCGATGTAGTAGATGTTCTCGGCCTTCAGGCAGTTGGCCGAACGCACCGTCAGCTCCAGGTCGTCGACCGGGCGCAGCAGGATCGGGTCGATCTGCGGCGTACGGCTCGATGCAGCTTCGGCTGCCGACTCGGTGCCTTCCAGCGCTGCGAACACGGACAGCTGGTCGACCAGGATACGGGCCGACTGGCGGATCGCTTCCTCGGGCGAGATCACGCCGTCGGTTTCGATGTTCATCACCAGCTTGTCCAGGTCGGTACGCTGTTCCACGCGAGCGGATTCAACCGCGTACGAGACGCGGCGCACCGGCGAGAACGAGGCGTCCAGCACGATGCGGCCGATGACCTTGCCCGACTCGTCGCCGAACTTGCGCACGTTGCCCGGCACATAGCCGCGGCCTTGCTCGACCTTGATCTGCATGTCCAGCTTGCCACCGGCCGACAGATGGGCGATCACGTGGTTCGGGTTGATGATCTCGACGTCGTGCGGCAGCTCGATATCGGCAGCCGTGACCACGCCTTCGCCATCCTTGCGCAGCGACACCGTGACTTCGTCGCGGTTGTGCAGCTTGAACACCACGCCCTTCAGATTGAGCAGCAGGTTGACGACGTCTTCCTGCACGCCGTCGATGGTGGAATACTCGTGGACCACCCCAGCGATCGTGACTTCGGTCGGTGCATAGCCGACCATCGACGACAGCAGCACGCGACGCAGGGCGTTACCGAGCGTATGGCCGTAGCCGCGCTCGAACGGCTCCATCACGACTTTGGCGTGATGGTCGCCCAGAGGCTCGACGGCGATGATTTTTGGCTTGAGGAGTGCTGTTTGCATTAGGTTGTCCTTTTCAATACCCTCGGCTCGTTACACCGATAAGGCTGACGTTTGGAACCTGAAAATCCCATCGCGAGATGGGCGAAGCCCGACCGCGCGTACAGCGCGTCGGGCTGGAAGGGAAGCTTTGCGGCGAACGCAAGCTCTGGGCCGTTCCGCTCGCGTGATTAACGCGAGTACAGTTCGACGATCAGGCTTTCGTTGATGTCGCCCGAGATATCGGCGCGATCCGGCACTTGCTTGAAGGTGCCTTCGAACTTCTTCGAATCCACGGCCACCCAGGTCGGGAAGCCCGACTGCTCGGCCAGCGACAGCGATTCAGCGATACGGACTTGCTTCTTCGACTGTTCGCGGATGGTGACGACGTCGCCAGACTTGATCTGGGCCGACGGCACGTTCAGGGTCTGACCGTTCACCAGGATCGCCTTGTGCGACACCAGCTGGCGCGCTTCAGCGCGGGTCGAGCCAAAGCCCATGCGGTACACGACGTTGTCCAGGCGCGATTCCAGCAGTTGCAGCAGGTTTTCGCCGGTGTTGCCCTTGCGGCGGTCGGCTTCGGCGAAGTAGCGGCGGAACTGGCGCTCGAGCACACCGTAGATGCGCTTGACCTTCTGCTTTTCGCGCAGCTGGTTGCCGTAGTCGGAGGTGCGTGCACCCGAGGTGCGGCCGTGCTGGCCCGGCTTGCTGTCCAGCTTGCACTTGTCGGCGAGCGAGCGACGGGCGCTCTTCAGGAACAGGTCGGTGCCTTCACGGCGGGAAAGTTTGGCCTTCGGGCCGGTATAACGTGCCACGTTGTCTTCCTTTGATCGATCGCGACGCCTTCAAGACGCGCCGCGAGTCCGTCAACGCAGTACTTCCGCAGTGCATTTCTGCACCCGGGAGACCGTGACGGACGGTGGGCTTATTAAGCGCGTCCCGTTGCCGGTACAACGCTGCAAGCATTTACGGTGCGCCGGCATGGGAATGTGCCGTAAGAGACATTCCCTCGACGCAAAACGAAAACCTGCCGCATTAAAATGCAGCAGGTCAACGCGCGATACTACCATATCCGAAACCGGCAGGTAAACCCACCGGGCCCGGACACACCAACGCTCAGATGCGGCGGCGCTTCGGCGGACGGCAGCCGTTGTGCGGAATCGGCGTGACGTCTTCGATGATCGCGATCTTGATGCCCAGCGCGTTCAGCGCGCGGACAGCCGATTCACGACCCGGGCCGGGGCCCTTGATGCGCACTTCCAGGTTCTTGATGCCCTGGTCTTGCGCCACGCGGCCGGCGTTCTCGGCAGCAACCTGGGCAGCGAACGGGGTCGACTTGCGCGAACCCTTGAAGCCCTGGCCACCGGCGGTCGCCCACGACAGGGCGTTGCCCTGGCGGTCGGTGATCGTGATGATGGTGTTGTTGAACGAGGCGTGGACGTGCGCAATGCCGTCGGCAACGTTCTTCTTGACCTTTTTACGCGCGCGAGCGGCGTTATTCGGACCTTTTGCCATTAGTTTCTTCCTCTGCCTTCGGCTTTACTTCTTCAGAGCCACGCCGGCCTTGCGCGGACCCTTGCGGGTGCGGGCATTGGTCCGGGTACGCTGACCGCGCATGGGCAGGCCCTTGCGGTGACGCATGCCACGATAGCAACCAAGGTCCATCAGACGCTTGATGTTCATCGTGGTTTCACGACGCAGGTCACCCTCGACCGTGACCTTGCCCACTTCGTCACGAAGCTTTTCCAGGTCGGCGTCGGTCAGATCCTTGACCTTCTTGTCAAACGGTACACCGGTGGCCTCGCAAATCTTGCGAGCGCGCGAGCGGCCGACACCATAAATGGCCGTCAGGCCGATTTCGGTGTGCTTGTGGTTCGGGATGTTAACCCCTGCGATACGTGCCATTCGTCAATCCTCTTTCCGATTAGCCTTGGCGTTGCTTGTGGCGGGGATCCGACGAGCAGATCACGCGCACGACACCGTTGCGCTTGATGATTTTGCAGTTGCGGCAAATGCGCTTAACAGAAGCCAGCACTTTCATAATTTTCCTCTTCCTTCAATTCCTGTTCGCTCACTTCGTCCGGAAGACGATTCGTGCGCGCGACAGATCATATGGGGTCAGCTCGACCGTCACCTTGTCACCCGGAAGAATCCGGATGTAGTTCATTCGCATCTTGCCGGAGATATGGCCCAGTACTACATGGCCATTTTCCAACTTGACCCGGAACGTCGCATTGGGAAGGTTTTCCAGGACCTCCCCCTGCATCTGGATGACGTCGTCTTTTGCCATACCTAGCCTGTACCGATCCGAAGTCAGCGCAAGGTCAGATTGCCCTTGAAATTCGCCTTCTTCAGCAGCGACTCATATTGCTGCGACATCACGTAAGACTGAACCTGAGCCATGAAGTCCATCGTGACGACCACGATGATCAGCAGCGAGGTTCCGCCAAAGTAGAACGGAACGTTCCACCGCAGCACCAGGAATTCCGGCAACAGGCAGACCAGTGTGATATAGACCGCACCAGCCAGCGTCAGGCGCACCAGAATCTTGTCGATATAGCGCGTCGTCTGCTCGCCCGGACGAATGCCCGGAATGAAGGCACCGCTTTTCTTCAGGTTGTCTGCCACTTCACGGCTGTTGTACACCAGGGCCGTGTAGAAGAAGCAGAAAAATACAATCGCAGCAGCGTACAGCAGGATGTAGACCGGCTGGCCCGGCGACAGCGTGGCAGCCAGGTCCTTGATGAACCCGCCAACCGAACCCGTCGCGTCGGACGTGAACCAGCCCGCGATCGTCGCCGGGAACAGGATGATCGACGATGCGAAGATCGGCGGAATCACCCCTGCCATGTTCAGCTTCAGCGGCAGGTGCGACGACTGGCCGCCGTACACCTTGTTGCCGACCTGACGCTTGGCATAGTTCACCAGGATCTTGCGCTGGCCCCGCTCGACGAACACCACGGCGAAGGTCACACCGATCACGATCGCCACGATGAAGATCGCCGCGATGATGCTCATGGAACCCGTGCGGACCAGTTCGAACAGTCCGCCGATCGCGTTGGGCAGGCCCGCCGCGATACCGCCGAAGATGATGATCGAGATGCCGTTGCCCAGACCACGCTCGGTGATCTGCTCACCCAGCCACATCAGGAACATCGTGCCGGTCACCAGCGTAATCACTGCCGTGGCCCGGAACATCAGGCCCGGATCCAGCACCAGCCCAGGCTGCGACTCCAGCGCCACCGCAATCGACAACGCCTGGAACGTGGCCAGGACCACGGTGCCGTAGCGCGTGTACTGCGTGATCTTGCGTTGCCCTGCCTGCCCTTCCTTCTTCAGCGCCTCCAGCTGCGGCAGCACGATCGTCAGCAACTGCATGATGATCGACGCCGAGATGTACGGCATGATGCCGAGCGCGAAGACGGTAAAGCGCGACAGCGCCCCGCCCGAGAACAGGTTGAACATCCCGAGGATGCCACCCGACTGACTCTGGAAAAGCTTCGCAAGCTGCTCCGGATCGATACCGGGCACCGGAATATGAGCGCCGATGCGGTACACGATCAGGGCCAGCACCAGGAACATCAGCCGGCGCTTGAGGTCGCCGTACTTCGCCGTGTTCCTGGCTTGCGCGCTTGCATTGGGTTTCGCCGTGGCCAAACGATGCTCCGACTATAACTGCCTATGCTGCGATAAATGCCTGTCAGGCTGCGATCTGGCCGCCGGCGGCTTCGATCGCGGCCTTGGCGCCAGCGGTGGCGCCCAGACCCTTGATCGTCACCTTGCGGGTCAGTTCGCCAGCCTTGATGACCTTGGCGCTCTTGACCAGCTCGCCCACCAGGCCAGCTTGCTTCAGGACCAGCAGGTCGACTTCGGCCGCTTCCAGGCGCTCGATGTCACGCAGCGTGACTTCGGCGTTGAACGCCTTGGTCAGCGAGGTGAAGCCGCGCTTGGGCAGGCGACGATACAGCGGCATTTGACCGCCTTCGAAGCCCACCTTGTGGAAGCCGCCCGAACGCGACTTCTGACCCTTGTGGCCGCGACCGGCAGTCTTGCCCAGGCCGGAGCCGATACCGCGGCCGACGCGACGCTTGGCGTGCTTCGAACCGGCGGCCGGTTTCAGGTTGTTCAGTTGCATCTTGCTCTCCGAGTTCCCGGTATCAGGCCAGAACCTTGACCAGGTACGAGACCTTGTTGATCATGCCGCGCACAGCGGGCGTGTCCTGCAGCTCCGACACCGAGTTGATGCGGCGCAGGCCCAGGCCACGAACAGTGGCGCGATGATCCTCGCGCGTGCCGATCAGGCTGCGCACGAGTTGCACTTTTACGGTTTTCTGCGACATTGCGTTCACCTTAACCCAGGATGTCTTCGACCGACTTGCCACGCTTGGCGGCGATTTCGCCCGGCGTGCTCATCTTCTGAAGGCCGTCCAGCGTGGCGCGAACCATGTTGTACGGGTTGGTGGAGCCGTGCGACTTGGTCACCACGTTGGTGACGCCCATCACTTCGAAGATCGCGCGCATCGGGCCGCCGGCGATCACGCCGGTACCTTCCTTGGCGGGCATCATCAGCACCTTGGCGGCGCCGTGCTTGCCAACGACTTCGTGTTGCAGCGTGCCGTTCTTCAGCGAGACCTTGACCATCTTGCGACGGGCTTCGTCCATTGCCTTCTGAACAGCAACCGGCACTTCCTTGGCCTTGCCCTTGCCCATGCCGATGCGGCCATCGCCGTCACCAACCACGGTCAGCGCAGCGAAACCGAGAATCCGGCCACCCTTCACCACCTTGGTGACGCGGTTGACCGAGATCATCTTCTCGCGGAGGCCGTCGTCGCGTTCGTCCTGTTGGACTTTTGCTTGCATCTTTGCCATGACGTATCTCTCTCTATGCGCTTAGAACTTCAGGCCGGCTTCGCGAGCGGCGTCTGCCAGGGCCTTGACGCGGCCATGGAAACGGAAGCCGGCGCGATCGAACGCGACAGTTTCCACGCCGGCAGCCTTCGCCTTCTCGGCGATGCGCTTGCCAACCACGGTGGCGGCAGCGGCGGTAGCGCCCTTGCCATCCAGTTCCTTGCGCACTTCCACCTCGGCGGTCGACGCGGAAGCCAGCACCTTGGTGCCGCACTCCGAGAAAACCTGGGCGTAAATATGCGAATTCGTACGGAACACGGTCAGACGATTGACTTTCATCTCCGCGATCTTGGCGCGGGTCTGACGTGCACGGCGCAAACGAGCGTCTTTCTTGTTCATCATTGCACCCCTTACTTCTTCTTGGTTTCCTTCAGGATGACGCGCTCGTCCGAGTAACGCACACCCTTGCCCTTGTAGGGCTCAGGCGGGCGGTACGCGCGGACTTCCGCGGCAACCTGACCGACTTTCTGCTTGTCCGCACCCTTGATGATGATCTCGGTCTGCGTCGGCGTTTCCGCCTTCACGCCTTCCGGCATCTCATGGATCACGTCGTGCGAGAAACCAAGCTGGAGCTTCAGCGCAGCGCCTTGCAGCTGGGCACGATAGCCCACGCCGACGAGGTTCAGCTTGCGCTCGAAACCGGTGGTTACGCCCTTGACCATGTTGGCCACCAGAGCACGCATGGTGCCCTGCAGAGCATTTGCTTCACGCGATTCGTCAGCCGGGCTGAAGGTCAGCGTGTCGTTTTCGACATTGACCTTGACCAGGCTGTGAATCGGCTGCGACAGCGTACCGAGCGGGCCCTTTACGGAGAGCACGCCAGCCGCCACGTTCACTTCCGCGCCCTTGGGGAGCGCGATGGGAGCCTTACCTACACGGGACATGGTTCTCTCCTTAAGCGACGTAGCAGAGAACTTCGCCGCCCACGCCAGTGGCGCGAGCCTTGCGGTCGGTCATCAGACCCTGCGGGGTCGAAATGATCGCCACACCCAGGCCGTTCATCACTTGCGGGATGTCGCTGCGGCCCTTGTACACGCGCAGGCCGGGCTTCGAGACGCGCTCAATGCGCTCGATGACCGGACGGCCGGCGTAGTACTTGAGACCGATGCTCAGTTGTGCCTTGCCGCCATCTTCCTGGACGGCGTAGTCGTCGATGTAGCCTTCGTCCTTCAGGACCTTGGCGATTGCCACTTTCAGCTTCGACGACGGCATGACAACCGACGCTTTCTGCACGCCCTGGGCGTTGCGGATGCGCGTCAGCATATCGGCGATAGGATCGCTCATGCTCATACTGTTTCTCCTGTAGCCTGTGCGTAATTACCAGCTGGCTTTCGTCAGACCCGGGATTTCGCCCTTGAAGGCGATTTCGCGGATCTTGTTACGCGCCAGGCCAAACTTGCGGAAGGTACCGCGGGGACGACCGGTGATCGCGCAGCGGTTACGCTGGCGGGTCGGGTTCGCGTTGCGCGGGAGCTGTTGCAGCTCGAGACGCGCGCTGTAACGCTCTTCTTCCGACTTCTCTTGGTCGTCGATAATGGCCTTGAGGTTGGCGCGCTTGGCGGCATACTTCGCCACCAGCTTGGCGCGCTTCTTCTCACGTTCAATCAGAGCCAGTTTAGCCACGGTTACCCCTTAATTGCGGAACGGGAACTTGAACGCACCGAGGAGTGCCTTGGCTTCCTCGTCGTTCTTTGCCGTCGTCGTGATGCTGATGTTCAGACCACGCAGTGCGTCGATCTTGTCGTACTCGATTTCGGGGAAAATGATCTGCTCTTTCACACCGATGTTGTAGTTGCCACGACCGTCGAACGACCGGCCCGACACACCACGGAAGTCACGCACGCGCGGCAGGGCCACGGTAACGAAACGATCGAGGAATTCGAACATGCGCTCGCCGCGCAGGGTCACCATCGCACCGATGGGGTAGCCCTGACGGATCTTGAAGCCGGCGATAGCCTTCTTGGCCTTCGTCACGACCGGCTTCTGACCGGCGATCTTGGTCAGGTCGCCGACGGCGTTCTCAATGATCTTCTTGTCATTGATGGCTTCGCCAAGACCCATGTTCAGGGTGATCTTGGTGATGCGCGGCACTTCCATGACCGACTTGTAGCCGAACTGTTCGATCAGCTTCGGCACAACCTGTTCTTTGTAAAACTCTTGCAGACGTGCTGCCATGCTCAACTCCTATACGTGCCCAGAATCAAGCTGCCACGACGGCACCGGTGGTCTTCAGCACGCGCACGCGCTTGCCGTCTTCCACCTTGATGCCGACGCGCGACGGCTTGCCATTGGCATCCACGAGCGCAACGTTGGAAATATGCAGGGGCATGACCTTGTCGACCACACCACCGGTAGTGCCCAGCATCGGGTTCGGGCGGGCATGCTTCTTGGCGATGTTCACGCCTTGCACCGCAACCTTGTCGCCCAGGACAGCTTGCACGGTACCGCGCTTGCCCTTGTCCTTGCCGGTCAGCACAATGACTTCGTCGCCTTTGCGAATCTTGTTCATGGCGGCTCCTTACAGCACTTCCGGAGCGAGCGACACGATCTTCATGAAGCGCTCGGTACGGAGTTCACGAGTCACCGGCCCGAAGATACGGGTGCCGATCGGCTCGAGCTTGTTGTTCAGCAGGACGGCGGCGTTGCCGTCGAACTTGATCAGCGAACCGTCAGCGCGGCGCACGCCCTTGGCGGTACGCACGACGACGGCGTTGTAGATGTCGCCCTTCTTCACGCGACCGCGCGGCGCTGCGTCCTTGACGGTCACCTTGATGATGTCGCCTACGCTTGCGTAGCGGCGCTTGGAGCCACCCAGCACCTTGATGCACAGCACTTCGCGCGCACCAGTGTTATCGGCTACTTCGAGCCGGCTTTCTGTCTGAATCATGGTGTTTGTCTTCCCAACTTAATCCGTCAGGTGCAAAAAGCGCCCATCGGTCAGTCTTGGTCCCGTCGGCTCCGGCATTGCGCCAGCTCCGTATGGGTTGATCAACTTTGAAGTCGGTAGGAACCAGGCGATCTCAACTATTTGTTGAGGGCGCTCGGTCCTGGCTCGCTTCACAGGCCCGCCCGGGTGGTAATGCAAAGGCGAACGCAACAAAGCGGAAGTCCAGGATTATAGCTACATAATCCTGGACTTGCAAGTCAAGCTAAGAACGTGTTGTTCTTAGATGACGCGTGCAGCCTCTACCAGCCGGGAAACCACCCAGGACTTGGTCCGCGACAGCGGACGGCCTTCCTGGATCTCGACCTTGTCGCCTTCCTTGTACTGGTTGGCTTCGTCGTGTGCGTGGTACTTCTTCGAACGCAGCACGTACTTGCCGTACAGAGGATGCTTGACGCGGTTTTCCACCAAGACCGTAACGGTCTTGTCCATCTTGTCGCTCACGACACGGCCGACCAGGGTACGGCGAAGCGACTTTTCCGTTTGTGCAGCTTCAGTCATTTCGCGTTTGCCTTTTGAGTCAGCACGGTTTGCACACGCGCGATGTCCTTGCGAACCTTCTTCAGCTGGCTGGTGTTCTGCAGCTGTTGGGTCGCCTTTTGCATGCGCAGGCTAAATTGGGCCTTCAGCAGCTCGGAGAGCTCCTGGTTCAGCCCGGCGGCGTCCTTGCCGCGAAGTTCGGATGCTTTCATCCCTGCTCTCCTTACGTCCCGACCTGGCGCACCACGAAATTGGTGGCGATCGGCAGCTTGGCGGCCGCGAGGCGGAACGCCTCACGTGCCAGGTCTTCGCTCACGCCATCCATTTCGTACAGCATCTTACCCGGCTGGATTTCAGCCACGTAGTACTCCGGATTGCCCTTACCGTTACCCATACGGACTTCGGCAGGCTTCTTCGAGATCGGCTTGTCCGGGAAAATCCGGATCCAGATGCGGCCGCCACGCTTGATGTGGCGGGTCATCGCACGACGTGCCGACTCGATCTGACGAGCGGTCAGGCGGCCACGGCCCATGGCCTTCAGGCCGAATTCGCCGAAAGACACGGCGTTACCACGGGTAGCCTTACCCGTGTTGCGGCCTTTCTGCTCCTTGCGGTATTTTCTGCGCTTCGGTTGCAGCATCGTTATTCTCCACTCTTCGCATCTGCGCCAGGCGCAGCGCGGCGACCGGCACCGGCACCGCCGCGGCGGTTGCCACCCGGACGGCCTTCGCCTTCACGGCGGCGGCCTTCCGGACGACCCGGGCGACGACGACGGTCGTCCTGCGGCTCTTCCACCACCGGCGCGTCGTTGCGGCCGAGGTGATCACCCTTGTAGACCCACACCTTGACACCGATGATGCCGTAGGTGGTTTCTGCTTCGGAGAAGCCGTAGTCGATGTCGGCGCGCAGGGTGTGCAGGGGCACACGGCCTTCGCGGTACCACTCGGTACGTGCGATTTCGATACCGTTCAGACGGCCGGCGCTCATGATCTTGATACCCTGGGCGCCCAGGCGCATCGCGTTCTGCATGGCGCGCTTCATGGCGCGGCGGAACATGATGCGGCGCTCGAGCTGCTGGGTGATCGAATCGGCGATCAGCTGAGCATCGGTTTCCGGCTTGCGGATTTCCTCGATGTTCACATGCACGGGCACGCCCATGCGACGCTGCAGCTCAGCCTTGAGCAGTTCGATGTCCTCACCCTTCTTGCCGATCACCACGCCCGGACGCGAGCTGTAAATGGTGATGCGTGCATTGCGGGCGGGGCGCTCGATCACGACGCGGCCAACCGATGCGTTCTTCAGCTTCTTCTTCAGGAAGTCCCGAACTTCGATGTCTTCCTTCAGCATGCCGGCGAACTTCGTGTTGCTGGCGTACCAGCGCGAAGCCCAGTTACGGCTGACAGCCAGGCGGAAGCCAGTCGGATGAATCTTCTGTCCCATCGTGACTCCTTAGTTGCCGAGCGTCACAGTGATGTGACAGGTTTGTTTCTCGATGCGGTTGCCGCGGCCCTTCGCCCGTGCGGTGAAGCGCTTGAGCGAGGTTGCCTTGTCGACGAAGATCGATTTGACCTTCAGTTCGTCGATGTCGGCGCCTTCGTTGTGCTCAGCGTTGGCGATGGCCGATTCGACCACCTTCTTCACGATCCCGGCAGCCTTTTTCGGGCTGAACGTCAGGACATTGAGCGCGCGCTCGATCGGCAGACCACGGATCTGGTCAGCGACCAGGCGCGTCTTCTGGGCGGAGATGCGGGCACCGCGATGAATCGCTTTCACTTCCATGATGGCACCTTACCTCTTCGCTTTCTTGTCAGCCGCGTGGCCCTTGAACGTGCGGGTAATCGCAAATTCACCGAGCTTGTGGCCAACCATGTTTTCCGTAACGTACACCGGCACGTGTTGACGGCCGTTGTGAACGGCGATCGTCAGGCCAATGAACTCCGGCAGAATGGTCGAGCGACGCGACCAAGTCTTGATGGGCTTCTTGTCCTTGCCGCTCGATGCGACTTCCACCTTCTTCAGCAGGTGGGCGTCGCAGAACGGACCCTTTTTAGCGGAACGAGTCATATCTTTAGCTCCTACCTACCGATTAACGCTTGTGGCGCTTCTGGACGATCATGCTGTCCGTGCGCTTGTTGCTGCGGGTACGGTAACCCTTGGCCGGGGTACCCCACGGCGAAACCGGATCGCGACCAGCAGCGGTCTTGCCTTCACCACCACCGTGCGGGTGGTCGACCGGGTTCATCACGACACCACGGACCGTCGGGCGGATACCGCGCCAGCGGGTCGCACCGGCCTTGCCGATGACGCGCAGGCTGTGCTCTTCGTTGCCCACTTCACCGATGGTGGCGCGGCACTCGATGTGCACGCGGCGCACTTCACCGGAGCGCAGGCGAACCTGGGCGTACAGGCCTTCACGAGCCAGCAGCACGGCGGAACCGCCGGCGGCACGTGCGATCTGCGAACCCTTGCCCGGCAGCATTTCCACGTTGTTGATCGTGGTACCGACCGGAATGTTGCGGATCGGCAGGTTGTTACCGGCCTTGATCGGCGCTTCCGAGCCGTTCAGCAGTTGCTGGCCGGCAACCATGCCCTTGGTGGCGATGATGTAGCGGCGCTCGCCGTCGGCGAACAGCACCAGCGCGATGTTGGCGCTGCGGTTCGGATCGTATTCCAGGCGCTCGACGCGGGCGGGGATGCCGTCCTTGTCGTTGCGCTTGAAGTCGACCACGCGGTAGTGGTGCTTATGACCACCGCCCTTGTGGCGGGTGGTGATATGACCGTTGTTGTTACGGCCCGACTTCTGGAATTGCTTTTCCAGCAGCGGAGCATGCGGGGCGCCCTTGTGAAGGTCCTTGTTGACCACCTTCACCATCGAGCGACGACCCGGGGAAGTCGGCTTGGTCTTGACGAGTGCCATGATTACTTGGCCTCCGCTTCAAAATTGATTTCCTGACCCGGCTTCAGCGAAACGTAGGCCTTCTTCACGTGGTTGCGACGCCCCATGAAACGGCCAAAACGCTTCTGCTTGCCCTTCTGGTTCAGGATCTGAACGGACTGCACCTCGACCTTGAACAACAGTTCGACGGCGGCCTTCACTTCTGCCTTGTTGGCATCGCGGGCCACTTCGAACACGACTTGTTCATTCTTGTCGGCGACCAGGGTTGCCTTTTCGGAAACCACCGGCGCGAGCAGCACCTGCATCAAACGATGATCGTTCTTGGCTACTTGCGTCATTTCAGCAACTCCTCGATCTGCGCGACGGCTGCCTTGGTCACCAGCACCTTCTTGTAGTGCACGAGCGACAGCGGATCAGCCTGGCGCGGCTCGACAACTGCCACGTGCGGCAGGTTGCGCGAAGCCAGGTAGAGGTTTTCGTCGAGGCTGTCGGTGATGATCAGCACCGAGTCCAGGCCCATGGCCTTGAACTTGTCGGCCAAGAGCTTGGTCTTGGGCGCGTCGACAGTGAAACCGTCCACCACGTTGATACGACCTTCACGTGCGAGCTGCGAGTAAATCGAGCGCATGCCGGCACGGAACATCTTCTTGTTGACCTTCTGGGTGAAGTTCTCTTCCGGCGAATTCGGGAAGATACGGCCGCCCCCGCGCCACAGCGGCGAGGAAGACATACCGGCACGAGCACGGCCCGTACCCTTCTGGCGCCACGGCTTCTTGGTCGTGTGCTTGACCTCTTCACGATCCTTCTGCTTACGGTTACCGCTGCGAGCGTTGGCCTGGTAAGCGACGACGATCTGGTGAACGAGGGCTTCGTTGTAGTCACGGCCGAACACTTCGGGCGAAGCGTCAACGCCCGCGCCGATCTGGCCATTGTCCTGGAGGAGCTTGAGTTCCATTACATGCGCTCCTTAAGCTTTGGCTTTGGCCTTGACGGCCGGGGTAACGATGACCTTGCCGTTCTTGGAGCCGGGGATGGCGCCCTTGACCAGCAGCAGCTTGCGCTCTGCGTCGATCTTGGCGATTTCCAGGTTCTGCACGGTGCGGGTGACATCGCCCAGGTGACCGGTCATGCGCTTGCCCGGGAACACGCGGCCCGGATCCTGCGCCATACCGATCGAGCCCGGCACGTTGTGCGAGCGCGAGTTACCGTGGGTGGCACGGCCGGAGGCGAAGTGATAGCGCTTGATGGTACCGGCGTAGCCCTTACCGATGGTCACGCCCTGCACGTCGATCTTCTGACCGACTTCGAACAGGTCGACCGACAGCGAACCGCCAGCTTGCAGTTCGGCAGCCTTGGCTGCATCGATACGGAATTCGCGGATGATTTCGCCGGCTTCCACGCCGGCTTTGGCGAGATGACCCGCCAGCGGCTTGGTAACGCGGCTTGCGCGTCGTGCGCCGAAGGTGACTTGAACCGCGGTATAACCGTCGGTCTCGTCCGTCTTGATTTGCGTCACGCGGTTGTCGCCGACCTCGACCACGGTAACGGGAATTGCTTCACCGTCGTCCGTGAAAATACGGGTCATGCCAACCTTGCGACCTACAAGGCCAAGGCTCATGGTTTGCTCCATTCCCAGCTGCGATTGGCCGGGGCTGATTGATACACGAAAACTGTGTTTGCTGTGGGCTTGCGCTAAAGAAGACTGCGCGCGGCCAAAGTGGCCAGCCCACTACCCGAGGAAACGGGTAGCCTTACACTATATCGCAGCGGTTTGGAAAGGGCAATATGAATTGCGGATTCGCCCGCAGTGTTGTAGGCAGGCGCGCCGCAGTAGTGGCGCTTGCGTTGCTTGGAGTGTGGTGTGGAGGCGACGGCTGGTAGTTGAAGTGCCGTGAAGCTCATCCGGGGATGGTTGCTCAGGCGGCGAGGCGCACGAAATCGCCGCCATAGAATACCAGCGGTTCGCCCTCCCCTGCCTCGAATGCCTCGACGGCGCCGACGATCAGCAGGTGATCGCCTACCGGGTCGGCCCGCTCCACGCGGCAGGCCAGGGTCGCCAGCGCCTCGTCCAGGTAGGGCACGCCGCGCTCGCAGCGCCCGTGGGCGACGCCCGCGAACTTGTCCGCCGCCGGCGTGGCGAAGCGGCGCGCCAGTTCGCCATGGCCGGCACGCAGGATGCTGACGCCGAAAGGCGCGCCGGGCACGAACAGGCCCGCATTCGGCGAGTGCAGCACCAGGCTCCACAAGATCAGCGGCGGCGCCAGCGACAGCGAGGCAAACGAGTTCACCGTCAAGCCGACGGGCCGGCCCCGCGCCCCGCAGGCGCCGATAACGGCCACGCCAGTGGCATAGCGGCCGCAAACCCGGCGCAGTTCGCGGGGATCATGGACGGAAGTGGCAGGCGTGGCGGCGTGCATGTCAGGCGGCCTCGGCAACGTACTGGTTGATCAGCTGGTGGCAGGCCTGTGGATCCAGCCACCACGGGAAATAGTCCGGCGGATTGTCGAAGCCGTTGGCGATGCGCGCGGCCAGTGCCGGCGCCTGCCCCGCGGCGCCCAGCAGCGCCAGGATATGCGGCGGCGGCGGGGTCAGCAGCGAGTTGGTCCACGCCACCACATCGCCCGCGTACTGCCAGTACTGGTCGAAGGTGCGCTCCATCCAGTCCTGGTCGAAGGGCTGGTCGCCGCGTGCCAGGATCGCATCGAGATAAACCTTGCAGCATTTGGCGGCGTTGTTCGAACCCTGCCCCGTGATGGGGTCGTTGACCACCACGGCATCGGCCATGCCGAACACCTGCCGCCCGGACGGCAGCGTCAGCACCGGCTTGCGCACCGTTGGCGCAAAGCGCCCGGCAAGGGTGCCGTTGTCGTCGGTCAGCGCGACCCGCTCGCAGCGCTCGGCCTCCCATGGCAGGTAGGTCTGCAGGATGCGCAGGCTTTCGGCCAGGTGCTGCGCCGGCGTGCGCGCCTCGGCCCAGCGGTCCATCGGGCCGCCCGGGATGCCTTCGAACACCATGATCTCGCACGGCCCCGACAGCGTCAGCGCGGGGAAGACGAAGTACTCACCCACGCCCGGGATCAGGTTGAAGCAAACCCGTGAGAACGGCGTGCGCGGCTGCATGCCGGTCACATAGGTCAGCGCCAGCGCGCGCTGCGGCTTGTCGAACGGGCTGCGGGAGGCATCGCGCTCGAAGCGGCTGACGATCTCGCCCTTGCCGGCGGCCAGCAGCACCAGGTCATGCTCGCGGGTCAGGTCCTCCAGTTCATCCAGGCCGACATCGGCGATGCGCAGGTCGCCGCCGCGTGCAACGAAGGCCTCCATCCACGCGGGCATCTTCAGGCGCTGGTCCACCGCCTGCGCCGGGCGGTCCAGCGGCGCGGCCCAGTCGATCGCGCGGGCACCGGCCTGCTCGGGATGCGGCACGGCCAGGCCGATGCCCTCCACCGGCGGGCAGGCATCGTCCCACCAGTTCAGCCCGAGCTCGCGCTCGGCCTGCAGCGCGCGGTCGAACATGCACTGGCTGGACATGACTTTCCCGCCGCGGATCTGCTCGGGGGTCCGGTTGGACAGCAGCGTGACCCGGTAGCCGTTGGCTTGCAGCCCGAGGGCCATTTGCAGGCCCGACTGGCCGGCTCCGACGATGGCGATGCGTTGGCTCATGACGTTTTCTCCTGAAGGATCGTTCGGCGGCGTTCAGCCGGCCAGCTTGCCGATGGCGGGCACGTTCTGCTCCGGCCCCATGGCGGAATAGCCGCCGTCGACGGCATAGTCGGCACCGGTGACGAAGCTGGCATGGTCGGAACAGAGGAAGAGCACCACCTGGGCCACCTCGTCGGGCTCGCCGACGCGGCCCAGCAGGTGGAACGGCGCGGCCACCGCATCGGTGCGGGCACGGTTGCCGCCGCTGACCTCGTCCATCAGCCGGCACCAGGTCCAACCCGGCGACACCGCGTTGACGCGGATGCGGTCCGGCGCCAGGTCCATCGCCATGCTGCGCGTCAGCTGCGCGATGGCGGCTTTCGACACCGGGTAGAGCCAGCGCCCGGTCTGCGCCACGTTGGCAGAGATGCTGGTGAAATTGACGATCGCACCGCCGCCGCGCGCCCGCATGTGCGGGTGCACCGCCTGCGCCAGCATCACGCCCGACACCACGTTGGCGTCGAGCGCCGCCAGCCAGTCGGCACGATTCGAGCGGAAGCCGTCATCGAGATAGGTGCAGGCCAGGTTGACCAGGCAGTCCACGCCGCCAAAGCGCTGCACCACCTGCGCCACGGCATCGCGAACCTGCTCGTCACGCGTGATGTCGGTGGCGATGAAGAGCGCGTTCGCCCCCAGCTGCGCGGCCACGCGCTCGCCATTGGCGGCATCGATGTCGAAGATCGCGACGCGCGCGCCGGCCTCGACAAAGGCCCGCGCCACGCCGGCGCCGATCAGCGTGGCGCCGCCGGTGACAATGGCGACCTTGCCCTGCAGTCCTTTCATGCTTGTCTCCTGTGCCGGCAACAGCCGGCGATGGTTGCGGGCGGGCCTCTGCGGGGCCCGTTCCGGATCGATGCCGCGGGCGCAGCCTACTTGCCTTCGCTCTGCTGCCAGCGCGCCATCAGTGTGTTCGACGGCAGGGTCTCGTCCAGCAGCTTGCGCGCGGTCTCCACGCCCGCGACCGGCAAACCCGCCGGGTCCAGCTTGCCGACCTGCACCAGCACGCTGGCCTGGTCCCAGTAGATATGCTCGTGGTACAGCTTGTCGCCGCGGAACTTGACGATGGCGATCAGCGGGATCTCCACGCGCTTGCCGGTGGGCGGCACGCCGGGCAGCATCCAGTCGATCTCGCAGCTATGCGTGAAGCAGAACAGCATCTCGTCGACGATCTGCGTGGCCCCGACCGTGCGCGACAGCGGGATCAGCGTGGTGTCGGGCGGATTGCTGTGCACGAAATGGTGCTGGTAGAAGCGCTGCAGCTGCGCGTAGCCGACCCCGCCGGTCATGGTCGGGATATGGTTCACATAGGGCTGCGGCACCATCGTCGCCATGGTGGCGTCGACATCGCGGGTGGCAAATTCGTATTCGCAGTGCTTGTCCCACAGCGCGGAGAAATCGTAGTGCGGACCCATTTCACCGCGCAGCGCCGCGATCGAGCGCTGGTGCGCCATCAGCGCCGAGGGCTTGTCGAAGTGCTCGCCACCGGTGCGGGCAAAGGCATGGTCGACGCCAGCGTAGACGTAGACCTCGATGTTCTCGCGCCCGGCCAGGGCTGCGCGGATCGCAGCCTGCGCCTGCGGCGGGCAGAATCCGTCTTTCTCGGCGATATGCAGCACCAGGCGGCCGCGCACGCTGGCGGCTTCGCCCAGCGCGTGCTCGATGCCCACGCCGTAGTACGCCACCGCACAGGCCACGTCTGGCAGCCTGCAGGCCGCCAGGTAGGCCAGCTTGCCGCCCAGGCAGAAGCCCAGCACGCCGGTCTGGCCGACGCATTCCGGCCGCGCACGCAGCGCTTCAAGCGCGGCGCCCACATCCTGCACGCCCGCGGCTTCGTCGAACTGCTGGTACAGGCCCAGCGCCCGCTGGAAATCCTCGCCGCGATCGGTCAGCTCGATCCCGGGCGCGATGCGCCAGAACAGGTCGGGCACCAGCACCGTATAGCCCTCCTCGGCGTAGTAGTCCGCCACCTGCCGCATGGTCGCATTGACGCCGAAGATCTCCTGGCACAACACGATGCCCGGGCCCTTGCCTGCCGCCGGGATGGCGAGATAACCGCTGAAACTGCCTTCGGGGGTCTGGATCTGGATGGTCTGGCCCATGGCCTGCGCTCCTTGTCGTTCTCTTTCCGGTGTCTGATGGGACTGCCGTGCTGGCCTCCATAATGGTGGCTCCGCACCGCAGCAAACTAGCCGCTGGGCGCAGCGGCTATCCGATTAGTGCAGGAAACTTCGGACTCGGTCAACGCCGTAGCGCTGACAGCGAGGTCATCCGCTATAGTGGATCGCGTGGGAAACCGTGCCCCGGCCGTCAAGCCGGACCGGCCCCGGAACCAGCGGCGCGCACGTTCACCGGCAGCGCCGCGGCCCCCGCCAGAGGAGCGAGACAATGCAGCTGCCCCCCGCCGCCGGACCGCTGGCGAGCGCCCTGCTAGGCGATCCCGCCCGGTGCGTGTTCGCCTCGACCGACCTGGCCGAGACGCGCGCCGCTGTCGGGCGCGTGTTCAAGCCGCACCGGCTCGAGATACGCGGCACCCGCTTGCAGGCACGCATGCATCATGCGCCGCTTGGCGCGGTCTCGTTCAACCGCCTCGCCTACGGCGCCGACGTCACCATCGACCCCGGCCCGCTCGGCGACTTCCTGCTGGTGCAGATGCCGCTGCAAGGACAGGCCGAGATCCGCTGCGGCGACCAGCACATCGTGTCCACGCCTGACTGCGCTTCGGTGCTGACGCCCAGCGATGCGCTGGCCATGCGCTGGAGCGCCGACAACGACCAGCTGATCGTGCGCATCGAACGCAGTGCGCTGGAACGCATCTGCGCCGCCCATCTGGGCCGCCGGCCCGAGCGGCCGCTGCGCTTTGCGCTCGGCATGGACTGGCGCAGCGGCGCGTGGTACGAGCTGATGCGCTATCTCGCCGCGATGCTAGAGACCGCGCCCGAGACCGCGTGCCATCCGCTGACCGCGTGCCAGCTGGAACAGCTGGTGATCGGCACGCTGCTGACGTCGCAGCCGCATAACCTGTCGGACGCATTGCGCGAGCACGGCAAGCCGCTGGCGCCGCGCCATGTGAAAGTGGTGGAGGAATATATCCACGCAAACGCCGCGGCGGAGCTGACGCCCGCCGTGCTGGCCGAGGTCGCCGGCGTCAGCGTACGCAGCCTGTTCGCCGGTTTCCGCGAGCATCGCGGCACCGGGCCGATGGCCTACCTGCGCACGGTGCGGCTGGAGCGCGTGCGGCACGACCTGCTGAACGACGCCTCGGTGCCGTCAGTAAGCGCGGCGGCGCTGCGCTGGGGCTTTGCCCATCTGGGACGGTTCAGCGCGGAGTACCGGCGCGCGTTCGGAGAGTGCCCCGCGCAGACCTTGCGGCGGCGCCGAGCGGGCTAGGCGTGTGTGAATTCAGTGCTGCCGCTTCGGGCGAGGCCGCCGCGATCGCTCAGCTCATCGCGCAACTGTAGCTGGCAGCAAGACTGGCATCCCCCGACCCCGAGTACTTCGGGAATTTCGGGTACACGCACAGCGTGCATGGTGCGCACCACGCTCTGCTGCGCGTCCCTTTTCGAGATCAACAACTGCTCAGGGGCGGCCGATTTCTCGACCCAGTCGCGTGAGTCCGATGGCCAGCGCCACGGCAAGGCCGATGGCATTGCCCGAGCGCGGCCGCATTGGCGCGGACGCACGGGTCCGGTGAGTCCTTTCAAACATGATTGTCTCCTCTGGGGGGCGCCACGCTTATGTTTGCGGCTTTGCCGATACGCCTGGAACGAGGTAAAGCCGTTGCGGGGGGAAGCACATGATTCAATCAATCAGCGTTTATGTATCACTTCACAGCGCGTGATGCCGGCGCCAAGCGGGTCGATCGTCGCCCTCGCTCGCGCGGCAGGGGAGCAGTCCGGGGAGCAAGGCTGCTGTATGCAAGCCTTGAAAACAAAAACGGCGAACCATACGGTTCGCCGTTTTGCTGCAGCAGGCCGCGGGCGCGGCCCGAAGCATGATTACACCTTGATCTCGACGTCCACGCCTGCCGGCAGGTCGAGCTTCATCAGCGCGTCAACCGTCTTGTCGGTCGGGTCGACGATGTCCATCAGGCGCTGGTGCGTGCGGATCTCGAACTGATCGCGGCTGGTCTTGTTGACGTGCGGCGAACGCAGGATGTCGAAGCGCTGGATGCGGGTCGGCAGGGGCACCGGGCCCTTGACGATTGCGCCGGTACGCTTGGCGGTATCCACGATTTCGGCGGCCGACTGGTCGATCAGGCGGTAGTCGAATGCCTTCAGGCGGATACGGATCTTCTGGTTCTGCATGATATTTCCTTAAAAGAGCGATTGGGCAACGTGCCCGTTGAATGGGGACATGCCCGACAGGCATGTCCCAGGAAGTGCTTAGTCGAGGATCTTTGCCACGACGCCGGCGCCGACGGTACGGCCACCTTCACGGATAGCGAAGCGCAGGCCTTCTTCCATGGCGATCGGGGCGATCAGCTTGACGGTGATCGACACGTTGTCACCCGGCATGACCATTTCCTTGTCCTTCGGCAGCTCGATCGAGCCGGTCACGTCGGTCGTACGGAAGTAGAACTGCGGGCGGTAGTTGTTGAAGAACGGGGTGTGACGGCCGCCTTCGTCCTTCGACAGGATGTACACCTCGCCGGTGAAGTGGGTGTGCGGCTTGATCGAACCCGGCTTGCACAGCACCTGGCCGCGCTCGACGTCTTCACGCTTGGTGCCGCGCAGCAGCAGGCCAACGTTGTCGCCGGCTTGACCCTGGTCCAGCAGCTTGCGGAACATTTCCACGCCGGTGCAGGTGGTCTTCACCGTCGGCTTGATACCGACGATTTCGATTTCCTCACCGACCTTCACCACGCCGCGCTCGATACGGCCGGTCACCACGGTGCCGCGACCCGAGATCGAGAACACGTCTTCCACCGGCATCAGGAAGGTACCGTCAACGGCACGCTCCGGCGTCGGGATGTAGGTGTCCAGCGCTTCGGCCAGGTTCATGATGGCCACTTCGCCCAGCTCGCCCTTGTCGCCTTCCAGCGCCAGCTTGGCCGAACCCTTGATGATCGGGGTGTCGTCGCCGGGGAACTCGTACTTCGACAGCAGCTCGCGAACTTCCATCTCGACCAGCTCGAGCAGTTCAGCGTCGTCCACCATGTCGCACTTGTTCAGGAACACGATGATGTACGGCACGCCAACCTGGCGGGCCAGCAGGATGTGCTCACGCGTTTGCGGCATCGGGCCGTCAGCGGCCGAGCAAACCAGGATCGCGCCGTCCATCTGGGCGGCACCCGTGATCATGTTCTTCACATAGTCAGCGTGGCCCGGGCAGTCAACGTGCGCGTAGTGGCGGTTGGCCGTTTCGTACTCGACGTGGGCGGTATTGATGGTAATACCGCGTGCCTTCTCTTCCGGCGCTGCGTCGATTTCGTCGTACTTCTTGGCGGCACCGCCAAACTTGGCTGCCAGCACCGTGGCAATCGCTGCGGTCAGCGTGGTCTTGCCATGGTCAACGTGACCAATCGTACCAACGTTCACGTGCGGCTTGGTCCGCTCGAACTTTTCCTTTGCCATTTCTTAACTCCTGATAGGAATGCAGTCTTGTTGTTTCATCGCGCCGCCGCACCGGCAGGCGCGGCGGCAAACTTCCAATTACTTGCCCTTGGCCGACATCACGGCTTCGGCGATGTTCTTCGGTGCTTCAGCGTAGTGCTTGAATTCCATGGTGTACGTGGCGCGGCCTTGCGTGGCCGAGCGCAGCGACGTGGAATAACCGAACATTTCCGACAGCGGGACTTCGGCCTTGATGATCTTGCCGCCGCCCACCATGTCGTCCATGCCCTGCACGATGCCGCGGCGGGACGACAGGTCGCCCATCACGGTACCCGTGTAGTCTTCCGGCGTTTCCACTTCCACGGCCATCATCGGCTCGAGCAGAACCGGGCTGGCCTTGCGCATGGCTTCCTTGAAAGCCATCGAGCCGGCCATGCGGAACGCGTTTTCGTTCGAGTCCACGTCGTGGTACGAACCGAACGTCAGCGTGACCTTCACGTCCACCACCGGGAAGCCAGCCAGGATGCCGTTCGGCAGCGTGTCGACGATACCCTTTTCGACCGCCGGGATGTATTCGCGAGGAATCACACCGCCCTTGATGGCGTCGATGAACTCGAAGCCCTTGCCCGGCTCTTGCGGTTCCAGCGTGATCACGGCGTGACCGTACTGGCCACGGCCGCCCGACTGCTTGACGAACTTGCCTTCAACGCCTTCGGCCGTCTTGCGAATGGTTTCGCGGTAGGCCACCTGCGGCGCGCCAATGTTGGCTTCCACGCCGAATTCGCGCTTCATGCGGTCGACCAGAATTTCGAGGTGGAGCTCGCCCATGCCCGAAATGATGGTCTGGCCCGATTCTTCATCGGTACGCACGCGGAACGACGGATCTTCAGCGGCCAGGCGGTTCAGGGCGATGCCCATCTTTTCCTGGTCAGCCTTGGTCTTCGGCTCGACGGCCTGCGAGATCACCGGCTCCGGGAACACCATGCGCTCGAGCACGATCGGTGCAGCCGGATCGCACAGCGTGTCGCCCGTGGTGGCGTCCTTCAGACCCACTGCAGCGGCGATGTCGCCGGCCAGCACTTCCTTGATTTCTTCGCGCTGGTTGGCATGCATCTGCAGAATACGGCCGAGGCGTTCCTTCTTGCTCTTGACCGGGTTGTACACGGTGTCGCCCGAATTGATCTTGCCCGAGTAGACGCGGAAGAAGATCAGCTGACCAACGAACGGGTCGGTCATGATCTTGAACGCCAGTGCCGAGAACTTTTCGTTGTCGTCAGCCTTGCGCTCGAGCTTCTTCTCGCTGTCGTCCTCGTCCGTGCCCGTAACCGGCGGAATGTCGACCGGCGACGGCAGGAAGTCGATCACGGCGTCGAGCATACGCTGCACGCCCTTGTTCTTGAACGCGGTGCCGCACAGCATCGGCTGGATTTCGCAGGCGATGGTACGGTCACGCAGCGCCTTGACGATCTCGGCGCGGGTCAGCTCTTCGCCGCCCAGGTACTTTTCCATCAGCTCTTCGCTGGCTTCGGCGGCGGACTCGACCATCTTCTCGCGCCATTCGTCAGCGGTGGCTTGCAGCTCGGCCGGGATGTCCTGGTATTCGAACTTCACGCCCTGGCTGGCTTCGTCCCAAATGATCGCCTTCATTTCCAGCAGATCGACGACGCCTTGGAAGCCGTCTTCAGCGCCGATCGGCACCACGACGGGCACCGGGTTGGCCTTCAGGCGGGTCTTCAGCTGGTCGTAGACCTTGAAGAAGTTCGCGCCGGTACGGTCCATCTTGTTGACGAATGCCAGACGCGGCACGCGGTACTTGTTGGCCTGACGCCAGACGGTTTCCGACTGCGGCTGCACGCCACCCACTGCGCAGTACACCATGCACGCGCCGTCCAGCACGCGCATGGAACGCTCCACCTCGATGGTGAAGTCCACGTGGCCCGGGGTGTCGATGATGTTGAAGCGATGCTCGGGGTAGTTGCCGGCCATGCCCTTCCAGAAGGCGGTGGTCGCAGCAGACGTGATGGTGATGCCGCGCTCCTGCTCCTGCTCCATCCAGTCCATGGTGGCCGCGCCATCATGCACTTCACCGATCTTGTGGTTCACACCGGTGTAGAACAGGATGCGCTCGGTCGTGGTGGTTTTACCCGCGTCAATGTGAGCCGAGATACCGATATTGCGGTAGCGCTCAATGGGAGTCTTACGAGCCACTTTAATCCTCTATTCGTCCGTGAGGCGCCGGCATCTCATGGCCCGCGCCCCTAACACAAACGGGCGAGATGTGTAAAAACACAGCCCGCCCGGCAACCAACAAACGCTATCGCGCGCTTAGAAGCGGAAATGCGAGAACGCCTTGTTGGCTTCGGCCATGCGGTGCACTTCGTCACGCTTCTTCATTGCGCCGCCACGGCCTTCCGATGCTTCCAGCAGCTCACCTGCCAGGCGCAGCGCCATCGACTTCTCGCTGCGTTTCTTCGCGGCCTCGCGCAGCCAACGCATCGCCAATGCCAGACGACGCGACGGACGGACTTCGACCGGAACCTGATAGTTGGCGCCGCCCACGCGACGGCTCTTCACTTCCACCACCGGCTTCACGTTGTTGATCGCAACGGAGAACACTTCGATGGGGGCCTTGCCTGCCTTCTTTTCGATCTGGTCAAACGCGCCATAGACGATACGTTCGGCAACCGACTTCTTGCCGTCCAGCATCAGCACGTTCATGAACTTGGCAACTTCAACGTTGCCGAACTTCGGATCAGGCAGAACATCCCGCTTGGGGACTTCACGACGACGTGGCATCTTCTTTCCTTTAGATTCAGTTGAGAGCGCGGTCAGTTGTTCCCGCTCTCCGGCCACCAACTAGCTTGCATGCAATAGACAGCAAATTCGCCGGGTGACCACTTACTCGACGGCACGGTTGCCAAAAAAAGGCGCTCCGTTGTACCGCCGCCTGGTGACAGCACCATGACTCGCGCCACAGGCTATCGTTTGTTTGCTGCTTCGGGTCTCGCAGACCCAGGCACCCTAAGCTTAGGCCGCCTTCGGACGCTTCGCGCCGTACTTCGAACGGGCCTGCTTGCGGTCCTTCACGCCTTGCAGATCCAGCGAACCACGGACGATGTGGTAACGCACACCCGGCAGATCCTTCACACGGCCGCCGCGGATCAGCACGACCGAGTGTTCCTGCAGGTTGTGGCCTTCACCGCCGATGTACGAAATGACTTCGAAACCGTTGGTCAGGCGCACCTTGGCAACCTTACGCAGTGCCGAGTTCGGCTTCTTCGGCGTCGTGGTGTACACGCGGGTGCACACGCCACGGCGCTGGGGGCAGTTCTCAAGCGCCGGGCTCTTGCTCTTGACGACTTCAGAGACGCGCGGCTTGCGAACCAGTTGGTTGATAGTTGGCATTGTTCAATCCAGCTTGGTTTGACGAAAAACGCCCCTCGCACCGGCATGCACCGAAAGGGAGAGGCAACTACGGGTTTTGGGCGGGAGAGATGAGCGGACGCGCTCTGGAGACGGGACTGTGCGGTAACAGCATGCCAAAGAGCGCGAGCCGGCACCCGGATCCCGCGTCTGCCGCCACCGGTCCATGGAAACCCAGTCCGGAAGGCTTGCCGGCAGCGGCCTAAAGGCCACTTCTCCGACGGGGCGAGCGAAATCCAAAGCCAAAAACTCGAATCTGGCATCCTAGCAGGGGAATCGTATACCGTCAAGCTGTATACCCGACCCGGGACGCGCTGACGCTGCCCTCGGTCAGACCCCGCGGAGCGCTTCCAGGATGGACTGTCCGTAGCGCTCCAGCTTGGAGGCACCGATCCCGGGAATGCCCTGCATCGCCGACAGGGAGCCCGGCGCAGTCCGGGCCAGCTCCGCCAGCGTTGCGTCGTGGAAGATGACATAGGCCGGCACGCCGTGCTCGCGCGCGGCCTCGGTGCGCCAGCGGCGCAGCGCCTCCCAGTTGGCCAGCATGTCTGCGTCCATGTCGGCGGTGTGGTCGGTGCGGGTGCCGCGCGCGGCACGCTCGCCGGACTTGCCCGGCTTGGTGGCCTGGCGGCGCAGGATGATCTGGCGCTCGCCCTTGAGCACCGCGCGCGCGTCCTCGCCCAGCAGCAGCGCGCCATGGCCGCCATGGTCGATGGTCAGCAGACCCTGGGCAATCAGCTGGCGGAACACCGTATGCCATTCATGCACCGAGCGGTCCTTGCCGATGCCGAAGGTGGACACCTTGTCGTGCCCCCACTGGCGGATCTTCTCCGAGCTGTTGCCGCGCAGCACGTCGATCAGGTGGGTGGCGCCGAAGTGAACCCGGCTCGCCTGCGCGGTGCGGTACACGCAGGACAGCGCCATCTGCGCCTCGCGCGTGCCGTCCCAGGTGGCCGGCGGCTCCAGGCAGGTATCGCAGTTGCCGCAGGGTTCACTGGCCTCGTTGAAATACGCCAGGATGCGCACGCGCCGGCAGCCCGCGGTCTCGCACAGGCCCAGCAGCGCATCGAGCTTGGACGACGACACGCGCTTGAAGGCCTCGTCCGCCTCGGACTCGTCGATCATGCGCTTCTGCTGCACCACGTCGCCCAGGCCGTAGGCCATCCAGGCATTGGCCGGCAGGCCGTCGCGGCCGGCGCGCCCGGTTTCCTGGTAGTAGCCTTCCATGCTCTTGGGCAGGTCCAGGTGGGCGACAAAGCGCACGTCGGGCTTGTCGATACCCATGCCGAAGGCGATCGTCGCCACCATCACCAGTCCTTCTTCCTCGCGGAAGCGGGCCTGGTGGTGCTGGCGCACCTGGGCATCCATGCCGGCGTGGTAGCCCAGCGCATTGATGCCCTGTCCGCTCAGCCACTGCGCCGTGTCCTCCACCTTCTTGCGCGACAGGCAATAGACGATGCCGCTGTCATGGTTGCCGTCGGCCGCAGTGTGCTCGGCCTTGATGAAGGCCAGCAGCTGCTGGCGCGCATTGTCCTTCTCGACGATGCGGTAGCGGATATTGGGCCGGTCGAAGCTGGAGATGAAGACGCGGGCGTTGTCCAGCGCCAGGCGCTCGATGATCTCGTTGCGCGTGAGTGCGTCGGCCGTTGCCGTCAGCGCGATGCGCGGCACGTACGGGAAGCGCTCGTGCAGCACCGACAACTGGATGTACTCGGGGCGGAAGTCGTGGCCCCACTGCGACACGCAGTGCGCTTCGTCGATGGCAAAGAGCCCGACCCGAATGCGCTCGAGCAAGTCCTGGAAGCGTGGCGTCATCAACCGTTCCGGCGCCACGTAAAGGATCTCTATGCGCCCGGCCAGCAGGTCGCGCTCGACCGCCGAGGCCTCGGACCCGGTCAGCGTCGAATTGAGCACTGCGGCGCGTACGCCCGCTTCAGTCAGCGCCGCGACCTGGTCCTGCATCAGCGCGATCAGCGGCGACACCACAATGCCGACGCCGTCGCCGGCACGCTGGCGCAGCAGCGCCGGGATCTGGTAGCACAGCGACTTGCCGCCGCCGGTCGGCATCAGCACCAGGCAGTCGCCGCCCGTCGCAACGTGGTCGATGATCTCGGCCTGGCGCCCACGGAAGGCGTGGTAGCCGAACACATCTTTGAGGATCACCAGCGCGTGCGACATAGACAACGGAATTGCTGAAGCCGGAAAAGCCGTAACCATACCACTAAGGGGGCCGCTTCCGTGCCCGCCGGGCTAACAGTCCGAACATTCTCACGACAGGGCCGGCTGCGGGCGGAAAGAAAAAAAGCCCGGCTGGATCAGCCGGGCTTTCGGGCCGCCTTGCGGCGGCAAACAGCTTACTGCGATCAGACGTTGTCGCCTTCGCCTTCGGTCGTCGCCTGCACCACCGGCGCCGGCTCGATGAAGAGCGACTGCTCTTCTTCGGCGATCGCCTGGGCGCGTTCGCGCTCGGAGGCCTCGCGCGCCTTGCGGGCACGGTGGTAGGCCAGGCCGGTACCGGCCGGGATCAGACGACCCACGATCACGTTTTCCTTCAGACCACGCAGGTCGTCGGTCTTGCCCATGATCGCGGCTTCGGTCAGCACGCGCGTGGTTTCCTGGAACGATGCCGCCGAGATGAAGCTGTCGGTCGACAGCGACGCCTTGGTAATACCCAGCAGCAGGTTCTCGTAGGTCGCCGGACGCTTGCCTTCGGCGATCACGCGGTCGTTCTCGTCGAGCAGTTCCGAGCGCTCCACCTGTTCACCCGGGATGAACTTGGTGTCGCCCACGTCGGCGATCTGCACACGACGCAGCATCTGGCGAACGATCACCTCGATGTGCTTGTCGTTGATCTTCACGCCCTGCAGACGGTACACGTCCTGCACTTCGTCCACGATGTAGTGCGCCAGCTCTTCGATGCCCTTCAGGCGCAGGATGTCGTGCGGGTCCGCCGGACCTTCCACGATCATTTCGCCCTTGTTCACCACCTGGCCGTCGTGCACCAGCACCTGCTTTTCCTTCGCGATCAGGAACTCGTGGGCATTGCCGTCCAGGTCGGTAATGACCAGGCGCTGCTTGCCCTTGGTGTCCTTGCCGAACGAGGTCGTGCCGGTGACTTCCGCCAGCACGGCGGCGTCCTTCGGCGAACGCGCTTCGAACAGCTCGGCCACACGCGGCAGACCACCGGTAATGTCGCGGGTCTTCTGCGATTCGGTCGGGATACGTGCGAGCACTTCACCAACGTGCACTTGCTGGCCGTCCTTCACGGTAATCAGCGCGCCGACCTGGAAGCCGATGGTCACGGAGTGGTCCGTGCCCGGGATCTTCACTTCCTGGCCATTCGCGTCGAGCAGCTTCACCTGCGGGCGGATGCCCTTGGTTGCAGCCGTGCGGCGCTTGGCGTCGATCACCACCAGGGTCGACAGGCCCGTCACTTCGTCCATCTGCTTGGCGACGGTCACGCCTTCTTCGACGTTCTCGAACTTGGTCGTACCGGTGTATTCCGAAACGATCGGTCGAGTCAGCGCGTCCCACGTGGCCAGCTGCGTGCCAGCCTTGATGGCCTGGCCGTCCTGCACCAGCAGCGTGGCGCCGTACGGGATCTTGTGGCGCTCGCGCTCACGGCCGTGGTCGTCGGTGATCAGCGCTTCGCCCGAACGCGAGATGACGATCAGTTCGCCCTTCGCATTGGTGACGTAACGCATGGTCGCCGTGAAACGCACGGTACCGGTTGCCTTGGCTTCCACGCTCGATGCCACTGCCGCACGCGATGCCGCACCACCGATGTGGAACGTACGCATGGTCAGCTGCGTGCCCGGCTCACCGATCGACTGGGCGGCAATCACGCCCACCGCTTCGCCGGAGTTCACCAGCACGCCGCGGCCCAGATCGCGGCCATAGCACTTGCCGCACAGGCCGTAGCGCGTGTCGCACGACAGCGGGGTGCGGACCTTGACTTCGTCCACGCCGATGTTGTCGATCAGCTCGACCAGATCTTCGTCCAGCAGCGTGCCGGATTCGATCGCGGTTTCCTGGGTTTCCGGGTTCACCACGTCGGCCACGGTCACACGGCCGAGGATACGGTCGCGCAGGGCTTCGATCACTTCACCGCCTTCGACCAGGGCCTTCATGGCCACGCCGTTGGAGGTACCGCAATCGTCTTCCACCACGACCAGATCCTGGGTCACGTCGACCAGACGACGGGTCAGGTAACCCGAGTTCGCGGTCTTCAGTGCCGTATCCGCCAGACCCTTACGGGCACCGTGGGTCGAGATGAAGTACTGCAGAACGTTCAGGCCTTCACGGAAGTTCGCCGTAATCGGCGTTTCAATGATCGAGCCATCCGGCTTGGCCATCAGGCCACGCATACCAGCCAGCTGGCGGATCTGCGCGGCGGAACCCCGTGCGCCCGAGTCGGCCATCATGTAGATGGAGTTGAACGACTCTTGCTTCACGGTCTTGCCTTCGCGGTCGACCACGTCTTCGTGCTGGAGCTGCTCCATCATCGCCTTGCCCACCTGGTCGCCGGCGGCGCCCCAGATGTCCACGACGTTGTTGTAGCGTTCCTGGTCGGTCACCAGACCCGACATGTACTGCTTGTCGTATTCCTTCACCTTGGCCGAGGCCTCGGCGATGATCTTTTCCTTGGCGGGCGGCACCAGCATGTCGTCGATCGCGATCGAGATACCGGCGCGGGTTGCCAGGCGGAAGCCCGACTGCAGCAGCTTGTCGGCGAAGATCACGGTCTCGCGCAGGCCGCACTTGCGGAACGCGGTGTTGATCAGGCGCGAGATTTCCTTCTTCTTGAGCGGCTTGTTCAGCACCGAGAACGGCAGGCCCTTGGGCAGGATCTCGGACAGGATCGCGCGGCCGACCGTGGTGGCCTGCAGCGTGATCTTGGGTGCGAAACGGGCGTCGCCCTCGGCGTCCTTGTCGACCAGCTCATACTCGGTGATACGCACGTTCACGCGGGAAGCCAGCTCGACTTCCTTGTTCTCGTAGGCGCGAATCACTTCGCTGATATCGGCGAAGGTCATGCCCTCGCCGCGGCCGTTGATCTTGTCGCGGGTCGTGTAGTACAGACCCAGCACCACGTCTTGCGACGGCACGATCGACGGATCGCCGTTGGCCGGGAACAGCACGTTGTTGGACGCCAGCATCAGGGTGCGGGCTTCCATCTGCGCTTCCAGCGACAGCGGCACGTGGACAGCCATCTGGTCACCGTCGAAGTCGGCGTTGAACGCCGCGCAGACCAGCGGGTGCAGCTGGATGGCCTTGCCTTCGATCAGCACCGGCTCGAACGCCTGGATACCCAGGCGGTGCAGCGTCGGCGCACGGTTCAGCATCACCGGGTGCTCGCGGATCACCTCTTCGAGGATGTCCCACACCACCGGGGTCTGGCTTTCCACTTCCTTCTTCGCCGCCTTGATGGTGGTGGCGATGCCCATCGTTTCCAGCTTGTGGAAGATGAACGGCTTGAACAGCTCGAGCGCCATCAGCTTGGGCAGGCCGCACTGGTGCAGCTTGAGCGTCGGGCCCACCACGATGACCGAACGGCCCGAGTAGTCGACGCGCTTGCCCAGCAGGTTCTGACGGAAACGGCCGCCCTTGCCCTTGATCATTTCGGCCAGGGACTTCAGCGGACGCTTGTTGGCGCCGGTCATCGCCTTGCCGCGACGGCCGTTGTCCAGCAGCGAGTCAACCGCTTCCTGCAGCATGCGCTTTTCGTTGCGCACGATGATCTCAGGCGCCTTCAGCTCCAGCAGGCGCTTGAGGCGGTTGTTACGGTTGATGACGCGGCGATACAGGTCGTTCAGGTCCGAGGTCGCGAAGCGGCCGCCGTCCAGCGGCACCAGCGGACGCAGCTCGGGCGGCAGCACCGGCAGCACTTCGAGGATCATCCACTCGGGCTTGATGCCCGAACGCTGGAAGGCCTCGAGCACCTTCAGGCGCTTGGCGAACTTCTTGATCTTGGCTTCGGAGCCGGTGGCCTGCAGCTCGGCGCGGATCTGTTCGATCTGCTTCTCGATGTCGATGCCGCGCAGCAGTTCACGGATACCCTCGGCACCCATCATGGCGACGAACTCGCCCTCGCCGTACTCGTCGCACTTCGCCAGGTAGTCGTCTTCGGACATGATCTGGCTCTTCTTGAGCGGGGTCATGCCGGGTTCGATCACCACGAATGCTTCAAAGTACAGCACGCGCTCGATGTCGCGCAGCGTCATGTCCAGGACCATGCCCAGGCGCGACGGCAGCGATTTCAGGAACCAGATGTGCGCGGTCGGCGCGGCCAGTTCGATGTGGCCCATGCGCTCGCGGCGCACCTTGGCCAGCGTCACTTCAACGCCGCACTTCTCGCAGATCACGCCACGGTGCTTCAGGCGCTTGTACTTGCCGCACAGGCACTCGTAGTCCTTGATCGGGCCAAAGATCTTGGCGCAGAACAGGCCGTCGCGTTCCGGCTTGAAGGTACGGTAGTTGATCGTTTCCGGCTTCTTCACTTCGCCGTACGACCACGAACGGATCTTCTCGGGCGAGGCCAGGCCGATCTTGATCGCGTCGAACTGCTCTTCCTGCTGTACCTGCTTAAAGAGATCGAGCAATGCTTTCATTGCAACTCCTTGTTTCGCCATCGCCCCGGAGTCTGTCCGGGTCGATGGCATTCATCCTGTGGGAAATCCTTCGCCTGTAGTGTCGACAGGGAGCCGGCCGCAACCGGCTCCCCTCACCTGCCCGATCAGTAGCGATCGAGGTCGATGTCGATACCCAGCGAGCGGATTTCCTTCACCAGCACGTTGAACGATTCCGGCATGCCGGCATCGATCGAGTGCTCGCCCTTGACGATGTTCTCGTACACCTTGGTACGGCCGTTCACGTCATCGGACTTGACCGTCAGCATTTCCTGCAGCACGTACGACGCGCCGTAGGCTTCCAGTGCCCAAACTTCCATCTCACCGAAACGCTGGCCACCGAACTGGGCTTTACCACCCAGCGGCTGCTGCGTCACCAGCGAGTACGGGCCGGTGGAACGCGCGTGCATCTTGTCGTCGACCAGGTGGTGCAGCTTCAGCATGTGCATCACACCCAGCGTGACCGGACGCTCGAACGCTTCGCCGGTGCGGCCGTCGAACAGCGTGACCTGCTGCTTGGAAGCGGTCAGGCCCTTCTCCTTCGCGATCTCTTCCGGATAGGCGAGGTCCAGCATGCGGCGGATTTCGTCCTCATGCGCACCATCGAACACCGGCGTCGCGAACGGCACGCCCTTCTTCAGGTTCTCGGCCAGCTCCAGGACTTCCGAATCCGACAGGCTGTCGAGGTCTTCGACCTTGCCGCTCTCGTTGTAGATCTGCGTGAGCAGCTTGCGCACTTCGGCTGCCTTGGCTTGCGCCTTCAGCATGTTGCCGATGCGCTCGCCCAGGCCGCGCGCGGCCCAGCCCAGGTGGGTCTCGAGAATCTGACCCACGTTCATCCGCGAAGGCACGCCCAGCGGATTCAGCACGATGTCGGCAGGCGTACCGTCGGCCATGTAGGGCATGTCTTCGATCGGGGTGATCTTGGACACGACACCCTTGTTGCCGTGACGGCCGGCCATCTTGTCGCCAGGCTGCAGGCGGCGCTTGACGGCCAGGTACACCTTGACCATCTTGATCACGCCCGGCGGCAGTTCGTCGCCCTGCGTGAGCTTCTTGCGCTTCTCTTCGAAGGCCAGGTCGAACTCGTGGCGCTTCTGCTCGATGGCTTCCTTGACGGCTTCCAGCTGGGCAGCCAGTTCTTCGTCGGCCGGACGGATGTCGAACCAGTGGTACCTGTCGATATCCGCCAGGTATTCCTTGGTGATCTTGGCACCCTTGGCCAGCTTCTTCGGACCGCCATTGACGGTCTTGTCGATGAGCAGGCGCTCCAGACGCTGGAACGCGTCGCCTTCCACGATACGCAGCTGGTCGTTCAGGTCCAGGCGGTAGCGCTTCAGCTCGTCGTCGATGATCGACTGGGCACGCTTGTCGCGGGTCACGCCTTCGCGGGTGAAGACCTGGACGTCGATCACGATGCCGCTCATGCCCGACGGCACGCGCAGCGAGGTATCCTTCACGTCCGAAGCCTTCTCGCCGAAGATCGCGCGCAGCAGCTTCTCTTCCGGGGTCAGCTGGGTCTCGCCCTTTGGTGTGACCTTGCCAACCAGCACGTCGCCGGCTTCGACTTCAGCGCCGATGTAGGTGATGCCCGACTCGTCCAGGCGAGCCAGCTGGGCTTCGGCCAGGTTCGAGATATCGCGCGTGATTTCTTCCGGTCCCAGCTTGGTGTCGCGGGCAACGACCGACAGTTCCTCGATGTGGATCGAGGTATAGCGGTCTTCGGCCACCACACGCTCCGAGATCAGGATCGAATCCTCGAAGTTGTAGCCGTTCCACGGCATGAACGCCACCAGCATGTTCTGGCCCAGGGCCAGTTCGCCCAGGTCGGTCGAGGCGCCGTCGGCGATCACATCGTTGCGGGCAACGATATCGCCAACCTTGACCATCGGACGCTGGTTGATGTTGGTGTTCTGGTTCGAGCGCGTGTACTTGATCAGGTTGTAGATGTCCACGCCGACTTCACCGGCCACGGCTTCGTCGTCGTTCACGCGGATCACGATACGCATCGCGTCGACGTAGTCGACCACGCCGCCACGCATCGCCTGCACGGCCGTACCCGAGTCGACCGCAACGGTGCGCTCGATGCCGGTGCCGACCAGCGGCTTGTCCGGACGCAGGCAAGGCACGGCCTGGCGCTGCATGTTGGCGCCCATCAGTGCACGGTTCGCGTCATCGTGTTCCAGGAACGGCACCAGCGAGGCAGCGGCCGACACGATCTGCGACGGCGCCACGTCGATGTACTGCACGCGGTCCGGCGTGACCATGCGGGTTTCACGCTCGGAGCCTTCACGCGCCGACACCAGTTCGTCGGTCAGGTTGCCGTCGGCGTCAACGGTCGCGTTGGCCTGCGCCACCACGTACTTGCCTTCCTCGATCGCGGACAGGTAGTCGACCTGGTCGGTCAGCTTGCTGTCGACCACCTTGCGGTACGGCGTTTCCAGGAAGCCGTATTCGTTCAGGCGGGCATACAGTGCCAGCGAGTTGATCAGACCAATGTTCGGACCTTCCGGCGTTTCGATCGGGCACACGCGGCCATAGTGGGTCGGGTGCACGTCACGGACTTCAAAGCCGGCGCGCTCGCGCGTCAGGCCGCCCGGGCCCAGTGCGGAGACACGGCGCTTGTGCGTGATCTCGGACAGCGGGTTGGTCTGGTCCATGAACTGCGACAGCTGCGACGAACCGAAGAACTCGCGGATCGCCGACGAGATCGGCTTCGAGTTGATCAGGTCGTGCGGCATCAGGTTCTCGGTCTCGGCCTGGCCCAGACGTTCCTTGACGGCACGCTCCACGCGCGACAGGCCGGCGCGGAACTGGTTTTCGGCCAGTTCGCCGACGCAACGCACGCGACGGTTGCCCAGGTGATCGATGTCATCGACCTCGCCCTTGCCGTTGCGCAGGTTGACCAGGATCTTGATGGTCTCGAGGATGTCCTCGTCCTGCAGCACCATGGCGCCTTCGCCGGTCGGGCGGCCCAGACGGCTGTTGACCTTCATGCGGCCAACGCGCGACAGGTCGTACGACTCTTCGCTGTAGAACAGGCGCTGGAACAGCGCTTCCACCGCTTCTTCGGTCGGCGGCTCGCCCGGGCGCATCATGCGGTAGATCGCGATCCGCGCAGCGGTCTGGTCGGCGGTCTCGTCCACGCGCAGGGTCTGCGACATGTACGGGCCCTGATCCAGGTCGTTGGTGTACAGGGTCTGGATCTGCTTGACGCCGGCTTCGCGCAGGTTTTCCAGCAGCGTTTCGGTCAGCTCGTCGTTGGCGTTGGCAATCACCTCGCCGGTATCCGGGTCGATGATGTTCTTGGCCAGCACGCGGCCCAGCAGGTAGTCTTCCGGCACGCTGATCAGCTTGGTGCCGGCCGAATCCAGGTCGCGGATGTGCTTGGCGTTGATCCGCTTGTCCTTCTCGACCACCACGCGGCCGTTCTTGTCGGCGATGTCGAAGCGCGCGACTTCACCGCGCAGGCGCTCGGGCACGAACTCCAGCTGCGCGCCTTCGGCCTGCAGCGTGAAGTTGTCGAACACGAAGAAGTGCGCGAGGATCTGTTCCGGGGTCAGGCCGATCGACTTCAGCAGGATCGTCACCGGCATCTTGCGGCGGCGGTCGACGCGGAAGTACAGGATGTCCTTCGGATCGAATTCGAAGTCCAGCCACGAACCGCGGTAGGGAATGATACGTGCCGAGAACAGCAGCTTGCCCGAGCTGTGGGTCTTGCCCTTGTCGTGCTCGAAGAACACACCCGGCGAGCGGTGCAGCTGCGAGACGATGACACGCTCGGTGCCGTTGATGACGAACGAACCGGTGGAAGTCATCAGGGGGATCTCACCCATGTAGACTTCCTGCTCCTTCACTTCCTTGACCTTGCCCGGGTTCTCGCGATCGTTGATGATCAGGCGAACCTTGGCGCGCAGGGCCGAGTGGAACGTCAGGCCACGCTGCTGGCACTCCTTGACGTCGAACGGCGGGTTGGACAGGTGATACGAGACGAACTCCATACGGGCAAGCCCGTTATGCGAGGAGATCGGGAAGATTGCGTTGAAAGCGGCCTGGAGGCCTTCGGTCTTGCGACGCGCGGTCGGCGTTTCCGCTTGCAAGAACTGAGTGTAGGATTCAATCTGGGTGGCAAGCAGGAATGGAACCTGATGTACCGTCGCGCGCTTCGCAAAGCTTTTGCGAATGCGCTTCTTTTCGGTGAAGCTGTACGCCATGGGATCTCCGAATCATCGCAGGGCTGGCTGGACCTGGCCGGACCTGAGGTGTTCAGCGACTGGGAGGGGATTTGGCGGTTGGCCGCTACCAACCTCTGGCTGACGGTGTCCGCACGCTGCGGGCGGTGTGGTCGTCGCATCAAGCGCAACGCCTGTACTCGCCCGGGGGACACCCGACCAAACTTGTCTTCTGCAGTCGGTTCAGAAGACAAACATCAGCAGCAACCACTTAGTGTGCCACTGATGTTTGGCCTCTGCTGAGACTCCGGCATGCCCAAGGGCATCGAGACTCGCAAACATCACTTTCTGTTGCGAAGAGTGCTTCTCAAAACACTTTCGCACAAGCGCAAAAAGGCTGGCGCCGGGAATTTCCCTTTGCCAGCCCCATCCGCGTGCCGAAAGGGCACGCGAGCAATGCCTTACTTGACGTCGACCTTCGCGCCAGCGTCTTCCAGCTTCTTCTTGGCTTCGGCAGCAGCAGCCTTGTCCACGCCTTCCTTGACGGGCTTCGGTGCGCCATCAACCAGGTCCTTGGCTTCCTTCAGGCCCAGGCCGGTGATTTCGCGAACAGCCTTAATCACGCCGACCTTGTTGGCGCCGACTTCGGCCAGGATCACGTTGAACTCGGTCTGCTCTTCAGCAGCGGCGGCACCGCCGGCGCCCGGGGCAGCAGCCACAGCCATGGCAGCAGCCGACACGCCAAACTTCTCTTCGAACGCCTTGACCAGGTCGTTCAGTTCCATCACGGACATCGCGCCAACGGCTTCCAGGATGTCGTCTTTGGTGATTGCCATTTGAAATACTCCTACTAGATTTGATTCGGTATCGGTAATGCGATCTTTCGATGCGAGGCCTGGATTGCCTTAGGCGCCAGCGGCTTCCGCTTCCGCGGGAGCGCCTTCGGCGTTCTTGGCAGCCAGTGCAGCCAGCAGACGGGCGAAGCCCGACACCGGTGCCTGCATCACGCCCAGCAGCTGAGCAATCAGTTCGTCGCGGCTCGGGATCGAGGCCAGCGCCTTCACGGCGGCAGCGTCGAGAACCTTGCCGTCATACGACCCGGCGCGCAGGACCAGCTTGTCGTTGGTCTTGGCGAAGTCGTTCAGAACCTTGGCCGACGACACTGCATCTTCGGAAATACCGTAGATCAGCGGACCGGTCATCTGCTCTGCGAGGCTTGCAAACGGCGTACCTTCGACGGCACGGCGGGCCAGCGTGTTCTTCAGAACACGCAGGTACACGCCTTGCTGACGAGCGGTGGAACGCAGCTTGGTCAGATCGCCAACCGTAATGCCGCGATATTCGGCCACGACGATGGTCTGGGCCTTGGCGACTTGCGCCGAAACCTCAGCAACGACGGCCTTCTTATCTTCAATATTGAGTGGCACGGTTAAGCTCCAAAATGACGCTAGCCCTCCGGCAATACCGGAGTCTTCACGTCAGCACAAACGAACGGCGTCCGATTGGCCCGAATCACCCGGGACAGGCCCGGATTCATCAATCCCTTCGGGTGCGCCATCTGCGCTGGTTGCCCGGGGTTGGTCATGCACGGCACCTGGCCCTGCTTGTACCTCCCGGCCGATTAAGCCCGCATGCCTGACTGCGGTCATGCGGACACCAGCGGTCTTTGATAACCAGCGGCGACTGCCTGAACACAACGTGTCCGACTGCCGCCACTGCCCAAAGCCTTGCTCCCTGTCCTTGTCCCGCCGCTTGGCAGAACCAGGTCCGGAGCCGATCCCCGCTTACGCCAGGATCTTCAATTCGCGGCCGACCGGTGCTATCGGGTCCGGTCAGCCCATGCCGTCAGCTCAGGCCGACAGCGAAGCTTGTTCCACGCGCACGCCAACGCCCATGGTGGACGAGACGGCGATCTTGCGCAGGTACACGCCCTTGCTCGTAGCCGGCTTGGACTTCACCAGGGCTTCCAGCAGTGCGGACAGGTTGCTCTTCAGCGCTGCGTCGTCGAACGAGCGGCGGCCGATGGTGGCGTGGATGATACCGGCCTTGTCGACACGGAACTGCACCTGGCCAGCCTTGGCGTTCTTCACGGCCTGGGCCACGTCGGGCGTCACGGTACCGACCTTCGGGTTCGGCATCAGGCCGCGCGGGCCCAGGATCTGGCCCAGCGTACCGACGATACGCATCGTGTCCGGCGAAGCGATCACGACGTCGAAGTTCAGGTTGCCGGCCTTGACTTGCTCGGCCAGGTCTTCCATGCCGACGATGTCAGCACCGGCGGCCTTGGCGGCTTCGGCCTTTTCGCCCTGGGCGAACACAGCCACGCGAACCGACTTGCCGGTACCTGCGGGCAGCACCACCGAACCACGAACCACCTGGTCCGACTTCTTGGCGTCAATGCCCAGCTGCACGGCCACGTCGATCGACTCGTCGAACTTCGCCGAGGCGCAGCCCTTCACCAGGCCCAGGGCCTCGTCGATCGGGTAAAACTTGGTACGCTCGATCTTCGCCTTGTTGGCGGCGACGCGCTTGGAAACCTTAGCCATTTACAGACCCTCCACGGTGATGCCCATCGAACGAGCCGAACCGGCGATGGTACGCACGGCGGCGTCCAGGTCGGCGGCGGTCAGGTCAGCGTTCTTGGCCTTGGCGATTTCTTCAGCCTGGGCGCGGGTGATCTTGCCAACCTTGTCGGTGTGGGGCTTCGGCGAACCCTTGGTGATGCCTGCTGCCTTCTTGATCAGCACGGTCGCCGGGGGCGACTTCATCACGAAGGTGAAGCTCTTGTCGGCGAAGGCGGTAATCACCACCGGCACCGGCAGACCGGGTTCCATACCCTGGGTCTGGGCGTTGAACGCCTTGCAGAACTCCATGATGTTCAGACCACGCTGACCCAGTGCGGGACCAACGGGCGGGGAGGGATTTGCCTTACCAGCCGGAATCTGCAGCTTGATAAAGCCAATGATCTTCTTGGCCATCTCTACTCCAATCCGGATCGCTCTTTCGGGATGCGATCCTGTTGAGTCGTAACGCGCTGTCGCCGCACCTTCGGCACGGCCTCACGCTCCTCTTGGCGCCGCCACCGGGGCGTCGCCGTTGCCAGTTGCCGCCCTTTCAGGCCGCAGCCGGCAAATTCCTTAAACCTTCTCGACCTGGCCGAACTCGAGCTCGACCGGCGTGGCACGCCCGAAGATCGTGACCGAGACGCGCAGGCGCGATTTCTCGTAGTTCACTTCTTCCACGTTGCCGTTGAAGTCGGTGAACGGGCCGTCCTTGACGCGCACCATTTCGCCCACCTCGAACAGCGTCTTGGGACGCGGCTTCTCGACCCCTTCCTGCATCTGGGTCATGATCTTGTCGACTTCGCGCTGCGAAATCGGGCTCGGGCGGTTGCGGGCGCCGCCCACGAAACCGGTGACCTTGCTGGTGTTCTTCACCAGGTGCCAGGTCTCGTCGGTCATTTCCATTTCCACCAGCACGTAGCCGGGGAAGAAACGACGCTCGGTGACCGACTTGTGGCCGCCCTTGATTTCCACGACTTCTTCGGAAGGCACCAGGATGCGGCCAAACTTGTCCTGCATCTCGGCGCGTTCGATGCGCTCCTGCAGCGCGCGCTGCACGCTCTTCTCCATGCCGGAATAGGCATGCACGACATACCAGCGCTTCTTCGACGAAGGCGATTCCGGCGCGGTGGTTTCCTGCTGAGCGTTATCCGTCATGTGCTACCTCTTATTTCCAGCCCAGCACGAGCGAGAAGACGACCCACTCGATGAGCTTGTCAGCCGACCACAGGAACAGCGCCATGATGACGACAAAGACGAAGACCAGCCCCGTCATTTGCCCGGCTTCCTTGCGCGTCGGCCAGACGACCTTGCGAACTTCCCGATACGATTCCTTGGCGAACCCGATAAAGTCCTTGCCTGGTGCCGACACCAGCGCAACTACGATACCCAGTGCAATACCACCGAACAGTGCGGCGCCACGTACATAAGACGGTTGCTGTGCCAGTGCATAGAAACCGATGACGCCCGCAACCACCAGCAGCACCGCCACGCCAAGCATCCACTTGCCGCTGCTGGCGTTCACGGTTTCAACATTGGGATTGGCCATGTTTCGCAAACGAGACTAAGCCGCGTCACGATTGCTCTTCGCGACGCGGCTGATTGATTTGGCAGGGGCAGAGGGAATCGAACCCCCAACCTTCGGTTTTGGAGACCGACGCTCTGCCAGTTGAGCTATACCCCTAAAACAACTGTGGGGCCGGCGCTGGCGCCAACCCCTTCTGGCAACGAACGCGGCCGGTTGGTGCCGCGTTCGCTATCAAACAACTTAGTCGAGGATCTTTGCCACGACGCCGGCGCCGACGGTACGGCCACCTTCACGGATAGCGAAGCGCAGGCCTTCTTCCATGGCGATCGGGGCGATCAGCTTGACGGTGATCGACACGTTGTCACCCGGCATGACCATTTCCTTGTCCTTCGGCAGCTCGATCGAGCCGGTCACGTCGGTCGTACGGAAGTAGAACTGCGGGCGGTAGTTGTTGAAGAACGGGGTGTGACGGCCGCCTTCGTCCTTCGACAGGATGTACACCTCGCCGGTGAAGTGGGTGTGCGGCTTGATCGAACCCGGCTTGCACAGCACCTGGCCGCGCTCGACGTCTTCACGCTTGGTGCCGCGCAGCAGCAGGCCAACGTTGTCGCCGGCTTGACCCTGGTCCAGCAGCTTGCGGAACATTTCCACGCCGGTGCAGGTGGTCTTCACCGTCGGCTTGATACCGACGATTTCGATTTCCTCACCGACCTTCACCACGCCGCGCTCGATACGGCCGGTCACCACGGTGCCGCGACCCGAGATCGAGAACACGTCTTCCACCGGCATCAGGAAGGTACCGTCAACGGCACGCTCCGGCGTCGGGATGTAGGTGTCCAGCGCTTCGGCCAGGTTCATGATGGCCACTTCGCCCAGCTCGCCCTTGTCGCCTTCCAGCGCCAGCTTGGCCGAACCCTTGATGATCGGGGTGTCGTCGCCGGGGAACTCGTACTTCGACAGCAGCTCGCGAACTTCCATCTCGACCAGCTCGAGCAGTTCAGCGTCGTCCACCATGTCGCACTTGTTCAGGAACACGATGATGTACGGCACGCCAACCTGGCGGGCCAGCAGGATGTGCTCACGCGTTTGCGGCATCGGGCCGTCAGCGGCCGAGCAAACCAGGATCGCGCCGTCCATCTGGGCGGCACCCGTGATCATGTTCTTCACATAGTCAGCGTGGCCCGGGCAGTCAACGTGCGCGTAGTGGCGGTTGGCCGTTTCGTACTCGACGTGGGCGGTATTGATGGTAATACCGCGTGCCTTCTCTTCCGGCGCTGCGTCGATTTCGTCGTACTTCTTGGCGGCACCGCCAAACTTGGCTGCCAGCACCGTGGCAATCGCTGCGGTCAGCGTGGTCTTGCCATGGTCAACGTGACCAATCGTACCAACGTTCACGTGCGGCTTGGTCCGCTCGAACTTTTCCTTTGCCATTTCGCGACTCCTGTCTCGGTAGCGATATTGCCAGTGCGTGGTATTTGGTGCCCATGGGCAGGATCGAACTGCCGACCTCTCCCTTACCAAGGGAGTGCTCTACCACTGAGCCACATGGGCGAAACTTGACGTACTACTCTGACAGCAACCGCGCGACTGGAGCGGGTGAAGGGAATCGAACCCTCGTCGTAAGCTTGGAAGGCTTCTGCTCTACCATTGAGCTACACCCGCCCGGTTCTTTCCTGCTTCTTCACCGGCACTGCCGGCTGCTGTCTTGCATTCTGGTGGAGAGGGCTGGATTCGAACCAGCGTAGGCGTAAGCCAACAGATTTACAGTCTGCCCCCTTTAGCCACTCGGGCACCTCTCCGCAGAGAACTATCGATTATGGGGCTTCTCACCTTGCCTGTCAAGCACTTTCCGTTGCGGATGCTGTACTTGGCCAGACCAGGGAAGGCGTTCCAGCGTGGCGCTTGAACCGCCTGATCACTCCCACAAGCGCAGTTTAGATTTCTGCGTTCTCACCCTATAGGGGCTTTCCAGCGTCGCTCCTGGAGGCTCTGAGGCCGCCTGGCAGGCCCCGCGAGGCCGCTCGCGACCACGAGCCGGAAAAGACAAAACCCCTCGCAGCACACGCTGTCGAGGGGTTTTGGGAATAAGAGCCTGGCGATGACCTACTTTCACACG
>NZ_JBYSXC010000017.1:0-183812 GCF_058781795.1 Cupriavidus sp. FW306-1B-F12B
CAGCCCAGGGCGGCCGCGCCGGCCCCGGAACCCGCGCCGCAGGAAGCCCCCGCTCCCCCGCTCGCCACCAGCCCGCAGGGCGCGACCGAAATGGCCTCGGGCAGCGGCGGCGAGGGCAGCGCGGCCAAGCCTGCCGCCGCAGCCGCGCCGTCCGGCGGGCCGCAGGGCGGCGTCGATGGCGTGCGCTACGACCCGCCGCCGTCGGCGACGATGCACTACGCCAGCTTCGTCAACGGCGTGCAGAACCCCGACGGCCTGATCCGCTGGGAGCAGGACGGCAGCCGCTACCGTCTGGCGGTCGAAACCCGCGTGTTGTGGTTCCGCTTTGCCTTCCAGAGCGGCGGCGCGATGGCGGTGCAGGGGCTGTTGCCGGAACGCTACGAAGAGCGCCGCCGCAACAAGACCGAGACCTCGCGATTCGATGCCGCGGCCGGCACCGCGGTGTTTGCCTCGGGCACGCAGGCGCCGTTCCCGCCCGGCGCGCAGGACCGCTTCAGCGTATTCCTGCAACTGGTGGGGTTGGTGCGCGGCAATCCCCAGCGATATGCCACCCCCGGAGTGACGGAAGCATTCCTTGTGGCCGACACGCGGGATGTGGAACCCATGCAAGTGCAGTATGTTGGAGAGGACGAGATCGACACCGGCAACGGCGTGATACGCGCAAAGCACTTTGTGAGGCTGCAGCGCCGTGCCAATGACAGGCGCCGCGTCGAGCTGTGGCTGGCGCAGTCGCTCGGCTGGATGCCGGTGCGCCTGCGCCAGACCGAGCCCGACGGCACCCAGATCGACCTGGTGTACCGCGGCAGGGAAGGGCAGTAGGACCGCGGCGCGCGCCTCCCGACGCACCATCTAACCGAAAGGAGCCCAGCCATGACCGTTGCCACGCCACCCGCCGAAACCCACCGCATCCACGCCGAAGGCGCCGACCTGCACGTGCGCGTGGACGGGGCGGACGGGCCCTGGGTGATCCTGGTCCACGCCCTGGCTGCCGACCACACGCTGTGGGACGCCACCGCGCAGCACCTGGCGGGCCGCTATCGCGTGGTGCGCCCTGATATGCGCGGCCACGGGGCCAGCGACGCCCCGCTCGGGCCCTATACCATGACGCGGCTGGCCGACGACGTGGTCGCGGTGATGGACGCGCTGCAGATCTCCCAGGCGCATTTCTGCGGGATTTCCGTCGGCGGCATGATCGGGCAGACCATGGGGCTGCGCCATCCCGAACGGCTGTTGTCGCTGGCGCTGGTGGCTACCAACAGCCAGACCCCGATGGAGGCGCACCCGATGTGGCACAACCGCATCGGCCAGGCCGAGGCCCATGGCATGGCCGGCATGGCCGATGCCACCCTCGGGCGCTGGCTGACGCCGGCCTTCCATGAGGCGCATCGCGACCAGGTGTCGCGCATTCGCGACAGTCTGGTGGCCACGCCGGTACGTGGATACGTGGGTGTGGCCGAGGCAATCATGGCTTTTGACCTTGCCGGCGCGCTTTCCCGCATTCATTGTCCTACGCTGGTAGTAGCGGGCGAGCAGGACCAGGGCGCAACCGTGGCGATGGCACAGAGCATCGCCGCGGCGATTCCCGGAGCCAGGCTCGAGGTCGTGCCGCAAGCGGCGCACCTGGTGCACGTGGAGCAGCCCGAGCGCTTCCACGCCGCGCTGGACGCCTTTCTTGGGAATGCCGCATGCGGGGGGCAGTGCGACGTTCCGTGACAAGCAACACACTGATGTGGAAGGCTCAAGAAACTTGTTGCATTGGCCGATGCCCAATCCATGTAAGGCAGAAAATCGTGGCAACGAGGTGACCCGCACCAATAACTTGATTTCCCGCTGGTCACCCCAAGTTTGGAGGTAAAGCCGCGGCGCCCCCTCAAGGCATCAACTGAGGCAAGAACCACAAGGGCATGCCGCCCATCCATGACGCCCAGGAGGTGTGCCATGCAAATGATCTACAACAGCGACAACTACTGCATCGTGGAATTCGGTGCGGATGTCGATCAGGCGCCGCTTGAGTTTGGTGGCTACGAAATCGTCGACAAGAATCTGAAGCGCGAAATCTTCCTCGGCGGCCACCTGGCCGAGAGCTTCCGCGCCGACGTCAAACGCCTGATTGAAAGCGAGCCATCCGTGGAGGAAGTCGACGATTTTCTCGGCAAGTTCGACAACGTCATGATGCACCCGCTGGTGATGCACTGAGCGGCTTTGCCTGGAACGATCACCGCCCGCTTCGGCGGGCGTTTTTGTTGGTGGCGGGCGCTGCGGGCCGCGCTCAGTACTGTTCCCACGGCAGCCCGTCATGGCGCCAGCCGTTGACCGTATTGCGGTGGCGCTGCGCATCGAGGTCGCCCTCGAAGCCGTGCAGCACGAACTGGACGTTGGAGAAGCCCGCGCCCTCCAGTGCCCGCGCCGCCGCCGACGAGCGGTTACCGCTGCGGCAGATCAGCAGCACCGGCCGCGCCGATGCCTGGCCCGCCAGTTTCTTCACCATCTGCACGAAATGCGGGTTGACCTCCCAGTCCGGGCCATCGTTCCAGGGTACGTTGTGCGCGCCCTTGGGATGGCCGACGAACAGGTATTCCATCTCGCTGCGGCAGTCGATAAAGAGCGTCTCGGGCGATTGCGCCAGCAGGTTCTGGGCGTCGGCGGGGGAGAGATGTTGCATGGCGGGCAAGGAAGGGGCAGCGCGAAGCGCGCCCTGGGGCGGTGACGGTTACGTCTCTCAGTGTAGGCGCCAGCGGGCCGGACAGGCAACCGCGGGCCACCGCGGGCAGCCGCAAGGCCTTGATACACCTGATAAAATCGTCCCTCTTTGGCCAGCATAGGCCACAGCAGCGGCCCGGCGCCGATCCAGCCATGGATACGCCGCAGGCCCGCCTTTCCAGAGTCCCCGCCATGAGTGCCCCTGAATCCACCGCGGCCGCGCCGCGCCCCTACACCCGGGCTGCCGAGTTGCCCCGGCTGCTGCAAGAACGCATCCTGATCCTGGATGGCGCCATGGGCACCATGATCCAGCGCTACAAGCTGACCGAGGCGGACTACCGCGGCGCGCGCTTCGCGGAACACAAGGTGGACGTCAAGGGCAACAACGAGCTGCTGCTGCTGACGCGCCCGCAGGTCATCAGCGAGATCCATGAGCAGTACCTGGCCGCCGGCGCCGACCTGATCGAGACCAACACCTTCGGTGCCACCGGCGTGGCGCAGGAAGACTACAAGATGGCGGACCTGGCGTACGAGATGAACGTCGAGGCCGCGCGCCTGGCGCGCGCCGCCTGCGACAAGTACAGCACGCCGGAGAAGCCGCGCTTTGTCGCCGGCGCCTTCGGCCCGACGCCCAAGACCGCCAGCATCTCGCCCGACGTGAACGACCCGGGCGCGCGCAACGTGACCTTCGAAGAGCTGCGCGATTCCTACTACGAACAGGGCAAGGGCCTGCTGGAAGGCGGCGCCGACGTGTTCCTGGTCGAGACCATCTTCGACACGCTCAATGCCAAGGCGGCGCTGTTCGCCATCGACCAGCTGTTCGAGGACACCGGCGAACGCCTGCCGGTGATGATCTCCGGCACCGTGACCGATGCCTCGGGCCGGATCCTGTCGGGCCAGACCGTGGAAGCGTTCTGGAACAGCCTGCGCCACGCCCGGCCGATCACGATCGGTCTGAACTGCGCGCTTGGCGCGACGCTGATGCGCCCCTATATCGCCGAACTGGCCAAGGTGTGCGATGCCGCGGTGTCGTGCTACCCGAACGCGGGTTTGCCGAACCCGATGAGCGACACCGGCTTCGACGAAACGCCGGAAGTCACTTCGTCGCTAGTGGAAGAATTCGCCGCTTCCGGCCTGGTGAACCTGGTGGGCGGCTGCTGCGGCACCACCCCCGAGCATATCGCCGCCATCGCCGAGCGCGTGGCCGACAAGAAACCCCGCACCTGGCCCGGCCAGTACCGCGACGCCGCCTGAGCCGGAGCCTGACAACATGAGCGACAACCAACTGCCCCCGCGCCCGATGCGCCTGTCCGGCCTCGAGCCCTTCACCATCGACGACGACACGCTGTTCGTCAACGTCGGCGAGCGCACCAACGTGACCGGCTCCAAGGCCTTCGCGCGCATGATCCTGAACGGTCAGTTCGACGAGGCGCTGGCGGTGGCCCGCCAGCAGGTCGAGAACGGCGCGCAGATCATCGACATCAACATGGACGAGGCCATGCTGGACTCGAAGGCCGCCATGGTTCGCTTCCTGAACCTGATCGCCTCCGAGCCGGACATTGCGCGCGTGCCGATCATGATCGACTCGTCCAAGTGGGAAGTGATCGAGGCCGGCCTGCAGTGCGTGCAGGGCAAGCCCGTGGTCAACTCGATCTCGCTCAAGGAGGGCGAGGAACAGTTCCGCCACCACGCCGCGCTGATCCGCCGCTATGGCGCCGCCTCGGTGGTGATGGCCTTCGACGAGAAAGGCCAGGCCGACACCTTCCAGCGCAAGACCGAGATCTGCAAGCGCAGCTACGACATCCTGGTCAATGAAGTCGGCTTCCCGCCGGAAGACATCATCTTCGACCCGAATATCTTCGCGGTCGCGACCGGCATCGAGGAGCACAACAACTACGCGGTGGACTTCATCGAGGCCACGCGCTGGATCAAGCAGAACCTGCCGTACGCCAAGGTCAGCGGCGGCGTGTCCAACGTGTCGTTCTCGTTCCGCGGCAACGACACGGTGCGCGAGGCGATCCACACCGTGTTCCTGTACCACGCCATCGGCGCGGGCATGGACATGGGCATCGTCAACGCCGGCCAGCTCGGCGTGTATGACCAGCTTGACCCCGAGCTGCGCGAGCGCGTGGAAGACGTGGTCCTGAACCGCCGCGAAGATTCCACCGACCGCCTGCTGGAGATCGCGGACCGCTTCAAGGGCGGCGGCGCGAAGAAGGAAGAGAACCTGGCCTGGCGCGGCACGCCCGAGCAGCCGGTGCCGGTGGGCGAGCGCCTGGCGCACGCACTGGTGCATGGCATCACCACCTTCATCGTCGAAGACACCGAAGAGGTCCGCCAGCAGGTCGAGGCGCGCGGCGGCCGCCCGATCGAGGTGATCGAAGGCCCGCTGATGGACGGCATGAACATCGTCGGCGACCTGTTCGGCGCGGGCAAGATGTTCCTGCCGCAGGTGGTCAAGAGCGCGCGCGTAATGAAGCAGGCGGTGGCGCACCTGCTGCCCTACATCGAGGAAGAGAAGCGCCTGCTGGCCGAGGCCGGCGGCGACGTCAAGGCGCGCGGCAAGATCGTGATCGCCACGGTGAAGGGCGACGTGCACGACATCGGCAAGAACATCGTGTCGGTGGTGCTCCAGTGCAATAACTTCGAAGTGGTCAACATGGGCGTGATGGTCCCGTGCAACGAGATCCTGGCCCGCGCCAAGGTCGAGGGCGCGGACATCGTCGGGCTGTCGGGCCTGATCACGCCGTCGCTTGAAGAGATGGCCTACGTGGCCTCGGAAATGCAGCGCGATGACTACTTCCGCGTGAAGAAGATCCCGCTGCTGATCGGCGGCGCCACCACCTCGCGTGTGCATACCGCGGTCAAGATCGCGCCCAACTACGAAGGCCCGGTGGTGTACGTGCCGGATGCCTCGCGCTCGGTCAGCGTGGCGTCGAGCCTGCTGTCGGATGAAGGCGCAACCAGGTACCTGGACGAGCTGAAGACCGACTACGACCGCATCCGCACCCAGCACGCCAACAAGAAGGCCACGCCGATGGTGACGCTGGCGCAGGCGCGCGCCAACAAGACCCCGATCGACTGGAGCAGCTACGTGCCGCCCAGGCCCAAGTTCATCGGCCGGCGCGTGTTCCGCAACTACGACCTGGCGGAACTGGCCAACTACATCGACTGGGGCCCGTTCTTCCAGACCTGGGACCTGGCCGGCAAATTCCCCGACATCCTCAACGACGAGATCGTCGGCGAGTCGGCGCGCAAGGTGTTCTCGGACGGCAAGGCCATGCTGTCGCGCCTGATCCAGGGCCGCTGGCTGACCGCCAACGGCGTGATCGCGCTGCTGCCGGCCAATACCGTCAACGATGACGATATCGAGATCTACACCGACGAGACCCGCAGCAAGGTCGCGCTGACCTGGCACAACCTGCGCCAGCAGAGCGAGCGCCCGGTGGTGGACGGCGTGCGCCGCCCCAACCGCTGCCTGGCGGATTTCGTCGCGCCCAAGGACAGCGGCATCGCCGACTATGTCGGCCTGTTTGCGGTTACCGCGGGCCTGGGCGTGGAGAAGAAGGAAGCCCAGTTCGAAGCCGACCATGACGACTACAGCGCGATCATGCTCAAGGCGCTGGCCGACCGCTTCGCCGAAGGCTTTGCCGAGTGCCTGCACGAACGCGTGCGCAAGGACCTGTGGGGCTATGACGCCGGCGAGCAGCTCAGCAACGAGCAGCTGATCGCCGAGTCGTACCGCGGCATCCGCCCGGCGCCTGGCTACCCGGCGTGCCCGGAGCACACCGTCAAGGGCCCGATGTTCGAGTTCCTCGACGCGGCCGAGATCGGCATGGGCATCACCGAGTCGCTGGCGATGACGCCGGCCGCCTCGGTGAGCGGCTTCTACCTGGCGCATCCGCAGTCGACCTACTTCTCCATCGGCAAGATCGGCCAGGACCAGCTCGACGACATGGCGGCGCGCCGCCACGAGGACCGCGCCACGCTGGAGCGCGCGCTGGCGCCCAACCTGTAACCGGGTGCGACGGCAGGGCGGCGGGGGCGGCGGCATGGCCCCGCCGCCAGCCCATTGATGCAGCAGGGAAAACCGCTGCAGGCGGGCGGCAAAGCCGTGCCGGGGCGGCGTGGCAGGCGCCTCACAACTCCTTACAGAGCCTTTCAACTCCTCACAGACCGGCGCAGCCCGGCTCCCTAGACTGAGGGCTCGATACACGCAATCACCAGCGTGATCACCGCGGCGAATGTTTCGCCGTGGGGCATCCTGAAAGGAGTCTGTCCATGAAGAAACTGCTGCTCTCCCTGTCCGCTCTGTCGATCGCTGCCGCTTCCTCGCTGGCCATGGCCCAAGGCACCGGCGTTTCCGTTGGCACGAAGGCCGATGTCGGCGCATCGGTGACCACACCCTCTCCCGCCGCTGCAGCGCAGGGTGGCCTGAACACTGCCGGCAGCGCCGCCACGGGTGCCGCAGGCGCGGCCGAAAAGGGTCTGTCGACCGCGGGCGCGGCCACCGAGAAGGGTCTGTCGGCAGCAGGCTCCGCCGCTGACAAGGGCCTGTCCACCGCCGGCGCGGCCGTCGACAAGGGGGTTGGCACCGCCGCCGACGCCACCGCCGGCGCCAAGGCAGACGCCGGCAGCAAGTCCAAGCGTGACAAGCATGACAAGCACGCCGCCAAGTCGACCAAGAAGGCCAAGGCCGACGCGAGCGTGGGCGTCAGCGCCGGCGCCGACGCGGGTGCCAAGGCGCAGTAACGTGCCGCGCTGGTCCACAGTCACTGGCCACTAGCGACTAGCCTCAGCCTCATGCCGGTGCCGGCGGCGCCAGCGCCCTCCAGGAAGTTTCAGCACTGACGCGCCGCAGCAAAGCGGGACGGATCACCTCCGTCCCGCTTTGCGTTTGTGCGCGGCGAGCCGGCGCGCCATGTGCCGTGCACGCGTTCTGTCCGCGCATCATGTCAGCCTGACACCGACAGCCCGCGCCCGCGCGCGGCACTACAATGACAATCAACGCAAGCGGTTCCGCCTGCACCCGACTGCACCGGGCATGTGCCGGTCTGTTCAACCCAGTGGAGCCCACATGATCCGCATCCTGATCGCTGACGATCACGAGATTGTGCGTGCCGGGCTGCGCCAGTTCCTTTCCGAAGAGCCCGACATCCAGGTGACAGGCGAGGCCGGAAGCGGCGACCAGGTCATGGCGCAGCTGCGCGATGCCGAGTTCGATGTGCTGGTGCTGGACATCTCGATGCCCGACCGCAACGGCATCGACGTGCTCAAGCTGATCCGCCAGCGCAAGCCCGAATTGCCGGTCCTGATCCTGTCGACCTACCCGGAAGACCAGTACGCGATCAACCTGATCCGTGCCGGCGCTTCTGGCTACCTGACCAAGGAAAGCGCCCCGGACGACCTGGTCAAGGCCATCCGCACGGTGGCCCAGGGCCGCCGCTACGTGAGCGCCACCGTGGCCGACCTGCTGATCGGCGGGCTCGACAAGCCGACCGAGCAGCCGGTGCACCAGATGCTGTCGGAGCGCGAGTTCCAGATATTCTGCAAGCTGTCGCGGGGGCAGTCGGTGTCGGTGATTGCCGACGAACTGTTTCTCAGCGTCAAGACCGTCAGTACCTATCGTTCCCGTATTCTCGAGAAAATGGGCATGAAGACCAACGCTGACCTGACCTATTACGCCATCAAGAACGGCCTGGTCGAATGACAGCCCGCGATGGGCCGCACCGGACGAGGACCAGCAATACATAACATGTCGGAGCAGGCTTCGAACACTTCCTACCGGGCGCTGAGCATACTGCTGATTGAAGACTCGGCGGTCCTGCGAGGCATGCTGCTCGAATACCTGAAGGATTTCCCTTTCATCGAGAACGTGGACTGGGCCGATACCGAAGCCATGGCCCTGCGGCTGCTCGCCGCCGGCAAGTACGATGTGGTCATCGTCGACCTGCAGCTGCGCCAGGGCAACGGCATCAATGTGCTGCGCGCGATGCAGCGCAACGGCACCGGCGCGGTGCGCATCGTCTACACCAACCACGCCCAGGTCAGCATGTACCGCCGCCAGTGCGCCGAGGCCGGCGCGGACTACTTCTTCGACAAGTCGCTCGAGCTCGAGCAGGTGTTCCGCGTGATCGAGGAGCACGCTGCGCCGGCGCCCTGAGCCGCGCCAGCCCATCACATTCCCTGCCTGCCGGTGCGCGTCAGGCGCGCGCCGGCTCCTGGTTTTCCGGCGCCTCTGCCGGCGCCAGCACCGCGTCCGTCAGCGGCACCTCGATGCGGATGCGCACGCCCGCCTGTGCCAGGGAATCGATCTGCATGCTGCCGCCCAGCGCGGTGACGCGCTGCTCCATGCCCAGCAGCCCGTGGTGGCCGGCGGTGCTGCCGGCGTCGAAGTCCGCCGGCAGGCCCTTGCCGTCGTCGCGCACGGTCAGCGTCAGCAGGTTGTCCTGGCAGGCCAGGCTGACATCGATGTGCCTGGCTTCAGAGTACTTGCTGGCATTGGTCAGCGATTCCTGCACGATCCGGTACAGCGCGATCGCGGCCTCGTCGCGCAGCGGCGGCAGGTCTTCCGGCACGCTGACATTGGTCTCCCAGTCATTGCGCGCCCCCACTTCCTCGACCAGCTGGCACACCGCCGCGCGCAGGCCCAGGTTCAGCAGCACCGTGGGGCGCAGGTCCTCGATCAGGCGGCGCTTGATCTGGATGCCCTGGTCCACGTGCAGCATCACACGCGTGAGGCGCTCGGCCGCCACCGGATGGTCCTCCTGCACCTTGCGGCGCACCCAGTGCAGGTCCAGCTTGATCGCGGTCAGGATGGCGCCCAGTTCGTCGTGCAGTTCGCGCGCCAGGCGTGTCTTTTCGTCCTCGGTCACGCGCTGCAGGTGGGCGGCCAGCGCCGACAGCTGGCGCGTGCGTGCGCGCACCTTGCGGTCCAGCCGCACGCTTTCCTCTTCCAGCTGGGTGCGCACCGCCTCGGCCATCGACAGGCGCTTGGCGTGGCCGACGCCCACCGCCATCATCAGGATGATGTTGATGGCGGTGAGCAGGCCGATGCCGTAGCGCGACAGCTGCACGTCGTTCTCGGCGCCTTCCAGCCGGTGCGAGACCGCGCCGGCCTCGCGCGCCTGCAACTGGTCCAGGCCGCGGCGCGCGTTGTCCATGGTCTCTTTGCCGTAGTCGGTGCGGATCAGGTCCAGCGCCACTTCCAGGTCGCGCTTGCCGTAGACCAGCGTCAGCGCCATCTCATTGAGCTTGCTGTTGATCAGCTTGGAGGTGTCGCTGAACTGTTTCAGGCCTTCGGGATCGTTGGCATAGCCGGCGCGGATCTGCGCCATCAGTTCGGCGATGCGCGGCAGGGCCTTGTAGTACGGCTCCAGGTAGCTTTCCTTGCCGGTCAGCAGGAAGCCGCGCTGGCCGGCCTCGGCATTGACCAGCTCGCCGTTGAGCGCGGCCAGCTCGGTCTGCACGCGCTGCGAGCGGATCACGTCGGTATAGCTTTCGCGCAGGCGGATATTGCCGGTTTCCGACGCCACCAGCACCGCCAGCGTCAGCAGGATGCCGCCCGCCAGCAGCAGCGTGTGGGGGAGAAAGGACTGCTTGAACATGGGCAATTCCTGTTTAGTGAAGGCGCGCCGCTCGCCCGCCGCAGCGCCAGGGAGCGCCCATGGAATCACATCGATCGCCATGGGTCAACCTTGAAGCGGGCCCGCGCGGGCCTTGTCCGGGTGCTTGTAGGACTCGGCTGACAGCGGAATCGGCTCGCTGTCAGTATTGGTGCGCGGGCTGGCTTTCTACGATGAGGCTATGAGCTTGCACCCCTTGGCGCAAGCCCTCACATGGGCCCAGCCAGTGCGCCTGGCCTGGTCCGATTGCTTCGGGAGCCTAGCCATGCTGCAATATGCACTCGTATTTTTCGTCATCGCCCTGATCGCCGCGATCTTCGGTTTCGGCGGAATTGCCGCCGGCGCCGTGGAAATCGCCAAGATCCTGTTCTTCATCTTCCTGGTCGTGGCGCTGGTCGCCGCGGTGATGGGCCTGGTCCGCAGGGGGCGATGACACCGGCCGCGAGCCGTTTCCCGCCACCGCCGACCGAAACTGAGGAGACCGTATGCTGACGCAGAACCCGAAAGTCAGGAAGGAACTGAACCACCTGTCCGACAGTGCCGACAGTGCCATCCGCCACATCAGGCATGCTGCGCGCGACACGCGCGATGCGGCAGCGCCGGTATCCGGCGAGGTCAAGGCGCTGATCGCCCAGCTGGAGCACACCATCGAAGTACTGGCGCGCGAGGGCTCTGCCGAGAGCGTGCGCGCCGGGCAGCGCCTGCGCGAGCGGGCCACCGACATGGCCCATCGGCTGCGCGCCCAGACCACCGACGGCATGATGCGCGCCCGCGAGCGCATGGATGGTGCGGTAGAGCACGCCCAGCACCGCGTGGCCGAGTCGCCGTTGAAGGCTGTGGCGATCGCGGCGGCCGTGGGGGCGCTGATCGGGCTGCTGCTGGCCAATGGCCGGCGCCATTCAGAGGAGGAGTAGGCCCGCCCCTAGCCACCAGACCGATACCAGGATCCGCCTGCCACACCTGGCGGGTCCTGCAAGGGATTCCCCCCTTTCCGGAACCCTCGTCCGGAAGCCCGGCAGCCCACTGCGGTGCCGGGCGTTTTTTTGGGCGCGCGGCGATCCGTGCCGCACGCAACTGTGCCTGTTTCCGTCACACCCCCCACATCACATTGGCGCCCTCACGCTGGGAGGCACGCAGCATGTCCAGGAACGGGTAGGCGCGCTGGCCCAGGTGCAGCGGTTCTTCCTCGTCTTCGTCGTTGCCGGTGTCCGCTTCGACGGCCGAGCTGGCGGGATGGGTCTTGGCATCGGCGACCGCGGCTTCCAGCTTGTGGATCGCGGTTGGAAGCTCTTCTACGGTGATCACCCCTCGTTCCCCGAGGCGCTTGCCGATGATGCCCAGCAGCGTCATCGCCAGATCCTTCATCATGATCAGGTCCTGCGCGGCGTGGGATTTGAAGGTGATCAGCATGATGTGTTTTCCTTTCACGGAGAGGCGGGGGGCATTCCCGGGGGCGGGAAGTCTCGCTGATTTTGGGCCCGGATTGTGGCCCGGGGCCATCCTCGCGCATGATGTCAGCATAGCACCTGATAAAATTCGGCGTTCCCGATTCCAATGCCTGTCACGCGGCGCGGCGCGGCGTTCACTGTTCCTTTGCCGTCACTTGCCGCCTTCCGGGCGACGGCGCCGCCCAAGGCGGTGCCTGAATACCTTGCCCACAGGGCTTCCGACATCCATGCTGCCTGTTCAGACCTCCAATCTTGCCGCCGCGTTCACTGATGCGGTGCGCGCGCTCGCCCCGGCCGATGCCACCCTGCCCGCCGTCACCTTCGAGCGGCCCAAGGTGGCCGCCCACGGCGACCTTGCCTGCAACGTCGCCATGCAGGTCGCGCGCGCGCTCAAGAGCAACCCGCGCGAGCTGGCCCAGCGCATCGTCGATGCCGTGCAGGCCGACGCGCGCGCGCAGGGCCTGGTCCAGGCCATGGAGATTGCCGGCCCCGGCTTCATCAACCTGCGCCTGACCCCGGCCGCCAAGGCCGACGTGCTGCGCGCGGTGCTGGCCGAGGGCGACCACTACGGCGCGCGCGAGCGCGGCGTGCACGGCCAGGTGCTGGTGGAGTTCGTCTCGGCCAACCCGACCGGCCCGCTGCACGTCGGCCATGGCCGCCAGGCGGCACTGGGCGACGCGCTGGCCAACCTGCTGTCGTGGCAGGGCTGGCACGTGCACCGCGAGTTCTACTACAACGACGCCGGCGTGCAGATCCAGACCCTGGCGCTGTCGGTGCAGGCGCGCGCGCGCGGCCTCAAGCCCGGCGACGCCAGCTGGCCCGAGGCCGCCTACAACGGCGACTACATCGCCGACATCGCCGCCGACTTCCTGGCCGGCAAGACCGTCAGCGCTTCTGACGGCGAGCCCGTGACCGCGTCGGGCAACGTCGAGGACATCGACTCGATCCGCAAGTTTGCCGTCACCTACCTGCGCAACGAGCAGGACATCGACCTGCAGGCCTTCGGCGTCAAGTTCGACCGCTATTACCTGGAGTCGTCGCTGTACAGCGACGGCCGCGTCGAAGCCGCGGTGCAGTCGCTTACGGCCAAGGGCAAGACCTACGAGAGCGAGGGCGCGCTGTGGCTGCGCACCACCGACGACGGCGACGACAAGGACCGCGTGATGAAGAAGAGCGACGGCACCTATACGTACTTCGTGCCGGACGTCGCTTACCACACCACCAAGTGGGAGCGCGGCTTCACCAAGGTCATCAACGTGCAGGGCAGCGACCACCACGGCACCATCGCACGCGTGCGCGCCGGCCTGCAGGGCCTGGACATGGGCATCCCGCAGGGCTACCCCGACTACGTGCTGCACAAGATGGTCACCGTGATGAAGAACGGCGAGGAGGTCAAGATCTCCAAGCGCGCCGGCTCCTATGTCACCGTGCGCGACCTGATCGAATGGTCCAACGGCGGCGACGAGACCATCCGCGGCTGCCTGGATACCGGCGTGGCCGACTGGCCGCAGCACTTCACCCGCGGCCGCGACGCGGTGCGCTTCTTCCTGCTGTCGCGCAAGGCCGATACCGAGTTCGTGTTCGATGTCGACCTGGCGCTCAAGCAGAACGACGAGAACCCGGTGTACTACGTGCAGTACGCCCACGCCCGCATCTGCTCGATCTTCGAGTCGTGGGGCGGCGCGGACTGGGAAGCCCGCCTGGCCGAGCTGGCCGGCGCCGACCTGTCCGCCGTGACCGGACCCGAAGCCAGCGCCCAGGCGCAGGCGCTGGGCCGCCGTCTGGCCGAGTTCCCGGACATGCTGTCGGGCGCCGCCGCCGAGCTGGCGCCGCATGCGGTCGCCTTCTACCTGCGCGACCTGGCCGGCGACTTCCACGCCTTCTACAACGCCGACCGTGTGCTGGTTGACGACGAGGCCGTCAAGCGCGCCCGGCTGGCGCTGCTGGCCGCCACGCGCCAGGTGCTGCGCAATGGCCTGGCGGTGATCGGCGTGTCCGCCCCGCGCCGCATGTAAGCAGGCGTCCGGCGCCCCCGCGCGGGGGTACGGGGCCATCCGGCCCCGGGGACGATGCCAGTGCTGCCGTTGGCGGCGCTGGCCCTATAATCCCGGCATCACCGAAGAGGACTTCATGCAACAGCAACGCAAGCGCGAGTCGCGCCATGTCCGCCGCAACCAGCAACGCGGCGGTACGTTCCTGGGCCTGGTGCTCGGGCTGATCGTCGGGCTGGCCATCGCCGTGGTGGTCGCCCTGTACATCACCAAGTCGCCGACCCCGTTCCAGCAGAAGAGTGCCCCGCGCCCGAGCGAGCCGGGCAATGTCACCAGCCAGCTGCCGCCGCCGGCCCAGCGCGCCGACGAGGGCCCGAGCGACCCCAACAAGCCGCTGTGGAGCAAGACCCCGGCCAAGCCGGTGGGCCAGGCGCCCGAGCCGGAACCGAAGCAGAACGGCCAGCATGGCCAGAACGGCCAGAACGGCCAGCAACCCCCGGTGGCCGTCGCCCGTCCGGCCGAGAAGCCGGTGGAAAAGCCCGTGGAGAAGCCGGCTGACAAGCCTGTCGCCAGCAAGCCGGCCGAGAAGCCGGTGGCCGACCCGATCGCCGAGATCGCCCAGGCCGATGCCAACAAGGTGGGCTACCTGCTGCAGGTGGGCGCGTTCCGCTCGTCGGACGACGCCGACCGCCAGAAGGCCAACCTGGCGATGCAGGGCTTCGAAGCCCGGATCACCGAACGCGATGTCAACGGCGTCAAGATGTACCGGGTGCGCCTGGGGCCGTTCAACCGCATCGAAGACATGAACAAGGCACGCGACCGGCTGCAGTCGTCCGGCTTCGAGGCCTCGGTGATCCGCTTCACCAAGCAGTAAGCCGGACCGCAGGGTCAGGCGTTATTCCGGTCGTGTCCGGCGGCACTGGCAGTAATCGCCGGTAACCGCCGCAACACGTTGTCACCAGAAGCAGCCGGCGTTTCGCTGAACCGGACGCCGCCGCCGCTGTCATACGCTCATCGTCCAACCGCAAGGCCGCACCAAGATGAAAAAACTCGCCGCACTGTTCGCCATGTTCGCCGCCGTGGGCGGCCTGCTGATGTCCGCCCCGTCCCGGGCGGCGCCCGCCGAGGGCAAGGAATACCAGGTCCTGAAGGCGGCCCAGCCGGTCGCCGCGGGCAAGATCGAGGTGACCGAGTTCTTCTGGTACGGCTGCCCGCACTGCTACGATTTCGAGCCGGACCTGGAAGCCTGGGTCAAGAAGCAGGGCGGCAACGTGGTCTTCAAGCGCGTGCCGGTCGCGTTCCGTGACGACCTGCTGCCGCACACCAAGATCTTCTATGCGCTGGAAGCCATCGGCAAGCTCGACGCCATGCACAACAAGGTCTTCAACGCCATCCACGTGGACCGCAAGCGCATGACGGACCCCAACGAGATCGCCGAATTCATGGCCAAGAACGGCGTGGACCGCAAGGCCTTCCTGGATGCCTACAACTCGTTCACGGTGACCACCAACTCGCAGCGCGCCAACAAGATCGCCGACGCCTACAAGATCGACGGCGTGCCGACCGTGGTGGTGCAGGGCAAGTACGTGACCTCGCCGTCGATTGCCGGCAACAAGCAGGGCGCGATCCAGACCATGGATTACCTGGTGGATCAGGTTAAGGCGAAGAAGATGTAATCTGCTGGCGACCTTCGCAAGCCGAGGGTTATCCAACACCTGTAGCAAGCCAAACGGCTGGTATCCTGTACCAGCCGTTTTTTATTTCAGACTGCAACCCTGCCTTCATGCGTCCCCTCAAAGTCTTCCTCACCGGCGCCTCCAGCGGCCTGGGCCAGGCTCTCGCGCGCGAATACGCGTCGCAAGGCGCCATCCTCGGGCTGGTGGCGCGCCGCGAGGACGCGCTGCGCGAGTTTGTCGCCACGCTGCCCAACCCGGGCGCGGTGCGCGTCTACGGCGCCGATGTGCGCGATGCCGACGCCATGGCGCGTGCCGCTGAAGACTTCGTCGGCCATTTCGGCTGCCCGGACGTGGTGATCGCCAATGCCGGGGTCTCGGTCGGCACCGTCGCCAGCGAGCGCGAGGACCTCGACGCCTTCCGCCAGGTGATGGATACCAACTGGTTTGGCGTGCTGACCACCTTCCAGCCGTTCATGCATGCGATGCAGGCGCGCGAGCCCGGCCACTTCGGGCGCCGCGGCACGCTGGTGGGCATTGCCAGCGTCGCCGGCGTGCGCGGGCTGCCGGGCGCGGGCGCCTACAGCGCGTCCAAGTCGGCGGTGATCAAGCTGCTGGAAAGCCTGCGGCTGGAGCAGCGCGCGCACGGCATCCGCGTGGTCACGATCGCGCCCGGCTATATCCGCACGCCGATGACCGCGCACAACCCGTACCGCATGCCGTTCCTGACCGATGCCGACGTGTTCGCGCGCAAGGCCGTGCGGGTAATCGCGGCAGGACGGCGGTTCCGCGTGATTCCGTGGCCGATGGGCGTGGTGGCGGCGCTGCTGCACGTGATGCCGCGCTGGCTCTACGATGCGCTGGCCGCGGGCGCGCCGCGCAAGCCGCGGCGCGCCGACCCGCCGCAGGAGCCCTGACCATGTGGCGCGACGCCATCGGCCAGCAGCATGCCGCCGCCAGCGGGGTGGTGCGGATCGCGTCGCTGGTGCCGTCGGTGACGGAGTTGCTGTTCGCGCTCGGGATGGCCCGGCAGATGGTGGCGCGCACCGGCTTCTGCATCCACCCGGAGCCGGCCGTGCGCGCGGTGCCCAAGGTGGGCGGCACCAAGGACGTGAACGTGGCGCGGCTGCGCGAGCTGGCGCCCACGCACGTGGTGGTCAATATCGATGAGAACCGGCGCGAGACCGTGGACGAGATCCGCGCATTCGTGCCCAATGTGATCGTCACCCATCCGTGCGCGCCGGAAGACAACCTGGGGCTGTACCAGCTGCTGGGCGGGATCTTTGGCTGCCACGCCGAGGCCGAGGCGCTGTGCACGGCGCTGCAGGTGCAGCTGGACGCGATCCGCGTGCGCCCGTGGCCGGCGCGCCGCGTGCTGTATGCGATCTGGCAGGACCCGTGGATGACGGTGTCGCGCGATACCTATATCAGCCGCATGCTGGCATTGGCCAACTGGCACACCTGGCCCGAGGGCAGTGCCGCATTGCAGGCCTGCGTGGGCGGCGACTGCAGCCGCCCCAACGCGCCCGGCGAGCGCTATCCCACCTTCCGCTGGAGCGACGCGCTGGTGCGCGAGCTCGACCTGGTGCTGCTGTCGACCGAGCCCTACCGCTTCACCGAAGACCACGCCGACGCGCTCGAGCGCCAGCTTGGCAAGCCGGTGCTGCTGGTCGACGGCGAGATGCTGTCCTGGTATGGCAGCCGCGCCGTCGACGGGGTGCGCTACCTGGCGGCGCTGGCGGCCGCCAACTAAGCCAGTCAGGCCGCGCGGAAGCGGATCACGCCGTCATCGCCGGTTTCCCGCGCCAGCTCGCCGCGGTGCCACAGGCAGTGCAGGTGGGCCAGCGACTCGCCCATGGCGAAGGTCATCTGGTGGATGTCGAACTGGCGCTTGAAGATCACGCTGACGATGTCGTGCGCGCTGCAGGCCTTCTCGCCGCAGGCTTCGAGCGTTTCGGCGAGGCGGTCGGCATGGTGCTCGCGCAGCTGCATGATGCGGGTATGCAGGTTGCGGAAGGGGCGGCCATGCGAGGGCAGGATCAGCACGTCCTGCGGCAGCGGTTCGTACTTGCCGAGCGAATCCAGGTAGAGCTGCAGCGAATTGCCTTCGGGCTCCATGTCGAACACGCTGACATTGGTCGAGATGCGCGGCAGCACCATGTCGCCGGAGATCAGCACATTGGTGGCGGCGTTGTACAGCGCCACGTGCTCGGGCGAATGGCCGAAGCCGGTGATCACGCGCCAGGCCGAGGTCGCCGCATCGGTGCCGATCCGCACCGTGTCGCCCTCCATCATGCGGCGGTACTGCGCCGGCAGGTCCGGCACCAGCGACGGGTAGTAGGTCTTGCGCGCGCGCAGCTTTTCCTGGCTGTCGGCATCGGTCAGGCCGTGCAGCGCGAAGTGCGCGGCGGCGGCGTCGCCGCCCGCGCTGGAGCCGGCACCGGTGCCGCTGCCCATCACGCGCGCGCTCATGTAGTCGCCCAGGCTCATCCACAGCCGCACGCCGAAGCGCTTGCACAGCCAGTGCGCCAGGCCGACATGGTCGGGGTGGCTGTGCGTCACCAGCACGCGCACCACTGGCAGGCCTTCCAGCTCATTGGCGAAGATGGTTTCCCAGTGGCCCTTGATGATGTCGTTGGTGATGCCGCAGTCGATGATGGTCCAGCCGTCGCGGCCGTCCAGGCGGTCGCGCAGCAGCCACAGGTTGATATGGTCGAGCGCGAACGGCAGCGGCATGCGCAGCCAGTAGACGCCGGGGGCGACTTCCTGCTTGGAGCCGGGCTCGGGCATGGTATCGCCGAACGGGTATTGGAGCTGGTGTTCGAGTGCGTTCATGAGGAGTCTCGTGGTCGAAGCCTGGCGCGGGGCGCGGGCTTTCTCGTTCTGCCGGCACGCCAAGCATCGAGCAGGGGCGTGCAAGCACCGGTTGCCAGCCGATCTGGTTGACGCTAACGTAAACGTCAATCATACGGGTTCGTTTCCATCTTAAGCGAAAACTTGACTTCACAACGAACGACCGTTCACTTTCTTTGGGCAGGCTATGTCAGCGACGCCAGCGGCGGCTTCCGCCACCTACACCATCACCGACCTTGCGCGTGAATTCGACATCACGCCCCGGGCCATCCGTTTCTACGAGGACCAGGGCCTGCTGTCGCCGGAGCGCGAAGGGCCGGGCGGGCGCAAGCGTGTCTACAACGGCCGTGAACGGACCCGGCTGAAGCTGACGCTGCGCGGCAAGAGGTTGGGGCTTACTCTCAATGAGATCCGCGAGATCCTTGACCTCTACGAGTCACCACGCGACACAGCCCCGCAGCTGGAGCGCTTCCTGCACTCGCTCGCGGCGCACCGGCGCACACTGGAGCGGCAGATGGAAGACCTGCAGGCACAACTGGCCGAGATCGACCAGCATGAGCGCCAGTGCAGGGCCTTGCTGGCCGCCCAGACCGGCAAGCAGCAGCCGGCCACGGAAGGCGGCGATGCGCCGGCCCGGACCTCGGCCGCCTGAAGCGCCACTTCCACCGGCATCCGTGCCGGATGGGATTGACGTTTACGTAAACGTCAATAGAATACCCGGACAGCGCGCGCAGCCTGTTGCTGCCGGCGACCCAACGTTTTCACACCGGAACTCCGCCATGACGTCATCCAACGCCAGTGCCGTACCCGCTGAACCAGGATCGCTGTCCGCCGCGCGCGCCGACGCCATCGCCACCAGCTTTTCCCGCCAGGGGCTGATGACCACCTTTGGCGCGACCCTGCGGCGGGTGGAGCGCGGCGAGGTCGAGCTGGCGATGCCGTGGTCCGACGGCGTGACCCAGCAGCACGGCTTCTTCCACGGCGGCGTGGTGGGTGCGCTGGCGGACAGCGCCTGCGGCTATGCCGCGCTCACGATGGTGGGCGAAGATGAGGCGGGCCTGACCGCCGAGTACAAGATCAACCTGCTGTCCCCCGCCCAGGGCGAACGCCTGGTGGCGGTGGGGCGGGTCCTCAAGCCCGGGCGCACGCTGATCGTGGCGCAGGGCGATGTCTATGTCGAGCAGGACGGCCGCCGCAAGCAGGTGGCCACCATGCTGATGACGCTGTGCGTGGTCAAGACTCTGGGCCACGTCTGAACTGACGGCTCCGGCCATCCATCCGGAACCCGACACACATACCGATTCCAAACAGGAGACCATCATGACCGAACTGCCAGGCCTGAAATTCGATCTGGGCGAAGACATCGAGATGCTGCGCAACTCCGTGCGCGACTGGGCCCAGGCCGAGCTGGCCCCGCGCGCCGCCGAGATCGACCGCACCGACCAGTTCCCGATGGACGCCTGGAAGAAGATGGGCGACCTGGGCGTGCTGGGCATCACCGTGGCCGAGGAATACGGCGGCGCCAATATGGGCTACCTGGCGCACATGATCGCGATGGAAGAGATCAGCCGCGCCTCGGCGTCGGTGGGCCTGTCCTACGGCGCGCACTCCAACCTGTGCGTGAACCAGATCCACCGCAACGGCACCGCCGCGCAGAAGGCCAGGTACCTGCCCAAGCTGGTCTCGGGCGAATGGATCGGCGCGCTCGCCATGAGTGAGCCCAATGCCGGCTCCGACGTGGTCAGCATGAAGCTGCGCGCCGAGCTCAAGGGCGACCGCTACGTGCTCAACGGCACCAAGATGTGGATCACCAACGGCCCCGACTGCGATGTGCTGGTGGTCTACGCCAAGACCGAGCCCGAGCTGGGCGCGCGCGGCATGACCGCCTTTATCGTCGAGAAGGGCATGAAGGGCTTCTCGGTGGCGCAGAAGCTGGACAAGCTGGGCATGCGCGGCTCCCACACCGGCGAACTGGTGTTCCAGGACGTGGAAGTGCCGGTCGAGAACATCCTGGGCGCCGAGAACGGCGGCGCCAAGGTGCTGATGAGCGGGCTGGACTATGAGCGCGCGGTGCTGTCCGGCGGACCGGTCGGGATCATGCAGGCGTGCATGGACGTGGTCACCCCGTATATCCACGACCGCAAGCAGTTTGGCCAGAGCATCGGCGAATTCCAGCTGATCCAGGGCAAGGTGGCCGATATGTACACCACGCTGCAGGCGGCGCGCAGCTACCTGTACACGGTCGGCAAGAACCTGGACGCGCTGGGCAGCGGCCATGTGCGCCAGGTGCGCAAGGACTGCGCCGCGGTGATCCTGTACACCGCCGAGAAGGCGACCTGGATGGCGGGCGAGACCGTGCAGATCCTGGGCGGCAACGGCTATATCAACGAATACCCGGCCGGCCGCCTGTGGCGCGACGCCAAGCTGTACGAGATCGGCGCCGGCACCTCGGAAATCCGCCGCATGCTGATCGGCCGCGAGCTGTTCGCCGAGACCATGTAAAGCGCGAGGGGGGGCGCCGAAATCACCCGGAGCCCCCGCCCGAACCCCATTACAATCTCAGTACCCGTCGCAAGACCTCTCGCCGCACTTTCTCCCCGGCCCCCGTCGACCCATGTCCCACTTCCCCAAACTGCTCTCTTCGCAGATTGCCTTCGATGTGGCGAGAACGATGCTCGACGGGTTCGACAAGCATTACCGCCTGTTCCGCGAGGTCAGCCACCAGGCCAAGCTGAAGTTCGAGGCCGGCGACTGGCACGGGCTGCAGCAGATCCAGCGCGACCGCATTGCGTTCTACAACGAGCGCGTGCGCGAATCGAGCGTGATCCTGGAAGACGAGTACGACGCCGAGAACATCGAGGACGAGATCTGGCAGCAGATCAAGCTGCATTACATCGGCCTCCTGACCAACCACCACCAGCCCGAGCTGGCCGAGACCTTCTTCAATTCGGTCTGCACGCGCATCCTGCACCGCTCGTACTTCAACAACGATTTCATCTTCGTGCGCCCGGCGATCTCGACCGAGTACATCGAGAACGAGGAATCGCCCACGCGCCCGACCTTCCGCGCCTACTACCCGGGCAGCCGCGAGGGTATGGCCGCGTGCTTCGAGCGTATCGTGCACAACTTCCAGCTGGAGTCCCCGTTCGAGGACCTGCAGCGCGACATCGGCTACGTGGTGCGAGCGGTCAGCGAGCATTTCGGCGACCTGCGCATCGCGCCGAATTTCCAGGTACATACGCTGTCGTCGCTGTTCTTCCGCAACAAGTCGGCCTTCATCATCGGCCGTATCCTGAACGGCGACCGCACTTTCCCGCTGGCGATCCCGATCGTGCATGGCCCCGGCGGCAAGCTGGCGCTGGACACGGTGCTGCTCAAGAAGGAACAGCTGCTGATCCTGTTCTCGTTCACGCACTCCTATTTCATGGTCGACATGGAGATCCCGTCGGCCTACGTGACCTTCCTGCGCGACATCATGCCGCGCAAGCCGCGCGCCGAGATCTATACCTCGCTGGGCCTGCAGAAGCAGGGCAAGAACCTGTTCTACCGCGACTTCCTGCACCACCTGCAGCATTCGTCGGACAAGTTCATCGTTGCACCCGGCATCCGCGGGCTGGTGATGCTGGTGTTCACGCTGCCGTCGTACCCCTACGTGTTCAAGGTCATCAAGGACTTTTTCCCGGCGCCCAAGGAAACCACGCGCGAGCTGGTCAAGTCCAAGTACCAGTTGGTCAAGCAGCACGACCGCGTCGGCCGCATGGCCGATACGCTGGAGTACTCCGACGTGGCCTTCCCGCTCTCGCGCTTCGACGAGGCGCTGGTGCGCGAGTTCGAGCAGCACGCGCCGTCGATGATCGAATACCAGCGCGGCAAGGACGGCGGCGAAGAGATCGTGGTGCGCCACGTCTATATCGAACGCCGCATGACGCCGCTGAACATCTACCTGACGGAGGGCACTGACGCGCAGGTCGAGCACGGCGTGATCGAATACGGCAACGCCGTCAAGGAGCTGATCGCAGCGAACATCTTCCCGGGAGACATGCTGTACAAGAACTTCGGCGTCACGCGCCACGGGCGCGTGGTGTTCTACGACTACGACGAGATCGAGTACCTGACCGACTGCAACATCCGCCACGTGCCGCAGCCGCGCAACGAGGAAGAGGAGATGTCGGGCGAGGTCTGGTACACGGTGCGTCCGCACGATATCTTTCCCGAGACCTTCCGCACCTTCCTGCTGGGCGACACGCGCGTGCGCGCGGCGTTCCTGCGCCATCATGCGGATTTTTTCGAACCTGCCATGTGGCAGAGCCATAAGGACCGGCTGCTGGCCGGACATGTTCATGACTTCTTTGCCTATCACAGTTCAGAGCGATTCATTTACCGCTACGGCGAAGCCGGCGGCGCGCAGGGCGCCGTTGCCGATCCTGGTCCCGCAAGGAGGGTCGCATGACTGACGCCATCGCCCAGCTGTTCCGCAACAACCGCGAGTGGGTTGACCGGGTCAACGCCGAAGACCCCACCTTTTTCATGCGCCTGGCCAACCAGCAGGCGCCCGAGTACCTGTGGATCGGCTGCTCCGATTCGCGCGTGCCGGCCAACCAGATCCTGGGCCTGGCCCCGGGCGAGGTGTTCGTCCACCGCAATATCGCCAACGTGATCGCGCACAGCGACCTGAACGCGCTGTCGGTGATCCAGTTCGCGGTAGAGGTGCTCAAGGTGCGCCATATCACCGTGGTGGGCCACTACGGCTGCGGCGGTGTCAAGGTCGCGCTCAAGCGCGAGCGCATCGGCCTGGCCGACAACTGGCTGCGCCATGTGCGCGACGTGGCTGACAAGCACGAGGCCTATCTCGGCACGCTGCTGCGCGAGGACGACGCCCATACCCGGCTGTGCGAGCTCAATGTGATCGAGCAGGTCAACAACGTCTGCCAGACCACCGTGATCCAGGACGCCTGGACCCGCGGCCAGGCCGTGACCGTGCATGGCTGGGTCTACGGCGTGTCCGACGGCCTGCTGCGCGACCTGGGCATGGCCGCCAGCAACAACGACGAACTGCATGAGCAGCTGGCCGCGGCCTACCGCCAGTACGGCGACCCGCCGCAGGCGTCGATCCGCTGACCGGACGCACCCGACACCGCTTCTTCATACACCGATCCAGGAGACCCGACATGGAAGAGATCGTCATCGTTTCAGCCGCCCGCACGCCGATGGCTGCGTTCCAGGGCGAATTCGCCAGCGTCACCGCGCCGCAGCTGGGCGCCGTGGCCATCCGCGCCGCCGTCGAGCGCGCAGGCCTGAAGCCCGAGCAGGTGGAAGAAGTGGTGTTCGGCTGCGTGCTGCCGGCCGGCCAGGGCCAGGCCCCGGCGCGCCAGGCCGCGCTGGGCGCGGGCCTGCCGCTGGGCGTGGGCTGCACCACCGTCAACAAGATGTGCGGCTCGGGCATGCGCGCGGCCATGACCGTCTACGACGGGCTGATCGCGGGCTCGTTCGATGTTGCCATTGCCGGCGGCATGGAGAGCATGACCAATGCGCCGTACCTGGTGCCGAAGGGCCGCGGCGGCTACCGCATCGGCCACGGCATGATCTACGACCACATGATGCTGGACGGCCTGGAAGACGCGTATGACAAGGGCCGCGCCATGGGCACCTTCGGCGAGGACTGCGCCGCCAAGTATGGCTTTACGCGCGAGCAGCAGGACGAATTCGCGATGGAAAGCGTGCGCCGCGCCCAGCAGGCCACCGAGAACGGCGACTTCCGCTGGGAGATCGCGCCGGTGACCGTGTCCGGCAGGGGGGGCGACACCGTGATCGACACCGACGAAGGCCCGCGCCGCATCAAGCTCGACAAGATCCCCTCGCTCAAGCCCGCCTTTGCCAAGGACGGCACCATCACGGCGGCCTCGTCGTCGTCCATCAACGACGGCGCCTCGGCGCTGGTGATGATGCGCGCCTCCACCGCGAAGCAGCTCGGCCTGCAGCCGATCGCGCGCATGCTCGGCCACACCACCCACGCGCAGGCGCCGGGCTGGTTCACCACCGCGCCGGTGGAAGCGATTTCCAAGCTGTACCGCAAGCTGGACTGGACCACCGACAGCGTCGACCTGTTCGAGATCAACGAGGCCTTCGCCGTGGTGCCGATGGCGGCCATGCACGACCTCAAGATCCCGCGCGACAAGGTCAATATCCATGGTGGCGCCTGCGCACTGGGGCACCCGATCGGCGCTTCGGGCGCGCGCATCATGACCACGCTGATCGGCGCATTGCGCAAGACCGGCGGCAAGCGTGGGGTGGCGAGCTTGTGTATCGGTGGGGGTGAGGCGACTGCGGTGGGGATCGAGATCCTGTAACGCGCTCCTTCCCGCTTGTTTTCTCCCTCTCCCGCAAGCGGGAGAGGGAGCAAGACAGAGGCAGTTTGCTGAACCCGTGGCCGGGCGAGTCATTTCGCGCTCCGGCCAGCCCGACAAAGGAGCACAGCCTTGCCAACCGTCCTGATCCTCGGTGCCTCGCGCGGCATCGGCCTTGAATTCGTACGCCAGTACCGTGCCGACGGCTGGCGCGTCATTGCGGCGGCGCGTACGCCCGAAGGCGTCGGCGCATTGCAGGCGCTGGGCGCCGAAGCCCATCAGGTCGACCTGTCCGATGCCGGCGCGGTCGCGGGCCTGGGCTGGAAGCTCGACGGCGAAGCCCTCGACGTGGCGATCTACAACGCCGGCGTGCTGGGACCCCGCACCGAAGGCGCGCAACCGGTCACGCCGCAGGAATTCGACCGGGTGATGCATGTCAACGTGTTGGGCCCGATGATGGCGCTGCCGCTGCTGCTGCCCTATGTCGAAGCGGGCCAGTCCGGCCACGGCGGCGTGCTGGCGGTGCTGTCTTCGCGCATGGGCAGCATCACCGCGATGGAGCACAGCACCAGCTGGCTGTACCGCGTCAGCAAGGCCGGCGCCAATGCGGCGCTGCGCGCGGTGTCGCTCGATGCGCGCCACGCCACCTGCGTCGCGCTGCACCCGGGCTGGGTCAAGACCGACATGGGCGGCCAGGAAGCCGACCTGACCGTGCAGCAGAGCGTCAAGGGCATGCGCCAGGTGCTGGCCGGCGTCAAGCGGCGCGACAACGGCACCTTCCACAACTACGACGGCACGCCCATCCCCTGGTAAGCGCGCCCGCACACTGAGCATCGAACCGACATGCTGCTGACCCCCGAACAGGAAATGATCCGAGACGCCGTGCGCCAGTTCGCGCAGGAAGTGATCGCGCCGCAGGCCGCGCAGTGGGACCGCGACAAGACCTTCCCCAAGGACGTGCACCGCGAACTCGCGGCGCTGGGTGCCTACGGCGTGGCGGTTCCGGAGGAATATGGCGGCGCCGGACTGGACTACCTGTCGCTGGCGCTGATCCTGGAAGAGATCGCGGCCGGCGATGGCGGCACCTCCACCGTCATCAGCGTCAACAACTGCCCGGTGTGCAGCATGCTGATGTCGTTCGCCAGCGAGGCGCAGAAGCAGCAGTGGCTGGTGCCGCTGGCGCGCGGCGAGATGCTGGGCGCGTTCTGCCTGACCGAGCCGCACGTCGGCTCGGATGCGTCGGCGCTGCGCACCACTGCGGTACGCGATGGCGACCACTACGTGCTCAACGGCGTCAAGCAGTTCATCACCAGCGGCCAGAACGCCGACGTGGCGATCGTGCTGGCCGTGACCGACAAGGCCGCAGGCAAGCGCGGCATCAGCGCCTTCATCGTGCCGACTTCGACCCCGGGCTACGTGGTGGCGCGGCTGGAGGACAAGCTCGGCCAGCACTCGTCGGACACCGCGCAGATCCTGTTCGAGGACTGCCGCGTGCCGGCGGCCAACCTGCTCGGCGACGAGGGCGGCGGCTACAAGATGGCGCTGTCGGGACTGGAAGGCGGGCGCATCGGCATCGCCTCGCAGAGCATCGGCATGGCGCGCGCGGCGTTCGAGGCGGCGCTGGCCTATGCCAAGGAGCGCGAGAGCTTCGGCCAGCCGCTGTTCCAGCATCAGGCGGTGCAGTTCCGCCTGGCCGAGATGGCCACCCGCATCGACGTGGCGCGCCAGATGGTGTGGCACGCCGCCGCACTGCGCGACGCCGGCCGCCCGTGCCTGAAGGAAGCGGCCATGGCCAAGCTCTTTGCCAGCGAGATGGCAGAGCGGGTGTGCTCGGATGCGATCCAGGTGTTCGGCGGCTACGGCTACGTCAGCGACTTCCCGGTGGAGCGCATCTACCGCGACGTGCGCGTATGCCAGATCTATGAGGGCACCAGCGATATCCAGAAGATCCTGATCGCGCGCGCGCTGGCCTAGCGATGCGCGTACGATGGGGCGTGTGCCGCGAAGGCGGCACGCTTCCCTGATCCCAGTACCGGCAACCACAACAAGAAGGGCCCCGACATGACCGCAGCGATCGACTTCTACTTTGATTTCTCTTCGCCCTACGGCTACTTTGCCAGTACCCGCATCGACGACCTGGCGCAGAAGTACGGGCGCATCGTCGCCTGGCATCCCATCCTGCTGGGCGTGGTGTTCAAGACCACGGGCGCCTCGCCGCTGCCGCAGCTGCCGCTCAAGGGCGATTATTCGTGGCGCGATTTCGAGCGCACCGCGCGCTTCCACGGCATCGAATACAAGCGCCCCACGCATTTCCCGCTGCCCACCACGCACGCCGCGCGCGCCATGCTGTGGCTGCAGAACCACCACGGCGACGACATCGCCGCGGCCTTTGCCAAGTCGGTGTACCGCGCGCTGTTCGTCGACGACATCAATATCGCCGAGCCGGCCGAGATCATGAAGCTGGCCGAGCCGCTGGGCGTGGACGTGCAGGCGCTGGATGCCGGCGCCACCAGCTACCAGATCAAGGACCAGCTCAAGGCCGAGATCGACGTGGCGATGGCCAAGGGCGTGTTCGGCTCGCCCTTCGTCATCATCGACGGCGAGCCGTTCTGGGGCTTCGACCGCTTCGACCAGGTCGAGGCCCACCTGAAGAGCCGCCGCCAGACTGAACTCCGGGCCGTGCCGAGCCTGGACACCAAGGAAAAGAAACCCGCATGACTGCAGCAACCCGTGGCCATTCCGGCCGATTCGATTGCGTGATCTTCGACTGCGACGGCGTGCTCGTCGACAGCGAGCCCATCGTCAACCGCGTGCTCAACCAGATGCTGAACGAGCTTGGCATCGAGATCTCGCTGGAAGACTCCACGCGCCTGTTCCTCGGCCGCGCCGTGCGCGAAGAGCTGGAGATGATCGAGCGCATGCGCGGCGCGCCGCTGCCCGAGAACTGGCTGTCGACCTGGCTGGCGCGCCGCAATGCGGTGCTGGAAGCGGAAGTCGCCGCGGTCGCCCATGTGCGCGAGGCGATTGGCAAGATCGCCGCCACCGGCATGCCGGTGTGCGTGGCGTCGGGTGCGGACCGCGTCAAGGTCAAGCTGCAGCTGACCAGGACCGGCCTGGTCGAGCTGTTCCAGCAGGATGAGCGCGAGCATATCTTCTCCGCCACCGAAGTGGCGCGCAGCAAGCCCGCGCCCGATGTGTACCTGCTGGCCGCGCGCACCATGGGCGTTGAGCCGGGGCGCTGCGCCGTGGTGGAAGACAGCCCGACCGGCGTGACTGCGGGCGTTGCCGCCGGCATGACGGTGTTCGGCTACGCCGAGCGCAACGATGCCGCGCTGCTGCGCGAGGCCGGCGCGGGCACCATCTTCACCGATATGCGCGACCTGCCGGAGCTGGTGGGATGACGGCGAAAGCGGCAGGCCGCCTGCCCAAGGCCGGACCGGTGCCGTGCCCGTGTGGCAGCGCGGACTATGCCGCCTGCTGCGGCCGCTTCCATCGTGGCGAGGCACTGCCGCCCAATGCCGAGGCGCTGATGCGCTCGCGCTACAGCGCCTATGTGCTGAACGACATGGAATGGCTGCGGCAGACCTGGCATGCATCGACCTGCCCGGCCGACCTGTTGCCGGATACCGCCACGCGCTGGCTCGGGCTCACGGTGAAGGCGCATGCGCAGCAGGACGATGCGCATGCCGAAGTGGAATTCGTGGCGCGCTACAAGGTAGGCGGGCGCGCCATGCGGCTGCACGAACGCAGCCGCTTTGTACGCGAGCCGCGCGCGCCTGGCGAGGCACCGCGCTGGCTCTATGTGGATGGCGACATGATCGGGGAGACATCATGAGCATCGAGAAGCGGAACGAGCCTGAGTACCTGCTGTATTGCTTTGCCCAGTCCGGCAATGCCTACAAGGTGGCGCTGCTGCTGGAAACCGTCGGCGTGCAGCGCGGCCAGCAGCTGTGGCAGCCGCGCTTCGTCGATTTCTTCAACGGCGAGACCCGCACGCCCGAATACCGCGCCATCAACGTGATGGGCGAGGTGCCGGTACTGGAGTTCGGCGGCCAGCGCCTGTCGCAGTCCGGTGCCATCCTGGAAACGCTGGCCACGCGCCTCGATGCCTACGGCCCGCGCGACGAGGCCGAGCGCGCCGAGGTGCTGCGCTGGCTGCTGTTCGACAACCACAAGTTCACCTCCTACACCGCCACCTACCGTTTCATGCGCACCTTTGCCAGGTCGCCTGACCCGGCCGTGCTGGAGTTCTTCCGCGCGCGCTGCGAAGGCGCGTGGAACGTGCTCAATGCGCACCTGGCCGGGCGAGCGTTCCTGCTGGGCGAGCGCGTCACCATCGCGGACTTCTCGCTGGCGGGCTACGTCTTCTTCGACGACGAGATCGGCGTGCACTGGCGCAAGGAGTATCCGCATATCCACGCCTGGGCCGAGCGCATCCGTGCGCTGCCGGGCTGGAAGCACCCCTACGACCTGATGCCGGGGCACCCGCTGCCCAGGCACGCAGGCTGAGCCCGGCCGCTGGCAGGACGGCGAAAACCAATATCAAGCAGGAAGAGACACAGATGCCCACCCTGGAAACCAAACTCAACGCCCGCTCCGAATCCTTCAAGGCCAACGCCGAGTCGATGCAGGCCCTGGTGGCCGACCTCAAGGCCAGGATCGCGAAGCTGGCCGAAGGCGGCGGCGAAGACGCGCGCAACAAGCACCTGTCACGCGGCAAGCTGCTGCCGCGCGAGCGCGTGCAGCAACTGCTCGATCCCGGCACGCCGTTCCTGGAGCTGTCGCAGCTGGCCGCCTACGACATGTACGACGATGCCGCGCCGGGCGCGGGCATCATCACCGGCATCGGCCGCGTGGCCGGGCAGGAGTGCGTGATCGTCTGCAATGACGCCACCGTCAAGGGCGGCACCTACTACCCGATGACGGTCAAGAAGCATGTGCGCGCGCAGGAGATCGCCGAGGAGAACAACCTGCCGTGCATCTACCTGGTGGATTCCGGCGGCGCCAACCTGCCCAACCAGGACGACGTGTTCCCCGACCGCGACCACTTCGGCCGCATCTTCTACAACCAGGCCAACCTGTCCAAGCAGGGCATCCCGCAGATCGCGGTGGTGATGGGATCGTGCACCGCCGGCGGCGCCTACGTGCCGGCGATGAGCGACGAGTCCATCATCGTCAAGAACCAGGGCACCATCTTCCTGGGCGGCCCGCCGCTGGTGAAGGCCGCCACCGGCGAGGAGGTCAGCGCCGAGGACCTGGGCGGCGCCGACGTGCATACGCGCCTGTCGGGCGTGGCCGACTACTTTGCGCAGAACGACCATCACGCGCTGAGCCTGGCGCGCAATATCGTGCAGCACCTGAACCGCCGCAAGCCGGACCAGATCCGCCTGCACGAGCCGGTCGAGCCGCTCTACCCGGTGGAAGAACTGTACGGCGTGATCCCCACCGACACGCGCAAGCCCTACGACGTGCGCGAGGTGATCGCGCGCCTGGTCGACGGCTCCGAGTTCGACGAGTTCAAGGCGCGCTACGGCACCACGCTGGTGTGCGGCTTCGCGCGCATCTGGGGCTACCCGGTCGGCATCGTCGCCAACAACGGCATCCTGTTCTCCGAATCCGCCCTGAAGGGCGCGCACTTTATCGAGCTGTGCTGCCAGCGCAAGATCCCGCTGGTGTTCCTGCAGAACATCACCGGCTTCATGGTGGGCCGCAAGTACGAGAACGAAGGCATTGCCCGCAATGGCGCCAAGATGGTGACCGCGGTCGCCACCGCGCAGGTGCCCAAGTTCACGGTGATCATCGGCGGCTCGTTCGGCGCCGGCAACTACGGCATGTGCGGGCGCGCCTATTCGCCGCGCTTCCTGTGGATGTGGCCGAACGCGCGCATCTCGGTGATGGGCGGCGAGCAGGCCGCCAGCGTGCTGGCCACGGTGCGCCGCGACGGCATCGAAGGCAAGGGCGGCAAGTGGAGCGCGCAGGAGGAAGAGGCGTTCAAGCAGCCGATCCGCGACCAGTACGAGCACCAGGGCCATCCGTACTACGCCAGCGCGCGGCTGTGGGACGACGGCGTGATCGACCCGGCGCAGACCCGCACCGTGCTGGGCCTGGGTCTTTCCGCCAGCCTGAACGCACCGATCGACGAGATGAAGTTCGGCGTGTTCCGCATGTAATCCCGGCCACGCCGCTACTGACCCCATTACCGCCTTCCACCCCATGCGCAGCGTCGCCCGCCTGCTTCGCAGCCCAGCCCTGGTCACGGCGCTTGCCTTGCTGGCGCCGCTGTCCGGGCATGCGCAGAGCGCGAACGGCAACGGCAATCCTGCGCCGCGCATGCGCTTCCAGGAGCAGGTGGTGATGCTGCCTAAGGCGGCGATCCCGTCGCGCATCGACCTGGAGGCCACGGTATTCAAGCCGGCTGGCGACGGGCCGTTCCCGCTGGTGGTGATCAACCACGGCAAGGCGCCGGGCCGGCCCGCGATGCAGGGGCGCGCGCGCTTTCCGGCGCAGAGCCTGGAATTCCTGCGCCGCGGCTACGCCGTGGTGCTGCCGATGCGGCAGGGTTTTGCGCGCTCGGGTGGCGCCTATGTGGGCGGCAGCTGCGACATCGAGACCAACGGCATGATGCAGGCCGACGATGTCGTCGCCACGCTCGACTTCATGGCCACGCAGCCCTATGTGGACATGGACCGCATTGTCGTGATCGGCCAGTCGCACGGGGGCCTGACCACGATGGCGTTCAGCACCATCGGCTATCCGGGGGTGCTGGGCGTGGTCAATTTCGCGGGCGGGCTGCGCAACCTGAACTGCCCGGACTGGGAAGAGCGCCTGGTCGATGCCTTTGCCAGCTATGGCGGCCTGGCGCGCTACCCGTCGCTGTGGGTGTACGGCGACAACGACAGCTACTGGCCGGTGCCCTTGCCCGGCCGCATGTTCAACGCCTTCAAGGCGCGCGCCACCGGTCCCGCGGCCAGATCGCGGCTGGTGGACGTGGGCGAGTTCGGCAACGACTCGCATCGCGTCTTCAGCGCACGCGAAGGCATCCCGGTGTGGTTGCCTGAAGTCGGCAACTTCTTCCGCTCGCTGGGGCTGCCGTTCGACGCCGGCACCTGAACCGCACCAGACAACTTAATCCGCCAACGGAGCGAACCATGGAATTCACCGCCCTGACCGTCAATATCGCCAGCCACGTCGCCACCGTCACGCTGAACCGGCCCGATGTGCGCAACGCCTTCAACGAGACCGTGATCGCCGAGCTGACCGGCGCCTTCCGCGCGCTGGGCGACATGGACGAGGTGCGCGCCATCGTGCTGGCCGGCAACGGCCCGGCCTTCTGCGCCGGCGCCGACCTGAACTGGATGAAGAAGATGGCGGGCTATTCCGACGACCAGAATCGCGCCGATGCGCTGACCCTGGCGCAGATGCTGCACACCATCTGGTCGTGCCCGCGCCCGGTGATCGCGCGCATCCAGGGCGACACCTACGCCGGCGGCATGGGCCTGGTGGCCGCCTGCGATATCGCGGTGGCCGCCGAGCACGCGCACTTCTGCCTGTCCGAGGCGCGCCTGGGCCTGCTGCCCGCCACCATCAGCCCGTATGTGATCCGCGCGCTGGGCGAGCAGGCCGCACGCCGCTACTTCATCACCGCCGAGCGTTTCGATGCCGCCGAGGCGCTGCGGCTGGGCTTTGTGCATGCGGTGGTGCCGGCCGAGGCCCTGGACGCCAAGGTCGCTGAACTGGCGACCGCGCTGGTGGCCAACAGCCCGAACGCCGTGCGCGAAAGCAAGCGGCTGGTGCAGGACATCGCCGGGCGCGTGATCGACAACGACTTGCTGGCCGATACCGCGGACCGGATTGCGAAGATCCGGGCGTCGGAAGAGGGGCGTGAAGGGGTGAAGTCGTTCCTGGAGAAGCGCTCGCCGTCGTGGCGCCCCGCTTGAGTCACACATCCGGCCTGTCGCAGTGAAAAAAGACACCGGCAGGTTGCGTGGAGATCGCGGCACGCTAGCGACAAGAACAGCGCTTCACCCCGATAACGTTCGGCAAATCCGGCCAAAGCACTGCTAACGTAAAAATATCGCCTTCGTTGCCAAGCCCGAGAAGACATTCCTAACATGGCCCTCCCCAACCTGTCCGCCACCGTCGCACTGCCCGGCCTCGCCGGCAGCGGCGCGCGCGCGGACGGTCAACAAAGGAGGGCTATCTTGGATCACCTGTCCCTTTCCCCAGGCAGCGACGCGCAGGCACTCGGCCAGCGCAGCCGCAACGCCGTCTGGCATCCATGCACGCGGCTGCGCCCCGACGACGACGCGGTGCCGCTGGCGATCGTGCGCGGCGTTGGCCCGTGGCTGCATGATGCCGACGGCCGCCGCTATTTCGACGCCACCAGCTCCTGGTGGGTCAACCTGTTCGGCCACGCCAACCCGCGCATCAACGCCGCGCTGGCCAGCCAGCTGGAAACGCTTGAGCACGTGATGCTCGCCGGCTGCACCCACGCTCCGGCGGTGGAGCTGGCCGAGCGCCTGTCGGCGCTGACCGGCGGCGCGCTCGGCAATGTCTTCTACGCTTCGGACGGCGCTTCGGCGGTCGAGATCGCGCTGAAGATGAGCTTCCACTACTGGCGCAATACCGGCCTGCCGGCCAAGCGCGAGTTCGTCTGCCTGCGCCATGGCTACCACGGCGAGACCGTGGGCGCGCTCGCGGTGACCGACGTGGAAGTGTTCCGCGATGCCTATGATCCGCTGATCCGCCGCGCACACGTGGTGATGTCGCCCGACCCACGCCAGGCCGCACCCGGCGAGAGCGCTGCGGACGTGGCCGCCCGCGCCCTGGCGGAGCTGGAAACCCTGCTGCGCGAGCGCGCCGGCCAGATCGCCGCGCTGATCGTCGAGCCGCTGGTGCAGGGCGCCGCCGGCATGGCAATGTACGACCCGTCGTATCTGGATGGCGCGCGCGCACTGTGCGACCGCTACCGGATCCACCTGATCGCCGACGAGATCGCGGTGGGCTGCGGGCGCACCGGCACCTTTTTCGCGTGGGAACAGTCGCGCGCCGGGGAGGCGCCGCTGCCCGCGCACCTGTGGCCTGACTTCCTGTGCCTGTCCAAGGGCATCAGCGGCGGCTACCTGCCCCTGTCGCTGGTGCTTTCGCGCCCGGAGATCCAGCGCGCCTTCGTCGCCGACGAGCTGGCCCGCAGCTTCCTGCATTCGCACTCCTACACCGGCAACCCGCTGGCCTGCCGCGCCGCGCTGGCCACGCTGGACCTGTTCGCGCAGGACGACGTGCTCGCGCGCAACCGCGAGCGCGCGCACTGGCTTGCCGACGGCATGGCCGCGCTGGCCGCCGACGCGCGCCTGCGGCACGTGCGCCAGCGCGGGCTGATCTGGGCCGCCGATGTGCGCGATGACGTCGCCGGCGCCGACTTTGCCGCGCGCTTCCATCACGCCGCGCGCGAGCGCGAGCTGCTGGTGCGTCCGATCGGCAATACGGTGTACGTGATGCCGCCCTACGTCTTCGATGCCGCGCAGGCACGCTGGCTGGGCGAGCAGATGCTGGCCACGCTCGACGATGTAACCACCGATGTGACCACGAGCGGGGAGGTGCGCCATGCTGCTTGAACAACTGAGGCAGGCCGCCGAACAGCGCCACGCGCTGGCCCTGACGCGCCGCCGCCGCGTTGCCCACACTGCCTGCGCGCCGCATCAGGCCGTGGGCGAAGACGGGTCCGAGCCGGAATCGCTGCTGACCTTCTGCAGCAACGACTACATGGGGCTGGCCAACCACCCTGATGTGATCGCCGCGCTGGTGGAAGGCGCGCAGCGCTATGGCGCGGGCAGCGGGGCCTCGCACCTGGTCAGCGGGCATTCGCTGGCGCACACGCAGCTGGAAGCGGAACTGGCGCGCTGGCTCGCCCCGCATATCCCGCATGCGCGCACGCTGTATTTCTGCACCGGCTACATGGCCAACATGGCGGTGCTGACCGCGCTGGGCACGGCGGGCGCCACGCTGTTCTGCGAGTCGCTCAACCATGCCTCGCTGATCGATGGGGCGCGGCTCGCGCGCGCCGACGTGCAGCGCTACCCGCATTGCGACACCGCCGCGCTGGAAGCGCTGCTGGCGGCCAGCACCAGCGAGCGCAAGCTGATCGTGACCGACAGCGTGTTCAGCATGGACGGCAATGTCGCGCCGCTGCGCAAGCTGCTGGAACTGGCCGAGCGCCATGACGCCTGGATCATCGTCGATGACGCCCACGGCTTCGGCGTGCTGGGCGAGCAGGGCCACGGCGTGCTGGAAGCGCTCGGGCTGTCGTCCGAGCGGCTGATCTATATCGGCACGCTCGGCAAGGCCGCCGGCGTGGCGGGCGCCTTCGTTGCCGCGCACGAGACCATCATCGAACACCTGGTCAACACCGCGCGGCCGTATATCTACACCACGGCCGCGCCGCCGGCAGTCGCGCATGCGCTGCTGGCCAGCCTGGCGATCATCGAAGGAGAAGAGGGCACGCAACGCCGCGCGCAACTGACGCGCTGCATCGCCATGCTGCGCGAGGGGCTGGCCCAGCTGGCTGCCATCGCGGGCTGGACGCTGGGCGACAGCGAGACCGCGATCCAGCCGCTGATCGTCGGCGACAATGGCGCCGCGCTGGCGCTGTCGGCCACGCTCGAGGCGGATGGCATCCGCGTCGGCGCGATCCGGCCGCCGACCGTGCCGGAAGGCACCGCGCGGCTGCGCATCACGCTGTCGGCCGCGCACACCGAAGACGATGTGCGGCGCCTGCTGGATGCCCTAAGCGCCGCCGTGGCGCAGCGGGAGGTCGCATGAGCACGCGTGCGCCTTTCGCCTGCTTTATCACGGGCACCGATACCGGCATCGGCAAGACCCACGCCAGCGCCACGCTGCTGCATGCGCTCCATGCCGCCGGCTACCGCACCGCGGGCATGAAGCCCGTGGCCAGCGGCAGTGAGTGGCGCGACGGCCATTGGCACAACGACGACGTGGCGCAGCTGCGCGCCGCCAGCTCGGTGGCGGTGCCGCTGGGCCAGACCTGCCCGTTCCTGCTGCGCACCCCGTGCTCGCCGCACCTGGCCGCCGCGCACGAGGGCGTGCGCATCACGCGCGCGCCGGTCCGTGCCGCCTTCGACGCGCTGCGCCGGCAGGCCGATGCGGTGGTGGTTGAGGGCGTGGGCGGCTTCAACGTGCCGCTCGACGCAGGCGCGGTGCGCTGGAACACCGCCGACCTGGCGGTGATGCTGGCGGTCCCGGTAGTGATGGTGGTCGGCATCCGGCTCGGCTGCCTGAACCACGCCATGCTGACCGCCGAAGCCATCCGCGCGCGCGGCCTGCCGCTGGCGGGCTGGATCGCCAACCGGGTCGACCCGGACATGCTGCTGGCCGACGAGAACATCGCCACGCTGCACGCGTCGCTGGACGCGCCTTGCCTGGGTGAATTGCCCTGGCAACTGGCGCCCGCCGCGGCAGCTGGCCGGCTCGACCTTGCGCCGCTGTTCGCCGCCGCTACCCAATACCAAGCCGAGGCCGCCGGCCTTGCTGCCTGAACCAGAATTCGCATCGATCATGACTCAAGCTCACACCGCTACCACCGTTACTACCGTTTCCGTCGCTTCCCTGCGCCAGAGCGCGCGCTCGCACGCACTGCCCGATGACGCCGCGTGGCGCGTCGATGACGTTGCCGCGCTGTTCGCGCTGCCGTTCAACGACCTGCTGTTCCGCGCCCAGCAAGTGCACCGCGAGCACTTCGACGCCAATACCGTGCAGCTGTCCACGCTGCTGTCGATCAAGACCGGCGGCTGCGAAGAGGATTGCGGCTACTGCCCGCAGAGCGCGCACCACGATGCCGGCGTGAAGGCCGAGAAGCTGATGGCGCTGGACGAGGTGCTGGACGCCGCGCGCGCGGCCAAGGCCAATGGCGCCACCCGCTTCTGCATGGGCGCCGCCTGGCGCAGCCCCAAGGACCGCCACCTGGAGCCGGTGATGGACATGGTGCGCGAAGTCAAGGCGATGGGCCTGGAGACCTGCGTCACGCTCGGCATGCTCAAGGCCGAGCAGGCGCAGCAGCTCAAGGAGGCGGGGCTGGACTACTACAACCACAACCTGGATACCTCACCTGAGTTCTACGGCAAGATCATCACCACGCGCACCTACCAGGACCGGCTCGACACCATCGGCCATGTGCGCGACGCCGGCATCAATGTCTGCTGCGGCGGCATCGTCGGCATGGGCGAGGCGCGCGAAGCGCGCGCCGGCCTGATCGCGCAGCTGGCGAATATGGACCCGTATCCGGAGTCGGTGCCCATCAACAACCTGGTCCAGGTCGAGGGCACGCCGCTGGCGGGCACCGAGGCGCTGGATCCGTTCGAGTTCGTCCGCACCATTGCCGTGGCACGCATCACCATGCCGCGCGCCATGGTGCGCCTGTCCGCCGGCCGCGAGGCCATGGACGAAGCGTTGCAGGCGCTGTGCTTCATGGCCGGCGCCAATTCCATTTTTTACGGCGAAAAGCTGCTGACCACCGGCAACCCGCAGGCCGACCGCGATCGCGCCCTGCTGGCCCGCCTCGACATCCGCGCAGAGGGCTACGCGGGATGACGAGGTAAGGAAGCCCACCGGTAGTCAGCTGGCTCGCCGTCCTGTCGAAAAACTAGGAGGAGCCATGTTCAACAAGATCCTGATCGCCAACCGCGGTGAAATCGCCTGCCGCGTGGCCGCCACCTGCCGCCGGCTCGGCATCCGCACCGTCGCGGTGTACTCGGATGCCGACGCCGACGCGCGCCACGTCGCCTTCTGCGACGAGGCCGTACATATCGGCGGCGCGGCCGCGCGCGACAGCTACCTGCGCGCCGACCACATCATCGAGATGGCGAAGGAAGCCGGCGCCCAGGCCATCCACCCGGGCTACGGCTTCCTGTCCGAGAACGAAGCCTTTGCCGAGGCCTGCGCCGCGGCGGGGCTGGTCTTCATCGGCCCGCCGGCGTCCGCCATCCGCGCGATGGGCAGCAAGAGCGCGGCCAAGCAATTGATGGAGAAGGCCGCGGTGCCGCTGGTGCCCGGCTACCACGGCGAGGACCAGGGTCCGGCGCTGCTGCGCCGCGAGGCCGACCGCATCGGCTACCCGGTGCTGCTCAAGGCCAGCGCCGGCGGCGGCGGCAAGGGCATGCGCGTGGTCGAGTCGGGCGACGCCTTCGAGGCTGCGCTCGCTTCGGTTAAGCGCGAGGCCAGCGCCAGCTTCGGCGATGACAAGGTGCTGGTGGAGAAGTACCTGACGCGCCCGCGCCATATCGAGATCCAGGTGTTTGCCGATACCCACGGCAACTGCGTCTACCTGTTCGAGCGCGACTGCTCGGTGCAGCGCCGCCACCAGAAGGTGCTGGAAGAAGCCCCCGCGCCAGGCATGACCGAGGCGCGCCGCCGCGCCATGGGCGAAGCGGCGGTGGCCGCGGCCAAGGCGGTCGGCTATGTCGGCGCCGGTACGGTGGAGTTCATCGCCAACCAGGACGGTTCGTTCTACTTCATGGAGATGAACACGCGCCTGCAGGTGGAGCACCCCGTCACCGAGATGATCACCGGGCAGGACCTGGTCGAATGGCAGCTGCGCGTCGCCGCCGGTGAAGCGCTGCCGCTCACGCAGGACCAGCTGCGCATCGACGGCCACGCCCTGGAAGCACGCATCTACGCCGAGAACCCCGACAAGCAGTTCCTGCCGTCCACCGGCACGCTGCGCTTCCTGCGCACGCCGCCGGCGGTGCAGTTCATGCGCGGTGAGGATGTGCACGGCCCGGCCGGCATCCGCATCGACGCCGGCGTGCGCGAGGGCGACACCATCAGCCCGTTCTACGACCCGATGATCGCCAAGCTGATCGTCTGGGGCAAGGACCGCGACGAGGCACTCTCGCGCATGCGCCAGGCGCTGGCGGCCTACCACGTGGTGGGGTTGTCGACCAACGTGGCCTTCCTGCAGCGGCTGGTGTCGTCCCAGGCGTTCCGCACGGCGGACCTCGACACCGGCCTGATCGAGCGCAACGAGAAGGTCCTGTTCCCGCCGCCGGCGCCGGTCGGCCTGGAAGTCATCGCGCTGGCGGTGGCGGCGCTGTTCGACCGCGAGGCCCGCGAGCGCCGCATCGACGCCGCCGACCAGCATTCGCCGTGGACCCATGGCGGCGCGTGGCGGCTGAACGGCGGCGTGTCGCGCACGCTGCGCTTCGGCTATGGCGAGCAGGTGCTGGAGGTGATGCTGAGCACCAACGAGCGCGGCAGCACGCTGATCTATGCGGACCAGGCGGCGCCCTTTGCCTGCACCTGCCAGGCCGACGATATCCGCATCAACCTCGGCACCCGGCGCGCGCACGGGCAGGTGCATGCCGATGGCGAGACCTTCCACGTCTTCTATGCCGGGCGGCATGTGAGCCTGGCCTGGCTCGATCCGCTGGCCCATGCCGGCGAGACCGAAAGCGAAGGCGGCAAGCTCACCGCGCCGATGCCCGGGAAGGTCATTGCGGTGATGGTCGAGGCTGGCAGCACCGTCACGCGCGGCACGCCGTTGCTGGTGATGGAGGCCATGAAGATGGAGCACACCATCAGCGCACCGGTGGACGGGGTGGTGAGTGAGGTGCTTTACGGGGTCGGGGAGCAGGTGGTGGAGGGGGCGCAGCTGCTGGCGTTCGAGGGGAAGTCGGGGGCTTGAAGCGCGACAGGGGGCAGGGGCGCGGTTACCGTTGCCCCAACCAACCCCAAGCCCGTTCCTCTGCCAAAATACGCCTTTAACCCCACCAGAATTCCCCTGGAGACAAAATGAAGTTGCAGTTGTACGTCCCCGATGGCCGCTACGACCCCTGGATCGCAGGCTTCGCCGAGGCACTGCCCGAAGCGCAATGCGTGACGTGGGAGGACAGCCGTGGCGAACCGGCCGACTACGCCGTGGTCTGGCGCCCGCCGGTGGAGATGCTGCGTGGCCGTACCGACCTGAAGGCGGTGTTCAACCTGGGCGCCGGCGTCGACGGCATCCTGCGCCTGCGCGATGAAGCCCCTGACGCCTTGCCCGCGGGCGTGCCGATCGTGCGGCTCGACGATGCCGGCATGGCCGCGCAGATGGCCGAGTACGTCACCCACGCTGTGCTGCGCTATTTCCGCAAGATGGACGCCTACGAGGCCCAGCAGCGCGCCGGCAACTGGAAATTCCTGAAGCCGCATCGCCGCGCGGACTTCACCGTCGGCGTGATGGGGGTGGGCACGCTCGGCACGCATATCGCCCGCACGCTGGCGGGCTTCGGCTTCCCGGTGCGAGGCTGGAGCCGCACCGCGCGCGCCATCGAAGGCGTGAGTGGCTTCTACGGCGATGCCGGGCAGGCGCCGTTCCTCGATGGCCTGCGCGTGCTGGTCAATGTGCTGCCGCTGACACCGCAGACCGAGAACATCCTCAACGCGGGGCTGTTCGCGCGGCTGGCGCAGGGCGCGTATGTGATCAACGTCGCGCGCGGGCAGCACCTGGTCGAGGAAGACCTGCTTGCCGCGGTGCAGTCGGGGCAGGTTGCGGGTGCCACGCTCGACGTGTTCCGCACCGAGCCGCTGCCTGCCGAACACCCGTTCTGGCAGGAGCCGCGCATCACCGTCACGCCGCATATCTCGGCGCTCACGTTGCGCGAAGACAGCATCGCGCAGATCGCCGGCAAGATCCGCGCGCTGCGCGCGGGCCAGCCGATCGCGGGCGTGGTCGACGTGCAGCGGGGCTACTGAGCGCCCGACCAATACGAATCAAAGACAGGAGACAGCCATGACCATGCCGAACTACGTGAAGATCGTTGAAGTCGGTCCGCGCGACGGCCTGCAGAACGAGAAGGCGATGGTGCCGACCGAGGTCAAGGTCGCGCTGATCAACCAGCTGACCGATGCCGGCTTCGTCAATATCGAGGCCGCGTCGTTCGTGTCGCCCAAGTGGGTGCCGCAGATGGCCGACGGTGCCGACGTGATGGCGCGCATCCAGCGCCGGCCCGGCACACTGTTTTCGGCGCTGACGCCGAACATGAAGGGGTTTGAAGGCGCGATCGAGGCCGGTGCCGACGAGGTCGTGATCTTCGGCGCCGCCAGCGAGGCGTTCTCGCAGAAGAACATCAACTGCTCGATCGCCGAGTCGATCGCGCGCTTTGCGCCGGTGGCAGCGGCAGCCAAGGAGAAGGGCGTGCGCCTGCGCGGCAGCATCTCGTGCGCGCTGGGCTGCCCGTACCAGGGCGAAGTACCGGTGCACGCGGTGGTCGACGTGGTGCGGCGCATGCGCGAACTGGGCTGCGACGAGATCGACATTGCCGACACCATCGGCGTGGGCACCCCCGTGCGCGTGCAGGAAGTGATGCGCGCCGCGGCGGCGGAGTTTGCGCTGGACCGCCTGTCGGGCCATTTCCACGATACCTACGGGCAGGCGCTGTCCAATATCCTGGCCAGCCTGGAAGTGGGCATCTCGATCTTCCATGCGTCGGTGGCGGGGCTGGGCGGATGCCCGTACGCCAAGGGCGCGACCGGCAACGTGGCGACCGAGGATGTGCTGTACATGCTGCACGGCATGGGCATCCACACCGGCATCGACCTGGAAGCGGTGGTGCGCACCGGCGACTATATCTCGCAGGCAATCGGCCGCGCCAACAGCTCGCGCGTGGGCCGTGCCTTGCTGACCAAGTGGGCCGCCGCCAGCGATGCGGCGCCTGCCTGCGCGTAAGTGCGGATCAGGCGCGGGCCACAGAACAAGGAGAAGTACGCATGACGGTGAATGACGAAGCGCTGCCCGAGTCCGCGCAGCGCGTGGCCGACCTGCTGGCCGGGCTTGGCCATGACCGGCCCGTGGTGATGCTGCCGGCCACCGGCAAGACCTCGGCCGAGGCCGCGGCGGGGCTGGGCTGCAGCGTGGCCGAGATCGCCAAGTCCATCATCTTCCGGCGCGTGGCCGACGACGCGCCGGTGCTGGTGATCGCCAGCGGCAGCAACCGCGTCGACGAGGCCAAGGTGGCCGCGCGCGTAGGCGCGCTGGGCAAGGCCGACGCGCGCTTCGTGCGCGAGAAGACCGGCTACGCCATCGGCGGCGTCTGCCCGATCGGCCATGCGGTGGCGCCGGTGATGCTGCTGGACCAGGACCTGTTCCGCTATGACAGCTTGTGGGCCGCGGCGGGGCATCCCCATGCGGTCTTCAACCTGACGCCGCACCAGTTGCAGCAGATGACGGGCGCCGAAGTGGCCGACGTCGCGGCAGGCTCGGTGGCATGAGTCCCGACCTGCGCCCCGGCCTGACCTTCAGCTGGCAATACACGGTGCCGCCCAAGGCCACCGTGCCGCGCCTGTACGACGATATCCCGGGCTGCCCCGAGATGCCCGACGTGCTGGCCACCGGCTATATGGTCGGCATCATGGAATGCGCCTGCCTGCAGATGCTGCGCGAGCACCTGGACTGGCCGCGCGAGCAGTCGCTCGGCACGCTGGTCAGCTTCTCGCACCTGGCGCCGACGCCGCCGGGCATGACGGTCACGGTCAAGGGCGAACTGGTCGAGGTGGACGGGCGCCGCCTGCGCTTCCAGCTGAGCGCCTGGGACGGCGAGGACAAGATCTCCGAGGGCGTGCATGAGCGCCACCTGATCGACGCCGGCCGCTTCAACGAAAAAGTGGCGGCCAAGGCCGCGCGCGCGGCGGGCTGAGTGGCGAGCGAGCGCAACGCCATGGCCCTCACACCTGCCGAGCTGGCCGCTCAGGCCGACGCCGCGCAGCGGGCCTCGCCGGTGCCGTCGCCATGCCGCAACGTCTGCCGCATGGATCCGGCCACCGGCTACTGCGCGGGCTGCCTGCGCACCATCGAAGAAATTGCCGGCTGGTCGTCCGCCGGCGATGAAGACAAGCGCCGCATCTGGGCGCAGCTGCCGCAGCGCGCCGCATGGCTGGCAGGCGAGGAGACATCCCCTTGAGCGAACGCCCGGTCCCGCAGTTGCCGGCCACCATGCGCGTGTTCGAGCGCGGCTGGCTGTCGGCAAACAATATCCTGTTCGTTGAGGGCGACGATACGGTGCTGGTCGATACCGGCTACGTCACCCACGCGCCGCAGACGGTGGCGCTGGTGGCGGCCGCCTTGCAGGGCCGGCCGCTCGCACGCGTGATCAATACCCATCTCCACTCCGACCACTGCGGCGGCAATGCCGCGCTGCAGGCACGCTGGCAGCCGCGCACCGCGATCCCCGCGGCCGAGGCCGCAGCCGTTGCCGCGTGGGATACGGAAGCGCTCAGCTACAAGGCCACCGGCCAGCAGTGCGACCGTTTCACCTTCGACAGCGTGCTGAACGACGGCGACACGCTGCGCCTGGGCGGCATCGACTGGCAAGTCGTGGCCGCCCCCGGCCATGACCCGCATGCGGTGATGCTGTTCGCGCCGGCCGAGCGCATCCTGGTTTCCGGCGATGCGCTGTGGGAGAACGGCTTCGGCGTGATCTTCCCCGAGCTGGATGGCGAGAGCGGCTTCGCCGAGCAGGCGGCGGTGCTGGAACGGATCGCGCAACTGGACGCGCGGCTGGTGATCCCGGGCCACGGCCGGATGTTTACCGATGTGGCGGCGGCGGTCGAACGCGCTCAGGGGCGCCTGGCCTACCTGAGCGCCGACCCGGCGCGCAATGCCAGCCATGCGGTCAAGGTGCTGGTGAAGTTCAAGTTGCTGGAGCAGCAGTGCATGGCCCAGGACGCGCTGGTGGCATGGATGGAAGCCGCGCCGCTGATGGTGCGCATCCGCCAGCGCTTCATGCCGGGGCTGGAGATGGCCGAGATCTGCGCGCAGACGGTGCGCGCGCTGGCGGGAGTGAAGGCGCTGGCGGTGGAGGGGGCGTGGGTGGTGAATCGGGATTGATTCACCACGCCTGCCTGCATCCTCAGAATGACGTCCTGAACCCCACCTTCACACTGCGCCCGGCCAGCGGCGCGATGTCCCGCAGGATCGACGCCGAGTTGCGCGCATCCTGGTTGGTCAGGTTGTCGCCGCGCAGGTACACCAGCGTCTGCGTGCCCGACACCTTGAACTTGTAGGTCAGCGCCAGGCTCAGCAGCGTATAGGCATCGGTCGGCGTGTCGTTGGTCGGCACGCGGGTCTGCTTTGCGGCGTAGGTCACGTCGACGCGCGCGCCCCACGGGCCCGCGCCATACACCAGTGCACCGCCCAGGCGCAGCGGTGCCAGCCGCGGCAGCGGTTCGCCGGTATCGCGGTTCTCGCCGCGCACGTAGTCGGCGCGGGCCTCGAAGTCCAGCGTGTCGCTGGTGGTCAGCATTTTCTGCAGCAAGCGCGTCTTGCCTTCCACCTCGAAGCCGTACAGCGTGGCCGGCACACCCAGGTACTGGAACTCCGGCAGCGCGTCCGGGCTGCCGGCGGCGACCACGTCGCCCGCCTCGTCACGCGTGCGGCCGGTGGCGTTCAGCGCCAGGTAGTTGGCGAAGCGGCTGTAGTAGCCCGACACGGCGGCGCTGTGCGCGCCGGACTTGAAGCGCACGCCCAGGTCGATAGAGGTGGCCCGTTCCTTGTTGGCATTGGGATCGCCCAGCTCCCACGCTCCGGTGGCCACGTGGGGGCCGTTGGCATACAGCTCGTAGAAGGTCGGCGCGCGCTCGGTGTATGACAGGTTGCTGGTCAGCGACCACAGCGGGTTGACCTTGTAGAGCAGGCCGGCCGACGCGCTGGTGGCGTTGAAGCTGCGGCTGGCATCGGTAAAGCGGTCGTTGCCGTTGGCGCTGGCCTTGATGCTGCTGTGGTCCAGGCGCCCGCCCAGGTTCAGCTTGAGGTCGCCGGAAGCGGTCAGCGGCAGTTCCTCGAACACGAACAGCGCGGCGTTATCCGTATTGGTGCTCGGCACGAATGCCTCTTCGCCCAGTGCCGAGAAGTCGGTATGGCCGAACTGCGTGCCGATCACGCCCGTCATGTTGCCGATCTTTGCGTGCCTGGCCTCCAGGCGCGCATCCCAGCCGCGGTTCTTGAAGATCGTGCCGGTCTCGCCGCCCTCGATCTCCTTGTGTTCGTAGTCGGTGTAGCCGAACTTGCCCTTGACCGATTCGAGCCAGCCGGCGGTGTTGCCGGCCAGGTTGCGTGCCTCGCCTTCCAGCGCAAAGCGGTCCTGCCGCATCTTCAGCCGCACGTCGTCCTCGGCGGGCGTGCCGTACTCATTGCGGTAGGCGCTGTAGTTGGCGCCGACGAAGCCATCGGCCCAGGTGTAGGAGCCGCCCATCGCGCCGCCTTCCTGCTGCGCGCTGGTGTTGGGCAGGCGGCCATAGGCTTCGGTCTCGCCTTCGGGCAGTGGATCGGCGGTGCGCAGACGGTCGCTGCGGGCGTAGCCGGGGATGCGCAGGTCGCTGGTCTTGCGCGCGAAGGCGTCGGCGTGGACGGCGAACTTGCCGTTGCCGGCCTCGATCAGCGCGCTGGCGTTGCGCGCCTGGTCGCCGCCCGCGGTGGCGCTGGCATCGACCGCGCCGCCGATGCCTTCGATCGGCTCCTTCGGAATCCGGTTGTCGATCACGTTGACCACGCCGCCGATGGCGTTGCCGCCGTACATCAGCGCCGCCGGGCCGCGCACGACCTCGATGCGCTCGGCCACGAGCGGGTCCACCGGCACGGCGTGGTCGTAGGACAGCGTGGAGGCGTCGACGGTGGTGCCGCCGTTCTGCAGCACCTTGATGCGGTCGCCGTCCAGGCCGCGGATCACCGGCCGGCTGGCATTGGGGCCGAAGTAGCTGGACGAGACCCCGGGCAGTTTGTCGAGCGTGTCGCCCAGCGTGCTGCCCTGGCGCACGGCCAGGGCGTCGCCGCCGAGCGTCGATACTGGCGCCACCATGTCGTTGAGGTCGCTGCCGAGCGGGTTGGCGGTGACCACGACTTCGCGCAGCGTGGTGCCGGCTGGCGCGGTGGCGGTGGCGGTGGCGGTGGCGGTGGCGGGTGCGCTGTCGGCGGCAGGTGCCGTGGCCTGTGCCAGCGCGGCGGGCGCGACGAAGGCGGTGGCCATGGTGGCGGTGAGGGAAGCGGCAAGGGCCGCCAGCGGGGTCAGGCGCGGTGCGCTGGTTGGTACGGTGTAACGATTCTTCGACATGGCGCGCGGAGTGAGGCAATGGCAATCGGCCCGGCTGGCACGGCAGCTGCCCGGCACCGCGCCGGCCACCCGCGATGGGCGTGGCCGCGCAGCCGCAATGGGCAGGCGTTCAGCTCGGAATTGGTCAGGCCGGGTGCGCGGCGAGGGCCGCTTCCCGGATCAGGCGAGGGCGATGGCCGGCGCCGGCGGCGCGCGCGATTGGAAGGGGTGGGTGGCGGGCAGGTCGGGCCAGCGCCAGGCCAGGTTGGCCGGCTTGACCGGCTTGCCAAAGGCAAGCTGCGGCAGCGGCAGCTTGCCGCACAGGGTGTCGGCAACCGTGGCGCCATCGAACAGCACGCACGAGTGGCCGCTGAATTTCTGCGCCAGCGGGTGCGGCTCGGGGTCGTTGGCCGAGGCGGCGTCGGCCGTTGTCACGGAGGCCGACGGCGCAAGCAGGCCGCCATGCACGATGCGGTGGGTCAGCCCGGCGTGCTGCGCCAGCAGCAGGCATAGCGCCAGCCACAGCGCGGACCAGAGGCCCGGGCCATGCGCGCGCAGGCGGGCGAACCAGTCAGTGCGCATGCGGATGGCCGGCGTGGTTGCCGTGGTGGTGGTCGGGATCGCCGCAGCCGCAATCATCGCCATGGCCATCGCCATGGTCATGATCGTGGTCGTCGTCGAAGTCGTCGACCCAGGCGGGGAAGGGATCCGCATAGCCCGCCCAGGCTTCCGCGCCCGCGGCCATCTCGGCATCGGTCAGCAGGCAGGCGTCGAGCCGGGCCTGCAGCGCCGCATGGTCCAGGTCCAGGCCGGTCAGCACCAGTTCCTGGCGGCGGTCGCCGAAGGCTGCCGGGGCACCATCGACCTGCATGTCGGCTTCGACTTCGGCGCGTTCGGCGCTGTCGGCCGGCCATTCCGCCGGATCCAGCGCGGCCCACCAGGCGCCGGCGCCGCCATGGCGGCAGACGCCGCCGGACTGGTTCCAGTCGCCCGCCGTATCCATGCGGCTGGCCAGCCAGAACAGGCCCCTGGAGCGCAGCACGCTGCCGTGCTCGCGCAGCCATTCGGTATGGATCAGGTCGGCGAAGCGCTGCGGGTGGAACGGGCGGCGGCGGCGGTAGACCAGCGTGGAGACGCCGCTGGCGTCGGCAGCCGGCAACTCGCCGCGCAGCGCGGCGAGCCAGCCCGGTGCGTCCGCGGCGGCTTCAAAGTCGAAGCGGCCGGTGCCTTGCACGCGCTCGGGCGCGACCTTGCCGAAGCTGGCTTCGACGATGTCGGCACGCGGGTTCAGCGCCTGCAGCACGGCGTGCAGCCGCGCCAGTTCAGCCGCGCTGGCGAGGTCGGCCTTGTTCAGCACGATCACGTCGCAGCATTCGACCTGCGCCACCAGCACTTCAGCCACGGTCCGGTCATCGTCCGTGGCCGGCGCCAGCCCGCGGTCGGCCAGGAACTCGGCCTCGTTGAGGTCGCGCAGGAAGGTGGCGGCATCGATCACCGTCACCAGCGTGTCGGGTTGCACCGCCGCGTCGGGCCCGGCGCCATGCTCGGCCTCGAACAGGAAGCCTTCGGCAATCGCGAGCGGCTCGTCCAGGCCGTCGGCTTCGATCAGCAGCGTGTCAAAGCGGCCCTCGGCGGCAAGCCGGGCGGCTTCGCCGAGCAGGGCGTCGCCCGCGGGCAGCACCGTGGCCTCGCAACCGGGCGGCAGCGGCGCCGGCGCCTGCCCATGCTGCGGCCCGCAGACCAGCACGGCCAGGCGCCGGCCCGCGCTGTGCGCAAGCAGGTGGTTCAGCAGCGTGGTCTTGCCGGCGCCGGGGAAGCCGGACAGCACGGTGACGGGCAGGCGATCAGCCATGGCAGGAGAGGTGGAAGTGACGAGGGACTACGCAGCCTAGGCGAGGGCGCGTTGTTGCAACAAGGTTGCGAATTTACCAGAAAGGCCGGGGCGGCAACAGCCGGATGATTCTCAATGGTAGGCCGTGGCGACGGCACGACAAGGCGGACGCGGCCCGCCAAAGCAAACGGCCCGGGTAACCGGGCCGTCACGTTACGCCTGCCGCACCGGCCGTGCCGGCGCGTGGCGTATCAGTCGCCGAACAGCTTCTGGCGCAGTTCGCGGCGTTGCTGCGCTTCCAGCGACAGCGTGGCGGTGGGACGGGCCAGCAGGCGCGGCACGCCGATCGGCTCGCCGGTTTCCTCGCACCAGCCGTAGTCGCCGGACTCGATGCGCTGCAGCGACTGCTCCACCTTCTTCAGCAGCTTGCGCTCGCGGTCGCGCGTGCGCAGTTCCAGCGCATGCTCTTCCTCGATGGTGGCACGGTCGGCCGGATCCGGCACGATGACCGTTTCGCGCAGGTGTTCCGTGGTCTGGTCAGCGTTCTTCAGGATTTCGTCGCGCAGCTGCTCAAGACGGTGCTTGAAGAAGGCGAGCTGCGCTTCGTTCATGTAATCCTTGTCGCTCATCTTCAGGATTTCAGCTTCAGTCAGAAGTTTGTTGCTGCTCATGGTTGCTGCTGATTCTCTTGTTGATGCGGCCGGCGGCGTCTGGGTCCGCTCGGGTGCGCTGTCCGCGCGCTTGCGCGCCACGGCTGTTTCACTCTGGCTGGCTGCAGTCTTGCTGCTTCGCGGGCCTCCCTTCGTTGCGCCCGCTTCGGCGTTCGCCGTACTGCCGCGGGGAGCGGGCGCGGCCTTCACAGGCTGCGCCTTGAGCGTCTCTGCCGCTGCAGTACCAGTCTTGCTGCGGCTTTCTTTGGTCTTCGTTGCGGCTGTCATGGGGACACCTCTCTCTCGCGTCAGTCAGTGACGGCGCGCGTCGGGGCACCCCAGGCGGAAAAAGGCGGTCTCCGCACGAAGCACTGCGACCGCACCTGCCGGCGGCCTGCCTCATGCTGACGACAACCGCCGCCCTGCAAGTCCACCAGATCCGATGGACCAAATGCCGGCAGCGGGAAAAAGGTGCGCCACCGGTATCAAATCCGGCCTATTGTACTTGAACAAATTTTTCCGAGATACGGGGAAAACCGGCTGGCGCTTCGGTATTTCCCCGGTACCCCGAACGGGGGGCGGCCGCGGAGCGGGGTTCGAGGGGGCGTCGCCGATGGGGCGACTGGTGCACTCAGGCCAGGCAGTTCTCCAGGCCCTTGAGGATGGCGTCGCGGGGCAGGTCCACGCCGATGAACACCATGCGCGTGCCCGGGGTCTCTTCCTCCCACTTGGCGCCGATGTCGCTGCCCATCAGCTGGTGGACCCCCTGGAACACCACCTTGCGGTCCACACCGTCCATATATAGTACGCCCTTGTAGCGCAGCAGTTTTTCCCCGTATACGGCCAGGATGCCGGACAGGAATTCCTCCAGCTTGCCGTAGTGGAAGGGCTTGTCGCTGCGGAAGACGAACGACGCAATGCGGTCGGTATGGTGGTGGTGATGGTGGTGGTCGTGCGCGTGGCCATGGCCGTGCGCATGGTCGTTCCCGTGGTCATGGCCGCAGTCGTCGCCGCAATGCTCGCCATGCTCATGGTCATGATCGTGGTCATGGTCGTCGGCGCGCAGGAATTCCGGGTCGATCTCCAGCTTGGCGTTCAGGTTGAAGCCGCGCAGGTCGAAGATGGTGTCGATCGGCGCCTCGCCGAAGTTGACCAGGCGGATCGGCGCGCGCGGGTTCATGTGCAGCAGGCGGTGGCGCAGCTCGGCCACGTCGGCTTCGGTCACCAGGTCGGACTTGGTGATGAAGATGGCGTCGGCAAAGCCAACCTGGCGCTGCGCCTCTTCCTGCTTGTCCAGCTGCAGGTGGGCATGCTTGGCGTCGACCAGCGTGATCACCGCGTCGAGCAGGTAGCGCGAGGCGATTTCCTCGTCCATGAAGAAGGTCTGCGCCACCGGGCCCGGGTTGGCCACGCCCGTGGTCTCGATCACCACGCGGTCGAAGTCGATCTCGCCGGCGTCGCGGCGCGTCAGCAGCGTCGACAGCGCCTGCACCAGGTCGCCGCGGATGGTGCAGCAGATGCAGCCGTTGCTCATCTGCACGATCTGCTCGCGGCCGTCCTGCACCAGGATCTCGTTGTCGATGTTCTCTTCGCCGAACTCGTTCTCGATCACGGCGATCTTCATGCCGTGCTGCTCGTTCAGGATGCGCTTGAGCAGGGTGGTCTTGCCGCTGCCGAGAAAGCCGGTCAGGATCGTGACCGGGGTCAGTTTGGACATTGTTGTTCTCCGGGTATGAGAGATTGCCGTTCAGTGCGAAGCGCCGCCTGGCGAGGCGGGCGCACGCTTGCCGCACTCGGCGCAGACGCCGTTCACGGTCAGTTCGACATGTTCGATGGCAAAGCCGCTGGGCACGCGCGGCGCGGCCGGCTGCACCGGTGCGCTGGCATCGTCCAGGCAGAAGGTGCGGTCGCAGCGGGTGCAGTGGAAATGGCTGTGCTGGCGGTGCTCCTGCGCGCGCGCGGCCTCGTGTTCGACCAGGCTGAAGCGGAACACGCGGTCGTTGCCGGCACGCTTCTGCGCCACGCCCTGTTCCACCAGCCAGTCCAGCACGCGGTAGACGGTGACGCGGTCTATGGTCTCGCCCGGTTCGGGCAGGCGGTCGATCACGGCCTGGTGCGTCAGCGCCTCTTCGCTGCCGATCAGGCAGGCCAGGATGCACAGCCGCGGCTGGGTCACGCGCGCGCCCAGCTGGCGCAGGCGCTCGTGGGCGGCTTCCAGGGACTCAGGGGTGGGGATCGCCGGTTCCGGCACAGCGGCCGGCCGGTCCGGACTGGGACGGGTCATGGGCGGATTTAACCATAGGCCCCCGGTTGATGCAATTCAGTTGCGTCAGCAGGCCGAATGGCGAAGCCGGCGCAGCCACGCCGATGAGGCGGTTTGCGCCTATGATCGGCACAGGACGACCCTTAGAAGCGGAGACGACCCATGCTGAATGACGCCAGCGCGCTGCTGTTCCCGAACTTCGAACCCTTCCGGCAGCGTGTCGGCGAGGTCGAGATCGCCGGCGTGCGCGGCGGTTCGGGACCGCCGCTGCTGCTGTTGCACGGGCACCCGCAGAGCCACCTGATCTGGCACCGGGTGGCGCCGGCGCTGGCCGATCACTTCACAGTGATCGCCACCGACCTGCGCGGCTACGGCAGCAGCTCGGCCCCGCCCGGCAATGCCGGCCATGAGCACTACAGCAAGCGCACCATGGCGCAGGACCAGGTGTCGCTGATGACGGCATTCGGTTTCGAGCGCTTTGCGCTGTGCGGCCACGACCGCGGTGCCCGCGTCGCGCACCGGCTGTGCATGGACCACCCGGACACGGTCAGCCGCGCCATGCTGCTGGACATCGCGCCCACGCTGGCGATGTACGAGCGCACCAGCATGGCCTTTGCCGCCGCCTACTGGCACTGGTTCTTCCTGATCCAGCCGGCACCGTTCCCCGAGACGCTGATCAACGCCGAGCCCGATTTCTACATCGAGAAGCTGATGGGCCTGCGCCACGCGGGCCTGACGCCCTTCGCCCCCGACGCCATGGCTGCCTACACCGCGGCGATGCGCGACCCGGCGCGCGTGCATGCCATGTGCGAGGACTACCGCGCCGCCGCCACCATCGACCTGGAGCACGACCGTGCCGACCGCGAGGCTGGGCGCCGGCTGGCGCTGCCGCTGCGCGTGCTGTGGGGCGAGCACGGCGTGGTGGCGCGCTGCTTCGAGCCGCTGGCGCTGTGGCAGGAGGTGGCCACCGACATCAGCGGCCAGGCGCTGCCGTGCGGGCACTACATCCCGGAAGAGGCCGCCGAACCGCTGCTTGAGGAAATGCTCGGTTTCTTCCGTTAGGCCGCACCGGGTGTCACAAACACATGCCTTTGCATCCGATCTCTGCCATATCTTTCCCATTTCCCGCCATATGCGGCTGATTGCAGGCGGGTTAGCCCCTATACCTGCATATTGTCTGTAGTTGCTAACATCAAGGCCCGCCCTTGCCGTTTACGGCAGGGCAGCCGAGCCAGCCGGCATGGTCCAAGAGCGCGGCCACAGCGACCGCGCCAGATGCGCCCCGCACAAGCAGGGGCCGGGCCGGCGGCAACGCATTGCAAGACGGGTATTGAAGGGAACCAGGAGAAGAGAGCATGAAACGAGTGGTAAAGATGGTCGCGGGCGCGCTGGCAGTCAGTGCGCTGGGTGTGGCGACGGGCGCGTACGCGCAGGAATTCCCGGGCGGCAAGCCGGTGTCGGCGGTGGTGCCGTTCTCCGCGGGCGGCCCGACCGACAAGGTCTCGCGCGAACTGACCGCGATCATGTCCAAGCACCTGGGCACGACCATCGTGATCGAAAACCTGGGCGGCGCCGGCGGCACCATCGGCGCCAAGAAGGTGGCCCAGGCCAAGAACGACGGCCACACCCTGCTGATCCACCATATCGGCATGGCCACGGCCCCGGCGCTGTACCGCAACCTGGGCTTCGATCCGCTCAAGGACTTCGAGATGATCGGCGAAATCGCCGACGTGCCGATGATCCTGGTCGGCAACAAGCAGCTGCCGCCGAACACCTTCAAGGACCTGCTGCCGTACATCAAGGCCAACGCCGGCAAGCTGTCGCTGGCCAATGCCGGCATCGGCTCGGCCTCGCACCTGTGCGGCCTGCTGTTCCAGAGCGCGATCCAGACCGAGCTGACCACCGTGCCGTACAAGGGCGCTGCGCCGGCACTGACCGATATCCTGGGCGGCCAGGTCAACCTGCTGTGCGACCAGACCACCAATCTTGCCGGCCATCTCAAGGCCCACTCGGTCAAGCCGTACGCGGCCATGCAGGCACGCCGCGTGGAAGCGTTCAAGGATGTCCCGACCGCGGCCGAGCAGGGCATGCCGGGCGTGGAAGTGAAGGTCTGGCACGCCATGTACGCGCCCAAGGGCACGCCCAAGCCGGTGATCGACAAGCTGTCGGCGGCGCTGCAGAAGGCCGTGGCCGACCCGGCTTTCCGCGCCAAGATGGCCGAGCTGGGCGCCGAAGCGGTGTCGGCGCAGCGCGCCACGCCGGATTCTCTGCGCAACTACCTGAGCGCCGAAATCAACAAGTGGACGCCGGTGATCAGGAAGGCCGGCGTATACGCCGACTGATCAGGCGGTGTGATACATAAGGCGCGCGGGCCCTGGCCCGCGCGTGCCGGACAAGGGCCATGCGGCAACGCATGGCCCTTCTTGTTTTCTGGCGGGGCGTCCGGCAGCCTGCCGGCAGGCATCCTATATTGGGTCAGACCGGGCGGCGCTTCCCGAAGCACGCCACAGGCCTTGAAACCGGCCGGGGGCGTCGCCAACTACGGTCCTGACATATTCACGGAAGCCACCATGGAACAGTATCACGGCACTACCATCGTCAGCGTCCGCCGCGGCAATCAGGTCGCACTCGGCGGTGATGGTCAGGTCACGCTCGGCAATATCGTGATGAAGGGCACCGCGCGCAAGGTGCGCCGCATCTACAACGGCAAGGTCCTGGTCGGGTTTGCCGGCAGCACCGCCGACGCCTTCTCGCTGCTGGACCGCTTCGAGGCCAAGCTGGAAAAGTACCAGGGCAACCTGACCCGTGCCGCGGTCGACCTGGCCAAGGACTGGCGTTCGGACCGCGCCCTGCGCCGGCTGGAAGCCATGCTGATCACCGCCGACCGCGACACCACGCTGGTCATCACCGGCAACGGCGACGTGCTCGACCCCGAGGGCGGCATCGCCGCGATCGGCTCGGGCGGCGCGTACGCGCAGTCTGCCGCCAAGGCGCTGGTCGAGAACACCGAAATGGCCCCCAAGGACGTGGTCGAGAAGGCGCTGACCATTGCCGGCGAGCTCTGCATCTACACCAACACCAACTTCGTCATCGAGACGCTGGAATAAGCGCAGGCCGGCCACCGCGCAGGCCGGCGCGCCCCCACTGAACGGATACCATGTCGCACACCATGACCCCGTCGGAAATCGTTTCCGAACTCGACAAGCACATCATCGGCCAGAACAAGGCCAAGAAGGCCGTGGCGGTGGCGCTGCGCAACCGCTGGCGCCGCCAGCAGGTGGCCGAGCCCCTGCGCCAGGAAATCACTCCCAAGAACATCCTGATGATCGGCCCGACCGGGGTCGGCAAGACCGAGATCGCGCGTCGCCTGGCCAAGCTGGCCGACGCGCCCTTCATCAAGATCGAGGCCACCAAGTTCACCGAGGTGGGCTATGTCGGCCGCGATGTCGACACCATCGTGCGCGACCTGGCCGAGATGGCGATCAAGCAGACGCGCGAGTCCGAGATGAAGAAGGTGCGCACCAAGGCCGAGGACGCGGCCGAGGACCGCCTGCTCGACGTGCTGCTGCCGCCGGCGCGCGATATCGGCTTCGCGCAGCCGGAAGAGAAGGATTCCAACACGCGCCAGGTGTTCCGCAAGAAGCTGCGCGAAGGCTCGCTCGACGACAAGGAAATCGAGCTGGAACTCTCCGCCGGCATGCCGAGCATGGACATCATGGGCCCGCCGGGCATGGAAGACATGACCGAGCAGATCCGCACCATGTTTGCCGGGCTGGGCCAGGGCAAGAAGGCGCGCCGCAAGATGAAGGTCAAGGAAGCCTTCAAGCTGCTGATCGACGAAGAGGCCGCCAAGCTCGTCAATGACGAGGAGCTCAAGCACAAGGCCATTGCCAATGTCGAGCAGAACGGCATCGTGTTCCTGGACGAGATCGACAAGATCGCCAGCCGCAGCGATGTCGGCGGCGGCGAGGTGTCGCGCCAGGGCGTGCAGCGCGACCTGCTGCCGCTGGTGGAAGGCACCACGGTGAACACCAAGTACGGCATGATCAAGACGGACCACATCCTGTTCATTGCTTCGGGCGCGTTCCACCTGTCCAAGCCGAGCGACCTGATTCCCGAGCTGCAGGGCCGCTTCCCGATCCGGGTCGAGCTGGAGTCGCTGTCCGTGCAGGACTTCGAGGCGATCCTGACGCAGACCGATGCCAGCCTGACCAAGCAGTACCAGGCGCTGCTGAACACCGAAGAGGTCAACCTGGTGTTCGCGCCGGACGGTATCCGCCGGCTGGCCGAGATCGCCTTCTCGGTCAACGAGAAGGTCGAGAACATCGGCGCGCGGCGCCTGTACACGGTGATGGAGCGGCTGCTGGAGGACCTGTCTTTCCACGCCACCAGGTCGTCGGGCGAGACTGTGACGATCGATGCGGCATATGTTGACGAGCGGCTTGGGGATCTGGCCGGGAACGAGGATCTGTCGCGTTACGTCCTGTAAAGGGGCCGGGATACGATGCAAGGCGCACCGTGGTGCGCCTTTTTTGTGGGTATTCGGGAGCTCGTGATTTTTGGATGGGTGCCAAGCGCGACACCCAACCGTAATGGCACCAAGCCAAAAACCACCGTGCGCGAAGGCCTCACATGCCCATCACCCGCACGGGACGTATTTCATGTCCATGCGTTTCCACCTGCCACACCCCGGTAACCATCGTAAGCATTGGTAAGCCCGCTGGCGCGCCCCTGCCGGCCGATGCGACCCTTGCGCACCTTGACGGTCGATTGACCGGTGCGGGAGCCACCGCATCCCCATCAACTCACTGGCAGGAGAAATCAGATGGTCAACTACAAGACCCGGCGCGTAGTGCTCGCCACGGGCGGACTGCTGGCCGCACTGGCGGCGGCAACCGCGTTCCTGTGTGTGCGTCCGGCCATTCCGGCTGCCGAAGCCGCGCAATCGGGCACGGTCGGTGCGGCCGCTGCCGCGGCGGCGGCGCTGGCGCTGGACTCGGGCGCGCTGTTCACGCTGGCAGACCGCCATGCCGGCGACGCCATGCGCATCGCACAAGGCAGCACGCCACAGGACAGCGCCGAGGGCCTGGACTGGGACTATGTCCAGCTGCGCCTGTAACCTGGATGGCGCTTGCCATTGGGCATGTGAAAGGCCGCGCACAGGCGCGGCCTTTTCGCTTATCGCCGCGGCAATTACCGCGACACCGGCCGCTTGCCCAGCTTGCGCTGCAAGGTGCGCCGGTGCATGTTCAGCGCCCGTGCCGTGGCGGAGATATTGCCGTCATGCTCGGCCAGCACGCGCTGGATATGCTCCCATTCCAGCCGCGCCACCGACAGCGGCACCGGCTCTTCCAGCGCGGCCTGCGCCGCATCTTCGGACACGCCCGCCATCAGCGCGGTCAGGATCGAATCGACATTGGCCGGCTTGGCCAGGTATTCGTCCGCGCCTTGCTTGACCGCCGCCACCGCGGTGGCGATGCTGGCGTAGCCGGTCAGGATCAGGATGCGTGCGTCCGGCAACGCCTGGCGCAGCGGCGACACCAGCTGCAGCCCCGATTCGGCGGGCACGGTGCTGCCGGCGTCCGGCGGCGGCTCCAGGTGCAGGTCCAGCGTGACATAGGCAAACTCGATGCGTGATGCCAGCGCCAGTGCGGTGCGGCCGTCGTGCGCCACCTGCACGGCATAGCCGCGTCGCGTGAGCGCGCGGGCCAGGGTGCCGGCAAAGACTTCGTCGTCGTCGATGACCAGGAAGGGCGTGCCAGCCGGTGCGGTGGCTTCGGGTACCGGGGTGAGGGTGTCGGTCATGGGGTTCGTGGTGCCGTGGCGGCGGCGGATGCGGAAAGGGTGGACAGCGCGGGCAGGCGCAACTCGGCAACGGTGCCGCCGCCGGCGCGGTCATGCCAGGCCAGCTCGCCGCCCATCTGCCGGGCGGCGCTTTGCGCCAGGTACAGGCCGATGCCCTGGCCGCCGTGCTGGCTGGCCACCGGGGTTTCGCCCAGTTGGCCGCGCAGCATCTCGGGAATGCCGTCGCCGTGGTCGGCGATGCGGAACGACAGCCACGGCGCGGTATTGCCGGGCGCCATGGCGATCTGCAGCTGCAGCGGCTCCTGGCCGCGGCCGGCGGCTTGCTGGCTGCGCGCGGCGTTATCCAGCAGGATGGTCAGGATCTGGCCCACGCGCGCGGTTTCCACCGCCTGCGCGCCGGCGCCCGGCGTGGCGCTGGCCTGCAGGCTGGCGTTGGGGTGGCGCAGCTGCCAGCGCTCGGCAAAGGCCGGCAGCCAGCCGTCGATGCGCTGCGGCGCCAGCGTGGCCGGGTCTTCGCGCAGGCGCGCGAGCGTGGTGCGGCACAGCGCCAGCTGCTGCTCCATGGTCTGCAGGTCGGGCAGGTAGCTGTTGATTGCGGAGGTGCCGCGGCCCGCGTCGGAGGCATCGGCACGCAGCTCGCCGGCGATGACCGCCAGCGTGGCCAGCGGCGTGCCGATCTCATGCGCGACCGCGGCGGCCTGGCCGTTCAGGTCTTCCACGCGCGCCTCGCGCAGCAGCTGCTCGCGTGCCAGGTTCAGCTGCGCCTCGCGCTGGCGCAGCACGCCGGACAGGCGCGCCACGAACAGCGCGATCATCACCGCGCTGGCGACGAAGTTCAGCCACATGCCGGCCAGGTGGTAGTTCACCGCGTTGTCCGGGTTGTGCAGGTCCAGCGGCACATATTCGAACAGCAGCAGCGTGTAGCAGGCGAGCGCGTACAGCGCCAGCGCGATCACCTGGCGCCACGGCAGGATGGCGGCGGCAATGGCCAGCCCCGGCAGGTAGAACGAGACAAAGGGGTTGGTCGCGCCGCCGGTATAGAACAGGATGGCCGACAGCGCGGTCAGGTCCACCAGCAGCTGGCCCATCAGCTCGGCCTCGCCGGGGGCGCTGTTGCGCCGCGTGTGCTGGCGCAGGCGCAGGCCGGTCAGCAGGTTGAACAGCGCCTGCAGGCCGAACACCACCAGCAGCGGCCCGTAGGGCAGGCGGATGCCGGCGATGGGCTCGCAGCTCAGCACGGTCAGCGCCTGTCCCGCCAGCAATGCCCAGCGCAGCCAGAACAGCCGGCGCAGCGTCACCTGGCCATGGCGGGCGGAGGTGCCCGCCGGCAGTGGCGACAGGAAGGGGAGGTCGGGCAAGCGGGTCACGGCTGCGGCGGTGGTCATGGCGCGAGTGTATCAATGCGGCCGCGGGGCACCGGTGCGTGCGACACCTTGCCGCATTGGCGCCGCGCCGGTCGGGCTGCCAGACTAGCCGGCTGTGCGCCGCATGGCGGGGTTGCCTGGGGCATGCACGGGCGGGCATCGCCATGGTCTAATGTTTGCTTTCAGGAGAGCCTTTCATGCAAGCCAAATTCCGCTCGGCCACCCTGGCCGCATCGGTCGCCCTCGCCGCCGCGCTGGCGTCCGGCGCCGCGCTGGCCCAGGTCGATGTCAGCAACGCCTGGGTGCGCGGCACGGTGCCGACCCAGACTGCCTCCGGCGCCTTCATGGTGCTGCACGCGCACGACAACGCGAAGCTGGTCGGCGTGTCGTCGCCGGTGGCCGCGGCCGAGCTGCACGAGATGAAGATGGAAGGCAACGTGATGCGCATGCGCCAGGTCAAGTCGCTGGACCTGCCAATGATGAAGGACGTCGAGCTGAAGCCGGGCGGCTACCACGTGATGCTGATGGACCTGAAGTCGCAGCTCAAGAAGGGCGACACCGTGCCCATCACGCTGAAGATCGAGCAGGGCGGCAAGGTGATCGAGCAGAAGGTCACGGCCGAAGTGCGCGACATGGTGCCCGCTGCCGCCGGCGCGAGCGGCGGCCACGGCGAACACAAGCACTGAGCGCCTGACGGGGCCCGGCCTCGTCCATCCACCCATCCCGCCATCATGGCCAACAAGCAGCACGGCACCCGGCAGAAGCTGGTCTTTCGCGGGGACACGCGCCCCGCCAGGCCACCTGCTGTTCCCGCGCAGCGCCGTGATGCCCAGCCCCCGGCGCCAGCCAAGCCGGGGGGGCGCCGTCAGCCGCGCAAGCTGATCGGCTCTTCCGATTCCTGACTGGCCGCCGCGGCCAGCACGCGCTCGCGCAGCCAGGCGTGGGCGGGATCGGCTTCGGTGCGCTCGTGCCAGATCATGCTGAAGGTGAAGTCGTCGAGCGCAAACGGCGGCGCGAACACGGCGTAGCGCGGGTCCTCTTCCAGCGCGGCCAGGCTGCGCCGCGCCGTGGTCAGCACCAGGTTGGTCCCGGCGATCAGCGCCGGCGCCACGCTCCAGTGCGGCACCACGCAGGCGATCTTGCGCCGTCCGCCCAGCTTGGCCACCGCGGTGTCGATCGCGTCCATGCGTTCGCTGTGCGTGGCCACCAGCACGTGCGAGCGCGCCAGGTAGGCCACCTGGTCGAGCCGGCCGGTGTCGCGCACGGTGGCGGCATCCACCGCGCAGGCATAGCTCTCGCAGAACAGCTCCGCGGATTTCACGCCTTCGGGCTGGTGGGTGAACACGCCCAGCGCCATGTCGATCTCGCCATCGGCGACCTGGGCGGTCATGCCTTCGCGGCTGGCCTGCGACACCACCAGGTCGATATTGGGCGCGGCCTTGCGCACCGCGCGCAGCAGCCGCGGCAGCACCACCAGCGCGCCGTAGTCGGACATGGCCAGGCGGAAGCTGCGCCGCGCGGTGGCTGGCTGGAAGCCGCTCGGCCCCAGCAGGATGCGCACCTGCGCCAGCGCCTCGGCCAGCGGGCCGGACAGCTCATGGGCGCGCGCGCTCAGCACCAGTCCGCCCTTGCCGCGCACCAGGATGGGATCGTCGAGCAGCTGCCGCAGGCGCCCGAGCGCGTGGCTGACCGCCGGCTGGCTCAGGTGCAGCCGCAGCGCGGCGCGGGAGATATGGCGCTCGGCCAGCAGTGCTTCGAGCACCACCAGCAGGTTGAGGTCGATTCCGCGTAGGCTATTCATTCGGCGAATAATAAACGTACGAAAGCAGAATTGGAAATTCGCATTGCGATATTTCAAACTGCTGGCATCGCATCTTGCCCTATGGAGCGCTTCATGTCAGGCACCCAGTTGCCGTTTTCCCTCCCGGTTTCACTCTGGCTGCCGCTTGGCACGGCCGTGCTGGCCGGCGCGGCGATCCCCTTCCAGGCCGGCGCCAACGCCACCCTCGGGCGCACGCTCGGGCATCCGCTGTCGGCCACGCTGGTGTCGCTGCTGGTCAGCCTGGCGGCGCTGTTGCCCGTGCTGTGGCTGATGCGCGTGCCGCTGCCGGCGCCAGCGGCACTGGCGCGTGCGCCTGGCTGGCTCTGGATCGGCGGGGTGCTGGGGGTGTTCTATATTTCGGCCGCGCTGATGATGGCGCCGAAGCTGGGCGCCGCGGGTTTTATCGCCGCGGTGGTGGCGGGCCAGGTGCTGGCGGCGCTGCTGGTGGACCAGTTCGGGCTGGCCGGCTTTGCGGTGCGCGCGCTCACGCCGGCGCGGCTGGCGGGCGCGGCGCTGATCGTGGCGGGGATGCTGGTGATGCAGTGGGGCAGCGCCGCAGGGCCCGGGCCGGCGCCTCAGCCAGCGGCGGAATCTGGTTCCTGAGCCGCTTGCCGGCGCGCTGCCAGGCAGGCCGGACACAGGCAGTGCTGGCCCGGCACGATGCGCCGCGCCGGCAGCAGCGGCTGGCTGGCGCACCAGCACTCGGGCAGCCCCGCCACGTAGCCGCAGACAAAGCCCGCGCCGCAGCGGCTGCAATGTTCGACCGGGCGCAGCTGGCCGGTCAGCACGGTCGAGGCGTCGCTCATGGCAGGTCTCCCGGCGCTGGCGGGAAATCGGGGATCCGGGCTGGCAAGAGGCGGCTGGCGGCGGGCATGATGGTCAAGATGGGGAACGCTGTGCCGCGGCGCAGGCCAAACGGCTGAGTGGTGGCGGCACGTTGTTGCGTGGACGGAACGCGTTGGTGCCCCGTGGGGCGCTTGCAGGCGGTTCGCGGGACCACGTTCGGCCGGTTGACTCGCGCCCCGCGCGGTTTCTTGTAAAATCGGCGCCTGCCATGGCCGGATGGCGCACTTTCGGGCGATCCCCGTTGGTTATCCCTGGCTACGTGGCCGATTAGCCATCATACCTGTTGATTCTCACGGATGTCCCCCATGAACGCCGACAACCCCGGGCCTGCCGCAACCACGGTGGCCGCCATTGCTCCCGCGCTGAAAGCCGAGATCCTCGCCGAGGCCCTGCCGTATATCCGCAAGTTCCACGGCAAGACCATCGTGGTCAAGTACGGCGGCAATGCCATGACCGAAGAGAAGCTCAAGCATGGCTTCGCGCGCGACGTGATCCTGCTCAAGCTGGTCGGCATGAACCCGGTGGTGGTGCACGGCGGCGGCCCGCAGATCGATGAGGCACTGAAGAAGGTCGGCAAGGTCGGCACCTTCGTGCAGGGCATGCGCGTCACCGACGAAGAGACCATGGAAGTGGTCGAGTGGGTGCTGGGCGGTGAAGTCCAGCAGGACATCGTGATGCTGATCAACCAGTACGGCGGCCAGGCCGTGGGCCTGACCGGCAAGGACGGCGGCCTGATCCGCGCCAAGCGCCTGCAGATGCCCGACCGCGAGAACCCGGGGGCGTTCATCGATATCGGCTACGTCGGCGACATCGAGGCGATCAACCCCGCGGTGGTCAAGGCGCTGCAGGACGACGCCTTTATCCCGGTGATCTCGCCGATCGGCTTCTCCGACGACGGCCAGGCCTACAACATCAACGCCGACGTGGTTGCCGGCAAGATGGCCGAGATCCTGAAGGCCGAGAAGCTGGTGATGATGACCAACATCCCGGGCGTGATGGACAAGAAGGGCAACCTGCTGACCGACCTGTCCGCGCGCGAGATCGAAGAGCTGTTCGCCGACGGCACCATCTCGGGCGGCATGCTGCCGAAGATTTCGTCGGCGCTGGATGCGGCCAAGAGCGGCGTGCATTCGGTGCACATCATCGACGGCCGCATCGAGCATTCGCTGCTGCTGGAAATCCTGACCGAGCAGGCCTTCGGCACCATGATCCGCTCGCACTGAGCGGAGCCTCGGGGCGGTGCCGGCAGCGGCCGGCCGCCCCGGACATCCCATCACCCTCCGAGTTGCCCGGCGTGCCTTCCAGTCTTCGTTCTCCGCGCCGTGTCCGCGCTCGCCTCTGCCGCCACCCCGCGGGCAATACCTCGGGCAATACGGTCTGGCTGTTCGATCTCGACAACACCCTGCACGACGCCTCGCACGCGATCTTCCCGGCCATCAACCGGCTGATGACCGACTACGTGGCGCGCGTGCTCGGCTGCGACGAGGCCACCGCCAGCCGCGTGCGCGTGGACTACTGGCAGCGCTACGGCGCCACGCTGCTCGGCATGATCCGGCACCACGGCGTGGATCCGGCTGATTTCCTGCGCGCCGCGCATGAATTCCCGGCGCTGGCCGACATGGTGCGGGTGCGGCGCGGGCTGGCCGCGCACCTGCGGCGCCTGCCGGGGCGCAAGATCCTGGTCACCAATGCGCCGCAGGACTACGCGCGGGCGGTGCTGGAGATAGCGGGCATACGGCATTGCTTCGAGCGCGTGGTGGCAATCGAGCAGATGTGGGTGCATGGCCACCTGCGGCCCAAGCCGGACCGCCGCATGCTGCGCCGGCTGCTGGTGCAGACCCGCATCGCGCCACATCGCGCGGTGCTGGTGGAAGACACCGTGTCGCACCTCAAGCGCTATGCCGGCACCGGCATCCGCACCGCGTGGGTGACGGGCTACCTGCGCACGATCGCGCCACCGCGCCCGCATGAGGTGCCTGCGGTGCGCGATGACGGCAGCCGGCGCGATGCCGCGGTACGCTCGACGCTGGAGGCGGAGGACCGGCGCCATGTCGGCCACGCCGCGCAGGAGCAGTCGGTGACGCTGGTGGCCGCGGAGACCCAGGCACCGCAGGCGCAGCCCGACAACGTGCGGCGCGTGCGCGCCCGCGTGCCGAACCGGCCGGCCTATGTGGACATAAAAGTACAATCGATGCATCAACTCCAACGACGAATGCGGAGAATCGGGTCATGACGCAAAGCAACGGGCGCGAGCCAGAGGCGGTCATTTCAGGCAGTGCGCAGGATGCGCAGGACGGAGGCCAGCCGCCGGCCACGCAGGTGCGCAAGCGCCCGCGCCCGGGCGAGCGCCGCGTGCAGATCCTGCAGACGCTGGCCACCATGCTGGAGCACCCGCGCGGGGAGAAGATCACAACGGCGGCGCTGGCTGCGCGCCTGAGCGTGTCCGAGGCGGCGCTGTACCGCCATTTCGCCAGCAAGGCGCAGATGTACGAGGGCCTGATCGGCTTTATCGAGCAGACCGTGTTCGGCCTGATCAACCAGATCACCGACAAGGAAGAGCACGGCCTGCGCCAGGCCCATGCCATCGTGCGCATGCTGCTGTCGTTTGCCGAGAAGAACCCGGGCATGACGCGCGTGCTGACCGGCGAGGCGCTGGTGGGCGAGCACGAACGCCTGCAGGAGCGCATCAACCAGGTGGTGGACCGCATCGAGGCCTCGCTGCGCCAGTGCCTGAAGATGGCGGTGACACAGGCCGCGTTCCCGGCGGACGCCGACATCCCGGCGCGCGCGGCGCTGATCATGGCGGCGGTGCAGGGGCAGTGGCACCGCTACGCCAAGAGCGGCTTCCGCAAGTCGCCGTCGCACTATGCCGAGGCGCATCTGCGGGTCTTGCTGGGCTGAAAACAACATGCCGGGCCGATTGCTCTATAATTGCCCGGTCGCGCCGATTTGATGACTGGCTTGCGGGCGCGCGGCAGCCAAGGGACCAAGTTCCGGGTTGCCACTATAAATGCGGCTAAAGAGGTTGGGTCGGCGCCCCATGCCACCACGGTAGTGGATGGCGCCGGCACGCGGAATCCCGCAAGGAATCCAGTGAATCCCGACTTGGCTGCGACGCTTCATACGCAAATGCCGGTCGGGTTTTTTTATGCCCGTTCGCCACGGGCCGGATTCCATGACTGATGTCGCCCTGCCGACCGCCGCGCCTGCCGCGTTCGACCTGCCGCCCGATTCGGTCGGCGTAGTTGCGCCGCAGCGCATGCACTTTGCCGAGCCGCTGAAGCTGCGCAACGGCTCGTCCATTGCCGGCTACGACCTGATGGTCGAGACCTATGGCACGCTCAATGCGGCCCGCTCCAACGCGGTGCTGGTGTGCCACGCGCTCAATGCCTCGCACCATGTGGCCGGCGTCTATGCGGAAGACCCGCGCGACGTGGGCTGGTGGGACAACATGGTCGGGCCCGGCAAGCCGCTCGATACCAATCGCTTTTTCGTCATCGGCGTCAACAACCTGGGCTCATGCTTCGGCTCGACCGGACCGATGAGCCTCAACCCGGCCACCGGCGCGCCCTACGGCGCGGCGTTCCCGGTGGTGACGGTGGAGGACTGGGTCAATGCGCAGGCGCTCGTGGCCGACGCGTTCGGCATCACGCAGTTCGCCGCGGTGATGGGCGGCAGCCTGGGCGGCATGCAGGCGGTGGCCTGGAGCCTGCTGTACCCGGAACGCCTGCGCCACTGCATTGTGGTCGCGTCCACGCCCAAGCTGTCGGCGCAGAACATCGCCTTCAACGAGGTCGCGCGCAGTGCCATCCTGTCGGACCCTGATTTCCACGGCGGCAACTACTACGCGCATGGCGTCAAGCCCAAGCGCGGCCTGCGCGTGGCGCGCATGATCGGCCATATCACCTACCTGTCGGACGAGGACATGGCCGAGAAATTCGGCCGCGAGCTGAAGACCGACGACATCCGCTTCTCCTTCGATGTCGAGTTCCAGGTGGAGAGCTACCTGCGCTACCAGGGCGACAAGTTCGCCGAGTACTTCGACGCCAACACCTACCTGCTGATCACGCGCGCGCTCGACTACTTCGACCCGGCGCTGGCCTTCGGCGGCGACCTGACGCGCGCGATGGCGCAGACCCAGGCCAGCTTCCTGGTGGCGAGCTTCGGCACCGACTGGCGCTTCGCGCCCAGCCGCAGCCGCGAGCTGGTCAAGGCGCTGCTGGACAACAAGCGCCCGGTCTCGTACGCCGAGATCGATGCGCCGCACGGCCACGACGCCTTCCTGCTCGACGACCCGCGCTATCACAACCTGATGCGCGCCTACTACGACCGCATCGCAGAGGAGATCGGCGCATGAACGCCCTGGCCAATCCCAATATCCTGGCGCTGCGCCCCGACTTCCGCGCGATCGCGCGCTGGATCGAACCCCATTCCACCGTGCTCGACCTGGGCTGCGGCGACGGCAGCCTGTTGCGCGTGCTGCAGGACGAGCTCGACGTGCAGGCCTACGGCATCGAGATCCGCGACGAAGGCGTGCTGGCGTGCGCGCAGAAGGGCGTCCATGTCATCCAGCAGAACCTGGAGGGCGGGCTGGCGCTGTTCGAGGACAAGAGCTTCGACACCGTGATCCTGTCGCAGACGCTGCAGACCATCCACAACACCGCGCAGGTGCTGCGCGACACGCTGCGGGTGGGGCGCGAGTGCATCGTGTCGTTCCCGAACTTCGGCTACTGGCCGCACCGGCTGTCGGTGTTCCGCGGCCGCATGCCGGTGTCGGAATCGCTGCCCTACCAGTGGTACAACACGCCCAACGTGCGCGTGCTGACCATCAGCGACTTCGAGGCGCTGGCGCCCAAGGTCGGCCTGCGCGTGATCGACCGCGTGGTGATGCACGAGGGCGTGACCGTCAACTGGGGCGGCAACTGGCGCGGCAGCCTGGCGGTGTACCGGGTCTGCGCGGCCTGAGGCGTCAGCGCGGCGCGTCGCCGGCGGTGCCGGCCAGATGATCGACAAAGGCGCGCACCTTGGGCGGTACATGCCGGGTGGGCGTGTAGACCGCGTAGGCCGTGCCGATGTAGGGCTCGAGGATGTCCCAGTCGGCCAGCACGGTGACGACCCGGCCCTGGTCCAGCGCATCGCCCAATGAGAAGTCCGGCACCAGCCCGATGCCGGCATCGCGCTCCACCATGCTCATGATCGCCAGGCTGTTGTTCAGCGTCAGGCGCGGCGGGATGCGCACCTCCACTTTCTCGCCGCTGGCCTGGTGGCGCATGGCCCAGCGCTCGCCGAAGTTGCCGTAGCCGAGGTACAGGCAGCGTGCGGCGGGCAGGTCGGCGGGCGTGGCCGGCGTGCCGTGGCGGGCCAGGTAGCCGGGCGAGGCCACCAGCCGGTAGCGCACCTCGCGCAGCGGGCGCGCGGCCAGCCCGGGTGCCAGTTCGCGCGCGATGCGTACGGCCACGTCCATCCCTTCTTCGACCAGGTCGACCATGCGGTCGGCCAGCGTCAGCTGCAGGTCCAGCCCCGGGTATCTGGCCAGCAGCGCCGGCAGCCGCGGCGCCAGCCAGGCCTGCCCGAACGAGACCGGCGCGCTCACGCGCAGCACGCCATGCGGCGTGCCGCCGTGCTCGCCGGCCAGCGCGGTGACGTCGCGCGCTGCCGCGGTCATGCGGGCGCAGGCGGCGTAGACCGATTGGCCCAGTTCAGTCAGTGCAAAGGCGCGCGTGGTCCGCTGCAGCAGGCTGGCGCCGAGCGTGGCTTCGAGCCGGGAGACGTGCCGGCTGACCGCCGACGGCGTCATGCCCAGGTCGAGTGCGGCAGCCGAGAAGCTGCCGCACTCGACCACGCGCGCAAACACGGCCATCGCATTAAGTGGCATATCCGGCATGGCACGTCCTCTTTTTTTGACTTCAAATCAAATACTAATTGATCTCTGACGGGATTGTTGAGCAGATCGCATGATGGAACAATGCGGCCATTGTCTGACCGGAGTCCGTCATGCCCTCGCAACAACCCTTGCCAGGCGGCGCCTGGCGCATGGTCGCGGCCATGCTGCTGTCTGGCACCATCGGCTGGTTCGTGGTCACCAGCGGCCAGCCGCCGCTCGATGTGGTCTTCTTCCGCTGCCTGTTCGGCGGCGCGGCGCTGCTGGGCGTGCTGACGCTGCAGCGCGGCTGGGTTCGGATGAGCCGCGCGCAGCTTGGCTGGCTGGCGCTGGGCGGCGTCACACTGGTGCTCAACTGGCTGGCGCTGTTCTCGGCGTATGCGTACAGCGGCATCGCCATTGCCACGGTGGTCTACCACACCCAGCCGTTCTTCCTGCTGCTGCTGACCTCGGTGATCCAGCGCGAGCCGTTCCCGTTCGCACGACTGCCGTGGCTGGTGCTGGCCTTTGCCGGGGTGATGCTGATCACCGGGCTTGAGCATGGCGCCACTGGCACTGCGATGCTGGCCGGTATCGGCCTGGGCCTGCTGGCGGCACTGCTGTATGCGGTGACGACCCTGGCCACGCGGCGGCTGCAGGCGATTCCGCCAGGCCAGATTGCCGGGCTGCAGATGGTGCTGGGCGTGCTGATGCTGGCGCTGCTGGCACATCCCGCGGCCGGCAGCTATGGCACCGGCACCTGGGCCGCGCTGCTGGCGCTGGGGCTGGTGCATACGGGCGTGATGTACACGCTGCTGTATGGCGCGTTCCAGCGGCTCAACGTGGTGTCGATCGCGACACTGTCCTTCATCTATCCGCTGGTGGCGATCGTGATCGACGTGATGGTGTTCGGCGTGGTGCTGGGTCCGCTGCAGATCGCCGGGATGGCGCTGGTGCTGCTGGGCGTGGTCGCTAACCAACTGGGCTGGAGCCTGCCGCTGCGGCGGCGGGTGCAAGGCTGATGCGGGCGCCACGGTGCCAGCGGCTGGAGGATTGACGTCTTGACCCGAACGCTGACTACGGTTAGTGTAGGCAGCGCATCGAACGATCGTGCTATTCCCTGCGAGTCACCAACCCATACCAGCCATGTCCACTGCGCCCCAGACCCAGGCGGCCACCGCCGCCAGCCCGCTCCATCCCTTTGACGACGCGCTGGCGCTGGAGCCGGCCGGCGAGCACCGCTTCCTGGGCCGCACCACGCCCGAGTACTGGAACATGATCGGCCCGTTCGGCGGCATCACCGCCGCCACGCTGCTGCAGGCGGCGCTGGACCATCCGCAGCGCCTGGGCGACCCGGTCTCGCTGACGGTCAACTTTGCCGGGCCGATCGCCGAGGGGCCGTTCGAGATCGAGGCGCGCCCGGTGCGCACCAACCGCTCGACCCAGCACTGGACGCTGGAACTGCGCCAGGGCGATGCCGTGGCCACCACCGCCACCGCCATGTTTGCGGTGCGCCGCGAGACCTGGGCCTGCGGCGAGGCGCTGATGCCGGAGGTGCCGGCGGCCGACGCCCTCCCGCCCATGAGCGGGTTTGCGCCGGTGCGCTGGCTCAAGTCCTACGACATGCGCCCGGTGCGCGGCGCCAAGCCGACTGCCGAGGCCGGCACCGAGCACCCGGACAGCCTGACGCAGTTCTGGCTGCGCGACGCGCCGGCGCGCACGCCGGACTTTGCCGCGGTGGCGGCCTGGGCCGACAGCTTCTACCCGCGCATCTTCCTCAAGCGCGCGGGCTTCGTACCGGCCGGCACGGTCTCGATGACCACCTATTTCCATGCCGATGCGGCCACGCTGGCTGCGCTGGGCGACAGCCACGTGCTGGCCAGCGCGCAGGCGCAGGTGTTCAGGCAGGGCTTCTTCGACCAGCGCGCGCAGCTATGGAGTGCCGGCGGCGAGCTGATCGCCAGCTCGCATCAGGTCGTCTACTACAAGGAATGAGGCAGGCGCGGGCTCAGGCGATCGCTTCGCGCGCCTGGGCCTCGTAGCGATGCACGGTGTGGCGCATGGCCCAGAGCAGCATCACGCCGGGCAGCGCCACCACCACGGTGCCCAGGTAGAACGGCGCCCAGCCCCAGGCCTCGACCATATAGCCCGACGAGGGCCCCACGTAGACCCGGCCCACCGACGCCAGCGCCGACAGCAGCGCGTACTGCGTGGCCGAGAACGAGCGGTTGCACAGCGTCATCAGCAGCGCCACGAAGGCCGCCGTGCCCATGCCCCCGCACAGGTTTTCGACCGCAATGGTCGCGCCCATGGTCCACAGGTGCGGCGGCGTCACCGCCAGGATCCAGTAGCCCAGGTTAGACACCGCCTGCAGCACGCCGAACAGCATCAGCGAGCGGTACAGGCCCAGGCGCACCATCAGCGTGCCGCCGAACAGCGCGCCGATGATGGTGGCGGCCAGCCCCAGGGTCTTGTTGACGATGCCCACCTCGCCCGCCGAGAAGCCCACGCCGCGGATCAGGAAGGTGGTCGACAGGCTGCCGGCAAAGGCGTCGCCGAGCTTGTACAGCACGATCAGCAGCAGCAGCCACCATGCGCCCTGGCGGCCAAAGAAGTCGCGCAGCGGCCCTACCACCGCCTCTTCCAGCGAGCGCGGCGCGCGCGCGGGGACGTCCGGTTCCGGCGCCCACAGCAGCGTGACGATGCCCACGCCCATCAGTGCCGCCATCAGCAGGTAGGTCTGCTGCCAGCCCAGCACGCGGTCGGCCAGCCACAGCGCCAGGCCGCCCGAAACCAGCATCGCCAGCCGGTAGCCCAACACCTTGACCGCCGCGCCGGCGCCGCGCTCGGGCGGGCGCAGCACGTCGGTGCTGTAGGCGTCGAAGACGATGTCCTGCGAGGCCGACAGGAAGGCCACCAGCGTGGCCAGCGCGGCCAGCGTCCACAGCGCCTCGCGCGGCGGGCAGAAGGCCATGCCGGCGATGCCCAGCACCAGCCCCAGCTGCGTCACCAGCAGCCAGCCGCGCCGCCGCCCCAGCAGCGGCGGCGTGTAGCGGTCCATCAGCGGCGCCCACAGGAACTTGAAGATATAGGCCTGGCCCACCAGCGAGAAGAAGCCGATGGTCTTGATATCCAGCCCCTCGACCGTCATCCATGCCTGCAAGGTGCCGGAGGTCAGCGCCAGCGGCAGCCCGGAGGCGAAGCCCAGCGCCAGCATGGCGCCGATGCGGCGGTTGCGGAAGATATCGAGGTAGGTCTGGAAGGTCATGAACGGGCCGGCGTGAAGCGCCGCGCGGCTGCGCGGGCGCCGTGTATTATTGCATCACCTGTTTGCCTGCCCGCCACATGCGGCACGGCATCGTTGCCGCGGATCACCGATCCGCCTGCCTGGTCTTCCACTGCGTCCGAGGAACCGCAAATGCTCCGCCGCCTGCAAGGTGTTCAGCGTCCTACCCGTGACCGGCTGGTGCGCGCGCTGGCGCTGGCCGCGGTGGCGGCGCCCATGGCCTGGTGCCTGCCCGCCCAGGCGCAGGACAGCGAGGCTGGCGGCATCCGGCTGGACCGCAGCGGCTCGGCCGTGCGCAAGATCGTGCCGGTCGAGGCCATCGAGCAGCAGGCCGCGCAAGAATATGAGCAGCTCAAGCAGGAAGCCATCGCCAAGCATGCACTGGCCGCCGCCGACAACCCGCAGCTGGTGCGCCTGCGCACGATCGGCAAGCGGCTGCTGCCGCAGACCGCACGCTGGAACGAGCGCGCGCGGCAGTGGCAGTGGGAGATCAACCTGATCGGCTCCAGGCAGGTCAATGCGTTCTGCATGCCGGGCGGCAAGATCGCCTTCTATACCGGGTTGCTCGACCAGCTCAAGCTGACCGACGACGAGATCGCCATGGCGATGGGCCACGAGATCGCCCACGCGCTGCAGGAGCATGCGCGCGAGCGCGCTGCCAAGTCCGAGATCACCAACCTCGGCGCCAACGTGATCTCGCAGCTGTTCGGCTTCGGCAACCTTGGCAATATGGCGCTCGGCACCGGCGCCCACCTGCTGACGCTGCGCTTCTCGCGTGCGGATGAATCCGAGGCGGACCTGATCGGCATGGAAATCGCCGCGCGCGCCGGCTATGATCCGCGCGCCGCGGTGTCGCTGTGGCAGAAGATGGGCAAGGTGAGCCAGTCCGGCACCGAGTTCCTGTCCACGCATCCGTCCGGGCGCAGCCGCATCGCCGACCTGGAGAAGCACCTGCCGGAGGTGCTGCCGCTCTATGCGCGCGCGAGCAATACCACGGTGGAGAGGCTGCCGCCATACCGCGCCAACATGGCGGGCCTGGGCGGCGCGCCGGTGGACAGCGGCGACGACGACCGGCAGAAGCCGCTGCAACGCTGAGCGGTCCGCTGGCGCAAATGAAAAAAGCCGGCAATGCCGGCTTTTTCCTCATTCAGGGCTTGCCGCTGCGTCAGGCGCGCAGCCCCGTGGCCTCGTCGGCGCCCACATGCACGTTCATGCATTGCACCGCCGCGCCGGCCGCGCCTTTGCCCAGGTTGTCCAGGCGGGCCACCAGGTTCAGGCGCTCGGCATTGCCGAACACGAACAGGTCGACCCGGTTGGTGTCGTTGTTGGCCTGCACGTCGAAGAAGCCGCCATCGAGGTTGTCGGCGCTGTTGTACGGCATCACGCGCACGAACTGCTCGCCTTCATAGTGCTTGCGGTAGATCTCGACGATCTGCTCGGGGCTGACCTTGCGCGCCAGCCGGTCCGTGAACACCGGCACCGTCACCGCCAGGCCCTTCAGGAAGTTGCCGACGATCGGGTTGAAGACCGGCGCCTGCGCCAGGCCGGCCTGCACGCGCATCTCGGGCAGGTGTTTGTGTTCCAGGCCCAGCGCGTACGGGCGCGGGCTGTCCAGCTTCGGGTTACCGCCGGCTTCGAACTCGGCAATCATCGACTTGCCGCCGCCGCTGTAGCCGGTCAGCGAAAACGCCGAAACCGGGTAGTCGGCCGGCAGCACGCCGGCGTCCACCAGCGGACGCACCGCCAGCACGAAGGCGCTGGCGTGGCAGCCCGGCACCGCAATGCGCTTGCTGGCGCGGATCTTCTCGCGCTGGCCGCGCGCCAGCTCGGGCAGGCCGTAGGCCCAGCTGTCGGTGGTGCGGAACGCCGTGCTGGCGTCGATCACGCAGGTGTTCGGGTTGGTCACCAGCGACACCGCCTCGCGCGAGGCCACGTCGGGCAGGCACAGGAAAGCGACGTCGGCGGCGTTCAGGAATCGTGCTCGTTCGGCCGGGTCCTTGCGCTTGTCATCGGCAATGCGCAGCAGTTCCACGTCGGAACGGCCGGAAAGATAGTCAAGCAGCCGGAGACCGGTGGTGCCTTCCTGACCATCGACGAACACTTTGAAAACCATGGCTGACTCACTCAATGAAGTGCGGGAAATGCGAAATGTCCCCTGCCGCATGCGGTAGGGAACCTGCATTGTAGCGGGGATGGGGGCTGATCGCAGGGGTTTGTACCGATGGGATTTGTTGCGATCTGGCGCTGTTCCGGGCTTGCGGGATTTAACCAAGTGGGTTAATTTTCATGAAAAAGGGGACGGCGCATTACAGGCTATGGGACGTGAAGGCATTGTTGGCAGCCGGCAAGATGGAAATGACGTTTGCGGCCTATTCCCATGCGGCGATGATGGGTCTGCGATGGAGCCGCGAAATCCTGATGCAGCTGGGTCCGGCGGACTTCTACAAGAGCATGACAACATATGAAGACCACAGGGTTTGGCAGGACGTCTACAGGCCTGTCACGCCGCAAGGCGCCTTGAATGTGAAGCTCACGGTCACCGATGAGGTGCGGGTCATCTCCTTCAAGTTGAGGTAGCAGCGGCGCAGACAGTCAAAGGAGAGGCCAGATGAAGTGTCCTGAGTGCGGTGGCGCGGATCTCGAGGCGGGGATTCGCGACATGCCTTATAGGTATCGTGGTGAAACAACCGTAATTCGCGATGTGCCGGGGCAATGGTGTCCCAAGTGCGGCGAGGGCGTGCTGCCTCGCGACAGCGACTGGGTGAGCGATGCGATGCTCGCCTTCAACAAGCAGGTCAACGCCTCGCTTGTCGATCCGGCCTATATCACCGGCGTGCGCAAGAAACTCCGCCTTGACCAGCGCGAAGCTGCCGAGATCTTCGGCGGCGGGGTCAACGCGTTCTCGCGCTACGAGACCGGCCGGACCAAGCCGCCGCTGGCGCTGGTCAAGCTGCTCAAGCTGCTTGACCGCCACCCGGAACTACTCGAAGAGATTCGGGCGGCGTAAGCGCAGTGCTCAGAGCGGATAGTCGTAGTCGATCGACAGCGGCGCGTGGTCGCTGAACTTCTCGTCCTTGTAGATCGAGCAAAGATGCGCGGTGTCGGCGATCCTGGGCGTGGCAAGGTGGTAGTCGATGCGCCAGCCGACGTTCTTGGCGTAGGCCTGGCCGCGGTTGCTCCACCACGTGTACTGGTCAGGGCGCGGGTCCAGCTTGCGGAACACGTCGACATAGCCGTGGGTGTCGAACAGTTCGCCGATCCAGGCGCGTTCTTCCGGCAGGAAGCCTGAGTTCTTCAGGTTGCCCTTCCAGTTCTTGATGTCGATTTCCTTGTGCGCAATGTTCACGTCACCGCACAGCACGATCTCGCGCCCGCTTGCCTTCAGTTGCAGCAGGTGCGGCAGGAAGGACTCCATGAAGCGGAACTTGGCCTGCTGGCGCTCCTCGCCACTGGAGCCGGACGGCACGTACACCGAGATCACCGCCAGGTGCGGGTACTGCACTTCCACATAGCGGCCTTCGTTGTCGAACTCGGGAATGCCGAAGCCGGTAACCACGCGCTCGGGCTGATGCCGCGTGTATAGGCCTACGCCGCTGTAGCCCTTCTTCTCGGCGTAATGGAAATAGCCGTGGTAGCCATGTGGCGCAAGGAACGCTTCCGTCATGTCGGCGGCCTGTGCCTTCAGTTCCTGCACGCAGACCATGTCTGCGTCCTGCTTGCCCATCCAGTCGAAAAAGCCCTTCTTCGACGCGGAGCGGATGCCGTTGAGGTTGGCGCTGATAATCCGTAACATTCGGGGAAATTTTGAATTCAGAGAGAAATGATGACGCAGCAGAAACCGCCCGCGGGTGCCGACCTCAGCCAGACCTTTATCCGCTTTGCGCTCGATGCGGGCGTGCTGTCGTTTGGCGAGTTCGTCACCAAGGCCGGCCGCAAGTCGCCTTACTTCTTCAACGCGGGCCTGTTCAACCAGGGCGCGATGCTGGGCGAGGTGGCGCAATTCTATGCCAAAACGCTGCTGGCCTCGGGCGTGCAGTTCGACGTGCTGTTCGGGCCGGCCTACAAGGGCATCACGCTGGCGTCGGCCACCGCGGTGGCGCTGGCGGGCATGGGACGTGATGTCGGCTTCGCCTACAACCGCAAGGAAGCCAAGGACCACGGCGAAGGCGGCACCCTGGTCGGGGCCAAGCTGCAGGGCAAGGTGGTCATCGTCGACGACGTGATCTCCGCCGGTACCTCGGTGCGCGAATCGGTAAACATGATCCGCGCCGCCGGCGCCGAGCCGGCCGCGGTGCTGATCGCACTGGACCGCATGGAAAAGAGCGGTACCGCCGAGCAGGTCGGCACCCATTCCGCCGTGCAGGACGTGCAGCGCGAATTCGGCATCCCGGTGATCGCGATCGCCAGCCTGAAGGACCTGCTGGCGTACCTGGATGCGTCGCAGGACCCGGCGCTGGGGGCTTCGCGCGAGGCCGTGGCGGCCTATCGTCAGCGCTACGGCGTCTGAATCCGTTGATGAACATGGGCGCCGGACACCGGTGCCCAATCCGCGGACAGCGGGCGGACGGCTGACTTTCAGACTGGGAGGGGGCGCGGCGTGGCGGCAAAAGAGCGGCAGGAACGGGCAGGGCAGCAGGCGGCAACGCCATCCACAAGGGCGGAATCGGCCGGCAATGGCGATTCGCTGGCCGAGCGCGGCGCGCAGGTGCAGCCGCGCAAGCCGGTGCGCCGGGCCGCCAAGGCCCCGGACCGGCCGGCGCACGAGGCCTATGCCGTGCGCGCGCTGGTGCTGCAGGGCGGCGGCGCGCTCGGGGCCTACCAGGCCGGCGTGTACCAGGGCCTTGCCGAGGGCGGCATCTACCCGAACTGGGTTGCCGGCATCTCGATCGGTGCGCTCAACGCCGCCATCATCGCCGGCAATCCGCCCCAGCGCCGCGTGGAACAACTGCGCGCCTTCTGGGAGTACATCTGCGCGCAGCCGTGGCTGCCCAGCCTGTCGCACACCTGGTTCGCCGACCATGCCGAAGGCTGGCCCGAGCCAATGCGGATCTGGTTCGATGGCCTGCATGCAGCGCGTGCCATGCTGGAAGGCCAGCGTGGCTTCTTCCAGCCGCGCGGCTGGCCGGAGCTGATGTCGCGCTACTCGGACCCGAGCCATGTCAGCTTCTACGACACCACGCCGCTGAAGGCGACGCTCGAGCGCTTTGCCGACTTCGACCTGATCAACCACCGCCCCGACCTGATGCGCGTCTCGGTGGGGGCGGTCAATGTGCGCACCGGCAATTTCGCCTACTTCGACAATACCCGCGACAAGCTCTGCCCCGAGCATTTCATGGCCTCGGGCGCGCTGCCGCCGGGCTTTCCGGCGGTGGAGATCGATGGCGAGTACTACTGGGATGGCGGGCTGGTGTCGAACACACCGCTGGCCGAGGTGCTGACCGCGCAGCCGCGGCGCGATGCGCTGATCTTCCAGGTCGACCTGTGGAGCGCGCGCGGCAAGCTGCCGCACGACCTGGTCGACGTGGCCGAGCGCCAGAAGGACATCCAGTATTCCAGCCGCACGCGGGCCATTACCGACTACATGCGCGAGCAGCAGAACATGCGCCGCATGCTCAACGAGGTGATGGCGCTGGTGCCGCCGTCAAAGCGCGACAACGCCTGGTACCGCCGCGCGGCGGAGCAGGCCTGCGACGCGCGCCGCAACGTGATCCAGCTGATCTACCGCGACAAGTCGTTCGAGAACCTGGCCAAGGACTACCAGTTCGGCGCGCTCACCATGCATGAGCACTGGACCAGCGGGCTGGACGATATCCGCCAGACCCTGCGCCACCCGCAATGGCTGGCGATGCCCAGCCGCGAGCACCCCTTCGTCACGCACGACGTGCACCGCGGCAACGGTGGCTGAGGCGGCCGGGCGGCTCAGTCGACCTTGATACTGGCCAGTTCCGGCCGGGCGGGCGGGTAGGCCGGCTTCAGGTCCTCGAAGACCTTGGTCAGGATCTCCGCCACCATCAGGTTGCGGTGTGTCTTGGAGTCGGCCGGCACCACGTACCACGGGCATTCGGGCGTGCTGGTCGCCATGATGGCAGCCTCGTAGGCGTCCATGTAGGCCTTCCAGTGCTTGCGCTCGGCGAGGTCGTTGGTGTCGAACTTCCAGTGTTTATCCGGGTCTGCCAGGCGCGCTTCGAGCCGTGCCTTCTGCTCGTCGCGGGATATGTGCAGGAAGCACTTGACGATGGTGGTGCCGGTCTCGGTCAGCATCGACTCGAAGTCCCGGATCTGGCGGAAGCGCCGCTCGCACTCGGCGGCGTCGATCCAGTTGTGCACGCGCGTGATCAGCACGTCTTCATAGTGGCTGCGGTTGAAGACCACGATCTCGCCCGTCTTCGGTACCTGCAGGTGGATGCGCCACAGGTAGTCGCGCGCGAGTTCCTCCGGCGACGGGGACTTGAAGCCCACCACGCGGATGCCCAGCGGATCGAAGCTGCGGAACACGCCGCGCACGGTGCCGTCCTTGCCGCTGGTATCCATGCCCTGCAGCACCACCAGCAGCTTGCGCCGGTGCTCGGCGTAGAAGATGTCCTGCTGCGCGTCGAGGGCGTTGCTCAGCTCGATGATGCGGGCCAGGTCTTCTTCTTTCTTGCCGCACGACAGCGGCTTGCTGCCCGGGTCGAAGCCGGCAAGGCGAAAACGCTTGCCCGAGGTAATGCGGAAATCGTCCAGCGGCATGGGCGCTCCATCGGTCTGACCAGCAAGATCAAGGGAATGGGCGCCCCGGCCGGGGCTCCGCGGCAAGGAATGCGGGGCGTGTGGACAGGGGCGCACAGCCCCTATGGTCAGGCCGGCAGGGCTGCCAGGTCAATGCTGCCTTCAAACACGGTGGTGGCCGGGCCGGTCATGCGCACCGGTTCCGCGCCGCCGTCCCAGGCAATGGTCAGTTCGCCGCCGTGGGTATGCACCCGCACCGGCGAGTCCAGCAGGCCGCGCCGGATGCCGGCCACCACGGCCGCGCAGGCGCCGGTGCCGCAGGCCAGGGTTTCGCCGGCACCGCGCTCGTAGACGCGCAGCCGGATGGCATGGCGGTCCTGCACCTGCATGAAGCCGGCATTGACGCGGTTGGGGAAGGCGGCATGGTGCTCCACCACCGGGCCGTCCTGCAGCACCGGGAAGTTCTCCACGTCGTCCACCACCTGCACCGCGTGCGGATTGCCCATCGATACCGCCGAGATCCATTCGGTGCGGCCGTTGACCTCCAGGCCGTAGAGCGTGTCCGCGCCTTCCGCGCGGGTGGGCAGGCCTTCGGCACGGAACGGCACGCGCGCCGGTTCCAGTTCGGGCGCACCCATGTCCACTGTGACCTGGCCGTCGTCCTGCAGCGTCAGGGTAATGACGCCGTTCATCACCTCGACGCGCACCGAGCGCTTGTCGGTCATGCCCTTGTCGGTGACAAAGCGCACAAAGCAGCGCGCGCCGTTGCCGCAGTGCTCCACCTCGCTGCCATCGGCATTGACGATGCGGTAGCGGAAGTCGACATCGGGGCGGGACGGCTTTTCAACGATCAGGATCTGGTCAGCGCCAACGCCGAAATGCCGGCTGGCCAGCGCACGCCATTGCGCCGGGGTCAGGTCGATCTGCTGGTGGATGCCGTCGAGCACGACAAAGTCGTTGCCCGCGCCGTGCATCTTGGTGAACTGGAGTTTCATGGTGGGGATTGTAGCTGCGCGGCGCCGGACGTGCCGGCGCGCTCAGTAGATCTCGGGCTCGCCCGGCAGGCGGTGCTTGAAGCGCTTGTGCACCCAGTAGTACTCGGGCACGCGCGGGCGGATGCAGTCCTCGAAGAAGGCATTCATGCGGCGCGTGTCGTCGGTGACGCTTGCGCCGGGGTAGTCTTCCCAGGGCGGCAGGATGCGCAGCACATAGCCCTGGTAGTCGGGCAGCATCTCGGTATAGATCGGCACCACCTTGGCCCCGGTCAGGCGCGCCAGCCGCGACACCGAGGTCAGTGTCAGCGCCTGCACGCCGAAGAACGGCACGAACTCCGAGTCGCGCTCGCCGAAATCCATGTCGGCGATCAGCTGCAGCGCCTCGCCTTTCTTCAGGCAGCGCAGGATGTCGCGCGCGCTGTCGTTGCGCGAGATCATGTTGGCGCCGAAGCGGCCACGCGCGCGCTTCAGGAAGTGGTCGAACAGGTCGTTCTTCTGCCTGGTATAGAGCGACGCGCCGGAGCGGTCGAGATGCTCGCGCAGGTGGATGGTGAGCCGGATCGCACCGGCTTCCACGCCCGACAGGTGCAGCGTCACCAGGATATGCGGGGTGCCATCCAGCGCCACCAGGTCGGCCTGGTCGTCGATCTGCACCCAGCGGCGCATCTGCGCTTCACTGCCGGTCCAGAAGATGCCGCGTTCGGCAAAGCTGCGGAACAGGATGCGGAAGCTCTCGCGAGACAGTTCGTCGATCTCGGCCTCGGTCTTGTCAGGGAAGCACAGGCGCAGGTTTGCCCGCACCACGCGGCGGCGTTCGCTGGGGACCAGGTAGAGCAGGCGGCCCAGTCCTTCGCCGAAGCGGGCAACAAACGGATATGGCAGCTTGCCCAGCACCGTCAGCAGTCCGATGCCGAGCCAGGTGAACACGCGGCTCATGAAAGGGAAGGATCAGTGGTCGTCTTGGTCGCGGTGCTGGCGGCATAGTCAGGCGGGAGCTCGGCGCCGGCCGGATGCTTGTAGCGGTGGTAGCCCCACAGGTACTGCGTGGGCGCCATGGCCACCAGTTGTTCGATATGGCGGTTGATCACGCCGGCGGCCTCGGCGGCATCCTCGGGCAGCATGCCGCCGCCGTCGATCACGCGGTAGTGGCCGCGATAGCCCGCGCCGCGCGGCAGCCGCTCGGCAAACACCACCACCACCGGCGCCTGCGTCAGTTGCTGCAGCCGGTGCACCAGCGCCATGGTGTAGGCCGGCTTGCCAAAGAACGGCGCCCAGTTGCCTTCACCGCCGGTCGGGACCTGGTCCGGCAGGATGCCCACCGCCTGGCCGCGCTTGAGTGCCTTGACCAGCATGCGCACGCCGCGTGGCGTGGCCGGCGCCATGTGCATATTGGGGCGCGTACGCATTTTCTCGATCCAGTCGCGCAGCCACGGCTGGTGCGGCGGCTTGAACAGGGCGGTGACCGGGCGCAGCAAGGCGTGGGACTGAGGCAGCACTTCAAAGCAGCCCAGGTGCGGCGTCAGGATGATGAGCCCCTTGCCGCGCGCTTGCAGCGCCCCCAAGGCCGGCCACATGTCGTCGTCGAAGCCATGCAGCTTCGCGCCGATCTGGCTGCGGCTCCAGAAGTAAGGCATCTCGATGATCATGCGCCCGGCCGAGCGGCCGGCTTCGTCGATCATCGCGTCGGTCGCATCCGGAAACGCGAGGCGGAAGTTTTCCCTCAGGCGCTGGCTATAGCGGCCGGGCAGTCTCGCCGCGACTAGCCCAAGCACGCCTCCCAAGGCTTGAAGCAGGCGGAGCGGAAAACGGGAGATCAGCCAGAAAAGAAAGGTCATCAGGCGCGAAAAGCGAGCCTGTCGCGCGTCCGTGCCGGAAAACGGGCGGGCCAACAGGCGTTTTTTTCGATGGCGGTATTCAGATCCGCGCGCAGCGTGCCGACATCCGGCAAGGCGCACGGCCAGCGCGCGCCAAGGCGGCGCTGGTGTTGCGCCGGCGCCCCTGGCGCGCTGCAACGAGTCCGGCAGGCGCGTATAATAGCGTGTATCGCCGAGTTAACTGACAACTTGCGGGGCGATGCGGCTCTAACCTGGCTGCTTGAAATACCGCTAAAGCGTCGCCGCCATGAACCGATCGGGCTGGCACGCAATAGCCAACCTGGAGAATAAGTTCGTGGCAAACGACTTCCTTTTTACTTCGGAATCCGTCTCCGAAGGCCATCCCGACAAGGTCGCCGACCAGATTTCCGACGCCGTCCTGGACGCCATCCTGGCCCAGGACAAGTACGCGCGTGTGGCAGCTGAGACGCTTTGCAACACCGGTCTGGTGGTGCTGGCCGGGGAAATCACCACGACCGCCAACGTCGACTATATCCAGATCGCGCGCGACACCATCAAGCGCATCGGCTACGACAATACCGAGTACGGGATCGACTACAAGGGCTGCGCGGTGCTGGTCGCCTATGACAAGCAATCGCCCGACATCGCCCAGGGCGTGGATCGTGCTTCCGACGACTACCTCAACCAGGGTGCCGGCGACCAGGGCCTGATGTTCGGCTACGCCTGCGACGAGACCCCGGAACTGATGCCGTTCCCGATCTACTACGCCCACCGCCTGGTCGAGCGCCAGTCGCTGCTGCGCCGCGATGGCCGCCTGCCCTGGCTGCGCCCGGACGCCAAGTCCCAGGTGACGGTGCGCTATGTCGACGGCAAGCCGCACAGCGTGGATACCGTGGTGCTGTCGACCCAGCATTCGCCCGACATCACCCAGGCCCAGATCCGCGAAGCCGTGATCGAGGAAATCATCAAGCCGGTGCTGCCGGCCGAGATGCTGAAGGAAACCAAGTACCTGGTGAACCCGACCGGGCGCTTCGTCATCGGCGGCCCGCAGGGCGACTGCGGCCTGACCGGGCGCAAGATCATCGTCGATACCTACGGCGGCGCCTCGCCCCACGGTGGCGGCGCGTTCTCGGGCAAGGACCCGTCCAAGGTCGACCGCTCGGCCGCCTACGCCGCGCGCTACGTGGCCAAGAACGTGGTGGCCTCGGGCCTGGCGCGCCAGTGCCAGGTGCAGGTCAGCTACGCCATCGGCGTGGCCCGCCCGATCAACGTGACGGTCTACACCGAAGGCACCGGCAAGATCCCCGACGCCAAGATCGCCGAGCTGGTGCAGGAGCACTTCGACCTGCGCCCGAAGGGCATCGTGCAGATGCTGGACCTGCTGCGCCCGATCTACGAGAAGACCGCCGCCTACGGCCACTTCGGCCGCGAAGAGCCGGAATTCTCGTGGGAAGCCACCGACAAGGCGGCTGCCCTGCGCGCCGCGGCCGGCCTGTAAGCGCCACCCGCGCCAGCAGCACTGACGGCAAGCCCCGCCGGCCCGCAAGGGCCAGCGGGGTTTTTTTACGCGGGCTTGATCCTGGTCCAGTCGCCGCGTGACGCCGGCGCCACGGCGGGCGGCAGGGAGTAAAATCCCGCCATCCCCAGCCGCCACGCCGGCGGCCCACCCCAAACACTGGTGACCGTTTCCAGAGGATGCCATGTCCGAAGCGCCTGTCCTTGCCCCCTCGACTTCAACCCGGCCGCCCGCCGCCGGCCAGCTCAACCTGATCCGCCCGCAGCCGTATGCCGACTGGGCGCCGCAGGTCACGGCCGAGGAACGCGCCACGCTGCGCCGCGAGCTGGAGCAGGGCGCCGTGCTGTACTTCCCGAACCTGAATTTCCGTTTCCAGCCGGGCGAAGAGCGCTTCCTGGACAGCCGCTATTCCGACGGCAAGTCCAAGAACATCAACCTGCGCGCCGACGACACCGCGGTGCGCGGCGCCCAGGGCAGCCCGCAGGACCTGGCGGACCTGTACACGCTGATCCGCCGCTACGCCGACAACAGCGAATTGCTGGTGCGCACGCTGTTCCCGGAATACATCCCGCACATGACGCGCGCCGGCACCTCGCTGCGGCCCAGCGAGATCGCCGGGCGCCCGGTCAGCTGGCGCAAGGATGACACCCGCCTGCACGTGGACTCGTTCCCGTCCAACCCGATGCTGGGCAAGCGCCTGTTGCGCGTGTTCCACAACATCGACCCGGCCGCGGCGCGCGTGTGGCGCGTGGGTGAGCCGTTCGGCGATTTTGCGCAGAAGTTCGTGCCCAAGACCCATGGCCTGTGGCCGGGGCAGGCGGCGCTGATGAAGCTGCTGCATATCACCAAGCGCAAGCGCTCGGAATACGACCACCGCATGCTGCAGCTGCATGACCTGGCCAAGGCCGACCTGGATTACCAGGCCAAGGTGCCGCAGCAGGAATTCCACTTCCCGCCGGGTTCCACCTGGATCGTCTTCAGCGACCAGCTGCTGCACGCGGCCATGCGCGGACGGGCGATGATGGAGCAGACCATCTACCTGGCGCCGCAGGCGATTTCCGACCACACCCACTCGCCCGAGGCGGTGCTGTCGCGCATGCTCGGGCGGCCGATGCTGGTGTCCTGATCAACGCAGAAGCAGGCGCAACATGGTTTCGAAGGTCTTGCCGTAGGGCGGCTTGAGCAGTCCTGCGCCGTTCAGGCCAGCCTGGTGGAACACCGGTTTCACCTTGGAGAAGGTGTCGAAGCCCGCCTGGCCGTGATAGGCGCCCATGCCGCTGGCGCCGACCCCGCCGAAGGGCAGGCCGTCCTGGGCGATATGGAACAGCGTGTCGTTGACCGTGACGCCGCCGGCAACGGTCTGGTTCATCACATGGCCGATGGCGCCGCGGTCGCGCTCGAACAGGTACAACGCCAGCGGTCGCGGGCGCGCATTGATGTAGTCCACCGCCTCGTCCAGGGTGCGGTACGTCACCACGGGCAGCACCGGCCCGAAGATCTCTTCGCGCATCGCCGTGACGCCTTCGGGAACATCCAGCAGCAGCACCGGTGGCAGGCGCCGCGCCTGCGCGTCCGGCTGGGCATCGGACAGCGGCACCACGGTCGCGCCTTGCGCCGCGGCTTCATCCACCAGCGCCGCCAGGCGCGCGAAGTGGCGCGGGCTGATGATGCTGGTGTAGTCCCGGTTGCGCGCCAGGTCCGGATAGAGCCGGTCCACGCACCGGCGTGCCGCTTCCACCAGTTGCTCGCGCAGGTCTTCCGGCACCAGCACGTAGTCTGGCGCGATGCAGGTCTGGCCCGCGTTCATCAGCTTGCCCACCAGGATGCGCTCCACCGCACGTGGCAGGTCGGCACCGGCGCCGATAATCGCCGGCGATTTGCCGCCGAGTTCCAGCGTCACCGGGGTCAGGTTGGCGGCCGCCGCGCGCATCACATGGTGGCCGACCGCGGTCGAGCCGGTGAACAGCAGGTGGTCGAAGGGCAGCGCGGTAAAGGCGCTCGCCACCTCGGCATCGCCATTGACCACCATGATCTCGTCCGGCGCAAAGTGCTGCGGCACCAGTTGCGCGAACAAGGCCGCAAAGCGCGGCGTGTATTCCGACAGCTTCACCATGGCGCGGTTGCCCGCCGCCAGCGCGCCGGCCAGCGGCCCCACCGTCAGGTACAGCGGATAGTTCCAGGGCACCACGATGCCCACCACTCCCAGCGGCTGCGGCACCAGCCGCGAGCGGCCCGGGCGGAACCAGAAGCCGGTGGCGGCGCGGCGCACGCGCATCCAGCGCTTGCCGTGGCGCAGCGCGTCGTCGATGCCGCCCAGGCTCGGGAATACCTCCAGCAGCGCGGTTTCCTGCCGCGGCCGGTTGGTGAAGTCCGCGTGGATGGCGGCGGCAATCGCAGCCTCGTTTTCTGTCACCAGCCGGCGCAGGCGCTGCAGGCGGTCGGCGCGCACGGCCCAGGCGGGCAGCTGGTCGCGCCGCGACGCGGCGTGCATGGCGCCAAAGACGGACGACAGGTCGGGGACTTCTCGCATTGCTGCGCTCCTGGGCACGGGACGTGCGGGGAAAGTGGATGTGGATCGCGGCGGGTGGCGCTGCAGCGGTCCGCGTGTTCCCGCGCACGATAAGGTAGCGTGCCAGCCATGGCAATGGAAGTTTCCTACCAGAAGGGCAATTCAAACGCCCGTCTGCGCAGCGCCGGCGGCCCGCGCCACCGGGCTTCTCCACCGTCCGGGCTAGCGCCTACACTGAATCTCACAGCTTGCCATCCGCTGGACGGACAGGGCGCGCATGCACCGGCGCGGCCCGGCTCACGCACGCGCGCCGCCTGCGGACTCGCGGGGAGACAGATGGAAACCACCTTTGACTACGTCATCGTCGGCGCGGGCTCGGCGGGCTGTGCGCTGGCGGGGCGGCTTGCCGACAGCGGCGACGACACCATTGCCCTGGTCGAGGCCGGGCACCACGATCACCATGTGCTGGTACGCACACCCGCGGCGCTTGCCGCGCTGCTGCCGCGCGCGGGGGCACGCAACTACGGCTATGAAACCGTGCCGCAGCCAGGCCTGAACGGCCGCCGCGGCTACCAGCCGCGCGGGCGCGGGCTGGGCGGCAGTTCCTCGATCAACGCCATGATCTACACGCGCGGCCGCGCCGCCGATTATGACGCGTGGGCCGCCGCCGGCTGCGACGGCTGGTCGTGGGACGACGTGCTGCCGTACTTCCGCCGCGCCGAATGCAATGAACGCCTGGCCGGCAGCGACGACGACCCGCTGCACGGCGGCAACGGGCCGTTGCACGTGAGCGACCTGCGCACCCCCAACCCCTTTGCCGAACGCTTCATCGAGGCCGCGCAGCAGGCGGGGTTCCCGCGCAATGACGATTTCAACGGCGAAGAACAGGAGGGCGTGGGCTGGTACCAGGTCACGCAGCACGCGGGCGAGCGCTGGAACGCGGCGCGTGCCTACCTGCACGGTGGCAACAAGCGCGACCGGGCCTGCAATGGCGGCCGCGCGCACCTGCGGGTGCTGACCGATACGCAGGCGCTGCGCATTGTCTTCGAAGGCCGCCATGCGGCCGGGGTGCAGGTGGTGCGCGAGGGCCGCCGGCAACTGCTGCGCGCGCGCCGCGACGTGATCGTGTGCGCGGGCACGTTCGGCTCGCCGCAGCTGCTGATGGTGTCGGGCGTCGGCCCCGCCGCGCACTTGCGCGAACATGGCATCGCCGTCGTGCATGACTTGCCCGGCGTGGGCGCCAACCTGCAGGACCACCTGGACATCGTGCTGCACAAGCGCGTGGCCGTGCCTGAATTGTTCGGCGTGTCGTTCGGCGGCCTGGCGCGGCTGGTGCCTGAAATGCTGCGCTACCGCCGCGAGCGCACCGGCATGATGTCAAGCAACTTCGCCGAGGCAGGCGGCTTCCTGCGCAGCCGCCCGGATCTGCCCGAACCCGACCTGCAGCTGCATTTCGTGGTCGGCATGGCCGATGACCACATGCGCCGGCTGAACTTCGGCCACGGCTATTCCTGCCATGTCTGCGTGCTGCGCCCGCGCAGCCGCGGCGAGGTGCGGCTGGCCTCGCACGATATCCGGCGCGCGCCGCTGATCGACCCGCAATACCTGAGCGATGCGCGCGACCTGGACGACATGGTCGCCGGCGTTCGCATCGTGCGCAGCATCTTTGCGCAGCCGCAGCTGGCCGGCTTCGGCGGGCGCGAACTCTATTCCGCCGGCCTGCGTGCCGATGGCAGTGACGACGCTGCCGTGCGCGAGATGATCCGCGAGCATGCCGACACCATCTACCACCCGGTGGGCACCTGCCGCATGGGCATGGATGCGATGGCGGTGGTCGACCCGCAATTGCGCGTGCGCGGCGTCGAGGGCTTGCGCGTGGTCGATGCGTCGGTAATGCCGACCCTGGTCGGCGGCAACATCAATGCACCCGCCATCATGATCGGCGAGCGCGCGCATGACCTGATCCGCTACGCGCCGCGCGTGATGCTGCGGGTGCTGGAATCGATGGAGGCTTGAATCGCTAGCCTTCGAAGCCGCGCGAAAACACCCGCTTGAGCACGTCGGCATCCGCATCCAGGGTGCCGAACACGCGCCCGTGCTGCCGTCCCAGCCGGCTGGCGACGAACAGCTCGGCATTCTCGGTATCGGCATGCGCCAGCATCAGCGCGGCCTGTGCGGTCAGCACCAGCCCCTGCGCAAAGCGTCGGGCGCTGGCTTCCAGCAATTCCGGCGGCTGGCGCAGCAGCGCCTGCAGCGATGCCAGTTCCGCGCGCACCGCCGGATGGCCGCCGGCGCGGCGCGACAGGTCTTGCAGCAAGCGTGCGGCATCGTCGGGATTGCGCTGGATCGCGCGCAGCACGTCCAGGCACATGATGTTGCCCGAGCCTTCCCAGATCGAGTTGACCGGCGCCTCGCGGTACAGGCGCGCCATCGGGCCTTCTTCCACGTAGCCGTTGCCGCCCCAGACTTCCATGGCTTCGCCGGTGGCTTCCAGCGTGCGCTTGCAGACCCAGAACTTGGCCGCGGGGGTGACCACGCGCTTCCACGCCGCCGCGAGCGGATCATCGTCAGCGTGCTCGAAGGCGTGGCCCAGTTCCATCATCAGCAGCGTGGCCGCTTCGGATTCCAGCGCCAGGTCGGCCAGCACATTGCGCATCAGCGGCTGGTCGGCCAGCAGGCGCCCGAAGGCGCTGCGGTGGCGCGCATGGTGCAGCGCCTGCACCAGGGCCGCGCGCAGGATCGCGGCGCTGCCGATCACGCAGTCCAGCCGCGTGCCGGTGGCCATCTCGATGATGGTCGGGATGCCGCGGCCTTCCTCGCCGATCAGGATGCCGGTGGCGTCTCGGAATTCCACCTCGCTGCTGGAATTGGAGCGGTTGCCGAGCTTGTCCTTGAGCCGCTGGATCAGCACCGCGTTCTTGCTGCCGTCGTCGCGAAAGCGCGGCACGAAGAAGCACGACAGCGGGCCGTCTTCGGCGCCCATGCGCGCGACCACCAGGTGCGCATCGCACATCGGCGCGGAAAAGAACCACTTGTGCCCGGTCAGCGCGTATTCCGCGCCGCGGCCTTCGCCGCGCACCGCGCGCGCCACGGTGGTGTTGGCGCGCACGTCCGAGCCGCCCTGCTTCTCGGTCATGCCCATGCCGATCATGATCGCGCTCTTGCTGCGCCACGGCAGGTCGCGCGCATCGTGCTCGGTCGCATACAGCCGCGGCTCAAGCTCGGCAAACAATGCGGTTTCCTTGCGCAGCACCGGGATGCTGGCGAAGGTCATGGTGGGCGGGCACAGCGAGCCGGATTCCACCTGCGCCTGCAGGAAGTAGCCGGCGGTGCGCGCCGCCCATGCGCCCGCGCGCGGCTGCGCGAAGGGCAGGGCCTGCAGTTGCTGGCTGCGCAACAGGGCCAGCAGCGCGTGCCAGCTCGGGTGGAAATCCACGGCGTCGATGCGCTCGCCGGTGCGGCTGTGCGTGTGCAGCTCGGGCGTGTGGCGGTTGGCATCGGCTGCCCATTGCTGGACTTCCGGCTCGCCCAGGCGCGCGCCGAACTGGCCCAGCGCGCCGGCGTGCCAGCCGCCTCCCAGCCGTTCCAGCGCGCCGCGCAGCGCCGGATCGGTGGCGAACAGGTTGTAGTGCGCGAGATCGGGCACCTGGTTGAACACGCGGTGGGTGGCAGCTTCAGTCATGGCGGGATCGGAAGATGGACGCGTCTTACTGCATGGTAGAGCACGTCGCCGGCGTTTGAGTGCGCGGTTGTCCCCTTGCGGGTGATTATTGCGCCGCAGCATGCGCGATTCGATACCTTTTCGAACAGGTGTGGCACCACAAACGGCAGGGAACTGGCACTGGCGCCCACCGGCACCTTGTGCTTAAATTCACCCCGTTGGATGAAACAGGGGTGCCGTACGGATGGGCCGTGCGGCTGAGAGAGTCCCTTCGAACCCGATCCGGCTAGTACCGGCGTGGGAAGTTTCACAAGACCAAGTCTCCAGTCCCTCCGGGACTCGCCGCCTCAGGCCTCAGGCCCCGGGCAGCGCTCACAAGGCTCCTGGTTTCGTCCACCCCGCAAGAGAGAGGACGACACCCATGGCCCGTACTGCCCCCGCTGCATCCTTCGAATCGCTCGAAAGCGACCTCGACCAGAAATTCGCCTACCCGGCTTCCAGCAAGACCTACCTGACCGGCAGCCGCCCCGATATCCGCGTACCGCTGCGCACCATCCTGCAAACGTCGACGCGCACCGACAAGGGCGAGATGCAGAATCCGCCGATCCCGGTGTACGACACCTCGGGCCCGTACAGCGATCCGGACGTGCATATCGACCTGAAGGCCGGCCTGCCCGCCGTGCGCGCCAAGTGGATCGACGAGCGTGGCGACACTGAAGTGCTGCCGGGCCTGTCGTCGGAATACGGCCGCGACCGCGCCAACGACCCCGCCACCGCGCACCTGCGCTTTGCCCAGCTGACCAACCCGCGCCGCGCCAAGGCCGGTGCCAACGTGTCGCAGATGCACTATGCGCGCCGCGGCATCATCACGCCTGAAATGGAGTACGTGGCGCTGCGCGAATCGCTGAACCTGCAGGCGCTGTACGACAAGCCCGACTACAAGGCGCTGCTGCGCCAGCACCCCGGCAACGCGCTGGGCGCCGGCCTGCCGCTGCGTCCGGAAGACATCACGCCGGAATTCGTGCGTCAGGAAATTGCCTCGGGCCGCGCCATCATTCCCGCCAACATCAACCACACCGAGCTGGAGCCGATGGCGATCGGGCGCAATTTCCGCGTCAAGATCAACGGCAACCTGGGCAACTCGGCGGTGACCTCGTCGCTGGCCGAGGAAGTGGAAAAGATGGTGTGGTCGATCCGCTGGGGCGCCGACACCATCATGGACCTGTCCACCGGCAAGCACATCCATGAAACCCGCGAATGGATCCTGCGCAACTCGCCGGTGCCGATCGGCACGGTGCCGATCTACCAGGCGCTGGACAAGACCGGCGGCATCGCCGAGGACCTGACCTGGGAGATGTTCCGCGACACGCTGATCGAGCAGGCCGAGCAGGGCGTGGACTACTTCACCATCCACGCGGGCGTGCTGCTGCGCTACGTGCCGCTGACCGCCGACCGCGTCACGGGCATTGTCTCGCGCGGTGGTTCGATCATGGCCAAGTGGTGCCTGGCACACCACAAGGAAAACTTCCTGTACACGCACTTCGACGAGATCTGCGAGATCATGAAGGCCTATGACGTGTCGTTCAGCCTCGGCGACGGCCTGCGTCCGGGTTGCATCGCGGACTCGAACGACGACGCCCAGTTCGGCGAACTGCGCACGCTGGGCGAACTGACCGCCAAGGCGTGGAAGCACGACGTGCAGGTGATGATCGAAGGCCCGGGCCACGTGCCGCTGCAGCGCATCCAGGCCAATATGGACGAAGAGCTCAAGCATTGCTACGAGGCGCCGTTCTATACCCTGGGACCGCTGGTGACGGACATCGCCCCCGGCTACGACCACATCACCAGCGGCATCGGCGCGGCCAATATCGGCTGGATGGGTACGGCAATGCTGTGCTACGTCACGCCCAAGGAGCACCTGGGCCTGCCGGACAAGGAAGACGTGCGCGAAGGCATCATCACCTACAAGATCGCGGCCCATGCTGCCGACCTTGCCAAGGGCTGGCCCGGCGCGCAGCTGCGCGACAACGCGCTGTCCAAGGCACGCTTCGAGTTCCGCTGGGAAGACCAGTTCAACCTGGGCCTCGATCCGGAACGCGCGCGTTCGTACCACGACGCCACGCTGCCGGCCGAGGGCGCCAAGATCGCCCACTTCTGCTCGATGTGCGGGCCGAAGTTCTGCTCGATGAAGATCACGCAGGAAGTGCGCGACTACGCGGCGTCGCTGCCCAAGGAAGCGAAGCAGGGCATGGAAGAGAAGTCGATCGAGTTCCTGAAGAAGGGCAGCAAGATCTACTCGTGATGCAGTGACTGGCAGTACGGGCATGGCTTCGCACCCATGCCCGCTCGTGTTTCGCCGCCGCGCAGCGCCTCGCGCGGCGGCACCGACAACAAGGAGGCCGGCGCGGCCGCACGCCCGTCCGGTACAACACCCCTCATGACAGCAGTGCAGTCGTTTGACGTCGCCATCCTCGGGGCCGGTCTTGCCGGCCGCCTGGCCGCCTGGCAACTGGTACGCAGCGGCGCCCGCGTGGCGCTGGTGGAGCGGGCCGGTCCGGACGGTGCGGGCTCGGCCGCCTATGTGGCCGCGGCCATGCTGGCGCCGCTGGCGGAATCGGCCATTGCCGAGCGCCGCATCGTCGACCTGGGCATCGCCAGCGTCGACCTGTGGCGCGCGTGGCTGGCCGAATTGCCTGAGCCGGTCTTCTTCCAGGAGGACGGCACGCTGGTGGTCTGGCATGCGCGTGACCGCGCCGAGATGTCGCTGTTCACCAGCCGCGTGCGCGCGGTGGCGCCGCCCGAACTGGTGTCGCAGCGGCTGCGCGCGCTGGACGGCAAGGGCGTGGGCGAAGTCGAGCCCGCGCTGGCGGGCCGCTTCCCGCAGGGCCTGCTGCTGGCCGGCGAAGGCCAGCTCGACAACCGTGGCGCGCTGCGCGCGCTGTTGTCGTGCGCGGTCAGCGAAGGGGTGCATTGCGTCTGGGAGGCTGGCGAGGTCGATGCCGAATCGCTGCCCAAGCTCGGCATCCGTGCCGACGTGGTGCTGGATTGCCGCGGCCTGGGCGCGCGCTCGGCGTGGCCCGCGCAGCCGGGCGGCGACAAGCCGGGCCTGCGCGGCCTGCGTGGCGAAGTGGTGCGCGTGCATGCGCCCGACGTCAGGCTGCACCGGCCGGTGCGGCTGCTGCATCCGCGCTACCCGATCTATATCGCGCCCAAGCCCAACGACCTGTACGTGATCGGCGCCACCGAGCTGGAAAGCGAGGATGATTCGCCCATGAGCGTGCGTTCCGCGCTGGAGCTGCTGTCGGCGGCGCATTCGCTGCATCCCGCCTTCGGCGAGGCGCGCGTGCTGGAACTGAACGTGCAGCGGCGCCCGACGCGGCCCGACCACCTGCCGGCGATCCGCGTGGACCAGCGCGCGCGCGTGGTGCGCGTCAACGGCTTGTACCGGCATGGCTTTTTGATTGCGCCGGCGGTGACCGAGGCTGCATGCGCGGTGGTTGGCGCGCTGCTCAAGGGCGATCCCGCGGCCCATGCGGTGCCGGCCGCGCTGCGCTGGCCTGGCATGATCGAAGCCGTGACCGAAGCGCCCGCCGCCGCAACCATGGCCGCACCTGGCGGGCTGCTGCACTAACGCATGACTGACATGGAAATCCTGCTCAACGGCCGACCGCTCGCCCTTGCCGATTCCGCCACGCTGGCGGACGCGGTGAGCGCGGCGCAGATCGCGCCCCCCTTTGCCGCGGCGGTCAACGGCCAGTTCGTGCCGCGCGGCGCCCACGCCAACACCATTCTTGCGGCCGGCGACCGCATCGACCTCGTGCAACCCGTGACGGGAGGCTGACCCATGACATTCGAACCTTCCGAAACCTTGCGCGACCCGTTCGTGCTGTATGGCGAGTCGTTCGGCTCGCGCCTGCTGCTGGGCACCGCGCGCTACCCGTCGCCGGCCACGCTGGAGGCGGCCGTGCAGGCCTCCAGGCCCGCCATGATCACAGTCGCGCTGCGCCGCCAGGGCGCGGTAGGCGCCGGCGAGGGCGGCCAGGCCTTCTGGCAGATGCTCAAGGCGCTGGACGTGCCGGTGCTGCCCAATACCGCTGGCTGCTTCACCGCGCAGGAAGTGATCACCACCGCGATGATGGCGCGCGAGGTCTTCGAAACACCGTGGATCAAGCTGGAGCTGATCGGCGACGACTACACGCTGCAGCCCGATACGCTGAACCTGCCGGCCGTGGCCGAGACCCTGATCAAGGAAGGCTTCAAGGTGCTGCCGTACTGCACCGAGGACCTGGTGCTGTGCCGCCGCCTGCTCGACGTGGGCTGCCAGGCGCTGATGCCTTGGGCCGCCCCGATCGGCACCGGCCGCGGCGCGGTCAACCCGCACGCGATGCGCGTGCTGCGCGAGCGCCTGCCCGACACCCCGCTGATCGTCGATGCCGGCCTGGGCCTGCCGTCGCATGCGGCGCAGGTGCTGGAGTGGGGCTACGACGGCGTGCTGCTCAATACCGCGGTGGCGCAGGCCGCCTACCCGGTCAATATGGCGCGCGCCTTTGCGCAGGCCGTTGAGGCCGGCCGCACCGCCTACCTGGCCGGGCCGATGCCCGAGCGCGAGGTGGCGCAGGCCAGCACCCCTGTCGTTGGCATGCCGTTCTGGCACGCCGACAGCACGGAGCAGCGCGCATGACCCGCCGCGCCGTGCATGCCGCCAGTGACGGCCCGCTGCGCCAGGCGGTGCTGGAACACTATGGCGAGACCTTCGGCGTCGATGACAAGCCGTGGCAGGCCTGGCGCCTGGCCGACGCGCCCGCGCAACCCGGCGCCCACGACGTGCTGCTGTTCGACGGCGAAGCCGACGCAGGCACGATCGCGCGCGTCGCCGCCGCGGGCGCCACGCTGATCGAGACCGACCGCGAGGGCGGCCAGTGGATCGACACGGTGCGCTCGCCGATGGGCACTTGGGTCTTCTCCGTCGCCGCCGACACCGACCAGCCGCATTCGCCCGCCTTCGTCGCGGTGCTGCTGGCCAGCCTGTCGCTGCATTTCCCCGCGCACGACGCGCTGTGCCTGGCGCGCGCCTGGGAGCCGGGCTCGGCCGACTGGCCGTCTGACTTTGCCCGCTTCCCGCATGTGCGGCACGCCGCCCTGGTGGCACCCGAGCAGGCCGCGGCGCCGTTCGCGCCGTGCCCCGCGCTGGGCCTGTACGTGGTGGTGCCAAGCGCCGAATGGATCGAGCGCCTGGCGCCGCTGAACGTGCCGACGGTGCAGCTGCGCTTCAAGTCCGACGACCCCGCCGCGGTGCGTGCCGAGATCGCACGCGCGGCGAAGGCCATGCAGGGCTCGTCGTCGCGCCTGTTCGTCAACGACCACTGGCAGGCCGCGATCGACTACCGCGCCGCCAACGGCGGCGATCAGAGCGGCATCTACGGCATCCACCTTGGCCAGGAAGACCTGGACGATGCCGACCTCGATGCGATCCGCGCTTCGGGCCTGCGCCTGGGTGTCTCCACCCATGGCTATGCCGAGATGCTGCGCGTGGCCGCGATCCGCCCCAGCTACCTGGCGCTGGGCGCGATCTTCCCGACCACCACCAAGGTGATGCCGACCCAGCCGCAGGGCATGGGCCGCTTCCGCGCCTACGTGAAGCTGATGCAGCCGGTGATCCCGTCGCTGGTGGGCATCGGCGGCGTCAACGCGGCCAATATGCGCGAGGTGCTGGCCGTCGGCGTCGGCAGTGCCGCCGTGGTGCGCGCGGTGACCGAGGCTGATGACGTGCCGGCCGCGGTGGCCCAACTGATCAGCCTGTTCCCCGCTGTCTGAGCGCGGAGCCAGCCATGGCTGCTGCTGCGCACATCCGCCTGGCAGCGGCGGACGAGGTGCCGCGCCTGGCCGATATCGAACTGGCCGCCGCGGCGCTCTTCCCTGATACGGATCTGCCGGCGCTGCTGCGCCTGGTCAGCACGCCCGAGCCGGTGCTGGCCGCCGCGCAGCGCGAAGCGCGCCTGTGGGTAGCCGAGCGCGATGGGGAACTGGCCGGCTTTGCGCTGGCCAGCCGCAACGGTGAGTGCGCCTATCTCGATGAAATGGATGTGCACCCCGACCACGGGCGCCGCGGCATCGGGCGGGCGCTGGTAGGGGCGGTGCAGGGCTGGGCGCGGGCGGGGGGATCGCACTCGCTCAACCTGACCACGTTTGCCCACCTGCCCTGGAATGCGCCGTTCTATGCATCGCTCGGGTTTCGCCAGTTGCGTGACGACGAGCTGTGTCCGCTGCTGGCCGACGCGCTGGCGGCGCAGCGTGCTGCGGGGCTGCGGCAGCGGGTGGCGATGCGGAAGGTGCTCTGAAGGGCGCGCGCGGCGCCAGGATTTGTGCGACATTCGCCCAGCCGCGGGAACCGAACGGGGCCCCGCCGTTATGATGTTGGGCAGCATTCCCCGCCAACCATCCAGCATCCCCCATCATGTCCAGCCAGACCGCCCCCGAAATCATCCCCGTCGCCCCCGGCACGCCCGAAAAGCCCTACTTCGGCATCGACGTGCCGCTGATGCGCTATTTCGGCCTGCAACCGGTTCAGATCGAGGAGGGCCTGTGCCGCACGCGGCTGCCGGCGCACCCGTCGCTGGTCAACAGCCGTGGCGATGTGCATGGCGGCACGCTGATGGCGACGCTGGACTTCACCCTGAGCGGAGCCGCGCGCTCGCATGCGCCGCTGGAAACCGGCGTGATCACGATCGACATGTCCACGCATTTCCTGGCGGCAGCGCGCGGCGAGCTGACGCTGGAGGCGCGCTGCCTGCGCCGCGGCGCGCGCATTGCATTCTGCGAGGGCGAGGTCAAGGATGCTGCCGGCACAGTGGTGTGCGTGGCGCGGGCCGCATTCAAGCTGGTGCCGCTGTCCGCCGGCGGCAACTGACCCTGGCGTCGGCCTGGCCGCTCAGTCCTGCAGCGGCCGGTACACCTGTTCGAAGCGTGCGCGCTCGGTGATGCCATAGTCGCCGGGCGCGTATTGCATCAGCCAGTCGCCCGGCTTGCCGTGCAGCACGTCGCCGCCGGCGCTGCGCGCGATGCTGAAGGCCTCGTGCATTTCGCGCGCCAGTACCGGGATCGGCTTGTTGCGGTAGGCGCCGTCCTGGCCGTGCGCCAGCGGCGGCACGGCCTCGTATTTGGGGTCGAAGCGGTCGCGCGAGACGCACCAGCGGTCGCCGCCGCGGCTGGTGATCAGCGCATCGCCAGGCTGGTAGCGGTTGGGTCCCTCGCGGCTGATCAGCTCGCCGGGTTCGGTGGCGAACACCACGTCGACAACTTCATGCTTGAGGTAGAACGCGGCAGCCGGGTCGCTGCGCAGGTCGATATCGGCCAGCATCGGCATGTCCGTCAACCCAGCGCGCGCGGCGCGAACAAATGGTTCAGCGGGCCGTTGCCGGCACCCAGCCGCAGCCCCGCGCCCGCCGCGATGGCCTGCGCCACGTAGTCCAGCGCCGTGCCCACCGCCGCCTCCAGCGCATCGCCGCGCGCAAGCTGAGCGGCAATCGCGGCGGCCAGCGTGCAGCCGGTGCCGTGCAGGTTGCGGGTATCGACACGCGGATGCGTGAACACGCGCACGCTGCCGTCGGCCAGCATCAGCAGGTCATCCAGGCCGCCGGCGGCGGCACCGTCTTCCAGGTGGCCACCCTTGAGCAGCACCGCGGGGCAGCCCATCGCGATCAGGTCGGCGGCGGCCTGTTCCATCTCCGCACGGCGCGTGATCCTGCGGCCCAGCAGGTAGGAAGCCTCGGGCAGGTTGGGCGTGACCAGCAGCGCGCGCGGGAACAGCAGCCGCACCATCGCCTGCGTGGTGGCGTCATCGGACAGCGTCGCGCCCGAGGTCGAGATCATCACCGGGTCCACCACCAGCTTGCGGATGGCGTGCCGGTCCGCCGCAGCGGCCACCGCCTCGACGATGGCGGCGGTGCCCAGCATGCCGGTCTTGGCCGCGTCCACGCCGATATCGCTGGCCACGGCATCGATCTGCGCGGCCACCATGTCGGCGGGAATGGCGTGCACGCCGGTCACGCCCAGCGTGTTCTGCGCGGTGATCGCGGTGATGGCGCTCATGCCAAAGCAGCCCAGCGCGGAAAAGGTCTTCAGGTCGGCCTGGATGCCGGCGCCGCCGCCGGAGTCGGAACCGGCGATGGTCAGGGTACGGGGTGGCGTTGGGATCATCTGTGCAGGAATCGGAGGGAGCCGGTGCGCAAGGCGCCCGGGCACGCTACAATACCGCCACTCCGAGGAGCGTTGCAACGGATGGCGGCCTGCGAAGCACATCGCGCGGCCGGCGGCACAGCCGCCCCATGCCATCCGCCAGGCTCGGACTGTCTTCAACGGCGCTCGCTGATCCGTGGTCCGCACGGAGGCGAGTCGACCTATCCGCGTGCTTCGCATGTGCCCTTGCGCCATGCCACGGCTGCCAGATTCCCCGTACTCGTCACCTGCGTGCCACTCTTCACCGGGAGTGAAACATGAACGCTGTGACCGACCTGAAGCAAGACTACCTCGTCGCCGACATCAACCTGGCCGGCTGGGGCCGCAAGGAAATCGCCATTGCCGAGACCGAGATGCCCGGCCTGATGGCGATCCGCGACGAATTCGCCGCGGCGCAGCCGCTCAAGGGCGCGCGCATTGCCGGCTCGCTGCACATGACGATCCAGACCGCCGTGCTGATCGAGACGCTCAAGGCACTGGGCGCCGACGTGCGCTGGGCCTCGTGCAATATCTTCTCGACCCAGGACCACGCCGCTGCCGCGATCGCCGCCGGCGGCACGCCCGTGTTCGCGTTCAAGGGCGAATCGCTGAAGGAATACTGGGACTTCACCCACCGCATCTTCGACTGGGCGGATGGCGGCACCCCCAACATGATCCTGGATGACGGCGGCGACGCCACGTTGCTGCTGCACCTGGGCGCGCGTGCCGAGAAGGACGAGTCGGTGATCGCCAAGGCCACCAGCGAAGAAGAAACCTACCTGTTCGCCGCGATCAAGGAAAAGCTGGCCAAGGACCCGAGCTGGTACAGCCGCAACCTGGCAGCCATCCGCGGCGTGACCGAGGAAACCACCACCGGCGTGCACCGCCTGTACCAGATGGCCCAGAAGGGCGAACTGCGCTTCCCGGCCATCAACGTCAACGACTCGGTGACCAAGAGCAAGTTCGACAACCTGTACGGCTGCCGCGAGTCGCTGGTGGACGGCATCAAGCGCGCCACCGACGTGATGATCGCCGGCAAGGTTGCCATCGTGGCCGGCTACGGCGACGTGGGCAAGGGCAGCGCACAGGCGCTGCGCGCGCTGTCGGCCCAGGTGTGGGTGACCGAGATCGACCCGATCTGCGCGCTGCAGGCCGCGATGGAAGGCTACCGCGTGGTGACCATGGACTACGCCGCCGAGCATGGCGATATCTTCGTCACCTGCACCGGCAACTACCATGTCATCACCCATGACCACATGGCGAAGATGAAGGACCAGGCCATCGTCTGCAATATCGGCCACTTCGACAACGAGATCGACATCGCCTCGATCGAGAAGTACGAATGGGATGAGATCAAGCCGCAGGTCGATCACGTCAAGTTCCCGGACGGCAAGAAGCTGATCATCCTGGCCAAGGGCCGCCTGGTGAACCTGGGCTGCGCCACCGGCCACCCGTCGTACGTGATGAGCAGCTCGTTCGCCAACCAGACCATCGCCCAGATCGAACTCTGGCAGGAACGCGACAGCGGCAAGTACCCGGTCGGCGTCTACACGCTGCCCAAGCACCTGGACGAGAAGGTGGCGCGCCTGCAGCTGCGCAAGCTGAACGCGCAGCTGACCGAGCTGACCGAACAGCAGGCCGCGTACATCGGCGTGAAGAAGGAAGGCCCGTACAAGGCCGACCACTACCGCTACTGATCCGCACAGGAAGGCAGGGCTCCCCCTCCCGCTTGCGGGAGAGGGGGAGAAACCACATTCAAGGAGCCGTCATGAGATTACTGGTCGTCTGGATCATCAACGCTGTTGCGCTGTTCGTGCTGCCGTACATCATCTCGTCGATCCACATCCAGAGCTTTGGCTCGGCGATGCTGGCGGCGCTGGTGCTGGGCCTGGTCAATACGCTGATCCGTCCGATCCTGGTGATCCTGACGCTGCCGGTCACGCTGCTGACGCTGGGGCTGTTTATCTTCGTCATCAACGCGCTGCTGTTCCTGTTTGTCGGCAACCTGCTGTCGGGCTTTACCGTCGGCGGTTTCTGGGCGGCCCTGCTGGGCTCCATCCTGTACAGCGTGATCTCGTGGCTGCTGGCCAGCCTGCTGCTGGGCGAACGCACCGCCTGACGCGGCCTGCACTGACACGAATCCCATACCGCGCGCCGCGCCAACGCGGCGCGCCACCATTATGCAAGACCGCTACTTCAGCTTTGAATTCTTCCCGCCCAAGACGGCGGAGGGCACGGAGAAACTGCGCAACACGCGTGCGCAGCTGGCCCCGCTCAAGCCCAAGTACATCTCGGTGACGTTCGGCGCCGGCGGCACCACGCAGCAGGGCACGCTGGACGCGGTGCTGGAAATCCAGCGCGAAGGCATCGAGGCCGCGCCGCACCTGTCGTGCGTGGGCTCGTCGCGCGAGAGCATCCGCGCGATCCTGCAGCAGTACCGCGAGGGCGGCATCCGCCATATCGTCGCCCTGCGCGGCGACATGCCCTCGGGCATGGGCGAGATCGGCGAGTTCCGCTACGCCAACGAACTGGTCGAGTTCATCCGCGCCGAGACCGGCGACTGGTTCAACATCGAGGTCGCGGCCTACCCCGAGTACCACCCTCAGGCCAAGTCCCCGCGCCACGATCTGGACAACTTCGTGCGCAAGGTCAAGGCCGGCGCCGACTCCGCCATCACGCAGTACTTCTACAACGCCGACGCCTACTTCCGCTTTGTCGACGATGTGCGGGCGCAGGGCGTGGAGGTGCCGATCGTGCCGGGCATCATGCCGATCACCAACTACTCGCAGCTGATGCGCTTCTCCGAGATGTGCGGCGCCGAAGTGCCGCGCTGGGTGGCCAAGCGGCTGGAGAGCTTCGGCGACGACCGCGAATCGATCCGCGCCTTCGGCCTGGACGTGGTCACCGCGCTGTGCGAGCGCCTGCTCGCCGCGGGCGTGCCGGGCCTGCACTTCTACACGCTCAATGCCGCCGGCGCCACCAAGGCGATCTGGCAGCGCCTGAAGCTGTAAAGCCCGCCATGGCCACGCGCCGCCCCGATCCCTTCATCGAACATCTGCTCGAGCTGATGGGGCCGCTGGCGGCGCGCATCGGTCCCATTGCGGCCAAGCGCATGTTTGGCGGCCATGGCCTGTTCTATGACGGGCTGATGTTTGCGCTGGTGTCGGGAGGCACCTGCTACCTGAAGGCGGATGACGCCACGCGCGGCAAGTTCGAGGCCGAGGGCAGCGAGCCCTTCCGCTACCAGTCGGCAAAGCGCGAGGTCACCATGCGCCACTACCTGAGCCTGCCGCCGGCGGCGCTGGAATCGCCCGGCGCGATGACGCCCTGGGCGAAGCTGGCGGTGGAGGCGGCGCTGCGGCTGGGGAACGCGGGCTGAGTGTTTGCTTCCCTCTCCCGCGTGCGGGAGAGGGGAGCCTGCTGCGGGCGCTTGTGGTGCTCCCACGATGCCTGCGATCGGTGCCATACTCGGCACCATGGTCACCGCCACCTTCCGCTTCTACGAGGAACTGAACGACTTCCTCGCGCCGGACCAGCGCCGGCGTGACCTGTCCTGCGCCTGCGCGCGCGCCGCCACGGTCAAGCACATGATCGAGGCGCTGGGCGTGCCGCATACCGAAGTCGAGCTGATCCTGGTCAATGGCGAATCGTCCGGGTTCGAGCGGCCGCTGTGCGATGGCGACCGGGTCTCGGTCTATCCCAAGTTCGAACGGCTCGACGTGTCCCCGCTGCTGCGGGTACGCGAGCAGCCGCTGCGGGTGATGCGCTTTGTCGCCGACGCGCACCTGGGCGGCCTGGCGCACCTGCTGCGCATGACCGGCTTCGACACCCTCTACGACAACCATTTCGAAGACAGCGAGATCGAGCGCATCGCCGTCGACCAGGGCCGCGTCGTGCTGACGCGCGACCGCGAGCTGCTCAAGCGCCGCGGCATCACCCACGGCTGCTATGTGCGCGCGATCAAGTCGCAACTGCAGGTGCGGGAAATCTTTGCGCGGCTGGACCTGGCGCGCAGCGCACGGCCGTTTTCGCTATGCCTGGACTGCAATGCGCCGCTGCGCGCGCTGGATGCGGCGGGCGCGGCCGGGCGCGTGCCGCAAGGGGTGCTGGAGCGCCATCGCAGCTTTGTCACCTGCGACCAGTGCCGGCGCGTGTTCTGGGAGGGCTCGCACTGGCGCTGCATGCGTGCGCTGGTGGACGAGCTGGTGCGGCGCGACGAGGCCGAGCAAGGTTAGAACGCGCCGGATTCCGTGACGATCCAGTCCATGGCGATGTCATGCGGCTGCGCCTGCAACGGTGCCCGGCAGTTTTCGTAGCCAATGCCGATCGCCACCGGCCGCTGCGCCATGGCCGCCAGCGTGCGGTCGTAGAAGCCGCCGCCGTAGCCCAGGCGGAACTTGTCCGGGCTGAATCCGACACAGGGAATGAGCAGGGCATCGGGCGTCACGGCCTCAGTGCCGTCCGGCACCGGGATGCCGTAGTGGCCGGTGGCCATGGGCGTGTCCGGTGTCCACAGGTGGAAATCCAGCGGCGCGCCCGGGCGGCTGACCGACGGCAGCGCGGCGCTGCGGCCAGGCATGGCGGCTAGCCAGATGCCGACCGCGTCGCGCGCGTCGAACTCCTGCTGGATCGGCCAGTAGAAACCGAGGCAGCGCGCGGCCAGGCCGGCCAGCAATCCGGACAGCGCGGCGGCGATGCGCGCGTCGGCTTCGGCGCGTGCGGGCAGGGCGGCGCGCTGCGCCAGCAACTGCGTGCGCAGTGCGCGACGGTCTTCGGCGGCGGGGTTGGGTGCGGTCGTGGCAGGAGTGGATGACATGGCGTGGGATAATGCCCCTCGTCCGAACCAACACGAACGGCGGAACCGCGGCTGGGCACAAGGTTGCAGGCGCCGGCGCCGCCGTCATCGACAAGGAAGCAAAGAATGCTGAAGGGAGTATATCTGCAGCGTGCCGGCCGGGCCGCCTGGATCGCGCTGGCATGTGCACTGCTTGTCACGCCCGTCCATGCGCAGAAGCGCCCGCAGGCGGTGTCGCGCCCGCAGGCGGCGGTGATCCCGAGCGATCCCGACGAGGCCTTCACCGCGCTGCGCGAAGCCGCGCGCAAGAACGATGTGGAGCGTGCCTACGCGATCTCGGCCACGCTGGTGGACTACCCGGTCCCCTCCTATGTCGAGTACTTCCGCATCAAGCCGCAATTGTTCGACGCCAGCGGCCTGGCGCGCATCGATGCGCCCGACGACCAGGTGCGCGTGTTCCTGCAGCGCTACAAGGGCGACGCCATTGCCGACCGCATGCGCAATGACTGGCTGCTGGTGCTGGGCAAGAAGCGCGACTGGGCCAATTTCGATGTCGAATACCCGCAGTTCGCGCTCAAGGACGATACCCAGGTCGAGTGCTATGCGCTGCTGTCGCGCGCGCTCAAGGGCCAGAACGTGGCCGCCGATGCGCGCAATGTGCTGAGCGACCCCAGGTACTACGGCGAAGGCTGTGTCGACCTGATCGGCTACCTGGCGCAAAGCCAGCAGATCCAGCGCAGCGACGTCGCCTACCAGGCGCGGCTGGCGCTGGAGCAGAACTATGTCACGCTGGCCGGCAAGATCGCCGCGCTGGTGCCCGACGCGCGCGCGGATGGCGATACGCTCGCCACCATCGTCAAGATGGCGCGCAACGACCCGTCGCAGGCTGCCGCCTACCTCGGCACGGCCCAGGGCGCGCTGTCGCGCGACGAGCAAGGCGCGGCCTGGGGCGTGATCGGCCAGTTCGCGGCCAAGAAGCTGCTGCCCGACGCGGCCGGCTACTACCGCCGCCAGATGGACCTGGGCGGCAACCAGTGGCTCTCCGACGACACCCAGGAGTGGCGCGTGCGCGCCGCGCTGCGCCAGGGCGACTGGAAACAGGTGCGCCAGGCGGTGGAGCTGATGCGCCCCGAACTGCGCGCCAAGGACCCGGCCTGGATCTACTGGTATGGCCGCGCGCTCAAGGCCGACGGCCGCGACACCGAGGCCCAGCAGAACTTCCAGCAGATCGCCGGCCAGTTCAACTTCTACGGCCAGCTGGCCAGCGAAGAGCTGGGCAACCGCATCACGCTGCCGGCGCGCACCACCGTCAGCGACGCCGAGGCCATGGCCATGCGTTCGCGCCCCGGTTTTCAGCGGGCGCAGAAGTTCTACAACATGAACCTGCGCTTCGAAGGCAACCGCGAGTGGAACTGGGAACTGCGCAATATGAGCGACCGCGAACTGCTGGCCGCGGCCGAGTATGCGCGCCGCCTGGAGCTGCTGGACCGCACCGTCAACTCCGCCGACCGGACCCGCAACGAACATGATTTCACGCTGCGCTTCCTGATGCCGTATCGCGACATCATGCAGCGCGCCACCGACGATGTCGGCCTGGACATGGCGTGGGTTTACGGCCTGATCCGCCAGGAATCGCGCTTCATCATGAATGCGCGCTCGTCGGCGGGCGCACATGGCCTGATGCAGGTAATGCCGGCCACGGCCAAGTACGTCGCGCGCAAGATCGGCATGAACGACTTTTCGCCGTCGATGATGGGCGATCCCAATATCAACATCCTGCTTGGCACCAATTACCTGAACATGGTGCTGACCGACCTGGACAGTTCGTGGACGCTGGCTTCGGCTGCGTACAACGCCGGCCCGGGCCGGCCCAAGGCCTGGCGCAGCACACTGGCGCGGCCGGTGGAAGGCGCGATCTTTGCAGAGACCATTCCGTTCAATGAAACGCGCGGCTATGTGAAGAATGTGCTTTCCAACGCCACGTACTATGCTGCATTGATGAGTGGCCGTCCGCAGTCGCTGAAATCGCGCCTGGGCATGGTCGCGCCGTCGGCGGTGACTACCACCAGCCTGCCCTGAAGTCACCCCTGCGGGGGCGGGCAGGACGGCCCCTGCCGGGACGATCCGGCGGGCCCGGGCTGGCGCAGGGTGCCGCGGCGTGCAGTTTTCTTGGCACGGAGGCATCATGCAGACCAGCAACGTCCTCGTTATCGGTGGCGCCGGCTTTATCGGCAGCCACCTCGTCTCGCGCCTGGCCGGGGCTGCCTCGGCCTCGGGCGCGCCGCTTGAGCCTGGCGCCAACCCCGATTCGCCCATCGCCCCCGACCGCATCGTGGTCGGCACGCGCAATATCGAGCATGCGCAGCACCTGCTGCTGCTGCCGCGCGTGGAGGTGGTGGAGCTGGGCCTGGCCGACAATGCCGCGCTGGACGATGCCATCGGCTCGCTGGGCGTGGATGGCATCGTCGTCAACCTGGTGGGCGTGCTGCACGGCGAGCGCGCCGACCCCTACGGCGAAGCCTTTGCCAGCGCGCATGTGGAGATGGTGCGGCAGATCGCGGCATCGTGCCTGTCCACCGGCGTGCGCCGGCTGTTGCATATGAGCGCGCTGGGCGCGGACAGCAACGGGCCATCGATGTACCTGCGCAGCAAGGGCGACGGCGAGCGCGTGGTGCGCGCCAGCGGGCTGGACTGGACCATCTTCCGGCCCTCGGTGGTGTTTGGCCCCGACGACCATTTCCTGAACCTGTTCGCCCACATGCAGCAGATGGCCCCGGTGGTGCCGCTGGCGTGCGCGCATGCGCGCTTCCAGCCGGTATTCGTGCAGGATGTGGTGCAGGCCTACCTGAATGCCATGGTGAACCCGGCCACCATCGGCCACGGCTATGAGCTGGGCGGCCCGCAGGTCTATACCCTGGAAGAGCTGGTGCGCTTTGCCGGCCGCGCTTCCGGGCATCCGCGCCCGGTGATCGCGCTGCCCGATGCGCTGGCACGGGTGCAGGCCAGCATCATGGAGCATATGCCGGGCGAACCGATGCTGTCGCGCGACAACCTCGACTCGATGCAGCTCGACAATGTGCTGGAGCACCCGGTCGCACCCGAACTGAACCTGCATCCGGCCAGCCTGGAGTCGGTCATGACCGACGCGCTGGCGGGGCGCAACCGCGATACCGCGATGACGCATATGCGGGCCAGCGTGCACCGCTGACGCGCCGGCGTCCCGGTGCGCCCTATGTGACCGGATTTCATATCGGTTGCTAGCGCAATTCACTTTGACGCGGGCGGCAGCACTGGCAGAATGACCAGTCCGGCGCGCGGCCGCCATGCCGTCCTGCAGGCCCGCAGGCGCCGCGCCTGCGCCGTCTCCCTCCGTTTCCTCCCCCAAGGACCCACGATGAAGCTCGTCATCGGCAACAAGAACTATTCCTCCTGGTCGCTGCGCCCATGGCTGTTGCTGCGCCAGGCCGGCATTGATTTCGAAGAAGTGCAGGTGCGCCTGTTCACCGGCAGCTTCGCCGCCGAGATCGCGCGCTACTCGCCCGCGGGCAAGGTGCCGGCGCTGGTCGATGGCGAGGTCACGGTGTGGGATTCGCTGGCGATCTGCGAATACCTGGCCGAGCGCTTCCCGGAAAAGAACCTGTGGCCGGCCGACCGCGCCCAGCGCGCGGTGGCGCGCGCCGTCTGCGCCGAGATGCATTCGGGCTTCGGCAACCTGCGCAGCCAGTTGCCGATGAACGTGACCGCGGTGCTGCCCGGGCGCGGCTGGAACGTGGCGGTGCAGCGCGACGTGGAGCGCATCGCCGCGATCTGGGAAGGGCTGCGCCAGCAGCACGGTGCGAACGGGCCGTTCCTGTTCGGCGAGTTCACCGTCGCCGACGCGTTCTTTGCGCCGGTGGTGAGCCGCTTTGCCACCTACGGCATCCACCTGCCCGATGACGCCGAGGACGCCAAGGCCTACGCCGACTTCATGCTGGCGCTGCCGGCAATGCAGCAATGGATTGCAGGCGCACGCGAGGAGCGCGACTTCCTGGCCGACGACGAACCCTACCGGCTGGCCCCGGATCGTCCCGATGCGATAATCATCAACCACTGAGCAATACCGCCGGCGGGCCAGGTCCGGGCGCCGGCACATGACGAGGCCAGAACGATGCAGGTGTATGCCGTCGGCGGCGCGATCCGCGACGAATTGCTGGGCAAGCCCAGCCAGGATCGCGACTACGTGGTAGTGGGCGCGACCCCGGCGCAGATGGAAGCTGCCGGCTACAAGCCGGTCGGCAAGGACTTCCCGGTGTTCCTGCATCCGCGCACCAAAGAGGAATACGCGCTGGCCCGCACCGAACGCAAGACGGCGATGGGCTACAAGGGCTTTGCCTTTTATTGCGAGCCCGATGTCACGCTGGAAGACGACCTGGTGCGGCGCGACCTCACCATCAACGCGATGGCGCGCGCGGTCGATGCCGACGGTAACCTGACCGGCCCGGTCATCGATCCGCACGGCGGCCAGCGTGACCTGGCCGCGCGCCTGTTCCGCCATGTCTCCGACGCTTTTGCCGAAGACCCGGTGCGCATCCTGCGCGTGGCCCGCTTTGCCGCGCGCTTCCATGAATTCGGCGTTGCCGCCGAGACCATGCGGCTGATGCGCGAGATGGTCGCCGCCGGCGAGGTCGACGCGCTGGTGCCCGAGCGCGTCTGGCAGGAGCTGGCGCGCGGGCTGATGGAAGCGAAGCCGTCGCGCATGTTCGAGGTGCTGCGCGAATGCGGCGCGCTGGCGCGGCTGCTGCCCGAGCTGGAGCGCCTGTGGGGCGTGCCCCAGCGCGCCGATTACCATCCGGAAGTCGATACCGGCGTGCACGTGATGATGGTGATCGACCAGGCCGCCGCCATGGGCGCGCCGCTCACGGTGCGCTTTGCCGCGCTGGTGCATGACCTGGGCAAGGGCACCACGCCCGCGGACGTGCTGCCGCGCCATATCGGTCACGAAACGCGCAGCGCGCAGCTGCTCGAAGACGTCTGCGTGCGCCTGCGCGTACCCAATGAGTGCCGCGACCTGGCGCTGGTGGTGGCGCGCGAGCACGGCAATATCCACCGCTCGCTCGAGTTCAGCGCCGCAGCGGTGATGCGCCTGCTCGAGCGCTGCGATGCGCTGCGCAAGCCGGCACGCTTCGCCGAGGCGCTGCAGGCCTGCGAGGCCGACCTGCGCGGGCGCAAGGGCTTCGAGTCGAGCGCCTACCCGCAGGCGGCGCGCCTGCTGGCGGCGCTGGAAGCGGCGGCGGCGGTCGACGCCGGCGCGATCGCGCGTGCCTGCGGCGATGACGTCGGCCAGATCCGCGACCGTGTCCAAGCGGCGCGCGTGGCGGCGGTGGCGGCGCGCATCGGCGGTTGAGCGCAGCGCACCGGGCGCACCGGCGCGCTAGGTCCTGTTGCGCAGATAACTTGCCAAAGTGAAATCGTCCAGTTGGCTGTCAGGCTAGGCGCGAGGAGGCGCCATAGCCGTAGCTATGGCAACGACGAGCAACGACGCATGGCGGCCAACTGGGCGATTTCATGGCAAGGTATTCGCGGAACAGGACACTAGCGGTAGACCAGCACCGGGATCTTCGTGTGCGTGAGCACCTTCTGCGTCTCGCTGCCGATCACCAGCGCCTGCACCCCGCGCCGCCCGTGCGAGGCCATCACGATCAGGTCGCACTTCCTCGCCTCGGCCTCGTCGACGATGGCCTGGAAGATGTGGTCGCCGGTGGGGCAGGCGGTTTCGCAGGGCACGCCGGCCGCGGCGGCCTCCTGCACGATCGTCGCCAGGTAGGCCTCGGCCTGCCGGTAGGCTTCCTGCATGAAGCGTTGCCGGGTTTCCTGGAGCATGGCGGTCTGCAGGCGCATCACGTCATAGTGCGCAACGACCTGGATCGCGGTAAGGCGGGCCTGTATCGAGCTGGCCAGCGCGATGGCCTTGCGGTAGGCCGTATCGGACAGGTCCGAGCCGTCGACCGCTACGAGCAGATGCTTGAACATTTGGATCTCCTTGTACGGCGTCACCGCGCCGCAGCGGTGGCTCAGGCGCCAAGAAACAACCTGCCGACCTCCGGATCCCGGCCCAGTTCGCCACCCGTTCCGGCCATGGCCAGCTGGCCGGCCACCAGGACATAGCCGAGGTCGGCGAAAGCGAGCCCCTTGCGGGCGTTCTGCTCGACCAGGAGGATGGTCTTGCCCTCGTCCTGCTGCAGCTGGCGCAGGTGTTCGAACACCAGATCGACATAGCGCGGCTCCAGCCCGATCGAGGGCTCATCCACCAGCAGCACGGCGGGGTCCATCATCAGCGCGCGCGAGATTTCGAGCAGCCTGCGCTCGCCGCCGGAGAGCACGCTGGCGCGCTGGCCGCGCCGTTGCGCGAGCGCGCCATGGCGTTGGAAGATGCGCTCGGCCGCAACCCTGGCATCGCGCGGGTGCGGCATCAGGTACCCGCCCATCAGCAGGTTTTCTTCGACCGTCATGTCAGGGAAGATCGAACCCTCCTGCAGCACATAGGCCACGCCTGCCTGCCGCAGCTTCCGCTCGGCACGCAGGTGGGTGACCGGCGCGCCGGCCACGGTGACGGTCCCCGACATGACCCGGGCCAGGCCGTAGATGGCGCGCAGCACGGTGGACTTGCCCGCGCCGTTCGGGCCGATCAGGCACAGCGAACCGCCGCGCGCCACGCGCAGGCTGAAGCCGTGCACGATCTCCATGCCGCCATAGCCGGCGACCAGGTTGTCCACCGCGACCATCGGCGTGCCGCCGGCCAGTTGCTCGAGTTGCTCGATCGTTGGCCGGGGGCGCGAGAGCGCTGCGGCGAGCGCGGCGGCAGGCGCGTGGACAACCGGCCGGGCGGTGTGCGCGCTGCTCATGGCTGTCCTCCCAGGTAGGCCTCGATCACCGCGCGGTTGGTGGTGATCTGCGCCGGCGATCCCTGCGCCAGCACCTCGCCATGCGCCAGGCAATAGATGTGGCCGGCCAGCTGCATCATCACCCGCATATTGTGTTCGATCACCAGCAGGGTGATGCCGAGCCGCGCGTTGATGTCCGTGAGCAGTGCGATCAGGCTGTCGATCATCACCGGGTTCACGCCGGCGGTCGGCTCATCGAGCAGCAGCAGCCTGGGTTCGTTCATCAGGGCCATGCAGATCTCGAGCAGCTTCTGCTGCCCGAACGACAGGTCGGCGCCGCGCTGGTCCGCGTGGTCCTGCAGCCCGGCCATGCGCAGGGTCTGCCGGGCCCGCTCCGTCACTGCTGGTGCCTGCCGCGTGCACATCGCGGCGAGTCCTTCATGCATATGGGGCACGCTGACCAGCAGGTTCTGCAGGCAGCTCATCTTGCCGAACACCCGCGTCTGCTGGAAGGTGCGCACCAGGCCCAGGCGGGCGATCTCGGGAACGCGCAGCCGCGAAATCTCGCGGCCGTCGAACGCGATCGATCCGCCGTCGATCGGGTGGTAGCCGACGATCGAATTGAAGAGGGTCGTCTTGCCCGAACCGTTCGGCCCGATCAGGCCCACGATGCTGCCGTGCGGCACCTGCACGGAGATGTCATGGTTGGCGACAACGCCGCCGAAGCGCTTGGTGACGCCGCGCACCGCAAGCAGGTCGGTCATGGCGCGGCACTCCCCGTCATGGGGCGGCGGTTTGCGCTGTAATCGCGCAGCCAGCCCATGATGCCGGTCGGGAACAGCACCACGATCAGCACGATCAGCACGCCGAGCGCAACGCGCTGCCAGTTCAGCAGGTAAGTCCAGAACAGCTCCTGGGTCAGGTGGAACAGCGCGGCGCCGATCACCGGCCCCCACAGCGTGCCCTTGCCGCCCAGGATTGCCATCACCACCATCCACACGCCGAAGGTGGCGCCGGCAAAGGCCAGCTCGCGCGGATCGATGAAGCCCACCAGGTTGCCCGTCAGGGCGCCCGCCATGCCGAGGAAGACGGCGCACACGCACCAGGCCAGGATCTTGTAGCGCGTGGTGTGCAGGCCGAGCGCCTCGGCCTTGTCCTCGTCGTCGCGGATGGCATTGAGCGCGAGGCCGAATGGCCGCGCATAGAGCCAGCGCAGCGACAGCAGGGTCACCACGGCCAGCACCAGCATCGCGTAGTAGAAGAACGGCTCGCGGCTGCCGGCCGCGCCCGGGAACAGCGGCAGCGTCATGCCCGATCCCGCGCCGATGAAGTCCCAGCCGGCGGCGCCATCGGCGCAGGCGATGCCCAGGCCCAGCGTGCCGATGGCGAAGTAATGGCCGCGCAAGCCCAGCATGGCCGGGCCCAGCGCCAGCGCCGCGGCCACGGCCACCAGCGCCGCCAGGCCGGTACCCGCCGCGAGGCCGGCGAAGTAGCCCAGCCCGAAGTCGCGCTGCACCACCGCGCAGACATAGGCGCCAACGCCGAAGAACACGATATTGCCGAAGGAGTTGTAGCCCATCTGCCCGCCCATGACGTCCCACGTCAGCGCGAACAGCACCATCAGCCAGAGAAAGGTCAGTTGCGTGGTGATGCCGGCGAACAGCCACGGCGCGATCAGCGCGCCCAGGCTGCCCGCGAGCAGCGCCAGCCAGGCCACCGGGGAGGTGGGGGGAACATCCGATGCGGACCGGCGCGCGCCGCGCAGGTGCAGCTTCATCGCAGGTAGCCGCGCCGCCGGCGCAGCATCAGGTTGCGGCTTACCAGGATCACCACCAGCAGCGCGTAGAGGAAGGCGGTCTGGTATTCGGTGCCGAGCAGGAAGCCGGCATAGTTCTCGGCGATGCCCAGCCCGCCTCCCGCACCGAGCACCGGCAGCATGCTGCCCAGCCCGGCCACCACCACGATCATGAAGGCGCGCACGGTATAGGGCAGGCCCAGGTAGGGGTGGATGATCCAGGTCATTGCCACCAGCCCACCCGCCGCGCCGCAGATGGCGGCATTGAGGGCGAAGGTCGAGGCGTAGATGCGATCGGCGTCCACCCCCAGCACACGGGCAGCGCGCGCGTTCTGGGCGGTCGCCCGGATCGCCTGGCCGCGGCGCGAATGCCTGAGGAACAGCATCAGGCCGGCGCCCAGCGCCAGGGCTGCGGCGAACGCCGCCAGCTTGATCTTCGGCACCACCAGTCCGACCGGCAGCAACAGGCTGCCCAGCCCCGCATCGAGCGTGCGCACGTTGGCGCCGAAAGCAAGGTTGGCGAGCTGCTGCAGCACGATGCTCAGGCCGAAGGTGGCCAGCACCGAGACAAAGAGATCGCGCTCGACCAGCCGGAAGATGACGATGCGATAGAGTCCCCAGCCCACGCAATACATCACCGCTGCGGCAACCGGCACGGCCAGCATTGCGGGCACGCCCTTGCCAACCAGCCAGATCACGATATAGCCGCCCAGCATCACCAGCTCGCCCTGGGCCACGTTGATGAGGTTCATCACGCCCCATACCAGCGCCATGCCGTAGGCGGCCAGCGCAAAGATCGCGCCGGCCAGCAGGCCATCCACTACGAGCTGCAGGTTCAGCTCAGGACTCTGGAACAGGACCGCGAGATTGGTCATCTGCGTCAGGCCGCGCGGCAGCCCTCTATTTGCGCCGCGCCCAGGCAGGAGCCGGATAGATGACCTTCGACGACGCCCACTTGCCCGGCGCGACCACCTTGAACTTGCCGTCCTGTACCTGGTACAGCACCATCGACTTGGCGATGTTCTTGCCGCTCTGGTCGAACCTGAGCGGGCCGTAGAACGTCATCAGGTCGGTTTTTGCCAGGGCATCGCGGACCTTCTCCGTATCGAACGAGGCGGCGCGCTCGAAGGCGTCGACGAAGGCCAGCACCGCGGCGGTGGACTCGGCCGCCTGGTATGGCGCCTCGTAGTGGTACTCCTTCTCGAAGCGCTGCGCGTACTGGTCGGCCGTGCCGAACCAGCGGTCCTTGTAGCTGAGCGTGCGGTCCCATTGCGAGCCGCACACCGCGAATTCGGCGCTCTTGCCGAACTTCTCGATGATCTGCGCGGAGTCGCAGTGGGTCAGCGCCAGCATCGGCACATCGATGCGCATCTCCGCCACCTGCCGCACCGCCAGCACCGCGCCCTTCTCATGCCCGGATACCACCAGGATGTCCGGCTTGAGCGCCTTCACCTTGGCCAGCGTGGCCGACATGTCGTTCAGCTCGGGCGGCAGCTTGTCGTCGATCACCACCTTCATGCCGAGGCGTTTCGCATCCTCTTCCACGCCGTCGCGCACGTCCTGCGAGAAGTTGTCGTTCTCGATGGCGATGGCCACCTTGAGGTCCTTCGGCGACTTGCCTGCCCGTTGCGCTTCCTCGGCGGCAAGCTGGACGGCCGAACGCAGGTAGTAGTCGGAGGTGTTGAGCACCGCGAACATGTAGCGGTAGCCCTGCGTGAACAGGTTGCGGTCCGCGCCGTTGCCCTCGACCATCGGAATCTTGTACTTCTCCGTCACTGGTGCGATCGCCTTGGTGAGCCCGGAACTGTACGGCCCCAGCACGAACTTGACGCCGTCCTGGCTGATCAGCCGCTCGGCCAGCTGCGCGCCGCGTGCCGAGGTGGATTCGTCGTCGTAGTAGAGGACTTTCAACTGGTAGGCCTTGCCGCCAACCTTGACGCCGCCCATCTCGTTGACGCGCTTCACGGCAAGGTTGTAGCCGTCCTGGGTGTTCTTGCCATTGGTGGAGTACTTGCCGGTCAGGGAAACCGCGGCACCGAGGATGATGGTGTCGCCCTCGACCTTGGCGGCGGCGGGGACCGACACGGCCAGGCCAAGACCGGCCAGGGCGCAGACGGTGGCATGGCGTAAATGGATAGCGGGCCTGCGGTCGCCTGGCGAGCGTTGTGTGGATGCGCTTCTCATGATCACCTCCTCACTCTCTTCAACGTAGGACCCGTTTCTGAAAGGGGAAGTGCCCGTATGTCACGGGTCCATCACTCCATGAGGTGTTCCCGCGGATTCCTATTCATGAAATGAGGCCAGCGCTTGAGTGGATCGGGTAGATCGTTGGCCGGCGCGTTCCTGAAGTTGGTCGTGCCGCTGCCGTCGAAGTGATTCCGAAAACTACAGCAGCTTGCCGATCGCCAGCGCCATCAGCGAAATCAGGATCGTCGACGCAAACGGAAGCACGAATTCGCGCCCGAAAACGCGGAAGCGCACGTCGCCGGGCAGCCGTCCCAGCCCGATCTTCTGCAGCCATGGCAGCGCCGCGGACAGGATGATCACGCTCAGGAAAATGGTCAGGGTCCAGCGCAGCATGGCGGCTCCGGTGCCGTTACAGGGTATGGCAGCGGTCGCCGCGGGCAAAGCCGTCCATGGGTTCGCTGTCGTCCAGGCCGCGCGTGAGCGCGATCACCTTGAACAGCTCGCCCATCTCGGCTTCCGACAGCAGCTTCTGCACCGCATTGGCCTGCGGCAGGAAGGCGCGGGCGTCGGACGGGTCCAGCGCCATCAGCAGCTCGGTGATGCCTGCATTCATCAGGAAGCGCGCCTGCGAGGCAAAGCCTGCCACGCTCAATCCCGCATCCACCGCGGCGAGCGCAATGCCGCTGAAATTCACGTGCGCGGTGATGTCCTGCAGGCCCGGGTACAGGAACGGGTCCGGGTGCGCGTGATGGCGGTAGTGGCACATCAGCGTGCCGCCGGCGCGCTGCGGGTGGTAGTACTCGCCCGCCGGGAAGCCGTAATCGATAAAGAAGGCCGCGCCGCGCGCCAGCATGGCGCCGACCGCGCGGATAAAGCCCTCGGCCTCGGCATGGGTCTCGGTGACGAGGTCGTGGTCGCCGGGGATGGCGCGCAGTGCCTCGGGCACGTCGGCATCGGCCAGCGGGCGGTCCTCGAAGCGGAAGGCGGGGGCGGCATCGTCGCTGCGCGCTACGCTGTGCACTACGCCGCGCTCATGCCAGCGGCCGCCACTGCGTGCATAGAGCTGCACCGGCATCGCATCCAGCACTTCATTGCCGACGATCACGCCTTCAAAGCTGGCAGGCAGCGTATCGAGCCAGGTGACGCGGTCCGCCAGGTGCGGCGCGCGCTGCGCCAGCGTGGCCTGCTGGCGCGCGCGCAGTTCGCCCGAGAGTTCGACGATGGCGTAGGTGTCCGGCAACTGGCCTTCCTGCTCCAGCCCCAGCAGCAGGTCCGCCGCCAGCCGGCCGGTGCCGGCGCCGAATTCCAGCATGCGCGGCAATCCCTGTGCCAGCAGCGGCGCGAACTGGCGCGCCAGCGTGCGCGCGAAGAACGGGCTCAGTTCCGGGGCGGTGATGAAGTCGCTGCCGTCGCGGGCATCGCGCCCGAACTTGGCCGAACCGCCGCTGTAATAGCCCAGGCCGGGCGCGTACAGTGCCAGCGCCATATAGCGGTCAAAGCCGATCCAGCCGCCGGCCGCATCGATGGATTCGCCAATGCGGGCCGTAAGGGTATCGGACGCGGCCTGCGCGTCGGCGGGGGGAAGGGGTAAACTAGCGGCTTTCTGCATCCTGCGATTGTAGCAATGCCCGCATCCAAGACTCCTGCCAGCCAGACCGCTGACCAGACCCATAGCCAGACTGGTAGCCAGCGCGCCACCGCCCGCGGCGTGGCGCTGGTGACCGGCGGCGCGCGCCGCCTGGGCCGCGCCATCGCGCTTGAACTGGCGGCGCAGGGCTGGGACGTGGCCGTGCACTGCCATCGCTCGGTGGACGAGGCCGAGGCCCTGGCCACGCAGATCCGCGCGCTGGGCCGCCGTGCCGCGGTGCTGCGCGCCGACCTGGCTGACGAGGCCGCCACCGGCCGCCTGGTGGCCGACTGCACCGCCGCGCTGGGCGTGCCCGCTTGCCTGGTCAACAACGCTTCGCTGTTCCAGTACGACGTGGCGACCAGCTTCTCCTATGCGTCGCTGGATACGCATATGCGCACCAACGTCGCCGCGCCGCTGCTGCTGGCGCGCGAACTGCACAAGGTGCTGGGCGTTGCCGCCGGCAAGGACAAGGCCGCCGAACCGCGCGGCGTGGTGATCAACCTGCTGGACCAGAAGCTGGATAACCTGAACCCGGACTTCCTGTCGTACACGCTGTCCAAGGCCGCGCTGCAGACCGCCACGGTGCAGCTGGCCCAGGCGCTGGCGCCGCGCCTGCGCGTGGTGGGCGTGGCCCCGGGCATCACGCTGGTGTCGGGCGAGCAGTCCGAGCAGAGCTTCCGCCGCGCGCACCGCGTGACGCCGCTGGGCCAGTCGTCAACGCCCGAGGACATCGCCCAGGCGGTGGCCTACCTGGCGCAGGCGCGCGCCGTGACCGGCACCACGCTGTATGTGGACGGCGGCCAGCACCTGATGCCGCTGGCGCGCGACGTGATGTTCCTGACCGAGTAAGCTGGAAGCCAGCAACCGAATACCGTAGTGCCTGATGTGCCGCGCCCGCCGGGCGCGGCTTCCTTTTCCCCCTCAGCAGCCCGCTCATGACCATGCTCGCCGCCCTTTCCCACCCCAGCCTGCAAGACTGCCGACGCATGTTCCTGCGCAACTACGAAGTGCAGATCAATATCGGCGTGCACGAATTCGAGAAGAAGGGCGAACAGCGGGTGCTGATCAATATCGACCTGTTCGTGCCGCTGGCGCAGAGCACCCCGCAGGCCGACAAGCTCGACGAAGTGGTCGACTACGACTTCATGCGCAACACCGTGGCCGAGCGCATGGCGCAGGGCCATGTGCACCTGCAGGAAACGCTGTGCGACGACGTGGCGCGCGCCATGCTCAAGCACCCCAAGGTGCGCGCCGTGCGTGTCTCGACCGAGAAGCCCGATGTCTACCCGGATTGCGATTCGGTCGGCGTCGAGGTATTCCACATCAAGCAGGCCTGAGTCGCCAGTGCCTGCGCGCCTGCAGCTTGCGGGCGCCTGACGTAAAATGTTGCCCCTTCGCGCCGCGCCGGCCATTCCATCCGGCGGGCGCCACGCAACAGGATGCTCCATGAGCCACTCGAACAACTTCTACCGCCTAGAGACGAGGCTGCAATCGCAAACCGGCAAGGCCATCGGCGACTTCGGCATGATCGAGGACGGCGACACCGTGCTGGTCTGCATGAGTGGCGGCAAGGACTCGTACACCATGCTGTCGGTCCTGATGGCGCTGCAGAAGCGCGCGCCGATCAAGTTCAAGCTGATCGCGATGAACCTGGACCAGAAGCAGCCCGGCTTCCCGGAACACATCCTGCCGGAGTACCTGAAGTCGGTCGGCGTTGAGTATGTGATCGTCGAGGCGGATACCTACTCGATCGTCAAGGAGAAGGTGCCCGAGGGCAAGACCACCTGCTCGCTGTGCTCGCGCCTGCGCCGCGGCGTGATCTACCGCACCGCCAAGGAGCTGGGCGCCAACAAGATCGCGCTGGGCCATCACCGCGACGACATCGTCCAGACCTTCTTCCTGAACATGTTCTTCGGCGGCAAGATGAAGGCGATGCCGCCCAAGCTGTCGACCGACGACGGCCAGCACATCGTGATCCGCCCGCTGGCGTACTGCTCGGAGAAGGACATCGCGTCGTACGCGCGCGCCATGGAATTCCCGATCATCCCGTGCAACCTGTGCGGCTCGCAGGAAAACCTGCAGCGCAAGAAGGTCAGCGAGATGCTGCAGGACTGGGAGCGCCAGAACCCGGGCCGTATCGACAATATCTTCTCGGCGCTGCGCAACGTGGTGCCGTCGCACTTGGCCGATACCGACCTGTTCCCGTTCACCGGGCTGGCCACCGGCCTGGCCAAGGTGGATGAGGCGTCACTGTTCGGCGAAACCACCTTCCAGCAGCAGCCGCTGATGTTTGCCGGCAACGTGGAAGAGAACCGGATGGAGTTCGTGCGGTTTGAGCGTCCGCCCGCGGTTGCCGCGGCACCGGCGGAGCAGGCTGGCACGCAGTAGCGCCAGCGCCCGCCGCATGGAAAAACGCCCGCTTGCGCGGGCGTGCTTCGTTTGGGGCAGGGTTTCAGTTCGTCGCCGCCGACTGCACCGGGGCGCTTGCCTTCTCGCGTATCAGCGCATGCGTGTCGTCGATCCATTTCTGGAACCGGTCTTGCGCGTGCGCCTTCTGCTGCGGCGTGGTCATGTTGGCGATGGCCACGGTCAGCGCGATGCCCGCATTGATGCTGGCTTCGTGGCTGGCGGCATGCTTGGCCGGCGGGTTCTGCCAGTATTCGCGGAAGCGGCGCAGCACGTCTATCACCTGCGCCTTGGGCGGCTGCGTGGCCTGCACGTAGCGCACCATTTTGAGCCATTCCTGCTGCCGGGCGACGCGCTCGGCGTAGCGCGACTCGGCATTCTGCACCACCGGGCCTATCCTGGCGCGGATGGCCTTTTCCTGATCGCTGGAGAAGTTGCCGTAGACCAGCCGCGCGTAGTCCATTACCTTGTCATAGCGCGCATCCTCGCGCTCGGCAGGGTCTGGATTCAGGAATTTCTTGCGGTACTTGGCATTGCCCTCGGCAAATTTCTTTTCCATGCGGCCGATCTGCTCAGGCGTCAGCGTCAGCAACAGGTCGGCGAGGTCGGGCATCGCTTGTTCGAACGACTTGCGCGCCAGTTGCTGCGAAGCGTCCTGGAAGTGCTCGACCATGGCCGGGGTCACCGGTTGCCGCACCTCGGCCTTGGCCTGCTGCAGCAAGGTGGCGATTTCCGGCAACTGCGCCTTGCGATGCCAGGCAAAAAAGCGCGCAATGGCCTCGCGCGTGAGCGGCTCCTGGGCCGTGCTGACATCGACGTAATTGTCGATCCACCAGTACGCCAGGTGGTCGCCCTGCTGGTATCCCAGCTTCATGGCGCTGCAGGCGCACAAGGCCGCTGCGCCCAGAATCGCGAAAATCCGCCGGGCCCAGCAATTGTGAAATTCGGAAACGACGGTCCGATGCGCAGAAACCGCCATGTTAAAATCGGCGCGCATCGCAACCGGGGCGCCCAGATGACTGCCAGCCAAGTCCTGGCAAGGGTTTGCGGGATTATGCGCAGGCCTGGCCGCAGATTTTCGCCAAGCCCGGCGGCGCAGTCCGCCAAACACCCGGCTGGCGTTTTCAAGAATATTTTCGGACACACTCACTTAGGGGTCTCCTTGTGAATATCGTCATTCTCGCCGCGGGCATGGGCAAGCGGATGTATTCCGATTTGCCCAAGGTACTGCACCCGGTCGCCGGACGGCCCATGCTCGCGCATGTCCTGGACACGGCACGTGCGCTGTCGCCGTCGCGGCTGGTGGTCGTGGTCGGCCACGGTGCCGCGCGCGTGCGCGAGGCCGTTGCCGCCGACGATATCGCCTTTGCCGAACAGCCCCAGCAGCTTGGCACGGGCCATGCGGTGATGCAGGCACTTCCCTTGTTGGACGACAGCCAGCCCACGTTGGTTCTGTATGGTGACGTGCCGCTCACCAGCGCTGCCACGCTCCAGGCACTTGTGGCCGAGGCCGGCACGCAGCGCTTGGGCGTGCTGACCGTGGAAATGCCCGATCCGACCGGCTATGGCCGCATCGTGCGCGATGCCGCGGGCAGCATCGTCCGCATCGTCGAACAGAAGGACGCCAGCGAGGCCGAGAAGGCAATCCGCGAGATCAATACCGGCATTATCGTGTGCCCCACCGGCCACCTGCGCAAGTGGCTGTCGACGCTGCGCAACGACAATGCCCAGGGCGAGTACTACCTGACCGACACGGTCGAGCGCGCCGTGGCCGATGGCGTGGAGACTGTCTCGGCCCAGCCGGCGGCGATCTGGGAGACGCTCGGCGTCAACAGCAAGCTGCAGCTGGCCGAGGTCGAGCGCATCCACCAGGGCAACCAGGCCCGGCGCCTGCTGGAAGCCGGCGTGACGCTGCTGGATCCGGCCCGCATCGACGTGCGCGGCGAACTGAGCTGCGGGCGCGACGTCACTATCGACGTCGGCTGCGTATTCGAAGGGCGCGTGCACCTGGAAGACGGGGTGCGCATCGGCGCCCATTGCGTGATCCGCAACAGCACCGTCGGGGCCGGCGCCCAGGTGCACCCGTTCTGCCATATCGACGAGACCAGGGTTGGCCCCGCCGGGCGCATCGGGCCGTACGCGCGGCTGCGCCCCGGCACCGAGCTGGGCGAGGACGTGCATATCGGCAACTTTGTCGAGGTCAAGAATGCCCAGGTGGCCGCGCACAGCAAGGCCAACCATCTGGCTTATGTGGGCGATGCCACGGTGGGGTCGCGCGTCAATATTGGCGCGGGTACCATCACCTGCAACTATGACGGCGTGAACAAGCACCGCACCGTGATCGAGGACGATGTCTTTATCGGCTCCGACACCCAGCTGGTGGCCCCGGTGACGGTGCGCCGCGGCGCCACGCTGGGCGCCGGCACCACGCTGACCAAGGAGGCGCCCGCCGACAAGCTGACGCTGTCGCGGGCCAAGCAGCTGACCATCGACGCCTGGCAGCGGCCGGTCAAGCAACCGAAGAAGTAAGCGTCAGAGGGCCGCCCGCGGGCGGCCAGGGCACGCGCCGCCTCGGCGAGGCGGCGCCACAGGATTCATACCGGCGCCTGAGGTCTACGGGCAGGGCGCCAGCAAACGGGGGTTCAGCATGTGTGGCATCGTCGGCGCGGTTTCCACGCGCAATATCGTTCCGGTCCTGATCGAAGGGCTGCGCCGCCTGGAGTATCGCGGCTATGACTCGTGCGGCGTCGCCGTCGTGCGCGACGATGCGGTCGAGCGTGCGCGCACCGTGTCGCGCGTGGCCGACCTGGAGGCGCAGACGCAGGCTTCCGGCCTGTCCGGCTTCACCGGCGTGGCGCATACGCGCTGGGCCACGCATGGCAAGCCCGATACCGTCAACGCGCACCCGCACCTGTCGGGCGAGACCATCGCGCTGGTGCACAACGGCATCATCGAGAACTACGAGCCGTTGCGCGAAGAACTGCGCGCGGTCGGCTACGGCTTTGAATCGCAGACCGATACCGAGGTGGTTGCCCACCTGATCCACCAGGCCTACACCTACCCCAGCAGTGCCACGCGCGGCGACCTGTTTGCCTCGGTGCGCGCGGTGACCAAGCGCCTGCACGGCGCCTACGCCATCGCCGTGTTCGCCAAGGACCAGCCCGGCCGCGTGGTCGGCGCGCGCGCCGGTTCGCCGCTGGTGGTGGCGCTGGGCGAGAACGAGGCCTTCCTGGCCTCCGACGCGCTGGCCGTGGCCGGCACCGCCAACCGCATCATCTACCTGGAAGAGGGCGATGTGGTCGAGCTCACGCTGGACGGCGTGACCATCCACGACATCGACGACCACCCGGTCGAGCGCGAGGCGCGCGTGGTCGAAGCGCACGCCGCGTCGGTGGAGCTGGGCCCGTACCGCCACTTCATGCAAAAGGAGATCTTCGAGCAGCCGCGCGCGCTGGGCGACACGCTGGAAGGCATTGAAAGCATTGCGCCGGAGCTGTTCGGCAGCGGCGCCGCCGAGGTCTTTGCCGGCATCGACAGCGTGCTGATCCTGGCCTGCGGCACCAGCTACTACTCCGGCTGCACCGCCAAATACTGGCTGGAGAGCATTGCCAGGATCCCGACCCAGGTCGAGGTCGCCAGCGAATACCGCTACCGCGAGACCGTGCCCAATCCGCGCGCGCTGGTGGTGGTGATCTCGCAGTCCGGCGAGACCGCCGACACCATGGCCGCGCTGCGCCATGCGCGCGCGCTTGGCCACGTGCACACGCTGGCGGTCTGCAATGTGGCCACCAGCGCCATGGTGCGCGAGACCGAGCTGCGCTTCCTGACGCGCGCCGGCACCGAGATCGGCGTGGCCTCGACCAAGGCCTTCACCACGCAGCTGGCCGCGCTCTACATGCTGACGCTGGCGCTGGCCAAGGTGCGCGGCCTGCTGACCGAAGACGCCGAGGCCAAGGCCCTGACCAACCTGCGCCACCTGCCCGCCGCGCTGCATGGCGTGCTGGCGCTGGAGCCGCAGATCATCGCCTGGTCGGAAGACTTCGCGCGCCGCGAGAACGCATTGTTCCTCGGCCGCGGACTGCATTACCCGATCGCCCTGGAAGGCGCGCTCAAGCTCAAGGAAATCTCCTATATCCATGCCGAGGCCTACCCGGCGGGCGAGCTCAAGCACGGCCCGCTGGCACTGGTCACCGAAGCCATGCCGGTGGTCACCGTCGCCCCCAACGACGCACTGCTCGAAAAGCTCAAGTCCAACATCCAGGAAGTGCGCGCCCGCGGTGGCCGCCTGTACGTGTTTGCCGACAGCGACACGCAGATCCAGTCGTCCGACGGCATCCAGGTGATCCGCCTGCCCGAGCACTACGGCGATCTCTCGCCGATCCTGCACGTGGTGCCGCTGCAGCTGCTGGCTTATCACACGGCCTGCGCGCGTGGCACCGACGTGGACAAGCCGCGTAACCTGGCGAAGTCGGTCACGGTGGAGTAAGACGAGGAAAGCCCCGCCGCGCTTTGCTGGAAGAACAAAGAGGCCCCGCGGGGCCTCTTTGCATTGGCGGCGCCTGGCTATGCCACGTACAGCAGGAACGCTCGCGCCATCTCCATATCCAGCCGCCGGTCCGACAGCGCAAAGGTGCTGTCGCGGTTGATCAGCGCGTACAGCAGGGTGCCGGCCAGCGCCTGGTGCGCAAAGCGGATGCGCAGTTCCAGTTCCGGCGAGGCGCCCGCCGGGTGCAGCCGTGCCAGGCGCGAAGCCAGGTCGTCCATGTACTGCCGGTTGAGCTGCCGGATCGGATCCTCGCCGCTGGTGACGCGGGCAACCAGCGAGGCACGCAGCACTCCAGCATTGCGGTAAGCCCAGAGGCGGCTGTCGCGCGCCAGCATGCACACGGCGTCTTCCAGCGTCGGCGGGTGTGTGTCGAGTTGCGCAAGGCGCTCTGCCATGGCCTTGCGCAGCGTGGTCAGCACCAGGACCTGCAGCGCCTTGAAATAGCTCTCCTTGCCTTCGAAGCGGCTGTAGAACGCGCCGGTCGTGACGCCTGCGTGCGCGCAGATCTCGTGGATCGAGACCTGTTCCAGCGTGCGCTCGCGCAGCAGCCGGCGGCCGGCTTCCAGCAGCAGCAGCGTGGTGCGCAGGCCGCGCGAATAGCGCGGTGCGGCATAGCCGGCGTGGCCCTCCAGCCCGGTCAGCTTGTTTTCCATGACGACCCTTTCTCCCCGCGGGGCGTGGCCTGGGCCCGCCCCGTCATGTCCGCGTTTTTACGGATGTCGTGAACTGTATCAGGCCAACATACTGGCTCAAAAACGTAATCAATATTACGAATTGAGCGGCGCCAAGCCTATCGGGTGCCGCCCGGAGATCGATAAGTGCCCTCCCGGAGACCTCGCATGACCATGTCCTACCAGCCGCGCCGCGCGTGGCTGACCGCAGTGCTGTTGTTCTTCTTCCTGGTGGTCAACGCCATGGACAAGATGGTGGTGGGCCTGCTGGCCGCGCCGATGATGGATGAACTGGGGCTGACGCCGGCGCAGTTCGGCCTGGTCGGCAGCAGCTTCTTCTGGCTGTTCGCGGTGTCCGGCGTGCTGGGCGGCTTTCTTGCCAACCGCACGCCGACCTCGCGGCTGCTGGTCTGCATGGCGCTGGCATGGTCGCTGTGCCAGATCCCGCTGGCGCTGTCGTCCAGCCTGGCGGTGCTGATCGTCTCGCGCATCCTGCTGGGTTTCATGGAAGGGCCGGCTGCGCCAGTGGCGATCCACGCCTGCTACAAGTGGTTTCCGGACCGCCGGCGCAACCTGCCCGTGGCGGTGCTGACGCAGGGGGCCGGGATCGGCATCGTGCTGGCGGGCTTCCTGATCCCGGCGGTTGCCATGCATTGGGGCTGGCGTGCCAACTTCTACGTGCTGGCGGCGCTGGGCGTGCTGTGGGCCGTGGCCTGGCTGGCGCTCGGGCGCGAAGGCACGCTCGACGAGCGCCCGGCGGGGCACGCTGCGCCCCACGCCTGCGTGGCCGCCAGCGCGCCGCTGCGCCTGCCGTACCGGGTATTGCTGAGCGATCCCACGGTGCTGGGCTGCTTCGCGCTGCGGCTGGCGGCGTACTGGGGCCTGGCGCTGTGCCTGACCTGGATCCCGGCCTACCTGCAGAGCGGGCTGGGCTTCGACCACGCCGTCAGCGGCAAGCTGTTCGCGATGATCATCGGCACCAACCTGCCGTTGACGCTGGCCATTGCCTGGTTCTCTGAGCGGCTGCTGGCGCGCGGCGTGTCGTCGCGGGTGGCGCGCGGGCGGGTCTCGGCCGGCATGCTGCTGCTGGCAGGCGGATTCTTCCTGTTGCTGCTGTGGCCGGACACCACGCCGGTCATGCGGGTGGGCCTGCTGGTAGTGGCCTGCGTGTGCGCGCCGGCGATCTATTCGCTGGGCCCGGCGATGCTGGCTGAGGTGGTGCCGGCGGGGCAGCGCGGTGCGATCCTCGCCATCGATGCGTCGGTGTCGTCGCTGGCCGGCGTGCTGGCGCCGCTGGTCACGGGCGTGCTGGTGCAGAACGTCCCTGGGGCACACGGTTTCGAGCTGGGCCTGGCCGTCTGCGGCGCGATCATGGTGGTGGCGGCGCTGGCGGGCCTGTACGTGGTCAACCCTGAGCGCTCGCGCCGCCGGCTGGCCGCGCACCTGCCGTCGCGTGCCGAAGCGGGGCAGCCCGCGGTGGCAGCTGGCTGAATCCCCAACGCCCGGGCTATGACCCGGGCCTACCGCCCGGCATCGCCGCCGGCTTGCGCCACCGCTTCATGCACCAGCGCCGCGAAGACGCGCATGGCCGGCGACGGTGAGCGCCCGGCCAGCGACACGATCCCATACTGCGCCCTCAGCTCGGTTGGCGAGTGCATCGGCAGGGCCACGGCCATGCCTTGCGCGCAGGCCTCGGCCATCATCGCCACGGGTACCAGCGCCACGGCATCGACGGCCAGCAGCAGCGAGCGCAGCGCGTGCATGTCGTTGCAGGTGACGGTCATCAGCCCGGGCGCGTCCTCGGAGACCGGACCGCTGCCACCGCTGGCTTCATGCAGTGCCTGCCGGAAGAAGCGCAGGATATGTGCCGGCAGCCGCGTCCCTGCCACCGGATAGGCGCGCAGCTCGGCCAGGCTGACTTCGCGCTGCCGCGCCAGCGGGTGCCCGCTGCGCACGAAGAATGCCGTTTCCAGCGCCGGCAGCCGGTCAATCTGCAGGTGCCCCAGTTCCGCCAGGCTGCGGCTTTCGCCGACAAAGACATCGAGGCGTTCCGCTTCGAGCGAACGCCGCATGGCCGGCGTGTCCGCGGTCTCCAGGTCGATGCGCAGATGCGGGTAGCGCCGCACCAATGTCTCGAGCACGGGATCGAGCAGGAACGATGCCGCGAACGGCCCGAAGCCCGCGCGGATCGTGCCGATCTCTACTTCCTCCAGCAGTTGCAGGTCGCGCCGCAACTCGCGCTGTTCGCGCAGCATGCGGCGCGCGCGCTCGAGCGCCAGCATGCCGGCGGCGGTTGGCCTCACCTTGCCGTAGCTGCGGTCGATCAGCGGCCCCAGGTCCGCTTCCAGCGCCTGGATGCTGCGGGTCAGCGCCGGCTGCGACAGGTGCAGGGCGCTGGCGGCACGGGCAAAACTGCCTTGCTCGACCAGCGTGACGAAGTGATGCAGCTGCCTTAGTCCCATGAATTAACCTTTTATGCATCAAAAACTGAAAAATATTGCATTGGACGTAATTTCTCAAGCCCGCTAACGTTGTCCTCCAAAACCATAAAGACGACCTGGAGACGACATGAACCGACGCGCATGGCTCGCGCTGGCCGCTGGCGGGCTGACTGGCGGGCTTTCGCTCAGCCTGGCCCTGCCCGCCGCCGCACAGGCCTATCCCGCCAAGCCGATCCGCATCGTGGTGCCTTATGTGGCCGGCGGCGGCACCGACACCATCGCCCGTGCCATGGGCGAAAAACTCAGCAAGCGCCTGGGCCAGCCCGTGGTGGTGGACAACAAGGCGGGCGCCTCGGGCATCATCGGCACCGACGCCGTGGCCAAGGCCGCGCCGGATGGCTACACGCTGTTGATGACCCTGACGCAGTCGGTGCTGACCAACCAGTTCCTGTACCAGAAACTGCCCTACGACCCGCGCAAGGACCTGACCATGATCAGCGTGCTGGCCGATGCGCAACTGGTGCTGGTGGCCCATCCGTCGGTGCCGGTGCGCACCGTGCGTGAACTGGGCGAGTACGCGCGCAGCCGGCCGGGCAAGCTCAGCTATGCCTCGTGGGGCGTGGGTTCGCTGTCGCACCTGAGCGGCGCCTACTACAGCAAGCTGGTGCATGGCCAGGCCACGCACGTGCCCTACAAGGGCGAGGCGCCGATGATGCAGGACCTGCTGGGCGGGCAGGTGCAGTTCGGCTTTGCCAGCATCCTGACCGCCAAGCCCTATATCCAGAGCGGCAAGCTCAAGGCACTGGCGGTGACCGGCACGCAGCGCAGCAGCGCGCTGCCTGACATGCCCACCTTCGCTGAGTCCGGCATGCAGGACAGCGCCTTCAAGACCGTCGGCTGGATCGGCCTGGTGGCGCCGGTGGGCATGCCCGCGCCGATTCTCGCCAGGCTTGAAGGCGAAGTGCGCGCCATCCTGCAGGCGCCCGACATGCAGGAGCGACTGGTCGCGCTGGGGCTGCGCACGGTGGGCAGCTCGCCGGCCGAGGCGCAGGCGCTGTATGCGCGCGACTGGCCGGTGCTGAAGACGCTGGTGGCGGATTCAGGCGCGAAGCTCGACTGATTTTCACGGCTGGCTCCCGACGGCGGGCGGCGCGGCAATTGCCGTGTGCGCCCGCTTTTCTGTTTGCACAATGCCGCGCGAAGCGCTTTTGAAAATCGAATGGAAACCATTGGTATTCGCATCCGCAATAGCGCGTGAAAACCCGGCGAAAATGCGGCGGCGAGGCCGAATTTGCTTGATGTCCGCTCTTGCCGGACTACCATGAAGTTCGCGGCGGGATAATCACTGCGGGGTTTTCGTGTTTACGAAAATGAGAGTAGGTCCATCAGTTTCGAGGGGTCGTTGGGGGCAGTCATGAAAAGCGACAAGAAGGTGATCCAGTTGCTCAATGGCCAGCTCCGGCATGAGTTGACCGCGATCAACCAGTATTTCCTGCATGCCCGCATGTACCGGCATTGGGGGCTCGGTGCCCTGGGCAAACACGAGTACGAGGAATCGATCGAGGAAATGAAGCACGCGGACAAGCTGATCGAGCGCATCCTGTTGCTCGATGGCCTGCCCAACCTGCAGGACCTGGACAAGCTGCTGGTCGGCGAGAACACCGAGGAGATGCTCGGTTGCGACCTGAAGCTCGAACAGGTGTCGCAGGCCAGCTGCAAGGAAGCGATCAAGTTTTTCGAGTCGGTCGGCGATTATGTCTCGCGCGAGATCGTGGTCGATATCCTCGCCGACACCGAGGAGCATATCGACTGGCTCGAGGCGCAGCTGGAACTGGTGAACAAGGTCGGGCTGCAGAACTACATCCAGTCCGCGATGGGTTAGGGGCCGGCCCCGTCTCCTGCAAAGATTTCCATTTCCCGCTACACTGCGGCCCGCAGCACGTAGCGTCGCACAGACGCGGCGTCAGCGGCGGGGTGGCAGAGTGGTGATGCAACGGCCTGCAAAGCCGTATACGACGGTTCGATTCCGTATCCCCGCCTCCAGTCTTTCCTTGCCTGGCACAAGTTGCCGGGCCGTCTTGTGCGCGCCCGCGCAATTCCCCGGTTTTCATGGGCTTGTCACAGTGACTCGTCTTGCACGGCAGCCATGCGGTGCTGCGCATAATTGGCGCGATGGCGCGGGCCGTTTCGGCCTCCCGTTTCCGTTACTTCCCCAATAGAACAACGCCACTGAATCGGGTAATGTTGCCTGACAGGCCACATGGCCTGCGTGCAACCCGTGCCGCCGGATGGCGGCACAACCATGTCCGGGCTTCCATGGTGTCCCCGTCGCGAGGTGATGTGAAAAAGAGAGGCTCCAGATGATCAAGGACTTGCGGATCCGCGCGGCCATGCCCTCGGACGCGCCAGCCGTGGGCAGCGTGCTGGAACGCTGCGGCCTGCCCGTGGACGATGTGGCCCGCTTGCTCGAGCACTTCCACGTTGCCATCCTTGGATCGCAGATCATTGGCTGCGCTGCCGGCGAGCGTTTCGGCGAGACCGTGGTGATCCGCAGCGTTGCCGTATTGCCGGAACACCGCGACCAGGGCGTGGCCACGCATGTGGTGCGCGCCGCGCTGATGCGCGCACGCGCCAATGGCGCGCGGCGCGCGGTGCTGCTGGCCTCGAGCTGCCCGAGCTATTTCGCGCGCTACGGTTTTACGCTGGTGCCGGCCGCGAAGCTGCCGGCCGAGGTCATGTCATCGAGCGAATTCCACCGCCATACCGATACGCCGCCGCTATGCATGTGGTGCGAGCTGGACTGAACCCGCATGCACCGATGGCACGCCTCAGTGTGCGCCCTCGCAGCGGCTGATCTCCACCGTCACGTGCACCAGTTCTTCATGCACGGATAGTGCCTCGCGCACGCGCTGCGGGGTCAGCGCCGGATCGTGCGTGACCAGGCAGGCGATGCAGGCAAACTGCTGCCGGCCCACGCGCCAGACATGCAGGTCGGTCACACTGGTGCGCTCCTCGCCGTTGGCATCGGCAGGGTCCAGGCCCGCCAGCACCTCGCGCACTTCTTCCACCACCGGATGGTCCATCTCGCGGTCCAGCAGCACGGCGCCGCTCTGGCGCAGCAGCCCGACGGCCCACCTGCCGACCAGCGCGGCGCCCACCAGACCCATCACCGGATCCAGCCACGCCCAGCCCAGCCACCAGCCGCCGGCCAGCGCGACAAGCGCCAGCACCGAGGTCGCGGCGTCGGCCAGCACATGCACGTAGGCGGCGCGCAGGTTGATGTCGTGGTGGTGGCCGTGGCCGTAATCATGGCCGTGGTGATGGTGGCCATGGTCGTGCCCGTGGTCGTGCCCGTGCGCATGGCCGCCCAGGATCAGCGCGCAGCCCAGGTTGACCAGCAGGCCGAGCGCGGTCACGGCCATGGCCTCGCGGTAGTGGATGTCCTGCGGGCTGAGCAGCCGCTCGACCGAGCCGGCCGCCATCAGCGCCGCGATGCCAAGCAGGAACACCGCGCTGGCAAAGCCGGCCAGCACCTCGATCTTCCACGTGCCGAAGGCAAAGCGCCGGTCGCCGGCGTAGCGGCGTGCGGCGGCGTAAGCGAAGGCCGACAAGCCGATGGCCAGCGCGTGCGAGCTCATGTGCCAGCCATCGGCCAGCAGCGCCATCGAGTTGAACCAAAGGCCGGCAGCGATCTCTACCACCATAGTGGCGGCGGTGATCGCCATCACCAGGCGTGTGCCGCGTTCGGCGGCGCGGTTGCCGGCGTCGAAAGCGTGGCTGTGGGTCCAGGCGGACAGGTCGTGGCTATGCATGGTCTGGTTCTGCTGCGCGCTTGAGAGCTGAAATCGTCACCCCGCGTGGGGCAATGCAGGCACAAGGGTAGCAGAGCCCCGGCGCTTCGGCGGCCGCGTCCCTGACGGCTGCAGGGACAGCTGGCGCGCACTTTGTGTGCTCCCTGCGGTACACAAATAGACCCTGGCTGTCAGCGGGGAATCCACGCCGTCCTTACATACATTCATGAATGGATGTATGATTCAACGAAAAATTCACACTGCCTTCACGACTTTGTTGTCCATTCCGAGATGAGCTATCGATTTATCGCTATCTGCCTGACCGCCTGGCTGGGACTCTGCGCTACCGCGGGCTGGCTGGTCGAGCGCCTCTGGAGCTGACCGCTCGATCCTGCGCGGGTGCTAAGCCGCGCGCGGTGCCTGCGCCAGACGGTCGAAGAACTGCCACAGCTGTGGCGCATCGCCGGTGGCCACATTGAAGCGGATCCACGGCGAATCGGTCTCGTCCGGCTCGAAATACGACCCTGGCGCCAGCCAGATGCCATGCTCCAGTGCCAGCGTGGCCAGGCGGTTGCCGTGCAGCGGCCCGCCGCGGCGGCTGGCCTGCAGCCGCGCCTGTGCCGCCTCGTTCAGGCGCGCCCAGGCGAACATCCCGCCCTCCGGGCGCAGCAGCACCTCCAGCCCGTGGGCTTCCATCTTTTCCGTCACGCGATCCTGCTGCGCGCGCAGCCGCTCGGCCAGCGCCGCCACGTGGCGGCCGTAGTGGCCGCTGGTCAGCACCGAGTAGACCAGCCGCTCGGTGACTTCCGACGAGGTCAGGCCGACCGCCATCTTGGTGCGCGCGAAGGCCTTGGCCAGGTCGGGGCTGGCGGCCAGATAGCCGACCCGCAGCGACGGCGTGATGGTCTTGGAAAAACCATTGATGTAGACCACCTGCGACAGCCCGTCCATGGCCGCCAGCATCGGCGAGCCGGCCGGCGCCAGCTCGCGGTAGATATCGTCCTCGACCACCAGCAGCCGGTGCTGCTCGGCCAGCTGCAGCACGCGGAAGGCGTTCATGCTGCTCAGGCTGGCGCCGGTCGGGTTCTGCAGCACGGTATTGATAAAGAGCGCGCGCGGGGCATGGGCGCGGATGGCATCGTCCAGCGCATCGGTATCCAGCCCCGCCGCAGAGCGCGGCACGCCCACCACGCGCAGTCCCGCCAGCCGCAGGATCTGCAGGAGGTTGCAGTAGCAGGGCGATTCCACCAGCACCGTATCGCCGGCACGCAGCAGCGTGCGCACCACCAGGTCCAGCGCCTGCGTCGCGCCCTGCGTCAGTACCACCTGCTGCGCCTGCAGCGGGATGCCGTACTGGCCCAGGCCGGCGGCGATATGCTCGCGCAGCGGTGCAAAGCCGTACGGATGGCCGTAGCCCGACAGCTGCGCCGCCGGCACGCGCGCCGAGGCGCGCATGGCCTGGTGCAGCCCTTCCTCATTGAGCCAGTCGCCGGGCAGCCAGCCGGCGCCGGCCTTGATCGGCACCGAGTGGTCGGCGAACACATCCGACAGCAGCCACGCCGCGTTCAGTCCCGGCGCCTCCCATTGCGGCGCGCGCGCGTGCCCGGCCGGGGCATGGCGATGCGCCACGGTATAGCCCGAGCCCGGGCGTGCCGCCAGGTAGCCCAGCGCGGTCAGCCGGCCGTAGGCCTCGGCCACGGTGAAGGTGCTGACGTGGTGGTGCTGCGCAAAGCGGCGCACCGAGGGCAGGGCGGTGCCGGCGCGCAGCGCGCGCTGCTCGACCAGTGCGGCGATGCCGGCGACGATCTGCTCGGTCAGGGTGTCGCCGTCGCGGCGGCTGCGGGTCAGGGTCAGGGTCAGCATCAGGCACTCGGGCAAGCGTGAACCTGTACAGTTTAGCGGTTGGAGGCAGGCCAGGATGCGGTGGTTTTCCGCAAAGCGAAATTTGCCGCAGTGCAGCGTGGAATGACGTACCGCGGTCCAGAGCGGGTCGTGGTACGGCAGCGGGCTGGCGGCTCCCCGATGGCTCTTGCCTGTACGGTTTGGCATGTTCAAACTGCACGGTAAGGCAGTCTTGTCCGGACTGTATATTTTGTCGGCCAGACGCCGCCGGTAGAGTGGCCCTCATTGCCCGCCGCGCTGCCAGCCAGCGTGCCACCAGCCAATCCGACCCGATTCCCCCTAGGAGGACGTATGGACGCCGCCAAGACCGTGATTCCCGATCTCGATGCCCTGTGGATGCCCTTCACCGCCAACCGCCAGTACAAGGCGGCGCCGCGCCTGCTGGCGTCGGCCAGCGGCATGTACTACACCACCCACGACGGCCGCCAGATCCTGGACGGTTGCGCCGGCCTGTGGTGCGTGGCCGCCGGCCACTGCCGCAAGGAAATCGCCGAGGCGGTAGCGCGCCAGGCTGCCACGCTGGACTATGCGCCACCGTTCCAGATGGGCCATCCGCTGTCGTTCGAGGCCGCCACCAAGGTGGCCGCGATCATGCCGCAGGGGCTGGACCGCATCTTCTTCACCAACTCGGGCTCGGAGTCGGTCGACACCGCGCTGAAGATCGCACTGGCCTACCACCGTGCACGCGGCGAAGGCCAGCGCACGCGCTTTATCGGGCGCGAGCGCGGCTATCACGGCGTGGGCTTCGGCGGCATGGCGGTGGGCGGCATCGGCCCGAACCGCAAGGCGTTCTCGGCCAACCTGATGCCGGGCACCGACCACCTGCCGGCCACGCTGAATATCGCCGAGGCCGCCTTCTCCAAGGGCCAGCCGCAGTGGGGCGCGCACCTGGCCGATGAGCTTGAACGCATCCTGGCGCTGCACGACCCGTCCAACGTTGCCGCCGTGATCGTCGAGCCGCTGGCCGGCTCCGCCGGCGTGCTGGTGCCGCCGGTCGGCTACCTGGAAAAGCTGCGTGAAATCACCAGCAAGCACGGCATCCTGCTGATCTTCGACGAGGTCATCACCGCCTTCGGCCGCCTCGGCGCCGCCACCGCGGCCGAGCGCTTCAAGGTCACGCCGGATCTGATCACCATGGCCAAGGCGATCAACAACGCCGCGGTGCCGATGGGCGCCGTCGCCGTGCGCCGCGAAGTGCATGACACCGTGGTCAATTCGGCCGCGCCGGGCGCGATCGAGTTGCTGCATGGCTACACCTACTCCGGCCACCCGCTGGCCGCGGCTGCCGCCATTGCCACCCTCGACCTGTACCAGCGCGAAAACCTGTTCGGCCGCGCCGCCGAGCTGGCGCCGGTGTTCGAAGCCGCGGTGCACGGCGTACGCGGCGCGCCGCACGTGAAGGACATCCGCAACTACGGCCTGGTCGCCGGCATCGAGCTGGAGCCGCGCCCCGGCCAGCCCGGCGCGCGCGCATATGAGGCCTTCCTGAAGTGTCTGGAGCTCGGCGTGCTGGTGCGCTACACCGGCGACATCCTGGCGTTCTCGCCGCCGCTGATCATCTCTGAAGCCCAGATCGGCGAACTGTTCGATACGGTGAAGAAGGCGCTGCAGGACATCAAGTAAGCGGCGCGCGCCGCATCGCATTGCCGCCGGACCTGCGGGTCCGGCCTCCCTGATTGCACGCCGGGGCGCGCGCTGACTTGCGTGCCGCGGCAATCGAAGGAAATCCCAAGTGAGCATCGCAGAAAACCGGCAACTGGCCGAGATCCAGCATTTCATCGGCGGCGCCGTGCGCCGCGCCGGCGGCCAGCGCCTGGCGGACGTATTCAACCCCGCCACCGGCGAAGTCGCCGCACGCGTGGCGCTCGGCACCACGCAGGACGTGGCCGACGCCGTTGCCGCCGCCCATGCCGCATTCCCCGCCTGGGCCGACACCCCGCCGCTGCGCCGCGCGCGCATCCTGTTCAAGTTCAAGGAGCTGCTCGACCAGCACCACGACGACCTGGCCGCGCTGATCACGCGCGAGCATGGCAAGGTGTTCTCGGACGCCAGGGGCGAAGTCACGCGCGGCATCGAGGTGGTGGAATTTGCCTGCGGCATCCCCAACCTGCTCAAGACCGACTTCACCGACAACATCGGCGGCGGCATCGACAACTGGAACCTGCGCCAGCCGCTGGGCGTGGTGGCCGGCATCACGCCGTTCAACTTCCCGGTGATGGTGCCGATGTGGATGTTCCCGGTGGCGATCGCCTGCGGCAATACCTTCGTGCTGAAGCCGTCGGAACGCGATCCGTCGCCGAGCCTGCTGATTGCCGACCTGCTGCGCCAGGCGGGATTGCCTGATGGTGTGTTCAACGTGGTGCAGGGTGACAAGGAAGCGGTCGATGCACTGCTGGCGCATCCGGATGTGCAGGCGCTGTCGTTCGTCGGTTCGACGCCGATTGCCGAGTACATCTACACGGAAGGCACCAAACACGGCAAGCGCGTGCAGGCATTGGGCGGCGCCAAGAACCACCTGGTGGTGATGCCCGATGCGGATCTCGACCAGGCGGTCGATGCGCTGATCGGCGCGGCGTACGGTTCCGCCGGCGAGCGCTGCATGGCGATCTCGGTAGCGGTGGCAGTCGGCGATGTCGCCGACAAGCTCGTGCCGCGGCTCGCCGAACGCGCCAGCTCGCTGAAGATCCGCAACGGCATGGAGTCCGACGCCGAAATGGGTCCGCTGGTAACCGCTGCGCACAAGGCGAAGGTGGAGGGCTATATCGCCAAGGGCGTGGAAGAGGGCGCGACGCTGGTCACGGATGGCCGCGGTCATACCGTACCCGGCCATGAGAACGGCTTCTATGTCGGCGGCACGCTGTTCGACCACGTCAAGCCGGACATGACGATCTACAAGGAAGAGATCTTCGGCCCGGTGCTGTCGGTAGTGCGCGTGCATGACTTTGCCGAAGCGGTGGCGCTGATCAATGCGCATGAATACGGCAACGGCGTGTCGTGCTACACCAGCGACGGCGGCATCGCGCGTGCGTTCGCGCGGCAGATCCAGATCGGCATGGTCGGCATCAACGTGCCGATTCCGGTGCCGATGGCATGGCATTCATTCGGTGGCTGGAAGCGCTCGCTGTTCGGTGACCACCATGCCTATGGCGAGGAGGGCGTGCGTTTCTACACGCGCTACAAGAGCGTGATGCAGCGCTGGCCGGATTCGATCGCCAAGGGCGCTGAGTTCACCATGCCGGTGGCGAAGTAGATTATTGTGCCTATCGGGCGGGGATCGCTTGACGGTCCCCGCTCCGTTCAGGCGCCAGCGGCCGCTTCTATGTGCGTGATCCGTTCGGGCGGCTGGTGAATATCCTCATGCATGCCTGAGCGAGGTTACCCGGCGCTGCACGTGCTGGCTTGCCGATAGGCGGGATCCTGTCGGCGCCCGGCTGCGGCGGCTGACATTCTCCTTCCGCAGCTTTGCTTGCAGTCAGTGCCGGCCAGCCTGGCCTTTCCTATCATTCGATGACGTGCCTGCCGCGCGCGGGCGCGCAATGTGACGCCTTCGCGCTGTGGCGGGCGTAAACTACCGCCCTTTTTCCGGGCCCGCGCGCCTTGCCGCCGCGTGCCCGGCCACAGTTGCAGGGAGTCTGAATGAGCTTGTTCCGCACCAAGGACATCGACGCGATGCTGGCCGTCGCGCGCGATGACGGCCTGAAGAAGGTGCTGGGTCCGACCGACCTGGTGATGATGGGCATCGGCGCCATCATCGGCACCGGCATTTTCGTGCTGACCGGCACCGGCGCGCTGACCGCGGGGCCGGCGCTGACGGTGTCGTTCGTGATCGCGGCACTGGCGTGCGGCTTTGCCGCGCTGTGCTACGCGGAGTTTGCCTCGGCGATCCCGGTGTCGGGATCGATCTATACCTACAGCTATGCCACGCTGGGCGAGATCGTCGCGTGGATGATCGGCTGGGACCTGCTGCTGGAATACGGGCTGGCCACGTCCGCCGTGTCGGTGGGATGGTCGGGCTACTTCCAGTCGCTGATGGCAGGCTTCGGGCTGAAGCTGCCGGCGGCGCTGACCGCGGCGCCAGGCTCGGTGCCGGGGGTGAAGACCATGCTGAACCTGCCGGCGTGCCTGATCATGCTGGCCATCACCTGGGTGGTGTCCTACGGCGTGCGCGAATCCACGCGCATCAACAACCTGATGGTGGCGGTCAAGATCGGCGTGGTGCTGCTGTTTATCGCGGTGGGCGTGTGGCATGTGCAGCCGGCCAACTGGCAGCCATTTGCGCCATTCGGCTTTGCCGGCATCTTCAATGCGGCGGCGCTGGTGTTCTTTGCCTTTATCGGCTTCGACGCGGTGACCTCGGCCGCGGAAGAGGTGCGCAACCCGCGCCGCGACCTGCCGATCGGCATTATCGGTTCGCTGGCGGTGTGCACGGTGCTGTATGTGGTGGTGGCGGCGATCATGACCGGCATCGTGCCGTTCGCGAAGTTTGCCGGCGTGGACCACCCGGTGTCGCTGGCGCTGCAGTTCGCGGGCCAGAACTGGGTGGCGGGCTTTGTCGACCTTGGCGCGATCCTGGGCATGACCACGGTGATCCTGGTGATGACCTACGGCCAGACCCGCGTGATCTTTGCGATGTCGCGCGACGGCCTGCTGCCCGAGCGGCTGTCCTCAGTGCACCCGGTGCATGCCACGCCGTATTTCGCCACCTGGACCGTGGGCATCGTGTTTGCCGCGATTGCCGCCTTCGTGCCGCTGAACGTGCTGGCCGAGCTGATCAATATCGGCACGCTGGCGGCTTTCACTCTGATCTCGGTGGCGGTGCTGGTGCTGCGCAAGACGCGCCCGGAACTGCCGCGCGCATTCCGTTGCCCGGGCGTGCCGGTGGTGCCGCTGCTGTCGATCGGCTTCTGCCTGTTCCTGATGGCGCACCTGCAGGCGCTGACCTGGATTGCCTTCCTGGTGTGGCTGGCGGTGGGGCTGGTGATCTACTTCGGCTACGCGCGGCGCAATGCCGTGCTGCATAACCACGGCGGCTGAGCGCCTTCAGCTGCCGCGCCCGGCCGCGGCCTTCATGAAGGCCACCGCGCGCGGCTCGTTGGCGTAGGCGGCGTTGATCCGGATCCATGCCGAGGTCTCGCCGCCCGGGCGGAAGTAGTTGCCCGGCGCCAGCGTCACGCCGTATTCCTCGCCCAGCGTCACCAGGTCGCGTGAATCCTCGATGCCGGGTGGGCGCGCCCACAGGAAGTTGCCGCCGGACGGCTGGCAGAACACCTCCCAGCCGTTGCCGGTCAGCTGCCGCACGGCATTGGCGCAGGCCTCGCGCACGCGCAGGCGCAGCCGCTCCACATACTTGCGGTAGCCGCCGCGCTCCAGCAGCGCCGCCGTGACTGCTTCCGCGAAGTGCGAGCCGGCCACGCTGGTCAGCACCTTCACATCGACCAGGTCCTTGACCAGCGCCTTGTCGGCCACCAGGTAGCCGACCCGCAGCGAGGCCGACACCGTCTTGGAAAAGCCGCCGATGTAGATCACGTGCTCAAGCTGGTCCAGCGTGGCCAGCCGGTCGGTGAAGTGGGTCTGGAAGTCCGAGAAGATATCGTCCTCGACAAAGCGGAAGCCATGCCGGCGCGCCAGCTCCAGCAGCCGGAATGCCACCGGCGGCGCCAGTGTCGACCCGGTCGGGTTCTGCAGCACGCTGTTGGTGAAGAACAGCTTGGGCTTGTGCTGGCGCAGCAGCGCCTCGGTGGCGTCCGGGTCGGGGCCGTTGGGCGTGTGCGGCACGCCCACCAGCTGCACCCCGTGCAGCCGCAGCAGGCCGAACAGGTTGTAGTAGCCGGGATCTTCCACGAACACCGTATCGCCGGGCTTGAGCAGGTGGCGCACCACCAGGTCCAGCGCCTGGCTGGCACCGGTGGTGATCAGCACTTGCGGCAGTTCGGCGGCGATGCCCAGCTGGCGCACGCGCAGCAACACCTGGCGGCGCAGTTCCGGATGCCCCATCGGCGTGGCGTAGTGGATCACGCTGTCGATCTCGTTGCGCGAGATCGCGCGGATCGCCTGTGTCAGCCCCTCAACGTCGCGCCAGGTCTCGGGCACGAAGCCGCCGGCCAGCTTGAGCGTGCCGCTGGGGTGGTTGAACTGCTCGAGGATGTGGTCGGAAAGATCCTCGGCCAGGCTCGGATCCGACCAGCCGCACGCTGAGCGCCCCGCCAGCGGACTGTCCGCCACATAGAAGCCCGAACCCTGGCGCGAATCCAGCAGCCCCTGCGATACCAGCCGGTCATAGGCTTCGATCACCGGGAAGCGGCTGATGCCATTCTCCGCCGCCAGCTGCCGGATCGACGGCAGCTTTGCGCCAGGCCGAGCCTCGCGGTTGCCGATCCACGACTTCACGCCGTTGACGATCTGATCGGTCAGTGGAATTCCGGTAGAAGCATCTAAGATTAGTTTCATAAGGCAGGGCAGCCGGGGGAAACCGGAGGGCGCAACTGTCAGGGAAAACTACTGAACAGTTCATCGAAAACTGTTCACAACTGTACATGGGATTGTAGTGAGGGATGCGAATAATGGAAGCGTGGCGGAGACAGGCGCCGGCTCCTGTGGTCATTCGGCATCCAGGAGTCGGCACCGGACCAGACCGCCGGGCTGATGAGGAGTGCGACATGCGCGAACTACGGACTTTCGAACTGGACGAGCCCGGACAGCCAGTGAGCTGGCGCGCCGGTTACGGGCAGACCGTCTGCGCGGCGGCGGGCAAGCTGTGGGTGACGGTGGAAGGCAATCCCAACGACATCTGGCTGGAGCCGGGCGCCGAACTGCCGTTGCCGGAAGGCTACCGGGTGTGGCTGTCGGGCGATGGCGCGGGCGCGCGCTTCACGCTGGCACAGGTGCCGGCACCGTGGTCGCTGCGGCGGCTGGCGGCATGGCTGCGGGTGATGCGGCACCGGGTGGAGGAGCACAGCACGGATGCGTTCGGGGAGTGCCCCAGGATCTGGGCCTGAGCGGCCACTCACGCTTTGCCGGAACGGCCACCTGCGGGTGGCCTTTTGTTTGCCCGGGTGCTTGCGCGGCGCGTGCCGCGGGCGCCTACTCTATAGGGACAGCCGGTCCCACGCACGCCGGTCTCGGGGTTCCGCCTCATTGCTTTACGTTAACGTCAACGTCATATAATCGATCGGCCCCGATCCGGGGGCGCAGCCCGCGCGTTTGCAGCCAAGCCGGCACAGAACGGCACTTCCGGCGCACGCCGCGGTGGCAGCCAACACCAGAAGCGGTGGAGACAATGACCGACCTTTCCGATGTGCATGATGTGCGCCGCGGTGCGCCCCAGCCCAAGCCCACCGCGCAAGGCCGCGGTCCGGTCAACAAGGTGCGCTTTGTCACGGCGGCGTCGCTGTTCGATGGCCATGACGCCTCGATCAACATCATGCGCCGCATCCTGCAGTCGCATGGCTGCGAGGTGGTCCACCTCGGCCACAACCGCTCGGTCGAGGAAGTGGTGACGGCGGCGCTGCAGGAAGACGCGCAGGGCATCGCGATTTCCAGCTACCAGGGCGGCCATGTCGAATACTTCAAGTACATGGTTGACCTGCTGCGCGAGAAGGGCGGCGAGCACGTGCAGGTCTTTGGCGGCGGCGGCGGCGTGATCGTGCCGGACGAGATCCGCGAGCTGCAGGCCTATGGCGTGGCGCGCATCTTCAGCCCCGAGGACGGCCAGCGCATGGGCCTGGCCGGCATGATTGCAGACATGGTGCAGCGCTGCGACATCGACCTGTCGCGCTATGCGCCGGCCACGTTGGAACCCGTTGCCGGTGGCGACCGCCGCACGCTGGCCCAGCTGATTACCGCGCTGGAAAACGGCAAGGCCGATGCGGCGCTGGTGCAGGCGATGCATGCGCAAGCGGCAGCGGCATCGATGCCGGTACTCGGCATCACCGGCACCGGTGGCGCCGGCAAGTCGTCACTGACCGACGAACTGATCCGCCGCTTCCGCCTCGACCAGCAGGATGCGCTGTCGATCGCCGTGATCTCGATCGACCCGTCGCGGCGCAAGTCGGGCGGCGCGCTGCTGGGCGACCGCATCCGCATGAATGCGATCAACCACCCGAACATCTTCATGCGCTCGATGGCGACGCGCGAGGCGGGCTCGGAGATCTCGCAGGCGCTGCCGGACGTGATCGCCGCGTGCAAGGTGGCGGGCTTCGACCTGGTGATTGTCGAGACCTCCGGCATCGGGCAGGGCGATGCGGCCATCGTGCCGCACGTGGACCTGTCGCTCTATGTGATGACGCCCGAGTTCGGCGCGGCCAGCCAGCTCGAGAAGATCGACATGCTGGACTTTGCCGACTTCGTCGCCATCAACAAGTTCGACCGCAAGGGCGCGCAGGACGCGTGGCGCGACGTGGCCAAGCAGGTGCAGCGCAACCGCGAGCAATGGCACGGCAAGGCCGAGGACATGCCGGTCTACGGCACGCAGGCGTCGCGCTTCAATGACGATGGCGTGACCATGCTGTACCAGGGGCTGCGCGCGGCGCTGGCCGAACGCGGCCTGAAGCTGCAGCCGGGCGTGCTGCCGGCGCAGGCGGGGCGCATCTCCACCGGCCAGAATGTGATCGTGCCGCCGGCGCGCAGCCGCTACCTGGCGGAACTGGCAGACACGGTGCGCGGCTACCACCGCCGCGTGATGGAGCAGAGCCGCATTGCACGCGAGCGCCAGCAACTGCGTGAATCGAGCCGCATGCTGCAGGCCGCGCAAGGCGATGGCGCCGCGCTGGATGCGCTGGCGGCGGACCGCGACACCGCCATCGGCCAGATCGAGCGCAAGCTGCTGGCGATGTGGCCGCAGATGCGCGAAGCCTACAGCGGCGACGAGTACGTAGTGAAGATCCGCGACCGGGAGATCCGCACCGGGCTGGTTACGACCACGCTGTCCGGCACCAAGGTGCGCAAGGTGGTGCTGCCGCGCTTCGAGGATGACGGCGAGGTGCTGAAGTGGCTGATGCGCGAGAACGTGCCCGGCAGCTTCCCGTACACCGCCGGCGTGTTCGCCTTCAAGCGCGAGAACGAGGACCCCACCCGCATGTTCGCCGGCGAGGGCGATGCTTTCCGCACCAACCGGCGCTTCAAGCTGGTGTCCGAAGGCATGGATGCCAAGCGCCTGTCGACCGCGTTCGACTCGGTCACGCTGTACGGCGAAGACCCGCACGTGCGCCCCGACATCTACGGCAAGGTCGGCAACTCCGGCGTGTCGATCGCCACGCTCGACGACATGAAGGTGCTGTACGACGGCTTCGACCTGACCAGCCCGAGCACCTCGGTGTCGATGACCATCAACGGCCCGGCCCCGACCATCCTGGCGATGTTCATGAACACCGCCATCGACCAGCAGCTCGACAAGTTCCGCGCCGACAACCAGCGCGAGCCCACCGCAGACGAGGAAGCGAAGATCCGCGCCTGGGTGCTGCAGAACGTGCGCGGCACGGTGCAGGCCGACATCCTCAAGGAAGACCAGGGCCAGAACACCTGCATCTTCTCCACCGAGTTCTCGCTCAAGGTGATGGGCGATATCCAGGAGTACTTTGTCCACCACCAGGTGCGCAACTTCTACTCGGTGTCGATCTCCGGCTACCACATCGCCGAGGCCGGCGCGAACCCGATCTCGCAGCTGGCGTTCACGCTGTCCAACGGCTTCACCTATGTGGAGGCGTACCTGGCGCGCGGCATGCATATCGACGATTTCGCGCCCAACCTGTCGTTCTTCTTCTCCAACGGCATGGACCCCGAGTACAGCGTGCTGGGCCGCGTGGCGCGCCGCATCTGGGCCGTGACCATGCGCGACAAGTATGGCGCCAACGAGCGCAGCCAGAAGCTGAAGTACCACATCCAGACCTCGGGCCGCTCGCTGCATGCGCAGGAGATCGATTTCAACGATATCCGCACCACGCTGCAGGCACTGATCGCGATCTATGACAACTGCAACTCGTTGCACACCAATGCCTACGACGAGGCCATCACCACGCCCACCGGCGAATCGGTGCGCCGCGCGCTGGCGATCCAGCTGATCATCAACCGCGAGTGGGGCGTGGCCAAATGCGAGAACCCCAACCAGGGCAGCTTCCTGATCGAGGAGCTGACCGACCTGGTGGAAGAGGCGGTGCTGCAGGAGTTCGAGCGCATTGCCGAGCGCGGCGGCGTGCTCGGTGCGATGGAGACCGGCTACCAGCGCGGCAAGATCCAGGAAGAGTCGCTCTACTACGAGCAGCTCAAGCACGACGGCACGCTGCCCATCATCGGCGTGAACACGTTCCGCAACCCGGACGGCGACCCGATCCCGCAGAAGCTGGAGCTGGCGCGCTCCAGCGAGGCCGAGAAGCAGAGCCAGCTCGACCGCCTGCATGCGTTCCAGCAGGCCCACGCGGCCGAGGCCCCGGCCATGCTGGCGCAGTTGCGCCAGGCGGTGATTGACAACCAGAACGTATTCGCGGTGCTGATGGACGCGGTGCGGGTTTGCTCGCTGGGGCAGATCACGCATGCGCTGTTCGAGGTGGGCGGACAGTACCGGCGCAATATGTAGAGCCGGCGGCACCGCGCAGCAAGCAGTGCCCGATTACCGCGCAGGGCGGCCGCAGTGAAGGGCCGCCCTGCGTTACACTCGAAGGCTGTGCCGGCGGCCGCGCCACGGCAAACGTATTCGAGACAACCGCAAGCCAACGATCATGGACACCCAGTACAACCCGACCAATATCTTCGCGAAGATCCTGCGCGGCGAGCTGCCGTGCATCAAGGTCTACGAGGACGACGACACCATCGCCTTCATGGACATCATGCCGCAGGCCGACGGCCATACGCTGGTGGTGCCCAAGGAAGCCGCGGTCAACCTGTTCGACCTGTCCGAGCAGGGCGCGCAGGCCGCCATCGTCGCCACGCAGCGCGTGGCGCGCGCGGTGCGCGCGGCGTTTGCGCCCGACGGCATCTCCATCGGCCAGTTCAACGGCGCGGCCGCGGGCCAGACCGTGCCGCACGTGCATTTCCATATCGTGCCGCGCTATGCCGACAGCGCGCTGCGCGGCCATGCGCGCGAGATGCAGGATCCGGAACAGCTCAAGGGCCATGCCGAGCGCATCATCGCAGCGCTGCGCGAGCAGGGCGCCTGAGCCGCGCCTGAACCGATCAATCAGCAATCCAACCAAGCAGAGGAAGACAAGATGAGCATCAGGACAGTGGGCATCGTCGGTGCCGGCACCATGGGCAATGGCATCGCCCAGGCCTGCGCAGTGGTAGGTCTCAACGTGGTGATGGTCGACATCAGCGATGCCGCCGTGCAGAAGGGTGTTGCCACCGTGGCGGGCAGCCTGGACCGGCTGATCAAGAAGGAAAAGCTGACCGAGGCCGACAAGGCCAGCGCGCTGGCGCGCATCAAGGGCAGCACCTCGTATGACGATCTCAAGGCCACCGATATCGTGATCGAGGCCGCCACCGAGAACTACGACCTGAAGGTCAAGATCCTCAAGCAGATCGACGGCATCGTCGGCGAGAACGTGATCATCGCGTCCAACACCTCGTCGATCTCGATCACCAAGCTGGCTGCCGTGACCTCGCGCGCCGACCGCTTTATCGGCATGCACTTCTTCAACCCGGTGCCGGTGATGGCGCTGGTGGAACTGATCCGCGGCCTGCAGACCAGCGACCCCACCCACGCCGCCGTCGAGGCCCTGTCGAAGCAGCTCGGCAAGTACCCGATCACGGTCAGGAACAGCCCGGGCTTCGTCGTCAACCGCATCCTGTGCCCGATGATCAACGAGGCCTTCTGCGTGCTGGGCGAAGGCCTGGCCTCGCCGGAAGAGATCGACGAAGGCATGAAGCTGGGCTGCAACCACCCGATCGGGCCGCTGGCGCTGGCTGACATGATCGGCCTGGACACCATGCTGGCCGTGATGGAAGTGCTGTACACGGAGTTTGCCGATCCGAAGTACCGCCCGGCGATGCTGATGCGCGAGATGGTCGCTGCCGGCTACCTGGGCCGCAAGACGGGCCGCGGCGTGTACGTCTATAGCAAGTAAGCTGCCCGGCACTTGCCGCGTGGTACAGCGGCCGCCTGCGGGCGGCCGCTGCTTTTTCCGGTGCCGGTTCCGGTTGCCGCCAAATCCCGCTTACACGGCGTTATATGCCGAAACACTCCGCCGCATCCGGTAACAGGAATGCGCGGTAGAGTGCACCCATTCCCTTTACGACAAGACAAGCTCCATGGCTCACCCGATTCTCTTTGCTGCGCTGCTCGCGGGCGCAATGTCCCTGCTGGCGGCCCGTTCGGCGATGGCCCATGTGGACGTGGGCGTGCAGATCGGCGCGCCGGTCTATGCGGCACCGGCCCCGGTCTATGTGGCACCTCCGCCGCACGTAGTGTATGCGCCGCGCCATCACGGCTGGCATGGCGACCGTTATTGGGATGGCCGTCGCTGGTATGGCCGCCATGAGTGGCGCGGCCGCCATCACCACTATCATCGGCATCATCACTATCGCCACCACGGCCATGGGCATCGCGGTCATCACGGGCATCACGGCCATCGCGGTCATCACGGCCACTGATCGCCGCACCGGCTGAGGCGCCGCCCGGCACCACCGCCCGGCCGGCGTTCAGCGCAGCAGCACCAGCCGCGGCACCGCGTCCGCGCCGCTCCAGACCACCGCGTTCTGTTCGTATTTCTCGCCGAGTGCCCGTGCATCCGCCAGCGACAGCCCCGGCACCAGGAAGCTCGGCTCGGCCGGCCAGCCGTTGCGCGGATGCTCGCCGGCGGCTTCGATTGCGCGCAACCCCATCCTTGCCACGTCCTGCGCCAGCGCCTGCTGGCGCTTTGCGTTGGCGTCGTCGTCGCAGCGCAGGCTGAACGGGTTGGCGGCGGTAATGAAGGCGCTCGCTGCCACGCCCAGCGCGCGGTGCAGCGCCGCCAGCGGGGCGCTGGGTTGGTCTACCCGCAATATCATCGGCGGGTCGCCCAGCACGCGGTAATGGGTCTCGCGATAGGCCTGCAGCGTGGCGTCGTCGATGGTGCTGGCCATGTTATTCGCCGTACTGACGCAACCCCTCCAGGTCCAGCACCTCGATCACGCCGTAGTCCACCCGCACCAGGCCCTGCTGTTCCAGCACCTTGAGCGCCTGGTTGGCGCGCTGGCGCGAGATGCCAGCGAGCAGGCCGATCTCTTCCTGCGAGATCTCCAGCGTCTTGCCGATCCCCGGATACAGGTGCTCATTGAACAGCGACGACACCGCGCGCGCCACGCGCGAATCGATGTCGAGCAGCCGCTCGTATTCCACGGCGGCGATGAACTGTCCCAGGCGTTCGTTGAACTGGGTCAGCAGGAAGCGCGTGAACGGCAGGCTGGTATCCAGCAACCACAGAAAAGTGTCGCGCGGCAGGAAGGCGATGGTCGAGCGGCGCAGCGCCATCACGTCGTACTTGCGGATTTCCGACTTGAGCACCGCGCCTTCGCCGAACCAGCCGCCGGTGGGCACGCCGGTGAAGGTGACCGACTTGCCCGAGGGCGACACCGTGGTGATCTTGACGATGCCTTCGAGCACGCCCATCCAGTGCTCGGCCATGTCACCCTTGTGACAGACGTAGTCGCCCTGGGTGTACTCGTGCACGAACATGGCGCGGCGCACGCGCTCGCGCTGCTCGGGACTCAGGTCTGCTGCCCACACGCAGCGGTCGACAAAATCGTTCAGCATGGCCTGCAGAAGCTCCCGTAGGGATTAACCCGGAATTGTCACCGGCGTGACAACCGGGGTTGTTGGCATGGGCTATCGTACGATCACAACGGAACCGCGGGTGCCACCAGCGGCACGCCGGGGCAAGGCGAAAACGCTTTCCCGGCGGCCTGACGCAAGGCACACCGGGCTTGATGCCAGGCGGCAATTGCTGCCGGGCAAAGCAAGCCAAGTATAACGATCGGACCGGCGCTTGACACCGGGCGTGGATCCCCACGCCGGAGGGACAGGAGACAGCGATGCAGGAATCGTCGGCGACGACCTTCCCGCGATGGCTGCTGGCGCACGCCCAGCAGCGGCCGGATCATCCGGCTCACCGCGAGAAGGATCTCGGCATCTGGCAGACATACAGCTGGGCCCAGGCGGCGCAGCAGGTGAGGGCACTGGCTTGCGGGCTGGCCGCACTCGGTTTCAGGCGCGGCATGAACCTGGCGGTGGTGGGCGACAACCGCCCGCGGCTGTACTGGGCCATGACCGCGGCGCAGGCGCTGGGCGGTGTGCCGGTGCCGCTGTACCAGGACGCCATCGCCAACGAGATGGTCTACGTGCTCAACGATGCGGAGATCGAGTTCGCCATCGTCGAGGACCAGGAGCAGGTCGACAAGCTGCTGGAAGTGGAAGCGCAACTGGCCGAGTCCGGCCGCGCCGTGCGCCACGTCATCTTTGAAGACCCGCGCGGCCTGATGGACTACGACCATCCGTCGCTGATGTCTTATGAACAGCTACAGGAACTTGGCCGCGAGTTCGACCAGGCGCATCCGGGCTTCTATGACGAGGCCATTGCCGCCGGCCAGCCCGACGACACCGCGATCATCCTCTATACCTCCGGCACCACCGGCAAGCCCAAGGGCGTATGCCATTCGCACTACGGCCTGATCGGCGCGGCGCGCAACGGCTGCGCCTTTGACAAGCTCAGCGCGGACGACGACGTGCTGTCCTACCTGCCGATGGCATGGGTGGGCGACAACCTGTTCTCGTACGCGCAGGCGATGGTGGCGGGCTTCACGGTGAACTGCCCGGAATCGCGCGAAACGGTGATGACCGACCTGCGCGAGATCGGCCCCACCTACTACTTTGCGCCGCCGCGCATCTATGAAGGGCTGCTGACGCAGGTGATGATCCGCATGGAGGATGCCGGCTGGATCAAGCGCAAGCTGTTCCACTGGGCCATGGACGTGGCGAAGCGCTGCGGCACCGATATCCTCGACGGCAAGCCGGTATCGCTCGCGGACCGCGCGCGCTACGCCCTGGGCGAAGCGCTGGTCTACGGCCCGTTGCGCAATGTGCTGGGCATGAGCCGCATCCGCGTGGGCTATACCGCGGGCGAGGCGATCGGCCCGGACCTGTTCCGCTTCTACCGCTCGATCGGCGTGAACCTGAAGCAGTTCTACGGCCAGACCGAGACCTGCGCCTATGTGTGCCTGCAGCCGGACGGCAAGGTCAAGTTCGATTCAGTCGGCCCGGCCGCGCCCGGCATGGAAATCCGCATCGCCGACAACGGCGAGGTGCTGGTGCGCGGCGTGGGCCTGCTCAAGTCCTACTACAAGCGCGACGAGGCCACGCGCGAGGCCATCAACGACGAGGGCTACTTCATGACCGGCGACGCCGGCGTGATCGACGCCGACGGCCACCTGAAGATCATCGACCGCGCCAAGGACGTGGGCAAGCTGGCCGATGGCTCGATGTTCGCGCCCAAGTACATCGAGAACAAGCTCAAGTTCTTCCCGTACATCAAGGAAGCGGTGGCCTTCGGCAATGACCGCGACCAGGTCTGCGCGTTTATCAATATCGACTTCGAGGCCGTGGGCAACTGGGCCGAGCGCCGCCACCTGCCGTATGCCGGCTATGTCGACCTGGCCGCGCAGCCCGAGGTGCTGGAAATGATCGGCGAGTGCGTGAACCAGGTGAATGCCGACCTGGCCAACGACCCGATGCTGGCCGGTTCGCAGGTGGCACGCTTCCTGGTCCTGCACAAGGAACTGGATCCGGACGACGACGAGCTCACGCGCACGCGCAAGGTGCGCCGCGGCTTTATCGCCGACAAATACGGCGTGCTGGTGGACGCGCTCTATGCGGGCAAGTCCGAGCAGTTCATCGAGACGCGCGTCAAGTTTGAAGACGGACGCGAGGGCAGCGTGTCGGCCACGCTGAAGCTGGTCAATGCGAAGCGCCTGCCTGTGGCGGCGCGCGCGGCATGAGCGAGGGCAGCAAGATGACACAAGTAGCCTGGCAAGGCGCGGGGCAGCGCGAATGGGCGGGGACGGCACGCACGGATGCCAGCGGCACGGGCAGCGGCGGCGCGATCGCCCCGGCAGGCCCGATGTCTCCCGCGGGTCTGGCGGATGACAGCGGTGCGCATCCCGGCGCGCAGCGCGCGCAGCGCACCGGCGAGCAGGCGCGCACCGGCGGCGAGGTGATCCTGGACCTGCAGCATATCTCGCTGTCGTTCGGTGGGGTCAAGGCGCTGACCGATATCTCGTTCGATGTGTGCGAGCACGAGGTGCGCGCCATCATCGGCCCCAACGGCGCCGGCAAGAGTTCCATGCTCAACGTGATCAACGGCGTCTATCACCCGCAGCAGGGACGCATCGTGTTCCGCGGCGAGGAGCGCAAGCAGATGCACCCGACCGCCGCGGCGCGCCAGGGCATTGCGCGCACCTTCCAGAACATCGCGCTGTTCAAGGGCATGACGGTGCTGGACAACATCATGACCGGGCGCAACACGCAGTTCCGCACCGGGCTCTTCGCCCACGCGCTGTGGTGGGGCCCGGCGCGCAACGAGGAGATGCGCCATCGCCAGAAGGTCGAGGAAGTGATCGACTTCCTCGAGATCCAGTCGATCCGCAAGACCCCGGTGGGGCGCCTGCCGTATGGCCTGCAGAAGCGCGTCGAACTGGCGCGCGCACTCGCGGCCGAGCCCTCGATGCTGCTGCTGGACGAGCCCATGGCCGGCATGAACGTCGAAGAGAAGCAGGACATGTGCCGCTTCATCCTGGACGTGAACCGGCAGTTCGGCACCACTATCGTGCTGATCGAGCACGACATGGGCGTGGTGATGGATATCTCCGACCGCGTGGTGGTGCTCGACTACGGCAAGAAGATCGGCGACGGCACGCCGGAAGAGGTCAAGGGCAACCCTGACGTGATCAAGGCGTACCTGGGCACTTCGCACTGAGGCTCTGAACCATGACGTTCTTCTTTGAAATCCTGATCGGCGGCTTGCTCTCTGGCCTGATGTACTCGCTGGTGGCGCTGGGCTTCGTGCTGATCTACAAGGCCTCGGGCGTGTTCAACTTCGCGCAGGGTGCGATGGTGTACTTCGCCGCGCTGGCGGTGGTGGGGCTGATGGACAAGGGCCTGCCGATGTGGGCCGCGGTGATCGGCGCCTTCGTGGTGATGATCCTGGTCGGCATGAGCACCGAGCGCTTCGTGCTGCGCAAGCTGGTCAACCAGCCGCCGATCACGCTGTTCATGGCGACCATCGGGCTGTCGTTCTTCCTCGAGGGCCTGGGGCCGCTGCTGTTCGGCAATGAGGTGCGCCCGATCAACCTGGGCATCGTCGACGAGCCGATCGAGTCGATCATGACCAACTTCAACATCGTGCTGTCCAAGTTCGATATTGCGGCGGCGGCCATTGCCGGCCTGCTGGTCGGATCGCTGGCGCTGTTCTTCCAGTACACCAAGGTCGGGCGCGCGCTGCGCGCGGTCGCTGACGACCACCAGGCAGCGCTGTCGCTGGGCATCCCGCTGCAGAACATCTGGGCGATCGTGTGGGGCGTGGCGGGCTTCGTCGCGCTGGTGGCCGGCATGCTGTGGGGCTCGCGCAATGGCGTGCAGTTCGCGCTCACGCTGACCGCGCTCAAGGCGCTGCCGGTGCTGATCCTGGGCGGCTTCACCTCGGTGCCCGGCGCCATCGTCGGCGGGCTGATCATCGGCGCCTCGGAGAAGCTGGCCGAGATCTATATCCCGCCGGTGTTCCAGTCGGTGTTCGGCGGCAACTTCGGCGGCATCGAAGGCTGGTTCCCGTATGTGTTTGCCTTGCTGTTTCTGCTGGTGCGGCCCGAAGGGCTGTTCGGCGAGAAACACATCGATCGCGTCTGACCGACTTCGCACAGGAGACTTGCCATGTTTTATCGTGAAGCCGGCCAGTTCAAGACCAGCTACGTCGCCGACAGCCAGATCTTCCCCATCCGCCAGGACCGCATCGGCTTTGCCGTGCTGATGGCGGTGGCCTTCGTGGCGATCCCGTTCGTCGGGTCGGAATACTGGTTCTCGGCCATCCTGATCCCGTTCCTGATTTTCTCGCTGGCGGCGCTGGGGCTGAATATCCTGACCGGCTATGCCGGCCAGCTGTCGCTCGGTACCGCGGCCTTCATGGCGGTGGGTGCCTACGCGGCCTACAACTTCCAGCTGCGCGTGGAAGGCATGCCGGTGCTGCTGACATTCGTGATGGCGGGCCTTTCCGCGGCATTGGTGGGGGTGGCCTTCGGCCTGCCGTCGCTGCGCATCAAGGGCTTCTACCTCGCGGTGGCGACGCTGGCGGCGCAGTTCTTCGTGGTGTGGGCGCTGACCAAGTTCCCCTGGTTCTCCAACAACAGCTCGTCGGGCGTGATCACGGCGCAGCGGCTGGACCTGTTCGGCTTCGCCATCGACACCCCGGTGAAGAAGTACCTGTTCGTGCTGGCCATCGTCACGGTGCTGGCGCTGGCGGCCAAGAACCTGGTGCGCTCGGCCACCGGGCGCGCATGGATGTCGGTGCGCGACATGGACGTGGCGGCCGAGGTGATCGGCATCCCGCTGATGCGCACCAAGCTGCTGGCGTTCGCGGTCAGCTCGTTCTACTGCGGCGTGGCCGGCGCGCTCTATGCGTTCTGCTACCTGGGCTCGGTCGAGCCGGACGGCTTCTCGCTGGACCTGTCGTTCCGCGTGCTGTTCATGATCATCATCGGCGGCGTGGGCAGCATCCTGGGCTCGTTCCTGGGCGCGGCCTTCATCCTGCTGCTGCCGATCTTCCTGGACAACGTGCTGCCGCCGCTGGCCGCGCTGCTGCACCTGCCATTCACCAATGCCACCGTGTCGCACATCCAGCTGATGGTGTTCGGCGGGCTGATCATCTTCTTCCTGATCGTGGAGCCGCACGGGCTGGCCCGGCTGTGGCAGATCGCCAAGGAGAAGCTGAGGCTGTGGCCGTTCCCTCATTGACGGGAGGGGTGCCTGTATTACCGCAGTTCCTGTGTGAAGTTCTGAAGCTTACGCATAACGAAACGCTCCCTTGAGGGCGATGGAGACTGTCATGACCAACCTGATTCGCAATGTGCAACGCGCCGCCCTGGTGGTCAGCGCCGCGGCGGCACTGCTGGCGCCGGCGGCGCCGGCCATGGCGCAGACCAACGAGCAGTTCGTGGCGCTGCCAAGCTACCGCGTGGGGCCGTATGGCGCCAACGGCCAGTCCTGGTATGGCGGCTTCATCGACTACCTCAACTACGTCAACCTGAAGGAAGGCGGGGTCAATGGCGTCAAGCTGTCGTGGGAAGAGTGCGAGACCGAGTACAACAACGCCAAGGGCGTGGAGTGCTATGAACGCCTGAAGTCCAAGAACGCCACCACCAAGGGCACGGCCTACCACGCCATGTCCACCGGCATCTCGTACGCGCTGGTCGACAAGACCGCCGCCGACAAGGTGCCGCTGGTGATGATGGGCTACGGCCGCACCGATGCGGTGGATGGCTCGGTGTTCCCGTACGCGTTCCCGCTGGTGACCACGTACCAGATGCAGGTCTCGGCCATCGTCAAGTACCTGGCCTCGAAGAACGGCGGCTCGCTGGCCGGCAAGAAGATCGTCTACCTGTACCACGACTCGGCCTATGGCAAGGAGCCGATCGTGGCGCTGCAGGCCGAGGCCAAGCTGGGCAAGTTCAACCTGGTGGAGATCCCGGTGGCGCACCCCGGCAACGAGCAGGGCGCGCAGTGGCTGAAGATCCGCCAGGAGAACCCCGACTACGTGATCTTCTGGGGCTGGGGCGTAATGAACCAGACCGCGCTGAAGGCCGCGCAGAAGGTCGGCTTTGCGCGCGACAAGATGATCGGCTCGTGGTGGGCCGGCTCGGAAGAAGACACGGTGCCGGCGGGTGATGCCTCCAAGGGCTATATGAGCGCCACCTGGAACGTGGCCGGCCGCAACGTGCCGCTGATCGCCGATATCGAGAAGGTGGTCTACGGTGGCGGCAAGGGCAATATGCAGGACAAGAACAAGGTGGGTTCGGTGCTGTACAACCGCGGCGTGTCGGCGGCGGTGGTGACGGTGGAAGCGGTGCGCGTGGCGCAGGCCAAGTTCGGCAAGGGCAAGCCCATGACCGGCGAGCAGATGCGCTGGGCCTTCGAGAACCTGAACCTGACCAACGCGCGCCTGCAGCAACTGGGCGCGACCGGCCTGCTGCCGGAAATCAAGACCAGCTGCGACAACCACGAGGGCTCCGGCAAGGTGAAGATCCAGCAGTGGGATGGCACCAAGTGGGTGGTGGTGTCGGACTGGATCGAGGGCAACAAGAGCCTGATCCACCCGCTGTTCAAGGCCACGGCGGCGCAGTACGCGAAGGAGAAGGGGATTACGCCGGCTTGTTCGAAGTCCTGAGGCCGCCCCAATCGCGACTGGGTTCTCCCCACTCCCGCTTGCGGGAGTGGGAGAACCCAACAGGCAAGCTGGAAACCGCAACACCAACACGAGCCGCACCATGAGCCTTCTGTCCGTCAACAATATCGAAGTCATCTACGATCACGTGATCCTGGTGCTCAAGGGCGTCTCGCTCGAAGTGCCGGAGGGCAAGATCGTGGCGCTGCTCGGCGCCAACGGCGCGGGCAAGACCACCACGCTCAAGGCCATCTCCAACCTGCTGCAGGCCGAGCGCGGCGATGTCACCAAGGGCTCGATCGAATATCGCGGCGACCGCGTCGACCAGCTCACGCCCAACGACCTGGTGCGCCGCGGCGTGATCCAGGTGATGGAAGGGCGCCACTGCTTCGCGCACCTGACCATCGAGGAGAACCTGCTCACCGGCGCCTACACGCGCGGCCTGTCGCGCGGCCAGACGCGCGACGAGCTGGAAAAGATCTACGAGTACTTCCCGCGGCTGAAGACGCGCCGCAAGTCGCAGGCCGGCTATACCTCCGGCGGCGAGCAGCAGATGTGCGCGATCGGCCGGGCCATGATGGCCAAGCCCGCGATGATCCTGCTGGACGAGCCTTCGATGGGGCTGGCGCCGCAGATCGTCGAGGAGATCTTCGAGATCGTGCGCGGCCTGAATTCGCGCGAGAACGTCAGCTTCCTGCTGGCCGAGCAGAACACCATGGTGGCGCTGCGCTATGCCGACTACGGCTACATCCTGGAAAACGGCCGCGTGGTGATGGACGGCGACGCCGAGTCGCTGCGCACCAACGAGGACGTCAAGGAGTTCTACCTGGGCGTGGCCGCCAACGATGCGGACGACGGTGCCGGGCGCAAGTCGTTCCGCGATGTGAAGAGCTACCGGCGCCGCAAGCGCTGGCTGGCGTAGGCCCCCGACCGATTTCATCCGGCATTGCCACCACGCGCCCAGCGGCGCGGCGGCATGCCGCATCCCATTCCCTGACGCATAGCACCATGCCAGAACACTTCGATTCGCTCGAAACCCGCGCGCCGGAAGTCCGCGAGCAGGCGCTCCTTGCCGCCCTGGCACGCCAGGTGGCCCATGCGCGCGACAACGCGCCTTACTTTGCCGAGATGCTGGGCGGCGTCGACCCGCGGCTGCTGAGCTCGCGCGCGGCGCTGGCGGCGCTGCCGGTCACGCGCAAGTCGGACCTGACCGCGCGCCAGCGCGCGCTGCCGCCGCTGGGCGGGCTCAACGCCACGCCGCTGGGCAAGCTGCGCCATGTGTTCCAGTCGCCCGGCCCGATCCATGAACCCGACGGCCATGACGCCGACTGGTGGCGCGTGGCCCGCGCCATGCATGCGGCGGGCTTCCGCGCCGGCGAGCTGGTCTACAACACCTTCTCCTACCACTTCACCCCGGCCGGCATGATGATGGAGACCGGCGCGCACCGGCTGGGCTGCTGCGTGTTCCCGGCCGGCGTCGGCCAGACCGATTCGCAGGTGCAGGCGCTGGCCAGCCTGCAGCCCACGGCCTACGCCGGCACGCCGTCGTTCCTGAAGCTGCTGCTGGAGCGCGGCGACGAGCTGGGCACGCCCTGCACCAGCCTGGCCAAGGCGCTGGTCTCGGGCGAGGCGCTGCCGCCGTCGCTGCGGGCCTGGTTCCAGGCGCGCGGCGTGCGCGTGCAGCAGATGTATGGCACCGCGGATGTCGGCCTGATTGCCTATGAGACCGAGGGCGGCGATGGCTGGGTGGTGGACGAGGGCGTGCTGGTGGAGATCGTCGAGCCTGGCGGTTCCCGGCCGATGCCCGAGGGCGAGACCGGCGAGGTGGTGGTGACGGTGCTGGGCAACGGCGACTACCCGCTGATCCGCTTCGGCACCGGCGACCTGTCGGCCATCGTGGCGGAGTCGTCGCAGCGGCCCAGCCCGTGCGGGCGCACCAATATCCGGCTCAAGGGCTGGCTGGGCCGTGCCGACCAGGCCACCAAGGTCAAGGGCATGTTCGTGCATCCCGGGCAGGTGGCGGACGTGCTGCGGCGGCATCCGGAGATCCGCGCGGCGCGGCTGGTGGTGACTGGCGACCCAGGCGCGGACGTGATGACGCTGCGCTGCGAGGCCACGCGCGAGGATGGTGACTTGCAGCGTGCGGTGGCGGAATCGCTGCGCGAAGTGATGCGGCTGCGCGGTGAAGTGGCTTTCGTTGCGGCGGGGTCGTTGCCGCAGGATGGGAAGCTGATCGAGGATGCGCGCAGCTACGATTGAGTTGGGTGGCGGCTGGCAGGATCGACTTCGTTGATACGCTGGCCCTCTCCCCCGGCCCCTCTCCCGCAGGCGGGAGAAGGGCCGGCCGGGGAGAGGGCCGGTGCGTCGACGGAGTGACGCGCTTCAATACGCCCGCATCCTCAAGACTTTCCCTCCTCCACCGGCCGGGTCGGCAGCCTGACCATCCAGACACTCACCCCCACCGCGCAAGCCAGCAACGCCGCGGAGGCAATCGGCCGCGCGCGCAGCATCCACGCGGTCGTCCCCATCGACGCCCACATCATCGACAATGCCAGGCACTTGGCCCGGAAGGGAATGCTGCGATGGCGCTGCCAGTCGCTGACCAGCGGCCCGAAGCGCGGATGTCCCAGCAGCCATTCATGGAAGCGCCGGGACCCCCGCGCGAAGCATGCCGCGGCCAGCAGTACGAATGGCGTGGTCGGCAGCACCGGCAGGAAGATGCCGATCACCCCCAGCAGCAGGAAGACCGCGCCCAGCACCACCCACATGGCGCGCAGCGCCTGCTGCCGGCGGCTCAGCGTGGCGTCGGAATCGGGCGGGGTGGTGGAGCTTGGACCAGGCAATGGTTGAATGAAGGGCCGCAATAGCGGCCCGGTGAAAACTTCGGTTAGCGCGCGATACCCAGGCGCGCCTTGGCGGCATCGTACTCCGCTTTCATGCGCGCGACGATTTCGCCGGCGGTGGGGATGTCGTGGATCTGGCCCACGCCCTGGCCGGCGCCCCAGACGTCCTTCCACGCCTTGGCCTTGGAGGCGCCGCTGGAGAAGTCCATCTTGCTCTTGTCGGCCACCGGCAGGTTGTCCGGATCCAGCCCCACGTTGCTGATGCTTTCGCGGATGTAATTGCCGTGCACGCCGGTGAACAGGTTGGTGTAGATGATATCGGCGGCGGCCGAGCTGGTGATCGACTGCTTGTACGATTCGGCAGCGTGGGCCTCCTGCGAGGCGATAAAGCGCGTGCCGACGTAGGCAAAGTCCGCGCCCATGGCCTGCGCGGCCAGCACCGCCTCGCCGGTGGCGATCGAGCCCGACAGCGCGATCGGGCCGTCGAAGATCTTGCGCACCTCGCCCACCAGCGCGAACGGCGACAGCATGCCGGCATGGCCGCCGGCGCCGGCCGCCACCAGGATCAGGCCGTCGACGCCGGCCTCGATCGCCTTCTCGGCATGGCGCATGCTGATCACGTCGTGCAGCACGATGCCGCCATAGCTGTGCACCGCGTCGATCATTTCCTTGACCGGTGCGCGCAGCGAGGTGATGAAGATCGGCACCTTGTGGTCCACGCACACCTTTATGTCATGTTCCAGCCGCGCGTTCGAGGTATGCACGATCTGGTTGACCGCGACCGGGCCCACCTGCGCGCCCGGGTTGGCGGCCTTGAAGGTGGCCAGCTCGCCTTCGATCTGGGTGAGCCACTCGTCGAGCAGCTCCGCCGGGCGCGCATTGAGCGCCGGGAACGAGCCGACGATGCCGGCCTTGCACTGCGCCAGCACCAGCTCCGGGTAGCTGACGATGAACATGGGCGAGGCGATGACGGGCAGGGCCAGGTTCTGCAGGGCCTGGGGCAGTTGCTTGGCGGCGGGCATGGTGTCTCCTGAACTACTGACGGGCACGTTGCAGGTGCCCTAAATGAACGGTCGTTCGATTATAGGGAGTTTCAGCGCGGTCACGTTAGAAGCCCCAGTCTATGCCGGTCCGGTCACCTCGTCGAACTACCCGGCCGGAAGGGTCAGTTCCGCCAGCGCGCCGCCGCCGGGGCGGTTGGCCAGCGTGACATCGCCATCATGCAACGTTGCCACCTCGCGTGCAAAGCACAGGCCCAGGCCGGTGCTCTTGTCCGCACCGTGCGGGCGCGGCAGCGAGTAGAAGCGCTCGAACACGCGCGGCAGGGCGTAGTCGGGGATGCCCGGGCCCTGGTCGGCGACGGCGATGGCCAGCGCGCCGCCGCGGCGCTCCAGCCGCACCGTGACTTCGCTGTCCGGCGGGGCGAAGTCGATGGCGTTCTCCAGCAGGTTGGCGATGGCCTGGCGCAGCAGGAACGGATCGCCGGCAACCAGGTCCGGGCTGGCGTCGGCGGCCAGCCGCAGCGTCACGCCGCGCTGGCGCGCGCGCGGTTCCAGTTCGCTGCCCAGTTGCGCCAGCAGCGGGGCCAGCCGCACCGGCTCGCGCACTTCCAGGCGCTGGCGCTGCTCCACATCGGCCAGTGCCAGCAGCTTGCGGATCATGGTTTCAAGCCGGCCCGACTGGGCCCGGATATTGGCGATGAAGCGCTGGCGGTCCGCCGCCGGCATCTCTTCCTGCAGCAGCTCGGCGGCGCCGCCGATCGCGGCCAGCGGGCTCTTCATCTCATGGGTCAGCGTGTGGATGTAGTGCTCGACATACTGCTTGTCTTCCAGCCGCTCGCGCATGCCCTGCACCGCGCGGCCCAACTCGGCCAGCTCGCTGCCGCCGCGCAGCGGCATCTCGGCGCGCTCGCCGGCCGCCACCGCGCGCGCATACCCGCGCAGCCGGCTCAGTCCATGCGCCAGCCACAGCGTGCAGGCCAGCCCGATCACGCAGGCAGCGCCGATCAGCAGGCCGCCGTAGAGCAGGATCTTGCGCTGGCTGCGCTCGATAAACGGCGCCATCGCCGCATTGGGCTTGGCCACGGTCAGCACGCCGATGATGCGCTCGCCGTCCGCGTCGCGTATTGGCGCGGCCACGTGCATCACGGTGCTGGCTTCGTCGTCGGGGTCGGTGCGCGTGCTGCGTGCGCCGTACTTGCCGCGCAGCGTCAGGTAGACATCGTTCCAGCGCGAATAGTCGCGGCCCACGTCAGTACCGGTGGAGTCAAAGCGCACGATGCCGTTGGCATCGGTCACGTAGACGCGGTAGCCGATGCTGTCCTTGTGCAGGCCCGACACATCGGCATTCACCGGCACATCGCGCAGCGCCGCCATGTGCCGCGCGAAATCGCCGTCGGCAATGCGGCCGGCCTTCATGTCGTCGGCGGCAAGCGCCGCGAGCACGTGCGCGGTGTCGATCAGCGTGTCTTCCATGGCCTGGCGCACGCCGGGCTTGACCTCCTGCACGAACACGCGCAGCGTCAGCACCGTGGCCAGTCCCACGATCAGGAAGAAGCCGAAGAAGATGCGCAGGCCGATATGCATGGCGTGCGCTCAGGGTTCCAGCGAATAGCCCATGCCGCGATGGGTGCGGATGCGCTCGGCGCCGTCGGCGGAAGCCTCCCGCAGCTTGGCGCGCAGGGTCTTGATATGGGTGTCGACGGTGCGGTCGCTGGTGTCGAGTGCATCTTCCCAGACGCACTCCATCAGCTGCGCGCGCGAGTAGATGCGGCCCGGATGTGTCACCAGCCAGGCCAGCAACAGGTACTCGTAGCGGGTCAGTTCCAGCCAGCGGCCGCGGTAGGCCAGGCGCGCGCCGTCCTTGTCGTGCGTGAAACCGGCGACCTCGTCGCCCTTCGCCGCCGCTGCACCGCCGCCGCGCGCCCGGCGCAGGATGGCGCGCACGCGCGCGGCCAGCTCGCGCGGCGAGAAGGGCTTGACCACGTAGTCGTCGGCGCCGATCTCCAGCCCGACGATGCGGTCGATCTCTTCATGGCGCGCGGTCAGGAAGACCACCGGCACATCGCAGAAGGTGCGCAGCGTGCGGCAGACCTCGAAGCCGCTCAGATCCGGCAGGCCCACGTCCAGGATCACCAGGTCGGCCGGGTCGGCGCGCATGCGCTCGAGCGCGGCGCCGCCGAGCGTGCAGTGCTCGGCCAGCATGCCGTCGGTGCGCAAGGCATAGAGGATGGTGTCGGCGATGGCCTGCTCGTCTTCCACCACCAGGATCCGCGGTTGTTCCATGCCCGGCATTTTAGTCCACTGAATCACTGAAATCGGTCGGCGCCTGCCATGTCATGCGGGCGCATCGCGTCGTTGCAAATGCTCGCAATAGCCGTGCTATTGCTGCGCTTTGCGTCTAGCGCTGCATCCCGCATGACATGTCCTTCGCCTCCCATTTCAGTGATTCAGTGGACCAGCCGGTCAGGCGCTGGTGGCTGCGCGCGGCGGCGGCGCGGGATCCTCGCCTCGGCGCTTGTGGAAATAGATCTGCTCCGCCGCCCAGCGCAGCGGCGGCGAGTACAGCATCAGGTCGAAGGGCCAGTCGCACTGGAAGCGGTCGAACATCCAGCGCAGCGCACGCTTGGCGCGAAAGCACGGCGCACTGGCGGTGGCGACGGCCTCCGGGGCCGGGCCGCCGCGCAGCAGGTGCGCGGCCACGGCCTGGCCGACCGACTCGCCATGGGCAAAGGCATAGTGGATGCCGCCTGCGGTGACCGGCGACACGATGCTGGCGGCATCCCCGGTCAGGATCACGCCGTCGCGCGCCAGCGGGAAGGCCGGGCCGCCGCATGGGATCAGCCCCGCGCGCGTCGCCGCAGGCTGCGCCAGCTGCGGCAGGCCGGCGCGCTCGCGCACATGCGCCAGCAGCCCGTCCAGGTCTGGCGCGCGGCCGTGCCGAGGCAGGTAGCGCAGCGCCAGGCCGGCCTGCACGCCGGTGGGGTTCTGCGCGATCCAGCCGATATAGCCGGGCGCGAAGCGCCGGGTGATGAAGCAGTGCAACGCGCCCGGCTCGGGCAGCGCCAGTCCCGGGAACTCGTACTCCACGCCATACAGGAAGCTGTGCACGCGCCCCAGCCCGGCACACTGGGCCACGCGCGACTTCGCGCCATCCGCGCCGACCAGATAGCGCGTATTGCCCACGCCGGTCACATGCCAGCCGCCGTTGCGCGGCACCGCGCCCACGAACGCCTGGCCCAGGCGCAGTTCGACCCGGTGGCGCACCAGTTCGGCGGCCAGCCAGCGCATCAGCCGCGGCGTATCGGTGGTGTGGAAGTAATAGCCGGGCGCGCTCAGGTCGATGCTGCGCAGCCTGGGCGAGTACAGCCGCACCTGCTCCACGCGGTGCACGCAATCGGCCGGTGCGCGGCCCAGCCAGGTCTGTTCGATGGCTTCCTTGACCAGGATGCCGGTGGTGTGGAGCTTGTCGCCCGGATCGGTCTTGCGTTCCAGCACCAGCACGCGCAGGCCGGCGCGCGCCGCGGCCAGGGCGCAGGCGGCGCCGGCAAAGCTGGCGCCGGCGATGACGATGTCGTAGTCGAAAGAGGGCATGGCAGTTCCCGGAGATGGCAGGGCTCCAGTCTGGCCAGCGGGGGTGAGGGGAATGTGTGGCGAGTGTGAAGTGGCGGGGCGGGGTGAACAACCCCAAAAAAACGCCCCGCATACGCGGGGCCGTCAATTACCACGAAGATTGATACACACGGCGGGCACCTGCCAATGCCGCAGCCGCCATTGAAGAATAGGCCGCCAATGTGACGGCGGCATGGCAGCGCAATGAAGGCAGCATGACATCACAGCCCGTAGCGCTTGATCTTGTCATAGAGCGTGGCCTTGCCGACTTGCAGCAAGTCCGCCGCCTGGCTGACCGCGCCGCCGGTGCGTGCCAGTGCATCCGCAATCACGGCGCGCTCGAAGTGCTCCATCCGCTCTCGCAGCGGCGCGGATTCATCGGGGCCCGCGGCCTGCGCACCTGCCTGCCCGCCCTCCGGCACGCCCAGCACCATCCGATCCGCCGCATTGCGCAGCTCGCGCACATTGCCCGGCCACGGACGCTGGGCCAGTGCCTGGCGTTGCGCCTCGGACAGGATCGGCGCCGGCCGTTGGTAGCGCACCGCGGACACCAGCGAGAAATGCTCGAACAGCGGCACGATGTCCTCGCGCCGCTCGCGCAGCGGCGGCAGCGCGATGGTGACCACGTTGAGCCGGTAATACAGGTCCTCGCGGAAGCTGCCCTGTGCCACCAGCGCATCCATGTCGCCCTTGGCCGCGGCGACGATGCGCACATCGATCTTCACCGAGGCATTCGAACCCAGCCGCTCCAGCGAGCCTTCCTGCAGTACCCGCAGCAGCTTGACCTGCAGCGCCAGCGGCATGCTCTCGATCTCGTCGAGGAAGAGCGTGCCGCCCGAGGCATGTTCGAGCTTGCCGATGCGGCGCTTGCCGGCACCGGTGAAGGCGCCGGCCTCGTGGCCGAACATCTCGCTCTCGAAGATGGCCTCGGGCACCGCGCCGCAGTTCAGCGCGATGAACGGGCCTTCGGCGCGGCCGGACAGCGCATGCAGGCTGCGCGCCACCAGTTCCTTGCCGGTGCCGGTCTCGCCGTTGATCATCACCGGCACGTCGGTGGGCGCGACATTGGCCACCAGCGCGCGCACCTGCCCGATCGCGGGCGAGCGGCCGATGATGCGCGTGCCCGCCGCGGGGCCGGCCAGTTCGCGGCGCAGCGCCTGGTTTTCCAGTTCCAGCGCGCGGCGTTCCAGCGCGCGGCGCACGGTGTCGGTGAGGCGGTCGGCGCCGAAGGGTTTTTCGATGAAGTCGTAGGCGCCTTCGCGCATGGCCTGCACGGCCATGGTGATGTCGCCGTGGCCGGTCACCAGGATCACCGGCACGCCCGGCGCGGCGTTGCGGCAGTGCTGCAGCAGGTCCAGCCCGCTGGCGCCGGGCAGGCGCACGTCGGTCACCACCACGCCGGCAAAGGCGCCGTGCAGGTGCGGGATCGCGGCCTCGGCTGAGGCCAGCGCCAGCACCGCGAAGCCGGCCAGCTCCAGGCTCTGCGCGGTGGCCTGGCGCACCAGCGGCTCGTCTTCGACAAACAGGACACGCAGACCGTCTTGCATGGCAATACTCATTGAGAGGCGGAAACCGATGGCGCCGGATCGATGGCGGGCGCGCGCGCCAGCACCAGCGTGAACTGCGCGCCGCCGCCGGGCAGGTTGGCCACGCTCAGCTGGCCGCCGAACTCGCGCACGATCGACGACGAGATTGCCAGCCCCAGCCCCAGGCCCTGCCCGGTTTCCTTGGTGGTGAAGAAGGGTTCGAACAGGCGCGGCAGCGCTTGCGGCGCGATGCCGGTGCCGTTGTCGCGCACGACGATGGTGACGGCGTGATCCTCTGCCTGCATGTCGAGATCGATCTGTCCCTGCGTCGGCGCGGCCGCAGCAATCGCATCGAGCGCATTGCCGAGCAGGTTCAGCAGCACTTGCTCCAGCTTCAGCTCGTCGGCGCGCACGGCCAGCCCGGGCAGGGCGTCCAGGCCGGTGACGTTGACGGTGACCGCGCCAAGGCGCGGTGCCAGCAGCGCCAGCACGTGATCGACCGCGGCGCGCAGCGCGACCGGCCGGTGCACCGGGCGCGCCTTGCCGGCGAACAGCTTGAGTTGGCCGGTGATCTTGCCCATGCGCTCGGTCAGGTCGGCAATGGCGGTCAGGTTGCCTTCGGCCGCGGCCAGCTGGCCGCGCTCCAGCAGCACGCGAGTGTTGTCCGAGAACGTGCGCAGCGCCGCCAGCGGCTGGTTCAGCTCATGCGTGATGCCGGCCGCCATCTGCCCCAGCGCGGCCAGCTTGCTGGCCTGCACCAGTTCGTCCTGGGCCGCGCGCAGCTCGCTTTCAGCACGGGTACGCTCGGCCACTTCGTCTTCCAGCTTTTCATTGATCGCCATCAGGTCGGCGGTGCGGGCCTCGACGCGGCGCTCCAGCTGGTCGTAGGCGGCCTCCAGCAGGCGGCGGCTGTACTGCATGTCGCGCGCGCGCTGGCGGCGCTGGCGCCAGTTGACCAGCAGCAGGCAGATGCAGGCATAGGCAAGCGCCGCCGCCACGGTGGCGTTGCGCGCATTGGCCAGCACCGGCTCCAGCGGCGCCATCACCTGCATGGTCCAGCCAGCCGGGCCGACCGTGCGGTCCAGTTCCAGGTAGCGGACGGCGCGTTCGGCGCCGTCCGGGGCAAAGGTGGTCTTGCTGGCGGGCGATTCGTCGCGCACGCGCACCAGCCGCGCGCCGTCGGCCAGCGTGGTGCCCGCCAGCCAGCGCGTGACCGGCGAGGTCAGCGGCTCCAGCGGCAGCGGCGTCACCGCGCGGCCGTGGTACTGGCGGGTCTTTTCCATGTCGGCCTGCAGCGCCGGCGGCAGCGGGCGCAGGGTGCGGTACTGCCAGGCCGATACCGACGACAGGAAGATCACGCCATGGTCGTCGCTGACCATCAGCGGCTCGGCGCCGCTGCCGGCGCGCTGGAACCACTCCAGGTTGAGCTTGACGACGGTCACGCCGATGACCTTGCCGCCGGACTCGACCGGCTGCGCGAGGTAGTAGCCGGGCTCGTCGCTGGTGATGCCGATGGCATAGAAGCGCCCCATCTTGCCGCCCGCGGCGGTCTGGAAGTAGGGGCGGAAGCGGTAGTCGGTGCCGACAAAGCTGCCGGGCTGGCCGTGGTTGCTGGCCGCCAGCGCAATGCCGTTGGCGGCGATCACATAAGTGGCCGAGGCATGCGCGCGGCGGTTGACCTCCGCCAGGTACTGGTTGGCGGCGGCCACGCGTTGCGGGTCGTTGGGGGAGTCCAGCAGCCCGCGCACGAAGGGGTGCAGCGAGACCAGCGCGGGCAGGAATTCGTAGCGGTCGAGGGTGCTTTCCAGCGTGGCGGCGTAGCGGTCGGCGCGCGTGGCCGTGCTTTGCTGCAGGCTGGCCAGGCCGCGCTGGACCGAGACCAGCCAGGTCAGCACGCACAGCAGCAGGAGACCGGCGGCCAGCGCCACGGCAAAGCCCCACCACCGCCCGCTGCCGGCGTCCGGCGCGTGGGCCGGACGGGTGGCGGCGGGGTCATGCACGGCGAGAAAATCGTCTGAGTGGGTCATCGGCGCGCGCGGGGGCTGTCGCGCCGATGATACCCGCTGGCGGGCGGCCGGGGCAGCCGTCCGCGCAGCGGTGGTGGCGCCCTCAGCGGACGCCCTGGCCCACGTCGGCAAGATCCGCCACATCGCCGCTGCCGCCGTTCAGCACGCTGGCCAGGCGCTTGCGGTCAAGCTCGCGCTCCCACGCAGAGACCACCACCGTGGCCACGCCGTTGCCGATGATGTTGGTCAGCGCGCGGCACTCGCTCATGAAGCGGTCGATGCCGAGGATCAGCACCATGCCCGCCACCGGGATGGCCGGCACCACCGCCAGCGTCGCGGCCAGCGTGATGAAGCCCGAGCCGGTCACGCCGCTGGCGCCCTTGGAGGTGATCATCGCCACCGCCAGGATGGTCAGCTGCTGCATCAGCGTCAGTTCGATGCCGGTGGCCTGCGCGATGAAGATCACCGCCATCGTCATGTAGATGTTGGTGCCATCCAGGTTGAACGAATAGCCGGTGGGCACCACCAGTCCCACCACCGAGCGCGAGCAGCCGAGCTTTTCCAGCTTCTCCATCATGTGCGGCAGCGCCGCTTCCGACGAGCTGGTGCCCAGCACGATCAGCAGCTCTTCCTTGATGTACGAGATAAAGCGCACGATGCTGAAGCCGGTCATGCGTGCGATCGTGCCCAGCACCACCAGCACGAAGATGATGGCGGTGAAGTAGAAGGTGCCGATCAGCTTGAGCAGCGGCACCAGCGAGCCCAGGCCGTACTTGCCGATGGTGAACGCCATCGCGCCGAAGGCGCCGATCGGGGCCACCTTGGTGATCACGTGGACGATGTGGAAGAACACCTTGGAGACCTGCTCGATCAGCTGCACCACGATGCGCGCGCGCTCGCCGAGCACGGCCAGCGCGGCGCCGAAGAACAGCGACACCAGCAGGATCTGCAGGATGTCGCCGTTGGCGAAGGCGCTGAAGACCGTGTCCGGGATGATGTGCATCAGGAACTCGATCGTGCTCTGGCCGTGCGCCTTGGACACGTACTGGGCGATCGCCTTGGTGTCCAGCGTGGCCGGGTCGATGTTGAAGCCCACGCCCGGCTTGAGCAGGTGCGCGGCGCCCAGCCCGATCAGCAATGCGAAGGTCGACACCACCTCGAAGTACAGCAGCGCCTTGCCGCCGACGCGGCCGACCTTCTTCATGTCGCTCATGCCGGCGATGCCGGTCACCACGGTGCAGAAGATGATCGGGCCGATGATCATCTTGATCAGCTTGATAAAGCCATCGCCGAGCGGCTTCATGGCCACGCCGGTGTCGGGCCAGTAGTGGCCGAGCAGGATGCCGACGCAGATGGCGAACAGGACCTGCACGTACAGGATCTTGTAGAAGGGTTTTCTCATGATGTCGTCCTCGGTGTTGACCGTACCCGGGCGCTATCGCGCGGGCCGCGCGCCGTCACGGTTGCGGCGCGTTCAGGGACGGGAATTCGCAACCGCCGTGCCAGTCAAACCGGCATTGCTAACTGGTTGATTCACAAGGAAACGCCGGCCAGGCAGGGGCGCGCGACCTCCGGGATTCCGGAAATCCGGACGGCGCGACTCCGGGGTTTCGGAATGCCGGATGTATCGCAGGTGCGCGAAGCGCCACCCGATGGGGGCCGGCGGCAACTTCGGCCGCCGTGCCAGGGCGCCGCCATCGCGGCCATGCCGCCGCGACACCGTATAATTCCGAGCTTCCGTTCAATGCCGTCCGGGCCGTGCCGCCGTCCGGGGCCGCCTTCTCACACCGTACGCATGAGCAGCTACTACCAGCACCACGTCTTCTTCTGCCTGAACCAGCGCGAGGCCGGCGAGAACTGCTGCGCCAACCACAACGCCCAGGCGATGCAGGAGTACGCCAAGAAGCGTTGCAAGGAACTGGGCATCGCCGGCGGCGAAGGCCGGGTGCGCATCAACAAGGCAGGCTGCCTGAACCGTTGTGAACTCGGCCCGGTGCTGGTGGTCTACCCCGAGGCCATCTGGTACACCTTTGTCGACGAGCACGACATCGATGAAATCATCGACAGCCACCTGATGAAGGGCAAGCCTGTCGAACGGCTGATGGTGGACCGCTGAACCAACCGAAGCCGGCGCATGCCGGCTTGTTGCTTCCCTGTTTTGCCGCTTTGCTGTATTGCCCCGCCGCCCGCCAGCCGGACGGTTTTTTCATTTTTGCCCGGGCTTCCCGCCGGGCGCTGGCTTCACCGCCATCCTGACCGCCATCATGAACGCGCATACCCAGGTACTTTCCATCGCCGGTCCCGCCGGTGCGATCGATCTCTCGGTAGACCTGCCGCAAGGTGAGCCGCGCGGCCTGGCGCTGGTAGCGCATCCGCATCCGTTGTTCGGCGGCACCAAGGACAACAAGGTCGCGCAGACGCTGGCGCGCAGCTTCGTGCAACTGGGCTATGCCACGGTGCGCCCCAACTTCCGCGGCGTCGGCGGCAGCGCCGGCGAGCATGACAACGGCATCGCCGAGCAGGACGACCTGCTGGCCGTGGTGGCCTGGATGCGCCAGCAGAGCGCGTGGTCGGCACAGGCCGCAACGCTGCCGCTGGCCATGGGCGGGTTCTCGTTCGGCAGCTTCGTCACCACCCACGTGGCGCGCCGCCTGGCCGAGGCCGGCACGCCCGCGCAGCGCCTGGTGCTGGTGGGCACCGCCGCCAGCCGCTGGCAGGTGGCCGAGGTGCCGGCCGACACCATCGTGATCCATGGCGAACAGGACGACACCGTGCCGCTGGCCAGCGTGTTCGACTGGGCCCGCCCGCAGGAGCTGCCGGTGATCGTGATCCCCGGCGCCGACCATTTCTTTCACCGCAAGCTGCATCTGATCAAGCAGCTCGTCGTCAATGCGTGGGACCGGTGAGGCCGGCACGCCGCCACCCGGACCATCCCCGCGCCACCTTCTTATTGTCGGAAAACAGAAACATGCTGAATAGAGCCACGACACGCCTTTCGTCCGCTTTTGCTCCCGCTGCCATTGCCGCCGCCATCGTGCTGGCGGCCGCGCCTGCCGCCGTCCTGGCGCAGGGTGTGCCGATGCCGCAAGTCGCAGCCAAGTCGTGGATGCTGTATGACGTGACCAGCGGCCAGGCCCTGGCGTCGCAGAATGCCGACGCGCGCATCGAGCCGGCCTCGCTGACCAAGCTGATGACCGCCTACCTGGCGTTCGAGGCACTCAAGGAAAAGCGCCTGACGCTGGACCAGGCGGTGGTGCCGACCAGCGTGGTGCTCAAGGTCAAAAGCGACGAGTCGCGCATGTTCATCGAGCCCAACAAGCCGGTCACCGTGCAGGACCTGCTGCTGGGCCTGATCGTGCAGTCGGGCAACGACGCCGCGCTGGCGCTGGCCGAAGCCGTGGGTGGCTCGGAAGAGGGCTTCGTCGCGATGATGAACCGCGAGGCCCAGCGCATGGGCATGAAGAACACCCACTTCACCAACACCGACGGCATTCCCGACCCGAACCACTACACCACCGCGGTCGACCTGGCCACGCTGACCACGCGCCTGATCAAGGACTTCCCCGAGTACTACGCCATGTACTCGCAGAAGGAGTTCACCTATAACAAGATCAGGCAGCCCAACCGCAACCGCCTGCTGTACATCGACCCGACCGTGGACGGCGTCAAGACCGGCCACACCAAGTCTGCCGGCTACTGCCTGATCTCGTCGGCCAAGCGGCCGCTGGCCAACGTCCCGGACGGCTCGCGCCGCCTGATCTCGATCGTGATCGGCACCACCACCGAACAGGTGCGCACCCAGGAAAGCCTGAAGATCCTCAACTACGGCTTCCAGTTCTTCGACACGCTGCGCCTGTACGACAAGGGCCAGGTGCTGGCCACGCCGGACATCTACAAGGGCAAGAGCGGCACGGTCAAGATCGGCGTGCAGAACGAGACCTTCGTCACCGTGCCCAAGGGCACCGGCGGACGCCTCAAGCCGGTGCTGGAGCGCCAGGAACTGCTGATCGCGCCGATCTCGGCAGGCCAGCAGGTGGGCATGGTCAAGCTGATGGACGGCACCAACAAGGTGGCGGAGTTCCCGGTGGTGGCGCTGGAAGAAGTGCCCGAGGCCGGCTTCTTCGGCCGCCTGTGGGACACCATCCGCCTGTGGTTCAAGCGCAAGTGACCTGAATGCGCGTAAGCCGGCGCGCCATGCGGCGCGCCGGTTTCGTGCCGGAGAATCCGACATGACAACCGACAACCAAGGCAGCTACAAGCCGGGCGACATCCCGCCGGAGCAGTCGCTGATCGAATACCCCAGCCACTTTCCCATCAAGGTGATGGGTGCGATGCAGGACGGCTTTGCCGAGGCCATCGTCACGCTGGTGCAGGAGTTCGATCCCGACTTCCACGCCGGCAAGATGGAAATGCGTCCCTCCAGCGGTGGCAACTACCTGGGCCTGACCGTGACGGTGTGGGTCACCAGCCGCGAGCAGCTCGATGATTTGTATCGGGCGCTGACTTCGCATCCGATGGTGAAGGTCGTCCTCTAAGGCGGCTTTCCCGCATTGTTTTCTCCCCTCTCCCGCGCGCGGGAGAGGGGCCGGGGGTGAGGGCAGGCGCTGGCATACCGACACGCGCCACTACGTTGACGCTCCCGCCCTCTCCCCCAACCCCTCTCCCGCCGTGCGGGAGAGGGGAGCCCGACCGCTGCGTGGGAAGTGTTTCCGCAGCGGCATGCATTCTCCCTGATCGACATGAACACCATCACCCTGAAACCCGGCAAGGAAAAATCCCTGCTGCGCCGCCACCCGTGGATCTACGCCACCGGCATTGCCACGACCGAAGGGCGCTGCGAGCCGGGCGCGACCGTGATCGTGCGCGCCGCCGACGGCCGCTTCCTGGCCAAGGCCGCCTACAGCCCCGAGTCACAGATCCGCGCGCGCGCGTGGACCTTCGATGAAAACGAGCCGGTCGACCACGCCCTGTTCAAGCGCCGCGTGGCCGCGGCCATTGCCTACCGGCGCCAATGGGTGAAGGACAGCGACGCAGTGCGGCTGATCTTCGGCGAATCCGACCGGCTGCCCGGCCTGATCGTCGATTACTACGGCAACGGTGATAAGGGCCAGCTGGTGTGCCAGTTCAATTCGGCCGGGGTGGAACACTGGAAGACCGCGATCGTGCAGGCACTGGTCAAGGAAACCGGCTGCCCCAACGTCTATGAGCGTTCCGACGCCGCCGTGCGCCAGCGCGAAGGCCTGGAGCTGGTGACGGGCGTGCTGGCCGGCGCCGAGCCGGATCCGGCGCTGTCGGTCACAGAACACGGCGTGCGCTACTACGTCGACGTGCGCAATGGCCACAAGACCGGCTTCTATGTCGACCAGCGCGACAACCGCAAGCTGGTGGGCGACCTGGCCGCCGGGCGCGAGGTGCTGAACTGCTTCTGCTATACCGGCGGCTTCTCGCTGGCCGCGCTGCGCGGCGGCGCGAAAGCGGTGACGTCGATCGATTCGTCGGGCGAGGCGCTAAAGATCGCGGCGGGCAACGTGACGCTGAACGGCTTCGACCCGGAGCGCGCGGCGTGGCTAGACGCCGACGTGTTCAAGACGCTGCGCGAATTCCGCGCCGAAGGGCGTCAGTTCGACCTGATCGTGCTGGACCCGCCCAAGTTCGCGCCGTCGGCGCAGCATATCGACCGTGCCGCGCGTGCGTACAAGGAGATCAACCTGGTCGGCACGCAGCTGCTGCGGCCGGGTGGTCTGCTGTTCACGTATTCGTGCTCGGGCGCGATCAGCATGGAACTCTTCCAGAAGATCGTGGCAGGCGCGGTGACCGATGCGCGGGCGGATGCGCGCATCCTGCGCAGGCTGTCGGCTGGCACCGATCACCCGATGCTGGCAGCCTTCCCGGAAGGGGAGTATCTGAAGGGGTTGTTGTTGGAGCGGGTGGGGTAAGGCCGGATCAACGAGCGGCTGTGGCGTTGGCCGGCCGCTTGTTTTCTCCCCTCTCCCGCGCGCGGGAGAGGGGAGCACGGCGAGAGAAATCTGACCCTCACCGCCACATATTCCGCATCCGGCTGGCCAGGTCCACCGGCGCCAACGCCGGTTTCACTGACCCTTCGCCAGGCATCGGCGGCGGCGGCCATGACCGGCTGTGGAAATTCGGCATCACGCGATTCGGGATGAATCGCGTACGCGACGCATACACATGCCGGTCGCCAAATCCCACCTGCTGGTGCACGTAGAACCGCTGCGGCACGATGACGTCCAGATGGTCCTTGGCCCGCGTCATCGCCACATACAGCAGGCGCCGCTCTTCCTCGATCTCCTCGGTCGTGCCCGTCGCCAGATCGCTCGGCATGCACCCGTCCACGGCGTTCAACACATACACTGCCTTCCACTCCTGCCCCTTGGCCGAATGGATGGTCGACAGGATCAGGTAGTCCTCGTCGCGCGAGGGCACGCCGGATTCATCGCTGGAGGCGCTGGGCGGGTCCAGCGTCAGCTCGGTCAGGAAGCGCTCGCGCGCGCCGTAGGTGGCGGCGATGCGCTCCAGTTGCTGCAGGTCGGCCTGGCGCGCGGCGGCGTCGTCGTGCAGGCGCTCCAGGTGCGGCGCGTACCAGGCCAGCACCTGCTCGAATTCCGACGGCCACGGCGAGGTGGGCGCCATCAGCGCGCGCGCCAGTGCCAGCAGGTCGGCCCAGGCGGGTGCGGCGGCCGGCGGCGGCTCGAATTCCTCCAGCGAGAACAAGGGCTCGGTGGCCAGCGCCATCGCATCGAGCACGCGCGCCGCGGTCTTGGGGCCGATGCCGGGCAGCAGCTGCAGCGTGCGGAAGCCCGCCATGCGGTCGCGCGGGTTTTCCAGCCAGCGCACCACCGCCAGCACGTCCTTGACGTGGGTCGATTCCAGGAATTTCAGCCCGCCGAACTTCACGAACGGGATATTGCGCCGGGCCAGCTCGATCTCTACCTGCGCGCTGTGGTCGGCGGCGCGGAACAGCACCGCCTGTGCCATCAGCGTCAGGCCCGCCTCGCGCCGTGCCAGCACCTGCTCGACCACGTAGCGGGCCTGGTCGGCCTCATCGTTGACCACGATCACGCCGGGCTTTTCGGCCGAGGCGCGCTCGGACCACAGGTCCTTGGTATAGCGCTCGGCCGCCAGCCCGATCACGGCGTTGGCGGCCTGCAGGATCGGCTGCGTCGAGCGGTAGTTCTGCGACAGCGTGACCTGCTGCGCGGCCGGCGTGAACCGAGCCGGGAAGTCCAGGATATTGCGCACGGTGGCGCCGCGGAAAGCGTAGATCGACTGCGCGTCGTCGCCCACCACAGTCAGGCCGCGGCCGTCCGGCCGCATGGCCAGCAGGATCGACGCCTGCAGCGCATTGGTGTCCTGGTATTCGTCGACCAGCACGTGGTCGAAGCGCGCGCCCATGTCCTGCGCGATGGTGGGCTCGGCCATGGCCTGCGCCCAGTACAGCAGCAGGTCGTCATAGTCCAGCACATGCTGCTTCTGCTTGGCCTCGACATAGCCGGCGAACAGGGTGCGCAGCGCATCGGCCCACATCGCGTAGCGCGGGAACTGCTGCTTGAGCACGTCTTCCAGCGGCGCCTGGGTATTGACCACGCGCGAGTAGATCGCCAGGCAGGTTTCCTTCTTCGGGAAGCGGCTGGCGGTCTCGGACAGGCCCAGGTCGTGGCGCACCACGTGCATCAGGTCGGCGGCATCGCCGCGGTCGCTGATGGTGAAGGCAGGCGACAGGCCCAGGGTCTCGGCGTATTCGCGCAGCAGGCGCGCGCCGATGGCGTGGAAGGTGCCGGACCACTGCAGCGCCGCGCGCCCCGCGCCGGTCTGGGTGCCGAGTGCCTGGTCGACGATGCGCTCGACGCGCCGTCCCATCTCGGCCGCGGCGCGGCGCGAGAACGTCAGCAGCAGGATGCGGCGCGGATCGGCGCCGGCCAGCACCAGGTGCGCGACCCGGTGCGCCAGCGTATTGGTCTTGCCCGAGCCGGCGCCGGCGATGATCAGCAGCGGCGCGTCGCTGCCGTGTTCCACCGCGGCGCGCTGCTCCGGGTTGAGCCGGGACAGGTAGGCGGGGACGTCATCGGCTTCAGGGGCCGCGAGGTCGGTGGCGGGGGCTAGGTCCAAAGTCACAGGCGGGGCTCGGGGATGGCTCAGAAAAGGCTGGCGCCAACTGTATATCCATACAGGGATGTCGCGCAACCTGCTGCCCTGGCGATCATGCGTAAAAACAAAAAAAGGTGCTCGATGAGCACCTTTTTGCTGCGGTTGCCGCCGGGAACGTTACGCGGACTTTGCCAGCGCGCCATCCAGCAGCTTGTGCAGCGCATCCCACTCGGGCTCGCCCACATAGCGCTTCAGGATGCGGCCGTCCTTGTCGACCACGAAGGTGGTCGGCGTCAGCTGCACATTGCCGAAGGCCTTGGCCGCGCTGCCGTCGGAATCCATCGCCACCTTGAACGGCAGGCCGCGCGTCTTGGTGTAGTTCATCACATACATGGGCGGGTCGTAGTTCATCGCCACGGCGACGAATTCCAGCCCCTTGCCCTTGAACTGCTCATAGGTGCGGACCATGTCCGGCATTTCCTTGACGCAGGTGGCGCAGCTGGTGGCCCAGAAATTGATCATGTAGACCTTGCCCTTGAGGTCGGCGGTGCTGACCTTCTCGCCCGACAGCAGCGTGAAGGTGGCCGCCGGGGCCGTATTGGCCGGCGACAGCGCGCGGTAGCCGAACCAGCCCAGCAGCGCGAGCACGACCACGGCCACGACGATGGGCCAGGGCTTGCGGGAGGTTTTGGTGGCAGGGGCAGCAGTGGTCATGGAATCCGGGTCAGGCAGGTTCGGTCAGCAATGGGACATTCTAATGCCGCGGGCGTTCGCGCGCTGCGCGGGGCCGGGCTGCGGCAATCTGCCGCAAGCGCCCCAACCGGTTCAGCGCCGGGTGGCGATGGCGGCGCGTGCCTGGTCCAGCGCCTGTTCCAGGTAGGCGCCGTAGAAATCCGGCTGCATGCCGCGCAGCGGGCCGGCGGCGGCGCGGCCCTGGCGGTCCAGGAACAGCACCGTGGGCGCCACCCGCACCTGGTGCGCGCGGGCCCACGCGCGCGCGGTGGTCAGGCTGCCGTCGGCATCGCGCAGCGGGGTGTCGGCGGTCATGTCGAGCTCGCGCACGGCAATTTCGCCGGCGGCGGCCTGCGGGCCCAGGTAGTTGCGGCGCACCGCATCGCAATAGCTGCAGCCCGGCATCGACACCAGCACCACCAGCGGCTCGCCGCGGCGCGCGGCCTCGGTGCCGTGGGCGCCCAGGTCGGTGGCCGGCGGCAGGTGGGCGGGGCTGGCGGCGGCGGGCATGCCGGTCGCGGCTGCCAGCAACGCGCTCGCGGCCACCCAGCGCAAGCTGGTGATGGCAAAGGCGTGGCGGGCGATGCGGGCGGCAGGCATGGCGGAAACCGGGGGCAGTGGGGCAGTGGGAGCGGCGCGGCAAGCACTGGCGCGCCGCTTTCGGGATAATACCGGTTTCCGCCCGCAGGCGATGGCGCCCGCCAGCGCCGCCCGCAGCCTGTGCGCGCCGTCCCCCCATGGATTCCCGATGCGTCTTGTGCCGCCCCCGCCGAGCTTTCCTGCCGCTGTCCGCCGGCCGCTGCTGTGCTGTGCCGCTGTGCTGGCATTTGCCCTGTGCGCCTGTTCTCCGCGCTATGACTGGCGCACCATCCAGTCCGGCGAGGGCGCCTATGCCGCGCTCTACCCGGGCAAGCCCACCAGCGCCGCGCGCGATGTGACCATTGCCGGGCGCAAGCTGCCGATGACGATGGAAGCCGCGCGCGTCGACGACACGCTGTTCGCCGTGGGCGTGGTGACGCTGCCCGCCGATGACGAAGCGCTGCGGCGCGAGGCGCTCGCGGCGATGCAGGCCGGCCTGCTGGCCAACCTTGGCACGCCCTCTGGCGAGCCGCGCGCGCGGCCCGTCACCGTGATGAGTGCAGACCGTCCGGGCCGCCCGCTTGCCGGCGTGGAAGTGCAGGCGAGCGGGGTGTCGCCGCAGGACCAGTCGCCGCGCCGGCTGACGGCGCGCCTGGTGGCCGTGGGTACGCGCGCGTACCAGGCGGTGGTGCTGGAATCGGGCGATGCCGCGCGCGACGCGCGCCAGGCCGAGCAGGTGGAGCAGTTCCTGGGCGGCTTCCACCCGTTCTGACGCGCCGCGCCGCAGGAAACATTGTTTGTGCCGTGGCTGCGGGATCGTGGCCCCGGCATGGTAGTCGTCAAAGGAGAGTTGGAATGCGTTGGGAAGTCTGGTTGGCTTATTTCGCCGCGTGCTGGGTGATCGCCGTGTCGCCAGGGTCGGGCGCGGTGCTGTCGATGAGCCATGGGCTCTCGTACGGGCTGCGCAGGACCACTACCACCATCTTCGGCCTGCAGGCCGGGCTGGTGATCGTGCTGCTGGTGGCGGGCGGCGGCCTGGGCGCGCTGCTGCTGGCCTCGGAGCAGGCCTTCATGGTGGTCAAGACGATTGGCGCGCTGTACCTGATCTACCTCGGCGTGCAGCAATGGCGCGCGCAGGTGGAGAGCGGGGCGGACCAGGGTGGCAGCGCCGCCCCCGCGCGCGTGGCGGTGATGAGCCGGCGCCGGCGCTTTGCCGCCGGCCTGCTGACCAATGTGACCAACCCCAAGGGCATCATCTTCATGGTCGCGGTGCTGCCGCAGTTCATCGATCCCAACCGGCCGCTGGCGCTGCAGCTGGCGATCCTGGCGGCCACCATGTGCTGCGTGGACCTGGTGGTGATGCATGGCTATGCGCTGCTGGCTTCGCGTATGCAGGGGCTGTTCCGCAATGCGCGCGCGGTGCGCTGGCAGAACCGATTTTTCGGCAGCGTGCTGATGGCGGTGGGCGCGGCGCTGTTCTTCGTGCGCCGGCAGCACGCCTGAACGGGGCCTCGATCAACACTGGCGCGCACTGGCCGGGTTTGCTTCAATGAGGAGGTACCCCGGTCACGGAGACTCCGCATGCCCGCCTCGCTGAACCCCTACGCCGGTGCGCGCTTGCAGCCGCGCCATACCGTGCCCCCGGACGAAGAGCCCGCGCCGCCGGGCGTGCCTCCGAACTTGCCGTTGCCGCCAGAGGAAGACCCGACCCCATCCCCGGTCGAGCCGCCTGTGGCCGGCCGCTACTGCTTGAGTTCGTAGAAGTCGTTCAGGCAGTAGGCGTCGGTCAGTTCGACCGGCTTGTCGCCATGGGTATAGCCGGTGCGCAGGATATGCAGCAGCGGCTCCCCCGGCGCGATATTCAGGCGCGTGGCCAGTTCCTCGCTGGCGACGATCGCGCGCAGCTTCTCGGTCACGCGCAGCACTGGCTGGCCGATCCGCTCCAGGTAGGCATAGAGTGATTCGCCGATGGCGCTGGCGTCCGGCAGAACCGCCAGCGCCAGCGTGGTCACGTCCATCCAGAAGGTCTGGCCGTCGGCCTTGCGCAGCCGGGTCAGCCTGACGATCTCTTCGCCTTCCGGCAGTGCCAGCGCCGCGGCCTCCTGCGTCGTGGCGCGGCGGCGTTCGAACGCCACCAGCTCGCTGGCCGGCGTCATGCCGCGCCGGCGCGCCAGCTCGCTGAAGTTGTCCAGCCGCGCCGCCTTCTGCTCAGGGCGCGGCGCGATAAAGGTGCCCGCGCCGCGGCTGCGCGTGATCGCGCCTTCCTCTGCCAGCATCTGCAGCGCGCGCCGGGCCGTGACGCGTGAAATCCCCAGTGAATCCACCAGCGTGCGCTCGGACGGCAGCGCGTCGCCCACCCGCCATTGGCCGGCCTGGATGGCCGCAGCCAGCCTGCGCGCCACTTGCAGGTAGATCGGCGTCGCCTCCGCTTCGTCTGGCTTGAGGGCCTGCAGCCGTTGATCCATTGCGAATCCTCGTAGGTACCAGAATGTGGGGGATGATGATACCACTTTAGGACATGTCAAGTCGATGTGGATGGACTTGCGCCGCCTGGGTGATGAAGGCGCCACAGCCTCGCTTGTCGTCAATTGGTATTAAAAAGATTTCACTGATTATGCTGGCGGAAAGCGCTGCCGGGGTTGAGGGAAATCCTGGCTGTCTTCAAGGATTGTGTGATGAATCTGCCAAATGTGCGGGCCGTGCAAGCGCTGCTTTGCCTCACCTCAATAAAGATGCCACTTAGATACAATAACGTTGTAGTGGTTTTCACTGGTATTTTTATTGTCGGTGGCCGTCTATCTTTCCCCTGACCCTGGCGCCGCCGCATTCCCGCGCCGGCTGCCGCGATTTCTGGAAGCAAGATGGCTGAGACGAGCGAAACCCTGTTGCTGCGGGCTCCGGTGAGCGGAGTGCTGCTTCCCCTCGCGGCGGTGCCGGACCCGGTTTTTGCCGACGGCATGTTCGGCGACGGCCTGGCCATCGACCCCCTGAGCGACACGCTCGTGGCGCCTTGCGACGGCACCATCGTCCACCTGGCTGCTACCGGCCACGCCCTGACGCTGCAGGCCCCGTGCGGGGCGCAGGTGCTGCTGCATGTCGGCATCGATACGGTGTCGCTGCGCGGCGAAGGCTTTGCGCCTTGCGTGGCGCAGGGCGCTGCCGTGCGCCAGGGCGATGCGCTGATCCGTTTCGATGTCGACCGCGTCGCGCAGCAGGCGCCGAGCCTGGTGACGGTGATGGCGATCGCCAATGGCGATGCCTTCACGGTCGCCGCCAGGACCGACGCGGCGCAGGCCGAGGCAGGCCGCACGGTGCTGCTGCAGGTGCGTGCCGCGAATGCTGCGGCGCCTGCGCGGGAAGACCACGCGACCGCGGCCGAACAGCGGCGCTCGGTCACGCTGGCCTGCCCGGGCGGCCTGCACGCCCGGCCCGCGGCACGGGCGCGCGAAGCCGCGCGCGGCCTGGACGCCACCGTCGCATTGCACTACGGCGGCCGGCAGGCGAGCCTGGCCAGCCTGGTGGCGCTGCTGGGCCTGGCCGCCGGCGAGGGCGCCACGGTCGAGCTGGTCGCGACCGGGCGCGATGCCGGCGCCGCGCTCGATGCGGTCGCGTACGAACTGCAACGCGCCGGCGTGGGCGAAGAAGAACCCGTACCCACGGTGGCCGCATCGGTGGCGCAGCCCGGCCCGGGCGCCGACCTGCCGGCGGGTGGCATCCCCGGCGTGGCCGCCGCCCCCGGCATCGCGATCGGCACGCTGCACTGGTGGCGCGAGACCACGCCGGAGCCGGCCGAGGCCGGCCAGGGCATTGCTGCCGAGCGCGAGACCCTGCGCGCCGCGCTGGCGGCCATCGACGCCCAGTTGGCCCATGAGAGCGAAGCCGCCGCCGCGCGCCGCGCCGGCGCCGAGGCCGGCATCTTCGCCATGCATCGCGCGCTGCTGGAAGACCCGGCCCTGCAGGCCGCGGCCGAGACCATGATCGCCGCCGGCAAGAGCGCGGGCTTTGCCTGGCGCGAGGCCACCCGGGCCGAAGCCGCCATGCTTTCCGCGATGGCCGACCGCCGCATGGCCGAACGTGCCGCCGACCTGCTGGATCTGGGCAAGCGCGTGCTGCGTGCGCTGGCCCCGGCGGGCAGTGTCCCGGTCCAGCTGCCCGCACCGGCCGCCGACGGCGATGTCATCGTGCTGGCCGCCGGGGAATTCACGCCCTCCGACCTGACCGGACTGGACCGCACCCGGGTTGCCGCACTGGTGATGGCGCGCGGCGGCCCGACCTCGCACGCGGCCATCATCGCGCGCCAGCTCGGCATCCCTTGCCTGGTGGCGCTGGGCAGCGCGCTGGAGCGCCTGCAGGACGGCACGCCGGTCATCGCCGACGGCGACAGCGCCCGCCTGCACGCCTGCCCCGATGCGCATTTGCTGGCCGCCGCCGCCAGCGCCGTCAGGCTGCGCACGCAGCAGCACGAGGCCGACCTGCGCGCCGCGCACGCCGCCGCCAGTACCCGCGACGGCGTGCCTGTCGAGGTGGCCGCGAATATCGGCAGCCTCGACGACGCCCGCAATGCCGTGGCGCATGGTGCCGATGCGGTCGGCTTGCTGCGCACCGAACTGCTGTTCCTGCACGGCGACGCAGCCCCCGCGGCGGCGGACCATACCGCCAGTTGCCAGGCGATTGCCGATGCCCTGCAGGGCCGCAGCGCGATCGTGCGCACGCTTGATATCGGCGCCGACAAGGACGCCGCCTGGCTGCACCTGCCTGCCGAAGACAACCCCGCCCTGGGCCTGCGCGGCGTGCGCCTGGCACAGGTGCGCCCGCAACTGCTGGACGACCAGCTGCGCGGCCTGCTGGCCGTGCGCGCGAGCGCGCCGCTGCGCATCCTGCTGCCGATGGTCAGCGAGGTCGGCGAACTGCTGGCCTGGCGCGAACGCATCCGTGCGCTGGCGGCCGAAGCCGGCGCCGATCCCGAGATCGAGGTCGGCGTGATGATCGAAGTCCCGTCCGCCGCGCTGCTGGCCGACCAGCTGGCGGAGCACGCCGATTTCTTCTCGATCGGCACCAACGACCTGACCCAGTACACCCTGGCCATGGACCGCTGCCAGCCGGAACTGGCGGCGCGCATGGACGGCCTGCATCCCGCGGTGCTGCGCATGATCGCCGCCACCACCGAGGGCGCCGCGCGCCACGGGCGCTGGGTAGGCGTGTGCGGCGCGCTGGCGGGCGACCCGCTGGCCGTGCCGGTGCTGGTCGGGCTGGGCGTGACCGAGCTTTCCGTCGACGCCGGGCTGGTGCCGGGCGTCAAGGCGCGCGTGCGCGCGCTCTCGCATGCCGATTGCCGGCAGCGCGCAGGCGAACTGCTGCGGCTGCCGTCAGCCGCAGCGGTGCGCGACGCGTGCCGCCGCTACTGGCCGGCATAAGCGCCGGTCGACCACAACCCAATACGCGCCACGCGCGCACAGATTCGGAGAACGCCAATGAAGATGGACCTGCTGCCCAGGGTGCAACGCCTGGGCGCCACGCTGATGCTGCCGATTGCGGTGCTGCCGGTGGCCGGCCTGCTGCTGCGCCTGGGCCAGCCCGACGTATTCGACATCAAGCTGATGGCCGAGGCCGGCAATGCGGTCTTTGCCAACCTGGCCCTGCTGTTCGCGATCGGCGTGGCGGTGGGCTTTGCGCGCGACAACAACGGCGCGGCGGCGCTGGCCGGCACCATCGGCTACCTGGTGCTGACCACGGTGATGAAGACCATCGACAAGTCGCTCGACATGGGCGTGCTGGCCGGCATCGTCGCCGGAGCGGTGGCGGGCGGGCTCTACAACCGCTATCGCAACGTCGCGCTGCCACCCCATCTGGGCTTCTTCGCCGGCAAGCGCTTCGTGCCCATCGTCACCGCCCTGTGCTGCCTGCTGCTGGGCATCGTGCTGGCCTATGCGTGGGCGCCGGTGCAGGCCGGCATCAACGCGGCCGGCGCGTGGCTGACCACGGCGGGTTCGGCCGGCGCCTTTGTGTTCGGGCTGCTGAACCGGCTGCTGCTGGTGACCGGGCTGCACCACCTGATCAACACGCTGGCGTGGTTCGTGTTCGGCAGCTACGCCGATCCGGCCACGGGGGCGGCGGTATCGGGCGACCTGCACCGCTACTTTGCCGGCGACCCCGGCGCAGGCCTGTTCATGACCGGCTTTTTCCCGGTGATGATGTTCGGCCTGCCCGCCGCCTGCCTGGCGATGTACCACGAGACGCCGCCGGCGCGGCGCGCGCTGGTGGGCGGCATGCTGTTCTCGATGGCGCTGACCTCGTTCCTGACCGGCATCACCGAGCCGATCGAGTTCAGCTTCATGTTCCTGGCGCCGGTGCTGTACGGCCTGCATGCGCTGATGACCGGGCTGTCGATGGCGCTGTGCCATGCGCTCGATATCCGGCTGGGCTTCACCTTCTCGGCGGGCGCGATCGACTATGTGCTGGGCTACGGGCTGTCCAGCCGCGGCTGGCTGGCGATTCCGCTGGGGCTGGCCTATGCGCTGGTCTATTACGGGCCGTTCCGCTTCTTCATCCGCCGCTTCAACTTGCTGACGCCGGGCCGCGATGAAGTGGTGCCCGTGATGGCCGTCGACGGTGGCGCGCAGCCGGCCGCGGGCAGCGTGGCGCAACAGTATGTCGAAGCGCTGGGCGGCCCCGCCAACCTGGTCGTGGTCGATGCCTGCACCACGCGTCTGCGGCTGAATGTGGCCGATATCAGCGCGGTGTCAGAGCCACGGCTCAAGGCGCTGGGCGTGCGCGGCGTGCTCAAGCGCCCGCCCAATGTGGTGCAGGTGGTGATCGGGCCGCAGGCCGAGCAGGTTGCCGGTGATATCCGCGCGGTGCTGCAGCAGGCGCCGCAGGCCACGGCCGTGGTGGCTGCTGCGCCCGCCGCTGCAACCCAGGCGCCCGTGCCGGCTGCCGGCGCCTTCGATCCCGCCTGGTGGATCGATGCACTGGGCGGCGCCGCCAATATCGCCTCGGTCGGCGTGGTGGCACTGACGCGGCTGCGCGTGGTGGTGCGCGAGCGCGCCCGGGTGCGTGCCGACCACCTTGCCGGCAGCCAGCTGATGTGGATCGGCGATGACACCGCCCACATCGCCTTCGGCCATGCCGCCGACGGACACGCGGCCGCCTTCGAGCGCGCCCTGCAAGCCATGCCCACCTGACCCCCGCCGCCGCAGCCGTGCGCGGCTGCGGTCGACCTTCCCCATCGGCCACAACAACGACGGCCGCGACGACAGCCGCGCCGGTGGATACCGTCTGCCTATCCAGGAGTCATTGATCGTGAAACGCATTGCACTGACGGCGCTGCTCGCAGCGTCGGCCGGGGGCGCCTGCGCCCAGTCCGCCGGCACCGGCATCACCTTGTACGGCCGCGCCGTGGCCGGCCTCGACTATGTCAACGGCATCGCCCGCCCGGGCGGCGACGTGGACACCTTTCGCTTCGGCAGCAACCAGTACGGCGTCAGCTTCTGGGGCATGCGCGGCGCCGAGGATCTTGGCGGCGGCCTGCGCGGGGTCTTCAACCTGGAGGGCATGATCACCTCCGGCACCGGGCGTTCCGATCCGCTGTTCAACCGCCGCGCGCAGGTGGGCCTGGCCAGTAACGACTGGGGCACGCTGCTGCTGGGCCGGGCCATGAGCCTGACCGACGACGAGAGCGGCGCGATCGACCCGATGGGCTTGCAGGCCAGTTCGGTCGCCACGCTGGTCTATGGCCGCAACTGGGGCTCGCGCGCCAATGCCGTGACCTACAACTCGCCGGTGTGGGGCGGGCTGAGCGTGCGCGCGCAGGCCGGCAGCGACGGCGTGGCGGGCAGCTTCAACAGCGGCAAGCAGCTGAGCGCGGCCATCAAGTACGCGCAGGGTAACCTGAACCTGACCGGCATCTACGAGGAACTGCGCGACGCGCAGGGCCGCATGGACAACCTGTATGGGAATTCGCGCCAGTACACGCTCGGCGGCAGCTATGCGCTGAACAACCTGCGCCTGTTCGCCGGCTACAACCTGACCGTGTCCTCGGGCGATACCGTGGCCACGCCGGAGAACCCCTACGCCGCCACGCGCAGCCAGATGGCATGGGTCGGCGCCAACTACCGCCTGCTGCCGGCGCTGACGCTGCTGTCCGGCGTCTACTACGCCACCCTGAACAAGAGCGGCGGGCATGGCACGCTTGTCACACTGGGCGCAAAGTATGACTTGTCGAAGCGCACCTCGCTGTATGGCACGGTGGCGTCGGTGTTCAACTCGCGCAATGCCACCTTTTCGGTGGAGGCGTCGCCGGACACCATGCCGCGCGCCGGGGCGAACCAGCAGGGCGCCTATGCCGGCATCATCCACCTGTTCTGACGGCGGCTGGCCGGTGATTCCAATGTATTGGAGAGCATTGCCATGAAAGGAAACATCCTGACGCCGGCCGGCTGGATCTTCGGAGAGATCCATGCCGGCCCGGACGGACGCATCGCGCGCATCGAGGGCGTGCCCGCCACGCCTGAGCACAACGATGCCCCGTACGTGCTGCCGGGGTTTGTCGACCTGCTCAATCACGGCGGCGGCGGCAAGGACTTCATGGATGGTGAGGCCGCGGTGCCGGTGATCCTGCGCGCGCATGTGCGCTTTGGCACCACCAGCCTGCTGGGCAGCACCATGACCTCGCCGCGCGACGTGCTGCTGCCCGCACTGCAGGCGCTGAACCGGGCCTGCGCGCAGCGCCCGCCCGGCGCGGCGCGCATGCTGGGCGTGCACCTGGAAGGGCCGTATATCAACCCCGGCAAGCTGGGCGCGCAGCCGGATACCTCGGCCACTGCCACGCCCGAAGAACTGGAGCAGTACCTGGGCGCCGCGCCGCTGAAGGTGGTGACGCTGGCGCCCGAACTGCCGGGGCATCTGGACATCATCCGCCTGCTGGCCGCGCGCGGCGTGCGCGTGCAGCTGGGCCACACGCTGGGCACCTATGAAGACGCGGTGGCCGCGCTGGACGCCGGCGCCAGCGGCTTCACCCACCTGTTCAACGCGATGACCCCGCTGCAGCATCGCGCGCCCGGCATGGTGGCGGCAGCGCTGGCCCATGCCGAATTTGCCGAGTTGATCCCCGACCTGCTGCACGTACACCCCGGCGCCATCCGCGCCGCGCTGCGCGCGATCCCGCGGCTGTATGCGGTGACTGATGCCACCGCCGCCGCGGGCATGCCGGACGGCGTGTACCACCTGGGCAGCCAGACCGTCTACAAGGTCCACGGCAGCGTGCGCCTGGCCGACGGCACCCTGGCCGGCAGCGTGCTGACCATGGACCAGGCGCTGCGCAACTTCGTTTCGATCGGGCTGGACCTGGCCGATGCGTCGCGGCGCGTGTCGCTGTATCCGGCCCAGTACCTGGGCATGTCCGACCGCGGCCTGCTGGCACAGGGCTGCTGGGCCGACGTGGTCGTGCTGGACCGCGCGTTGTCGGTGCGCACCGTTTATGTCGAAGGAGAATGCTGTGTCGAGAATGCTTGAAGAGGCGCTGAGCGCGCCGGCCGTGGTGGCTGCGCAGCTGGCGCAGGCGCCGCGCGTGGCCGCGCTCGCTGCGCAACTCGCCGCGCAGGCCTGGCCCGCGGCGCTGACCGTGGCGCGCGGCAGCTCGGACCATGCCGCCAGCTACTTCGCCACGCTGGTCACGCGTCGCCTGGGCGTGCCGGTGGCTTCGCTGCCGATGTCGACGGTGACGCTGCACGACAGCGCGCTGCGCGTGGCCGGGCAGCTGGCGGTGGCGTTCTCGCAGTCGGGCCGCAGCCCCGACCTGGTCGAGACCATGCAGGCGCTGCGCGACGGCGGCGCCGCCACCGTGGCGCTGGTCAACGCCCCGGATTCGCCGCTGGCGCAGGCGTGCGCGCATGAACTGCCGCTGCTTGCCGGCCCCGAGCAGAGCGTGGCCGCGACCAAGAGCTATATCGCCATGCTGTCGATGTCGGCGCTGCTGGTGGGGCATCTCGAGGCCGCGCGCAGCGGCGAGCGCGAGCTGGTCGCTGCCTGCGCAGGCTTGCCGGCCGCGCTGGCGCAAGCGGCCGCGCAGGACTGGTCGGCGCTGGTGCCCGCGCTGCGCGACGTCGAGCGCATGATCGTGCTTGGCCGCGGCGCGGGCCTGGCGATCGCACAGGAAGCGGCGCTCAAGCTCAAGGAGACCTCCGGCATCCAGGCCGAGGCTTTCTCCGGCGCCGAAGTGCGGCACGGCCCGATGGAAATCATCGGCGACGGCTACCCGCTGCTGGTGTTCGCGCCGCGCGGACCGGAACAGGCGGGACTGCTGGCGCTGGCCGCCGAGATGCGCAAGCGCGGTGCGCGCGTGCTGCTGGCGGCGCCTCCTGGCACGGTTGATGCGGAGCTGCCCCTGGAGTTGCCGCTGGTGCCGGCCGGCCATCCGCTGCTCGATCCGGTCTGCGCCATCCAGAGCTTCTATGTCGCGGCGCAGGCGCTGGCGCTGGCGCGCGGCCGCAATCCCGACCAGCCGCAGTACCTGCGCAAGGTGACCGAGACGCGCTGAGCTGGCCAATACCGCCCCAATACCGCCCCACGCCGCCCCGGCAAGCAAGGAGTCCGTCATGCAAACCACCCGAACCGCCTCTTCTTCCGGCACTGCCGACGCGCGGCCGCTGGACCTCGTCATCTTCGGCGGCGCCGGCGACCTGTCGGCGCGCAAGCTGCTGCCATCGCTATACATGTGCCACCGCGACGGCAACCTGCCCGACGGCACCCGCATCATCGGCGTGGGCCGGCACCGCTGGGACCGCGAGGCCTTTGTCAATTTTGCCGACGAAAGCGCGCAACCCTTTGTCGAAGCGCGCTATCTCGAGCCGGCCAAATGGCAGACCTTCCTGCAGCGGCTGGATTTCGTGCACGTTGACGCCTCGCAGTCCGGGGACTATCCGGCGCTGGCCGCGCAGCTGCGCCAGGACGCGCTGCGCATCTACTACATGGCGATGCCGCCCGGCTTGTTCGCGGCCACGTGCGACAACCTTGCCAGCCATGGCCTGATCGCCAACGACACGCGGCTGGTGCTGGAAAAACCGCTGGGCGTGGACCTGGCCTCGGCCATCGGCATCGGCGAGGTGGTCAGCCGCTACTTCAGCGAGGACCGCACCTACCGGATCGACCACTACCTGGGCAAGGAAACGGTGCAGAACCTGATGGCGCTGCGCTTCGGCAATTCGATCTTCGAGCCGCTGTGGCGCACGCCGTTCGTGCGCAGCGTGCAGATCACCGTGGCCGAGACCGTGGGCGTGGGCACGCGCGGCGGCTTCTACGACGAGGCCGGCGCCATGCGCGACATGGTGCAGAACCACCTGCTGCAGCTGGTCAGCATCCTGGCGATGGAGCCGCCGGCATCGCTCACCTCCGATGCGGTGCGCGATGAAAAGCTCAAGGTGCTGCGCTCGCTGCGGCCGATGTCGCCCGAGGACGTGCGCCGCAATACCGTGCGCGGCCAGTACACCGCGGGCGCCATCGCCGGCGAGCTGGTGCGCGGCTACCTGCAGGAACAAGGCATTCCGCCCGACAGCCGCACCGAGACCTTCGTCGCGATGCGCGCCGAGCTGGGCACGTGGCGCTGGAACAAGGTGCCGTTCTACCTGCGCACCGGCAAGCGCATGCAGGAGCGCGTGACCGAGGTGGTGATCAACTTCGCCGAGGTGCCGCATTCGATCTTCGATGCCGGCAGCACGCTGCAGCCCAACCGCATGGTGATCCGGCTGCAGCCGGAGGAATCGGTGCGGCTGACGCTGATGGTCAAGCAGCCGGGCGAGGGCATGAAGCTGAAACCGCTGAGCCTGGCGCTGAACCTGGACTCGGCCTTCACCACCCGGCGCGCCGAAGCCTACGAGCGCCTGCTGCTCGACGTGATCCGCGGCCGGCTGGCGCTGTTCGTGCGGCGCGACGAACTGCAGGCCGCCTGGACCTGGGTCGACCCGATCCTGGAAGCGTGGCGCCAGCAGGACCAAGGTCCGCGCCCCTATACCGCCGGCACCTGGGGCCCGGCGGCATCGTCGGCGTTCATGGCGCGCGAAGGCGTGCAGTGGTCGGAGGAGGCGTGATGCGGCTGACCGAATGCCCTGCATGGCGGGCTCTTGGCGCGCTGGCCGCGCAGCCGCTGCCGCATCTGCGTGAACTGGTGCACGAGCCGGGCCGTGGCGACTACGCGCGCTTGTCGGCTGCCGGCATCGAACTGGACTTCACACGGCAACGCATCAACCGCGCTGTCCATGAAGCGCTGCTGGCCCTGGCCCTGGCGCAAGACGCGGGCATCGAGGACGCGCCCACGATGAAACGCTGGCCGCGCTGGCGGCATTCGGCCTGCCGCCGCAGGAAGCCGAGCGGCTCGCGCCGCATCGCACCTTCCCCGGCAACGTGCCGGTCAGCCTGCTCTGGCTCGACACGCTCGACGCCGCATCGCTGGGCGCGCTGATCGCGCTGTACGAGCACAAGGTCTTCGTGCAGGCCGCGATCTGGGGCATCCATGCCTATGACCAGTGGGGTGTGGAACTGGGCAAGGCGATCGCGTCGGGCATGCAGGGGTGCCTGGCGCGGCGCGAGGTGCCCAAGGAGATGGATCCGGTGGGGGCTGCGACGCTGGCATCGCTTTTAGGTTAAGCATTCAACCGCCCGCCATCCGCAACGCCCGCCGGTACTGGATCGCCTCGCCCACATGCGCGGCGGTCAGCACCTCGGCACCTTCCAGGTCCGCGATGGTGCGGGCCACCTTCAGCACGCGGTAGTACGAACGCGCCGACCACGCCAGCCGCGTCATCGCGCCGCGCAGCAGCGCCTGCGCCTGCGGTTCCATCGTGCAGTGCTGTTCGATCTCGCGTCCGCCGAGTTCATTGTTGGGCTTGCCCTGCCGGGCCAGCTGGCGCTCGCGCGCGGCCAGCACGCGGGTGCGCACCATGGCGCTGGGTTCGCCGGGCGGGCCGTCGAGCATCTCGCCATGGTCCTGCGCGGGGACTTCCACCTGCAGGTCGATGCGGTCGAGCATCGGGCCGGAGATGCGGGACTGGTAGCGCCGCACCTGGTCGGGCGTGCAGCGGCAGGGGCGGTCGGGATGGCCGAGGTAGCCGCACGGGCAGGGGTTCATCGCCGCGACGAACTGGAAGCAGGCGGGGAAGTCGGCGTGGCCGGCGGCGCGGGCGATGGTGATGCGGCCGGATTCCAGCGGCTCGCGCAGGACTTCCAGCACCCTGCGGTCGAATTCGGGCAGCTCGTCCAGGAACAGCACGCCGTGGTGCGCCAGCGAGATCTCGCCCGGGCGCGGGTTGCCGCCGCCGCCGACCATGGCCGGCCCGGATGCCGTGTGGTGCGGCGACCGGAACGGGCGCTGGCCCCATAGCGCGGTGCGGAAGCCGCCCGGCGTCAGGCTCATGACCGCGGCGGACTCCAGTGCTTCGTGCAGCGTCATCGGCGGCAGCAGCCCGGGCAGGCGCTGCGCCAGCATCGACTTGCCGGTGCCCGGCGGCCCCACCAGCAGGGCGGAGTGCTGGCCGGCGGCGGCCACTTCCATGGCCCGGCGCGCCTGGGCCTGGCCGCGCACGTCGCGCATGTCGGGGCCGCGGTCCGTGGTGGCGGGCAGCAACGCCGGCATGGCGCGGGGCAGCCGTGCCTCCGGCACGGGGCAGAGGTGGTCGCAGGCCTGGCGCAGCGTGGCCGCGGCATGCACCGCCAGGTCCTCGATCAGCGCGGCTTCGGCGCCATTGCCTGCGGCCACCAGGAAGGCGCGCGGCGACTCGCCGGCGGCGGCGCGGGCGGCGTTGTCGCGCGCCAGGCCCATGGCCATGGCCAGCGCGCCGCGCACGGGGCGCAGTTCGCCGGACAGGGACAGCTCGGCGGCGAACTCATGCGCATCCAGTGCCTCGGACGGAATCTGGCCGCTGGCGGCCAGGATGCCCAGCGCGATGGCCAGGTCGAAGCGGCCGGATTCCTTGGGCAGGTCGGCCGGGGCCAGGTTGACGGTGATGCGGCGGTTGGGGAACTCGTAACCGCTGTTGAGGATGGCGGCGCGCACGCGCTCGCGGCTTTCGCGCACGCCGGTGTCGGCCAGGCCGACGATGGTGAATGCCGGCAGGCCGTTGGCGAGGTGGGTCTCGACCCGCACCGGCGGCGCGGCGATGCCGGTCAGTGCCCGGCTGCGTAGGACGGCAAGGCTCATGTCATCGAACTGTTAACGAAAAAGGCCGCCAGGAGTGGCGGCCTTCAAGCGGCGGGTTGGATCGGGCAGGACCGGCGTGCTCACGCGCCCCCGGTCGAGTCCACCGAGCCAGCGCCGGGCGTGATGCCGGCGCGGCGCTCAAGCTCCGCCACGCGGCCCTCCAGTTCCTCCAGGCGGGCGCGGGTGCGGGCCAGCACCTGCGACTGGACGTCGAATTCCTCGCGCGTGACCAGGTCCAGCTTGGCAAAGCCCTGGGTCATCATGCTGCGCACGTTCTTTTCGATGTCCCTTGCCGGCGAGTTGCGCAGCGCCTCGCTGACCTTGTTCTGCAGGTCGTTGAAGAGATCGGTCGGTTTCATGGTTTCTCCTTTGCGCACCTAACTGGTGCCAATCCGGGTGGGCATCTGGCGTTTAGCGCGCTTTCGCACAGGAATTGGGCGCCCCGATTGCGGGCGCGCAGCCTGGGTGTCGCGCACGCAGCCACCGTCAGGACTCAATTATCGCCCGTGAGGCACGTGGGCGAAAGCTCCCGCGCATCGGCGTTCACACCTTTTAACCCGATCTGGCTTCGCTGCAGGGCAGATTCAAGTCTGGCTTTGGTCACGGCACGCCATCACGGCCGCCATGGACCGCAGATTTCCGGGGAGCTGGCATGGCAGTTGCAGTAGTAGGTGCGCCTGCCTCATTGAATCACCGAAATCCAATAAACGAAATCCGAGCCTCAGGAATAAGGAGAAGAAACCCATGAAGAAGTTGGCCCTTGCAGTCAGCGCGGTTGTCCTGACCAGTGCCGCCGCCACCGCCTACGCGCAAAGCACGGAAGCGGCGGCCCCGGCACCGGCCGCCGCCGCTGCCGAGCCGGCATCGCCGCATACGTTCACGGCCAACGTGTCGCTGGTCTCGGACTACCGCTATCGCGGCATCAGCCAGACCAACCTGCGCCC
>NZ_JBYSXC010000018.1:0-160959 GCF_058781795.1 Cupriavidus sp. FW306-1B-F12B
GGCTGAGCCCCGTGCAATACAGGACTCAGCCCTTGGCGGCCTAACTTACCCGTCCAACTTTACGGGGTCAGTTCAAATGGGCGCCGTCTGTTTGAAACGAGCCGGGGCTCAGGCCGCGGCGGTATCGCGTGCGCGGCGATAGGCCACCCAGTCGCCGCTGTCGATGCGCGGCAGCGTGGCCACCGCGGACTCGGCCACCGGGTACAGCAGGCAGGCGACAGGCTGGCCGTTGTGCAACACGGGCCGTTCCTCGCGCACGAACAGCGTGGCCTGGCCGGGATAAACCTCTTCAATCTCGTCGAGCACCGGCAACAGCGCCTCGGCAATCTCATAGAGATCGCCCACGACCGGCCCGCCACTGGCGTCCAGCACCAGGCCGGGATAGGTGCCGAAGTCAAAGAGCCTGCCCGCGATCGTCCCCGTGCCCAGCAGCGTGGGCGCGGCAATGCCGTGGCGCTGCGCGGCGGCGTTCAGGTCGTTGACCTCGCCGGCGCGCAGCGTGCCGTAGACAAAGACGCGCGGCATGCTCAGTTCCCCAGCCTTTCGTCCGAGACCAGCACGCCGTCGGCATCGACGTAGATCCAGTTGCCCGGGCGCACCACCGCGCCGGGCATCTGCACCGCGACGTCGCTTTCGCCGACGTTGCGCTTCTGGCTTTTCTGCGGATGCACGGCGAGCGCGCGGATGCCGATGTCGCACACGTCCAGCTCGGCGGTATCGCGGATGCAGCCGTTGACGACGATGCCGACCCAGCCGTTCTTCTCGGCCAGCAGGCCAAGGTTGCCGCCCACCAGCGCGCAGCGCAGCGAGCCGCCGCCGTCGATCACCAGCACGCGGCCCTGCCCCGGCGCTTCCAGCGCGGTGCGCACCAGCGAGTTGTCTTCGAACACCTTGAGCGTAGCCGCGGGGCCGGCAAAGGCGCCCTGCTTGCCGAAGGCGCGAAACACCGGCGCCATCACGCGCAAGGTGCCGTCGGCAAGGCGGTCTTCATGCGCGTCGCACAGGTCGGTGGTGACAGGCTTCATCGATGGTCTCCTGATAGGTAAGAAAGTATCCGGTCGGGCAGCCCGGCCTCACTGTTGCTGGCTGGCCAGCGCCTGCGCGCGGATGGCGCTCAGCGTGGTGCGCGGCGTGATCACGTCCGGGTCCACCTGGATCTCGATCAGCGTGGAGACCGGCGCGGCCAATGCCTCGCGCAATGCCGGGGCAAAGGCTTCGGTCGTGGTCACGGTGGCGCCGCGCGCGCCATAGGCGCGCGCCAGCGCGGCAAAGTCGGGGTTGTGCAGCTCGGTGCCCGAGACATGGGTCGGGTATTCGCGCTCCTGATGCATCCGGATGGTGCCGTACATGCCGTTGTTGACGACGATGAAGATCACCGGCGCCTGGTACTGCATCGACGTAGCCAGTTCCTGGCCATTCATCAGGAAGCAGCCATCGCCGGCCAGCGCCACCACGGTGCGTTGCGGGAACGCGATCTTGGCGCCGACCGCCGCCGGCACGCCATAACCCATCGCGCCGCTGGTCGGGGCCAGCTGGCCGCGGCGGCCGCTGGTGAACGGGCGGTAGTGGAAATACCGGTGCAGCCAGCCGGCGTAGTTGCCGGCGCCATTGGTCACGACCGCGTCGGCCGGCAGCAGCTGGTCCAGCGTGCGGATGACTTCGGCCATGTCGACGCCCTGTCCAGTAAATGGGGGCGGCTGCAGGTAGCGTTCGTAGTCGGCGTGCGTGGCTTCTGTCCACGCCTGCCAGCGCGGCTCGGCGGGAGGCTGCAGGCCGGCCAGGCGCGCGGCGATGGCCGGCATCGAGGCCTGGATCATCAGGTCGGCCTGGTAGACGCTGCCCAGTTCCTCGGCGCCGGCGTGCACGTGGATCAGCTTTTGCGCGGGACGCGGCGCGGCGATCAGCGCGTAGCCGCCGGTGGTCATCTCACCCAGGCGCGGGCCGACGGCCAGCACCAGGTCGGCGTTGCGGACGCGCTCGGCCAGCGCCGGGTTGATGCCGATGCCGACATCGCCGGCGTAGTTGGGATGGCGGTTGTCGAACAGGTCCTGGCCGCGGAAGGCGCAGCCCACCGGCAGCGCGAAGCGCTCGGCAAAGGCCTGCAGGTCGGCGCAGGCCTGCGGCGTCCAGCCGCTGCCGCCGGCCAGCACGAAGGGACGCTCGGCGGCGTCGAGCATCTCGGCCAGCCGCGCCAGGTCGGCCTCGCCGGGCCAGCTCATGACGCGCTGGTAGGCCTGCAACTGCGGCACGGCGGCAGTCTGCGCCAGCATGTCTTCGGGCAGCGCCAGCACCACCGGGCCCGGACGGCCCGAGGTGGCGGTCTGGTAGGCGCGCGCAATGTATTCGGGGATGCGTTCGACCCGGTCGATCTGCGCCACCCACTTGGCCATCTGGCCGAACATGCGGCGGTAGTCGATTTCCTGGAAGGCCTCCCGGTCCATGAAGTCGGTGCCGACCTGGCCGATGAACAGAATCATCGGCGTCGAGTCCTGGAAGGCGGTGTGCACGCCGATACTGGCATTGGTGGCGCCCGGCCCGCGCGTGCAGAAGGCCAGCCCGGGGCGGCCGGTCAGCTTGCCGTAGGCCTCGGCCATCACCGCGGCCCCGCCCTCCTGGCGGCAGATGATGAAGCGCAACTGGTCGCGGCGGCGGTGGAAGCCGTCGAGCACGGCCAGGTAGCTTTCGCCCGGCACGCCGAAGGCCAGCTCGGCGCCGTGCGCCAGCAGCGCATCGACCAGGATATGGCCGCCCGGCAGCGGCGTGCCGTGTTCGGAATCGTCAGGCTGGGTGGTATTGGCCGGCGTCATTGACATGAAAGCATCCTCAGGCGATCGAATTCGGAAGGCGGTGCTTGGGTGGCCCGGCCCGGGCTAGGCGGCCTCCGCCTGGCCCGCCGCCGCGCCGCGGCGCGAGCGGTTGCCGTTGCCCACTGTCACCGCGGTGAAGATCGACAGCAGCTGGAAACCGCCGATCATGAAGAACACCCAGGCCGGCAGCTTTGCATCCATCAGCGCACCGAAGAACAGCGGGCCGCACGCCAGGCCGATATCCAGGCCCGAGTAGACCACGCCATAGACGCGCCCGGTGGCACCGGCGGGGGCGGCGGCGCGCACCAGCAGGTCACGCGACGGCCCGGCGGTACCGGCGCCAAAGCCGATCACGCCCATCAGCACCGGCACCAGCAGCGCCGGCACCAGGTTCAGCCCGACCAGCACCGCCATCAGCCCCGACACCGTGAAGCTCACCGCGATCAGCCGGTCATGGTTGCTGGTGCGGCCGGCGGCAAAGCCGCCGACGATCATGCCGCCGGCGCTGCACAGCATGTAGATGGTGTAGGACGCGGTCGCCAGCGTGAAGGGCATGCCGTACAGGTAGGTCAGCGCGGTCGGGGCAAAGCTCTGGATGCCGGCTGCGGAGAACGTGGTCAGCAGGAAGAAAGCCCAGCACACCCATACCTGCGGCAGCCGCAGGAAGCCCAGCACGCTGCCGCCGGCTGTGGCCACCCCTGCCGCAGCCTTGGCCGCGGGCCGGCCCACGGCGCCCTGCACTTCGCGCGGGTCCAGCACATGGCGCAGCACTACCAGCACGGCCAGCACGATAAAGGCCACCGCCGAGGCCGCCGCCAGCGCCACGCGCCAGCTGGCCAGGTTGGCGACCGCCACCAGGAACAGCGGCGCCGCGGCCCAGCCCAGGTTGCCGGAAATGCCGTGCACCGAGAACGCATGGCCCAGCCGGGGCTGCGACACATGCTTGTTCAGCAGCGTGAAGTCGGCCGGGTGGAATACACCGTTGCCCAACCCCGCCACGGCCGCGCCGAACAACAGCGCGGCGTAGCCGGAACTGGTCGACAGCAGCAAGGCCGCGGCGCCCAGGAAGGCCAGCCCGGCGAACAGCACCGGCCGCGCGCCGAAGCGGTCGACCACAAAGCCGGACGCGGTCTGCACCACCGCCGAGACCGCGAAGAACACCGTCATCAGCAGGCCCAGCTCGGCATAGCTCAGGCCGAATTCCGCCTTGATCCACGGGAACAGCGGAGCCAGCAGCAGGTGGTAGAAGTGGGAGACCCCGTGGGCCAGGCCAACCAGCCCGATCACCTGGGCGTCATGACGAAGGGGATTGCGCGTGGGATCGAGTGCGGCGGTGGACATGGCGCTGGTGGCAGGGGCTATGCGGCAGGACAGGAGGCGGCAGCCCAAAAAATACGGGCCGAAGCCCGCATCATAGAGGAAAAGCCCTGCCCTCTGCAGCCAGGTGGCGGCCACGCCGCCCGCGGGCATGCCTCACATCTGCTTGAACAGGTGCGCGTACTGTCGCGCCACCGGCAGCAGTTCAGGACGGTCGCGCAGCCGCAGCGACAGCCGTCCCAGCGACTGATTGACCGCGCTGGCCACGCAGGTGATGTTGACCACGGTGCCGCGGTGCACCTGCCAGAAGCGCTCCGGGTCCAGCTGCTGCGTCAGCTCGCGCAGGCTGGTGCGGATCAGCGCTTCGCCGGCGCCGGAGACCACGTTGACGTACTTGTCGGTGGCCTCCAGGTAGATGACTTCGTCCACGGGGATGATACGCACCTCCTGCCCCACCAGTGCCTTGATAAAGCGCAGGTACTGCCGCTGCGGCGCGCCGCCCGGGCCTGGCGTGGCATGCTCCAGCGATTCCAGCCGCGCCAGCAGCTGGCCAAGCCGGTCCGTCTCCGCGATCGAGGCTTCGGCCTCGGTGTCTTCATCGTCGGCGGGGCCGGCCAGGCGGTCCTTCAGGCGCTGCACCGTGGCCTCAAGCCGTTCGCGCTGGACCGGCTTGAGCACATAGTCCACCGCGGCGCGCTCGAACGCCTCCAGCGCGAACTGGTCGTATGCGGTCACGAAGACCACCAGCGGCGGGGTGTCGAATTCGATCAGTTCGCGCGCCACGTCCATGCCGCTCATTCCCGGCATGCGGATATCCAGGAAGGCCACCCGCGGCTGGTGCTCGCGTGCCGCCGCCAGCGCGGCCACGCCGTCGTGGACCACGGAAACGATACGGGCCTCGGGCCACAGCGACATCAGTTCGGATTCCAGCACGCGCGCCAGCAGCGCTTCGTCGTCGGCGATCAGAAGGGTCGGGGTCATGGGGGCGTTGGGGTGGTGGATGGGTCCTGACGTTGTCAGCGGCACCGCCCACGGGCGGTGCCAGCCGTTCGTCTTGTCAGGCGTGCTGGCAGGCGGTGCGCCTCAGAGCCGTTGCATGGCCGGCGTCGATACTGGCATGCCCTCCGGCACGCTGGTGACTGTCTGGGTCAGGGTGGGCGCTTCGGCCGGGCGCTCCAGCGGCAGCGTCAGCCGCACCACCACGCCTCTCGGGGTGTTCTCTTCCATCTGCATGGAGGCCGCCGCGCCAAAGATACGCGCCAGCCGCTCGCGCACGTGCGTAATGCCCAGGCCCGAGCCCTTGCCCGAGGCATGGCCGAAGCCCACGCCGGTATCGGCGATGATGACCTGCACCGCATTGTCGCCGGCCGCGCGCGCCGACAGCCGGATATGGCCGCCGATCATGCAGGGCTCGATGCCGTGCGTGACCGCGTTTTCCACCAGCGGCTGGATCAGCATGGGCGGGATCTCCACCTTCGCCAGTTCGCGCGGCAGGTCGATGTCGAACGAGAGCCGCTGGCCGAAGCGCATGCCCTGGATGTCCAGGTAGCTGCGCAGCAGCTCGAACTCCTGCCGCAGCGTGCATTGCTCGGCGCGGGTATGCGCCAGCGACATGCGCAGGAAACCGATCAGGCGCTGCAGCAGCTGGCGCGCGGCGGGCGGGTCGGTGGCGATCAGCCCGTCGAGGTTGGCCAGCGAGTTGAACAGGAAATGCGGCTCGATCTGCGCCTGCAGCGCCATCAGCTGCGCGCGCACCAGCTGCTTTTCGGCTTCCTCGCGCTGCAGGGCGTCCAGCGCGGCCTGGCGCTCGAGCGACGCGAGCTTCTCGCGCGACCAGTAGAAATAGATCATCGAGGCCGCGGCCAGCATGCCCACCACCAGGCACATGCGCAGCATGCCGCCGGCTTCGTCCGCGGATTTGGGCGGCAGGTCCAGTGCCACGCGCGTGGCCCAGCTGCCGAACACCACGCCCGCGGGCACCGCGGCGGCGGCCAGCAGCAGGAACGGCCAGCGGCGCGGCCGGTCGTTCCACCAGATCACCACGCGCGGAATGTCGATCAGCACCCAGATCGACAGGCCGATCAGCTGGCTGTAGACAAAGTTGTGCCACAGGCTCCCGCCGGTCTGGAAGCCGTAGTTCAGGCTGATGGCGATCACCGAGTTCATGCACAGCACGAACAGAAGGTCGCGGCCGAGGATATTGAGCCGGGAGGGGATGGCGGTGGCGACGTTGGAGAAGCAGCGGTCCATGGCGTTCATGTTAGCGCGGACTGAGCCTGGCGCAATGCGGGAATGTGATGAGGCGGGCAGCGCTGGCCACCTCAGCCGCCCTGCCCGGCACGCCGGCCGGCCAGCGCGCGCCACCATTGGCCGGACAGCACATAGCGCGGGAAGGTGATCCACTGCTCGGCCAGGATGCGGCCGGCGATGTCCGCCGGCCCGGCAAACGGTTCCGGCGCGTGGGCTTCCAGCCGGTGCCCCCGGCCCTGCAGGGCCATCGACATGCCCATGCACACCAGCCCCAGCGCCACCGCCGGCAGGCTCAGGCGCAACAGGCCGTAGAGGCCCAGCACGGTGCCAGCCATGAACATCGGCACGGCCACGATATGCAGCAGCAGGTTGCGGGGATGCTGGTGGTTGCGGGCATAGCCGCGCCACTGCCAGCGCAGCAGCGGTTCGTCGTCGCGCATGATCGTCTCTCTCTCCCTTGTCCGGCCCTTGCAGACCGGCGGCCGCGCGCAAGCTTTGTTGCACTGCGGTGCACGTGCGGCGCTCGCCGGACGGCAAGCCGCGGGCACGTGCAAGCAATGTACCCCTCACCCGGGCACGAAGAAAGTCTCTTGCGACGAACGGCGGGCACGGGGCGCGAACGGCACCGTGCCGGGGCGGACGGCGCAGGCCGGCGGCGCTCGGGTGGCCCCTGCGCCGCCTGACGGCCGTCCGCAACCAGGCCGGAATCAGGCCGCCAGGGCCTGGCGCTCCTGCTCGGACAGCGCGCTGCTGACGGTGTCGGGCGACAGGTGCGGCGCAAACATGTTGATAAAGGCGTGCGCATAGCCGCGCAGGTAGGCACCCCGCCGCACCGCCACGCTGGTGGTGTTGGGCGCGAACAGGTGGTCGGCCGAGATCCGCACCAGGCCGGAATCCTTGCGCTCGTCATAGGCCATCGAGGCAATGATGCCCACGCCCAGGTCCAGTTCGGCGTAGGTCTTGATCACGTCGGCGTCCAGCGCGGTCAGCACGATCTCCGGCTGCAGGCCGGCCTCGGCAAAGGCGCTGTCGATCTTGCGGCGGCCGGTGAAGCCGGCGTCGTAGGTGATGAGCTGGAAGCCGGCCACGTCTTCGAGCGTGGGCTCGGGCAAGCGCGTGAGCGGATGGCCGGGCGAGACCACCAGCACGTGCTGCCAGCTGTAGGCCTCGAACGAGGTCAGCCCGGCCTCGGTGGCCAGGGCCTCGGTGGCGATGCCGATATCGGCCTGCCCCGTCAGCAGCAGCTCAACGATATGCGTGGGCGACGCCTCCTGCAGTGCCAGCGTCACATGCGGGTATTCGCGGCGGAAGGCCTGCACCACGCGCGGCAGTGCATAGCGTGCCTGGGTGTGGGTGGTGGCAACGGTCAGGCGGCCGGTATGGCGGCCGGCGTATTCGTCGCCGGCCTGGCGCAGGTTCTCGGCCTCCAGCAGCAGGCGTTCGACGATGCGCACGATCTCGCGCCCGGGCTCGGTCAGGCCGGTCAGGCGCTTGCCGTAGCGCTCGAAGATCTCCACCCCCAGTTCTTCTTCCAGCTCGCGGATCTGGCGCGACACGCCGGGCTGCGAGGTGTAGAGCGCGTTGGCGACTTCGGTCAGGTTGAACTGGCGGCGCACCGCCTCGCGGATCGATCGGAGTTGCTGGAAGTTCATGACGTCGCCTTTTCTTGTTGGGTGGACGTGGTACGCGGTTGCGTGAACACACGCAGCTGGCGCGGGCGCACCGCGAGCAGTTCGCCTTCGCGGAAGCCCGCATGGCGGAAGCGCTCCAGCGGCAGCGCGACTTCGATCACGTCCTGGTTGTCTTCACGTTCGAGTTCAAGCTGCGCCACCGGGCCCAGCGTCAGCGCGCGGCGCAGCGTCACGGCGATGCCGTCGGCGCCGGGCGAATAGCGTTCCAGGTCGAGGTCATGGGGGCGCACATAGGCCACCGCGTCGCCGGCGGCTTCATGGCCGCTGCCGACCACCGGCAGCACCGCCTCGCCGGTATGCAGCAGGCCGCCGCTCTCGCCCACTTCCAGGCGGCCATGGAACAGGTTCACGTTGCCGAGGAAGCCGAACACGAAGGGCGTGGCCGGATGGTTGTAGACCGCCTCGGGCGAGCCGTACTGCTCCACATGGCCGCGGTTCATCAGCACCACCTGGTCGGCCACTTCCAGCGCTTCTTCCTGGTCATGGGTGACGAACACGCTGGTCACGTGCAGTTCATCGTGCAGGCGGCGCAGCCAGCGGCGCAGCTCCTTGCGCACCTTGGCATCGAGCGCGCCGAACGGTTCGTCCAGCAGCAGCACGCGCGGCTCCACCGCCAGCGCGCGCGCCAGCGCGATACGCTGGCGCTGGCCGCCGGAGAGCTGCGACGGGTAGCGGTCGGCGAGCCAGTCGAGCTGCACCAGCTCCAGCAGCGAACGCACCTTGTCGCGGATCTGCGCTTCGCCCGGGCGCTCGGCGCGCGGCTTGACGCGCAGGCCGAAGGCCACGTTCTCGAACACGCTCATATGCTTGAACAGCGCATAGTGCTGGAACACGAAACCCACCTGGCGCTGGCGCACATGCTGGTCCGAGGCATCGCGCCCGGCCAGCACGATCTGGCCCGCATCGGCGCGCTCCAGGCCGGCGATGATGCGCAGCAGCGTGGTCTTGCCGCAGCCGGACGGCCCCAGCAGCGCGGTCAGCTCGCCTTCGTCGAAATCGAGCGAGACGTTGTCCAGCGCGACAAAGTCGCCAAAGCGCTTCTCTACGTTCTTGACCTGGATGCTCATGATGCTTGTCCTTGCAAACTTGCCAGCGGCCGCTCTGGTGCAGCCTCTTCGATTTCCTTGCGGGCGCGCAATTCCACCAGCGTCTTGATGCCGAGCGTGACCAGCGCCAGCAGCGTCAGCAGCGAAGCCACCGCAAAGGCCGCCGCGAAGTTGTACTCGTTGTAGAGGATCTCAACATGCAGCGGCATGGTGTTGGTCAGTCCGCGGATATGGCCCGATACCACCGAGACCGCGCCGAACTCGCCCATCGCCCGCGCATTGCACAGGATCACGCCATACAGCAGGCCCCAGCGGATATTGGGCAGCGTGATATGGCGGAAGGTCTGCCAGCCCGAGGCGCCCAGCACGATCGCGGCCTCTTCCTCTTCACTGCCCTGCGCCTGCATCAGCGGGATCAGCTCGCGCGCAACAAAGGGGAAGGTCACGAAGATGGTGGCCAGCACGATGCCCGGCACCGCGAACATGATCTTGATGTCGTGCGCTTCCAGCCACGGCCCCAGCCAGCCCTGCGCACCGAACAGCAGCACGTAGACCAGGCCGGAGATCACCGGCGACACCGAGAACGGCAGGTCGATCAGCGTGATCAGCAGGTTCTTGCCGCGGAAGTCGAACTTGGCGATGGCCCAGGCCGCCGCCACGCCGAACACCACGTTCAGCGGCACCGCGATCGCCGCCACTGTCAGCGTGAGCTGGATCGCGGCGAGTGCGTCGGGCTCGATCAACGCTTCCCAGTAGGTCTGCACGCCCTTGCGCAAGGCTTCATAGAACACCGAAGCCAGCGGCACGAACAGGAACAGCGTGAGGAACAGCACCGCCACCGTGATCAGCGTGTAGCGCACCCACGGCGCTTCGCCGGTGGCGTCAAACCTGTGATGGGCCGGGGCGTTGCCTTGCCCGCCCAGGCGTCCCGCAACTGCGCCGGCCATGTCAGAACTCCTTGCCCGTGGCGGGCGCTTCAGGTGCCAGCGCGGCGCGCACACCGGATTGATGGCGGCGCGTCCAGGCCTGCAGCAGGTTGATCAGCAGCAGCAGCCCGAAGGAAATCACCAGCATCACCACCGCCACCGCGGTGGCGCCGGCGTAGTCGTATTGCTCCAGCTTGGAATAGATCATCAGCGGTGCGATCTCCGACACCATCGGCATGTTGCCGGAGATAAAGACCACCGAGCCGTACTCGCCGGTGGCGCGCGCGAACGATAGCGCAAACCCCGTCAGCAGCGCCGGCAGGATGGCGGGCAGGATCACGCGCTGGAAAGTCTGCAGGCGGTTGGCGCCGAGGCTGGCAGCGGCCTCCTCCAGCTCCTGCTCAACATCCTCCAGCACCGGCTGCACCGTGCGCACCACGAACGGCAGGCCGATAAAGGTCAGCGCCACCACCACCCCCAGCGGCGTGAACGCGACCTTGATGCCAAGCGGCTCGAGATAGCGGCCGATCCAGCCATTGCCGGCAAACAGCGCCGTCAGCGCGATACCGGCCACCGCCGTGGGCAGCGCGAACGGCAGGTCCACCAGCGCGTCGATCAGGCGCTTGCCCGGGAAGCGGTAGCGCACCAGCACCCAGGCCACCACCAGCCCGAACACCGTATTGACGATGGCCGCCACCAGCGACGCGCCAAAGCTCAGCTGCAGCGACGCCACCACGCGCGGCGCCGTGACCGAAGTCCAGAACGCGTCCCACGTCATCGTGAAGGTCTTCAGGAACGTGGCCGACAGCGGGATCAGGACGATCAGCGTCAGGTAGAACAGCGTGAAGCCCAGCGACAGGCCGAAGCCGGGGAGCACCGTAAAGCGCTGCCTGGACGGGCTGCGCGGCGCGCGCGCGGCGCCGGAATCAGGGGCGCGAGGGGCGGCTGGCGGCGTGTCCGCCAGGGAAATGGATGGAGGCATGTCGTCTCGTCTGTGAGCGGTGCGCCGCCGGACCCTGATGGCTGGCCCCCGGCGGGCCGTTCTTTATGACGCCAGCGCATATTGCGCCGGCCTACGAGACAGATTCTGCAGAGTCGTCCTTATAAACAGAACGAATCTTTATGAATTTTCTTAGACGGTTTAGATATAAGGGACGGTAGACACCACCTCGATGCCCGTCTCCCAGGCGCCGGATGACTCACTTACGGAGCCGGCATCGCCTGCCTGCGCGATGCGCTGGACCAGGGTATCGAGCAGCGCGAGGCCTTCAGGCCACTCGCCCAGTGCGGAATCGGCATTGATGTGGCCCAGGCTGCCCGCATCGACCAGTTCGCTGCCCCACAGCGTGCCCCAGCTGAAAGCGGTGCGCTGCGGCATCCAGGGGTCGTTGCGGCTGGCGACCAGGATGGTCGGGAACGGCAGCCGGTAGGTCGGCAGCAGCGCCGCCACGCCAAATTTGTCCGGATCGGCCGGCGCCACCAGCAATGCGCCGGCAATGCCGACCGGATCCAGCGCCGCCTGGCGCAACGATGCCAGGCAGCCGAAGCTGTGCGCCACCAGCACCGCGCCGCGCGCGGCCACGCGCTGGGCGCGCATCACGCCTTCGGAGACGCGCTCGGCCCACAGCGGCAGGCTGGGGCGCGACCAGTCGTGCTGCTCCACCCGCTGCCAGTCGGGGAAGCGCTGCTCCCAGCGGCTCTGCCAGTGTCCCGGGCCGCTGCCGTGCAGCCCCGGCACGGTCAGCACCTGCAGGTGCCGCGGAATGTCCAGGCGCGTGCCATGGCCGCCGGATAGCCGGTTCGCTTGGGTCATACCACCTCCTTGTCCAATGCATGCGCGGCGCTCGCCAGGCCTGTGCGCAGCCCTGCCGCACTGACCGGCGCGCCGGCGAAGGCGCCCTGCCCCAGGCCGATGCCCGCGGCCTGCAGGCGCTCGATGCTTTCGGCGCTCTGCAGGCGCCGCCCGATCAGCGTTACGCCGGCGTTGGCCGCGCTGGCACGCAGGCCCGACAGCTGGCGGTCGGTCCAGGTGCGGCGCATGTCCAGCTTGAGCCAGTCCGGCAACGCGTGCGCCATCAGCGCACCGGCTTCCGCCGGATCCGACGCCTGCAGGCTTACCGCGAAACCGTTGCGCCGATAGTTGCCAACGACATGCAACAGCAATGCCAGGTCGTCATTGGCGCTGGCCGGCACCTGGATCACAAAGCGCTCCAGCGGCAGGCCCAGCGACTGCAATGCGCGCCGGAAGGCAGCGCCGTGGTCATCGGTGACCGCGGCCAGCAGCCGGTTATGCACGTTCAGCACCAGCTTGTGCTCGCCTTCGGCGGCAAAGTAGTTGATGGCATGCAGCAGGCGCGAAAGCCGGTCCAGCGACACCAGGGTGTTGTCGTCGGCCGCCATCGCAAACAGCTTCCATGCCGCCAGGCCCACGCCGTCCTCTGCGTAGGTGTGGATCGAACCTTCATGCGCCACCAGCTGCCGGTCTGCCAGCGTCACCAGCGGCTCGAACGCGCTGGTCAGCGAGCAGTTGAAGAACTGGCCCTGCACCTGCCCGCGCGCGTCGCGCCACAATTGCCGGTCAGCCAGCGGCTGGCGCGGCAGCGATTCCAGATAACGTTGGAGCGCAGGCACTGCGCCCGCGGGTTCATGCACGCCTGGCATGGCATTCCTTGGGTTGACCGGGCCCCTCAGCCCCTTGGTCGGATTAGTGATGACGGGCGCTTCATGCGCCCTCTGTGCGGTCGCACCGCATCGGCCTGCCTGCTCATGATAGGAGGTCAGCGCGCGCGAGCGAATGAAGATTACGGCCTGTCGATATGCGCGGCGCACATTGCCGCGGGTGGCACGGTCACGCTGCCCAGCTCACCTTCAGCGGCGCGGTCGTGGCGGCCGGGTCGGCATGCGCACCTGCATGCGACGGTACCTGCGCCTGCGGCACTTGCCGCATCACCCGCTGCAGCACCGCGGCCTCCAGCTGCGCAAAGCCCGCCGCGCCGCGTTCGCGCGGGCGCGCCAGCGCCACGCGCTCATCCATGGCAATGCGGCCGTCCTCGATCAGCACGATGCGGTCGGCCAGCGCCACAGCTTCCGACACATCGTGCGTGACCAGCAGCGCCGTGAAGCCAAGGCGGCGCCACAGCGATTCGATCAGCCCCTGCATCTCGATGCGCGTGAGCGCATCCAGCGCGCCCAGCGGTTCATCCAGCAGCAACAGCTGTGGATGGTGGACCAGCGCGCGCGCGAGGGCCACGCGCTGGCGCTGGCCGCCGGACAGGCGTGCGGGCCACTCCCTGGCGCGGTCGGCCAGGCCCACCTGCGCCAGCACATCGGCGGCTTCACCGCGGCGTGCGCGCGGCAGGCCCAGCGCGACGTTGTCCAGCACGCGCTTCCACGGCAACAGCCTTGCGTCCTGGAACATCACGCGCACGTCGGCGTGCCGCGCGCGGCCCTTCGCCGCGGATTCACCGTCGACGGTGATGCTGCCGCCATCGGCTGCTTCCAGTCCCGCCACCAGCCGCAGCAGCGTGCTCTTGCCGCAGCCGCTGCGCCCGACGATCGCCAGGAACTCGCCCGGCGCCACGTCCAGCGCCACGTTGTGCAGCACTTCGCGGCCGTCATAGCGCTTGACCACCTGGCGCACGTGCAGCGCCACGCCGCCTGCCTTGCGCGGCGCCTCCGCCGCCGGCTGTGCCGCCTCGCGGCGCGCGAGGCCCGCTTCCAGTTCCACCAGCGCAGCCTGCTCTACCGGATACATCTGCATCTCGATCTCCTTGCTTGATTGGGGCGACGGGCCGGTCAGGCCGCGGCGTAGCCCGGATGCCAGCGCAGCCAGTAGCGCTCCAGCCCGCGCGACAGCCAGTCGGCCAGCTTGCCCAGCAGCGCATAGAGCAGGATGCCCACCAGCACCACGTCGGTTTGCAGGAACTCACGCGCGTTCATGGTCATGTAGCCGATGCCCGATTGCGCGGAGATGGTCTCCGCCACGATCAGCACCACCCACATCAACCCGAGCGCGAAACGCATGCCCACCAGGATGCCCGGCAACGCGCCGGGCAGGATGACCTCGCGGTACAGCTGCCAGCCGGACAGGCCGTAGCTGCGCGCCATCTCCACCAGCCCCGTATCGACCGAGCGGATGCCGTGATACGTGTTCAGGTAGACCGGGAAGAACACGCCCAGCGACACCAGGAACAGCTTGGCGGTCTCGTCGATGCCGAACCACAGGATCACCAGCGGGATCAAGGCCAGCGCCGGGATATTGCGCACCATCTGCAGCGAGCTGTCGAGCAGCGTGGCCGCGGTGCGGAAGGTGCCGGTCAGCAGCCCCAGCAGCAGGCCCAGCCCGCCGCCGATGGCAAACCCCACCAGCGCGCGCCAGGTGCTGACCCCGACGTGCTTCCACAGCTCGCCCGAGCGCGCCAGCTCCCAGGCGGCCTGCACCACCGCCAGCGGGGCCGGCAACACGCGGCTGGAGAGCCAGCCGTTCCGCGAGGCCAGTTGCCAGACCACGATCAGCAGCACCGGCACGATCCACGGAGCCAGCGCGCGCGCCAGCGCCCGAGGTCCCTGGCGCAGCGGCTGCAATAGAGGAGCGTTCATGATTGCCCTCCCCTCAGCTCTGCGCGGCGCGCGGCACGATGCCAGTCGCCATGACTTCACCGAACGGGCCCGACAGCACCTTGCCCGGCAGCTTGTCGCGCACCGAGCGCGGCAGCAGCGGGAACACCAGTTCGGCAAAGCGGTAGGCCTCTTCCAGGTGCGGGTAGCCGGACAGCACGAAGGTGTCGATGCCCAGCTCGGCGTATTCGCGCATGCGCTCGGCCACGGTGTGCGGATCGCCCACCAGCGCGGTGCCGGCACCGCCGCGCACCAGGCCAACGCCGGCCCACAGGTTGGGGCTGATCTCCAGCGCCTCGCGCGTGCGGCGCGCGCCGCCCGCGTGCAGCGCGGCCATGCGGCGCTGCCCTTCGGAATCCATCTTGGCGAACACGGCTTGCGCACGCGCCACGGTCTCGTCATCGAGCCGGCTGATCAAGTCGTCCGCCGCAGCCCAGGCGGCGGCTTCGGTCTCGCGCACGATCACATGCAGGCGGATACCGAACTTCACCGTGCGGCCATGGCGCGCGGCCTGCCGGCGCACGTCGTCGAGCTTCTGCGCCACGTCAGCGGGCGGCTCGCCCCAGGTCAGGTAGGTATCGACCTGCTCGCCGGCCAGCGCATGCGCCGGCGCCGACGACCCGCCGAAGTACACCGGCGGATGCGGCTGCTGCAGCGGCGGATAGAGGACGGTGGCACCCTTCACGGACAGGTGCTTGCCCTCGAAATCCACCTTGTCGCCGTCATGGCTGGCGGCCAGCACCTGGCGCCAGATGCGCAGGAACTCGGCCGAGGCCTCGTAGCGCGCGGCGTGGTCCAGGAACAGGCCGTCGCCTTCCAGCTCAGCGGTATCGCCGCCGGTGACCAGGTTGATCAGCAGCCGGCCGTTGGAAATGCGGTCGAAGGTTGCCGCCATCCGTGCGGCCAGCGTCGGCGCCATCAGGCCGGGGCGCACCGCGACCAGGAATTTCAGGCGCTGCGTGACGGCCGCCAGCGCCGATGCCGCCACCCATGGGTCTTCGCACGAGCGCCCGGTCGGGATCAGCACGCCTTCGTAGCCCAGCGTATCGGCGGCCACGGCAACCTGCTTCAGGTAATCGAAGCTGACCTCGCGCGCGCCTTCCGAAGTGCCGAGGTAGCGGCTGTCGCCGTGGGTGGGGATGAACCAGAATACTTGCATGTCGTTGTCCTATTGTTCCTGCCGATGGAGGTGGCTATCGCTTCGCCTGCTGCTGCGGCACGTCCCAGCGCGCATCGGCCACCTTGACTGGCCTGGGGATCAGCTTGAGCGAGTGGAAGGCGTCGGCGATGCGCTGCTGCTCGGCCAGCACCCCGGCGCTGACCGGGCGTGCGCCGTACGAGAAGCGCGAGACGGCGAGCTCAAGCACATCGGCCGGCAGCCCGGTTTCGCCGGTCAGCACCGTGGTGGCCTCCTTGGGGTTGTTTTGCGCCCAGGTGCCCAGCGTGGCCAGTTCGTCCAGGATCAGGCTGACGATCTCCGGCTTGGCTTGTGCATAGGGGCGCGAGGCCAGGTAGAACTGGTGGTTGCTGACCACGTTCTTGCCGTCCGCGCCGCGGCCATCGGCGAGCACGCGCGCAACCAGCTGCTTCTCGGCAGCCGCGAGGAACGGGTCCCAGATCACCCAGGCATCGACCGCGCCGCGCTCGAAGGCGGCACGCGCATCGGCCGGCGGCAGGTAGACCGGCTGGATCTCGCTGTAAGGGATGCCGGCTTTCTCCAGCTGGCGCACCAGCAGGTAATGCACGTTCGAGCCCTTGTTCAGCGCCACGCGCTTGCCGCGCAGTTCCGCCACCGAGCGGATCGCCGAACCCTTGGGCACGACGATGGCCTCGGCCACCGGCGCCGGCGGCTCATTGCCGACGTAGACCAGTTGCGCCCCCGCGGCCTGCGCAAAGATCGGCGGCGCCTCGCCGACGGTGCCGAAATCGACGGCACCGACGTTCAGCCCCTCAAGCAGTTGCGGGCCGGCGGGGAACTCGGTCCATTTGACGGTGATGCCTTGCGGCGCCAGGCGCTTTTCCAGCGTGCCGCGCGCCTTCAGCAGCGTCAGCGTGCCGTACTTCTGGTAGCCGATGCGCAGCACCTTGGGATCGATGTTCTTCGACTGCGCTTCGGCGCGGCCGGGCAGTAGCCCATAGGCCAGGCCGGTGGCAAGCACCAGCGCGGCGGTAATCAGGCGGCGGCGCTGGCTGGCCGTGCGCAACGGGTTGGTCAGTGTCATGCGATGTCCTCCATGGCCCGGGGCAATGCCCTGCTGGCCGGATTGATTCCAGGATGGTTGCGGCAGCACGCATCCCTGCCGGCCCCGCGTGGCGGGTGGCATGGCGTCGCTGCCGTGGCGCCGGGCAGGCCGGCGCCACTTCCGTCAATCAGTCAGTTCAGGCGGAACATCGCTCGGCCACCGCGATCGCGGCAGCGCGCTGGACCAGGGCGCCGGGCACCACATCGAGCGGCACCTCGATGCGCGAATGCGCCAGCGCATCGCGCACGCGCAGCACGCCCTCGTCCAGGCGTGCCGACAGCGCGGCATCGAAGCGCGCCTGGCGCACGCCGGCGGCTTCAAAGGATTCGATCTGCTGGTCCACGGCAAAGATGCCGGGCAGGATCTGGCGCGAGCCCAGCGCGGACAGCACCGGGCGCAGCGCGTAGTCGATCGCCAGCGCATGGGCCAGGCTGCCGCCGGTGGCGATCGGCAGCACGATCTTGTCGCGCAGGCCAGTCTGCGGCAGCAGGTCCAGGAAGGCCTTGAGCAGGCCGCTGTAGGCGGCCTTGTAGACCGGCGTGGCCAGTACCACCACCTGCGCCTCGGACACGGCATGCGTGGCCGCGGCGATGACGGGGTCGTCCACGCGTGCCGCCAGCAGCGGGCCTGCGGGCAGTTCGCGCAGGTCGAGGTGGCGGGTGCGTTCGCCGGCAGCCTCGAGCGCGGCACGCAGGTGCGCCAGCACCAGGCCGGAGCGGGACTGGACCGACGGGCTGCCGGAGAGCGTCAGGATGGACATCGGGCTTCCTTCTTCTGATGGACCGGTCGGCGCCGCGGCCGCCCCACGCGGCCCGGCGCGCCGGTCTCGTGGTTTATTTCTTGCCGGGCTGGTAGATCTGGTCGAACGTGCCGCCATCGGCAAAGTGGGTCTTCTGGGCTTTCTGCCAGCCGCCGAAGGCTTCATCGATGGTGAACAGCTTCACCTTGGGAAAGTTGGCCGCGTACTTGGCCGCCACCTTCTGCGAGATCGGGCGGTAGTAGTTCTTGGCCGCGATCTCCTGGCCCTCGTCGGTGTACAGGAACTGCAGGTAGGCCTCGGCCGCCTTGCGCGTGCCCTTCTTGTCGACCACCTTGTCGACCACCGCCACCGGCGGCTCGGCCAGGATCGACACCGACGGCGCGACAATGTCGAACTTGTCCGGGCCCAGCTCCTTGATCGCCAGGATGGCTTCGTTCTCCCACGCGATCAGCACATCGCCCAGGCCGCGCTCGACAAAGGTGGTGGTGGCGCCGCGCGCGCCCGAATCCAGCACCGGCACATGCTTGAGCAGCTCGCCCACGAACTCGCGCGCCTTGACGTCATTGCCGCCCGGCTGGCGCAGCGCATAGCCCCACGCCGCCAGGTAGTTCCAGCGTGCGCCGCCCGAGGTCTTGGGATTGGGCGTGATCACCTGCACGCCCGGCTTGACCAGGTCGCCCCAGTCCTTGATGCCCTTGGGGTTGCCCTTGCGCACCAGGAACACGATGGTCGAGGTGTACGGCGAGGCGTTGTGCGGCAGGCGCTTCTGCCAGTCCGGCTTGATCAGCCCTTTCTCCGCGATGGCATCAATGTCATAGCCCAGCGCCAGCGTGACTACGTCAGCGTCCAGCCCGTCTATCACCGAGCGCGCCTGCTTGCCCGAGCCGCCGTGCGACTGGCGCACGGTCACGGCATCGCCGCCCTGGGCCTTCCAGGCCTTGGCAAAGGCGGCATTGACATCGACATACAGCTCGCGCGTCGGATCGTAGGAAACGTTCAGCAGGTTGGCAGCCGCCGCGGTCTGCGCCGCGCTCAGGGCGCCAAGTACGGCCAGGCTGATAGCCAGTTTGCGGATCATCTTGTGTTGCTCCCGTCAGTGTCGTGAATGGGCGCCAGGCGCCTCTTGCCTTGTCCGCCTTGGGTAGCGGACTTGTGTCAGGAGCAAGACTACCGAGGGGGCTATCTGAACGGAACGAATGGTTTCGCCGATCCTTTGCTGTTTTTTGCATAAGATCGGACGGAAATATGGACATGCCGGCACAGGGGGACATCAAGTGTGGACGGCGTGAGGGCAGTGGACGGTGGCGCATTCGCCACGCTGAAACCGGCAAAGGCGGTTTTGCTCCCATCCCGAAGCTATGCCACCGCAAGCCCCTCGTTTGCGGCCGGCAGATTCGTTGCCGGTGCAAGTCCAGATAGGGCCTACGCTGGTCTCTGCCGGTGAATATCACCCGTGGCCAGCCATAGCCGCCCGGCGCATATTCATTGAAGAACGGGATGCGGAACCAGATCCAGCTGTCGTGCACGTAATCGTCGTAGAGGGCGATCGCGACCTTCTCCAGGCGCGCCACAGCCTCGGCCGACGTATGCTGCTTGCTCCAACCGGGCAATCTCGGCCTTCAGGCGCTGGCATTCCGGGTCGTCGCGTTCGGCCTCCTGTACACCCAGCATGATCTTGCGTGGCGTCTTGGCATCCTCGGGCGCTGCCTGGAAGAAGGTGCGCTCGGTGACATACTGGCCGGTGCCAATCTGTGCGCGCAAGGTACGCCAGCTCAGCAGCTGACCCATGCCAAAGCGCAAGGCCTCTTCCACGTCTCGATACGTTGAAAAGAGTGCGGCCAGTCGTTGAACGCTGCCACCGTCGCCGGGTGGATCGCAAAATCTTCGGACAGGGCAGTGGAATTCCGAATCTCTTCCTCGAGCATCAGCGGTACGCCGCTCTTGAGCGCAGCGATGTACATGTCATGCAGGGGAATCTGGCTGAGCTTGCTGCTGTCGCCGTCACGCGCCTTGCCCTGTTCATTGAGAGCATCGCCCACGTCGGAGTGCACGCCGGGATAACCCACCTCCCAGCGGCCCCGCGTCTGGGGGTAGCTTTCATCGATCCGGATAGTGTCGAGCGGAAAACTCATGCGCTGCTCGTGAATCGAGTAGAAGTGGGCGCACCTGCGAACTTCTTTGGGTATATTCAGCGCACCGTCGCGGGCAAAGCGGAAATGCCCGTCAAACATATCCAGGTCGACCGTGGCGCGAGTCGAATCTGGCAGGCCCACCGAGGCGACCGTGTCAAAGAGCCCGAGGAAGTTGACCTCATAGGGTAGCGCGCGCCGCCCCGTCTGGTCGCTGATCCGCCCGCCAGGCGCCCATTCCTTGATCAGCTTGCTGACAAAGACACGGGCGGACGCGGCCCCGCGCGAAAAGCCGAAGACGTTGATCCAGATCTTCTTGATCATCCGGCTCTGCGGACCGTCGTCGAAGCGGTTGCTATGGGTGATACCCAATATGCGAATCTTGTCCATGAGCTTGCCCACTCGACCATCGGCGACCGCATTACAGAGCTCTTTGGCCTCGCTGTCGCGAACTAGGGGAAAATCGCTCCGCCGAGTGATTGCATATTGCACGGAATTGAGCACCCGAATCATTCCCCAGACGCAACGCTGATCGAAGCCTTTGGCCAGAGCTTTGCCGTTCGAGGAATAGTCGAGTTCCCCTAGCTCTGGGACGGGGTACCCACTCCCGGGATGTAGAACGAAAAAATGCCTCTATCCGGCTTGTCCCTTGCAACGCTATGCAAACGTGCCACATTGGTGTGAGTCTTGAAGAGTGAGTCTCGCCACATCTTATTGTTCTTGTCGTCGTTGTTGTTGGTGCCGTCGAAGAACAGATTGATATGAATGGTCTGGGGACATTCACACAATGGGTCTCTCACGGTCCCCTCGCCCCATGCCCAGGCGTCCTTACTTTGCGCCAGTCGACCGCCTTCAGGCATCATGTCTGGCCATTTCACCACCGCCATTTCAGACCTCCCCGTCGGTATTTAAGATTCCATTCGTCGTCACGCACGCCTTGGGCAACGTCCGGCTCGTCGGCAGTGTGCTTGCGATCGACGCTGTTATTACCATTGGCATTGCCGTCGGCAATCATTAGCTTGACGCGATCACCAGGCAGGAAGATGGCCCAGGCACCGCCAGTCTTGGAGCCATCGTACTGAGGGATGCGAACGTTTTCGGCCTTGTACCAATAGCCTGGGGTCTTGCCGTCCCTCACCTTCTCAACCAGCCAACGCACGGTAACGCGCAGATCGGGCTGCCACTGGCGCGGGAAAGTCATGCAGCAGCTTTCTTTTCCTCCCCCCGATGGGTGTCCATCGGATTCGGCTGGCATGATGTTCGGGCCACCACCACCGACCTCGCCGGGACCTTCAACTTCGAAGGAATGAATGTAGTAAGGGGTGTAGTTCAGCGCCTTCATGCCGCCGCTGATGTATTTCGATGTCGAGACTCGGCTTTCGGGCTGCCAGGACGGCTCCCCGCCGGCACAGTCAGTGAATATCAACGCCAGGCCAGCCATAGCGCAGACGCAGGCGACACTTCGATTCATGACTTGGCTCCCGCTGCGACAGTTGGCAGCACGTCGTTCTGCATATCGGTCCCTTTGGGCTTGTCCCTTACGCGGCCCATGTCGGGCGCATAAGAAAACGCCCGCACCGGCAAGCCGGTGCGGGCGAAGTTTCCATTCTGGAAACGGGTAGACAAGTCATGAAGAGCGCCCCCGCATCTCCATGACAGGACGAATGTTATCGGCTTGCCTGCGACCTGGGGTTGATCAAGGTCAAGTGCGGGGCAGCCTGCCGCGCCTGCGCCTCAGCCGCCCTGGCGGGCGAGCAGGTCAGCCATTTCGTCGGCATGCTCCTCTTCCACCGCCAGGATGCCCTCCATCATCCGGCGTGAGGTCGGATCGCGTTCTCCCAGGAACTGGATGATCTCGCGATAGCTGTCGATGGCGATGCGCTCGGCCACCAGGTCTTCCTTGATCATTTCCGTCAGCGAAGTACCCGCCACATATTCAGCATGGGAGCGGCTGGTCAGGCCGTCGGGTGCGAAGTCTGGCTCGCCGCCAAGCTGGACGATGCGCTCGGCGATCTGGTCGGCATGGCCTTGTTCTTCATTGGAATGGGCCAGGAATTCATCGGCCACGCTCTTCGAGTTGGGCCCCTTGGCCATGTAGTAGTGTCGGCGATAGCGCAGTACGCAGACGATTTCGGTGGCCAGCGCAGCGTTGAGCAGCTTCAGCACGGTATCGCGATCCGCTGCATAGCCCGCGGTCACGGCGCCATCATCGATGTGCTTGCGGGCACGCTCGCGCAATGTCTTGACGTCTGAGAGGAAAGGCTTGTCGGTCATTGAAGGGCTCCTTGGGGATGGGGCTGCGTCAGCGCAGCGCCTTGTAGGGAAATTCAACCCTTCTGCAACGCGAGAAGTGTGCCACTCGGCGGATGGCGCGGAACGGCGCGGCTGGCGACGACCCCTGGCATCGTGGCGTGAAAAAATTGCACGCGGCGGGACCGCCTTACACGCAACGCGCGATGGCAAGACGAAAAAAAGCCCCTGCGCTGTATCGCAGGGGCCTGACCATGATCGACCGCCTGTGTGCTCCGGCAGTCGATCGAGCCATGGGCAGCCTTAGTCCAGCTTCCGCCCGAACGTGAACTCCCCGTCGACATAATCCACCGGCACCACATCCTTGGCGGCGAACTTGCCTTCCAGGATCGCCCGCGCCACCGGGTTCTCGATCTGCTGCTGGATCGCCCGCTTGAGCGGACGCGCGCCAAACACCGGGTCGTAGCCTGCGCTGGCGATCTTCTCCAGCGCCGTCTCGCTCACCTCCAGCGTCATGTCCATGCGGGCCAGGCGGCCTTGCAGGCGTTGCAGCTGGATGCGCGCGATCGACTCGATATGCTTCTGGTCGAGCGCGTGGAACACCACCACTTCATCGATCCGGTTCAGGAACTCCGGCCGGAAATGCGTGCGCACTTCCTGCCAGACCGCACCCTTGATCGCTTCCTGCGGCTCGCCGGTCATCGACTGGATGATCTGCGAACCCAGGTTGGACGTCATCACGATCACCGTGTTCTTGAAGTCCACGGTGCGGCCCTGGCCATCGGTCAGGCGGCCGTCGTCCAGCACTTGCAGCAGCACGTTGAAGACGTCCGGGTGGGCCTTCTCGACTTCATCCAGCAGCACCACGCTGTACGGCTTGCGGCGCACGGCCTCGGTCAGGTAGCCGCCTTCCTCGTAGCCCACGTATCCCGGCGGCGCGCCGATCAGGCGGCTGACGCTGTGCTTCTCCATGAATTCGCTCATGTCGATGCGGATCAGGTGCTCTTCCGAATCGAACATGAACTCGGCCAGGGCCTTGCACAGCTCGGTCTTGCCGACGCCGGTAGGGCCCAGGAACAGGAACGAGCCATAAGGCCGGTTCTCGTCCGCAAGCCCGGCACGCGAACGGCGGATGGCATCGGACACCAGCCGCACGGCTTCGTCCTGGCCGACCACGCGCCCATGCAGCCGGTCTTCCATCTTCAGCAGCTTCTCGCGCTCGCCCTGCATCATCTTCGATACCGGGATGCCGGTGGCACGGCTCACCACTTCGGCGATTTCCTCGGCGCCCACCTGCGTGCGCAGCAGCTTGTTGGGCTGCTTCTGCTCGCTGGCCTCGGCGTCGGTGGCGGCCTTGAGCTTGCCTTCCAGGCCCGGCAGCTTGCCGTATTGCAGCTCGGCCACCTTGTCCAGCTTGCCTTCGCGCTGCAGCTTGGCGATCTCCAGCTTGACCTTCTCGATCTCTTCCTTGAGCGCGGCCGTGCCCTGCGCGGCGCCCTTCTCGGCCTTCCAGATCTCGTCCAGGTCGGCGTACTCCTTCTCCAGGCGCGCGATTTCCTGCTCGATCAGCTCCAGGCGCTTCATCGACGCCTCATCGGTCTCTTTCTTGACCGCCTCGCGCTCGATCTTCAGCTGGATGGTGCGGCGCTCGAGCTTGTCCATCGACTCCGGCTTGGAATCGATTTCCATCTTGATGCGGGCGGCCGCCTCGTCGATCAGGTCGATCGCCTTGTCGGGCAGGAAGCGGTCGGTGATATAGCGATGCGACAGCTCCGCCGCGGCGACGATGGCCGGGTCGGTGATTTCCACGCCGTGGTGCAGCTCATACTTTTCCTGCAGCCCGCGCAGGATGGCAATGGTGGCTTCAACGCTCGGCTCATCGACCAGCACCTTCTGGAAGCGGCGCTCCAGCGCGGCGTCCTTCTCGATGTACTTGCGGTACTCGTCCAGCGTGGTCGCGCCGATGCAATGCAGCTCGCCGCGCGCGAGCGCCGGCTTGAGCATGTTGCCCGCGTCGATCGCGCCCTCGGCCTTGCCGGCCCCGACCATGGTGTGGATCTCGTCGATGAAGACGATGGTCTGGCCCTCGTCCTTGGCGACGTCGTTCAGCACCGCCTTCAGGCGTTCCTCGAACTCGCCGCGGTACTTGGCGCCGGCCAGCAGGCCGGCCATGTCCAGCACCAGCACGCGCTTGTTCTTCAGGCTCTCGGGCACTTCGCCGTTGACGATGCGCTGCGCCAGCCCCTCGACGATGGCGGTCTTGCCCACGCCCGGCTCGCCGATCAGCACCGGGTTGTTCTTGGTGCGGCGCTGCAGGATCTGGATCGCGCGGCGGATCTCGTCGTCGCGGCCGATCACGGGATCGAGCTTGCCGATGCGGGCGCGCTCGGTCAGGTCGATGGTGTACTTCTTGAGGGCCTCGCGCTGGCCCTCGGCCTCGGCGCTGTTGACCGAATCGCCGCCGCGCACGGCCTGGATCGCCGACTCGAGCGACTTGCGGTTCAGGCCGTTTTCACGCGCGATGCGGCCGGCGTCGCCCTTGTCGTCGGCGACGGCCAGCAGGAACAGCTCGCTGGCGATGAACTGGTCGCCGCGCTTGATGGCTTCCTTCTCGGTGGCGTTGAGCAGGTTCACCAGGTCGCGGCCGATCTGGACCTCGCTGGTGCCCTGCACTTGCGGCAGGCGCTTGATGGCGGCATCGAGCGCCGTCTGCAGGCCCTGCACGTTGACGCCGGCGCGCGCCAGCAGCGCCTTGGCGGCGCCGTCGTCCTGCGCCAGCAGCGCGCGCAGCAGGTGCTGCGGTTCGATGTATTGGTTGTCGTTGCCCAGTGCCAGGCTTTGCGCATCAGCCAGCGCTTCCTGGAACCGGGTGGTCAGCTTGTCAAGACGCATAAGGATTCCCTCTCTCGGATAAGGTCGTGTCCTGATGCGGGGGCGTCGGCGCCGGTCTTCGCTGCCGGAGCGCCCGTATGCCCTGCCGGACACTGGATGTCTTTCCGAAAGATAAGGCTTTGTCGCGACATTTCAAGGCCGCGCCGGTACGCAATCACCCCGTTCAGCACGCCATGCCGATACCCCAGGCTCCGACGCTCTCAAGTGCCGCAAGCGATACGTGGCTAGGCGGCACGGCAGGCTCCCTTGTCCGCCAGGTTGCGCACCAGCACCAGTGATTCGCCCTGCACCACCACGCGCCCGTCCGCGCCCGTGACGACGCTGGCCAGGTTGACCAGGTCCTTGCCCGCGCGCACCCGCACGATGCGCACGCATGCCGTCAGCGGCTCATCCAGCCGCGCGGCTGAAGCGAGGCGCAACGACTGCTTCATCCACCCCGTGCCCCGTCCGGGCAGTTGCGTGCCGAGCAGGTCCGAGAACATGCCGGCCAGCAGCGGCAGCGGCACCACCGGCCCGCCAAAGCCGCGCGCGCGGGCAAAGGCCGGATCGGCGTGGTAGGGGTTGGCGTCGCCGGTCAGGTTGATGTATTCGTCCAGGTCCGCCTGGGTGAAGGCGCGTGTTGCACGGGCTTCGTGACCGGGGCGCAGGCCGTACAGTGAGGCGTCGCCCGCCTCTGGCGCCGGTGCCGTGTCGCCGGGTAGCCGGGCCAGTCCCTCCGGCCCGGCACCCGGCAGCCAGAGCGACTCGCCCACGGCCGTGACGCGCTGCGCATCGCCCGGCCCGCCCGCGCTGCCAACGGTGGTGCCGTAGCTCGCCAGTCCGGCGGGCGCGTGCTGCGGCGCCAGCGCGATCCGCACCGTATCGCCAACGAAGGCCGGTGTCGGGAACATCAGCGTCTGCCCGACCGGCAACGCCGGCCCGGGCAGCTGCCGCCAGGTGTGGCCGCACAGCAGCGAGAACAGGAACATGCCGTGCGCCACGGTGGCACCGAAATGCGTGCCACGGGCAAAGCACGGATCGCAGTGGATCGGGTTGTCGTCGTGCGACAAGGCGGCGAAGCGGTCAAAATCGCGCTGCGACAGCACGCGCGGCAGGGCATCGTTCATCAGTCAGGCACCTGTACGGTATTAGCGTTGACGGTAATCGCGTTGCCGGCAGCAGGCGATGCGGCAAACGGCGGCACGTTGGACGGCAGCAGCGTCGGCGCCGGCGTGTTGAGGGTGCCCCCGCGCGGCGTGGTGCGCACCACCTGCGACGGCGGCAGCGCCTTGCCCGCGGTGAGGTTGTCGTAGACCGCGTCCAGGGCCCGGTTCAGGTAGACGTGCAGCGGCACATAGCGGTTGCTGTAGCCCGGCACCAGCCCGATGAAGGCATCGAGGTGCTGGGCGTTCTCGACCTCCACGTACGACAGCTTGCTGGTCACGCCCTCCTGCTGCCGGTTCAGCCCGAGATACGGGCGCGAGGTATGGTTCACCGGCAGCAGCCCGTCGCTGCGCCCGTGCACGATCACCGCAGGCTTGCCGCGCAGGTTGCCGTTGCGCAGCGTCAGCGCCTGGCCGGCCTGCAACGCACGCGCCGCGGCGTCGGAGCCGGACAGCAGGCTGCGCAGGCAGTTGGCGCCGTCGTAGTTCAGGTCTGCCCGCAACGTCGACGGTGAAACGGACGCCAGGTTCAGGTACGGGCCATGCTGCGGATCGAGGTCATTGATCAGCTGGACCGGCGGCTGCGGCGGCACGCCGTTGCCGGTGGCGAACATCGACGCCAGCGCCGCGGGTGCGATTGCCGCGGGCTTCAGGTCGGTCAGCGTGCTGGCAAAGCTGTAGCCGCACAGCCGGTCGGTGACGCTGGCCTGCGCATAGGCGTTGGCATAGTTGACCGAGATCGCGGCGGCTACATCAAGCACGGCCAGCGACGGGTGCAGATCGTCCGTTTCCGCTTCCCAGCCGGCGGCACGCAGCGCCTGCAGGGCGCTGGCGCTTTGCTCGTCCGTGTTCGCACCGCTGACCAGGCCCTTTTCCGCCAGCGTCTGGCAGCGGTTGGCAAAGAAGGTCGCCGTGGCCGGGTTGGTGTAGAGCGGCGCCTGGGCCAGCGCGGTGGCCCGCGCGGCGCAGTGCTGCAGCAGGTTGGCCGTGGTGCTGTAGTCGTACAGCGTGCGGGCCGAAGCCGCCACCGGCGTCGCGCCGCGTTGCACCACGACGCCGGTATCGGGCGGCATGTTCAGGTTGGGCTCGCCCACCGCAACGCCGTCGATCAGCCCGCCGGCATCCTGCTCGGCCGCCGCCACCGCGGCACCGCCGCCGTTCGATACGCTGGAGGCAATCACCACGATCCTGTCCTTGTCCAGGGTGCGCTGGCGGGTGCCGTTGGCGGATACGGCGCCGAAGCGGTCATTGATCGCCCAGATCGCAAATTCCACCGCCTGCAGCGTGAACTTGCCCCAGTCCTTCTCCGGGTTGCGCTGCGAATGCGCGTGCTTGAATGCCAGCCGGTGCGGGTTGGCAGCGGTGAAGTCCGCCAGCGAGGTGGCCCCCGCCGGCGCGGCGAACTGCGCGTTCTTGCCGGCCGCAGCGCGCGTGGCGCGGGTGCCGTCGATCAGCGGCACGGTGTCGGTATCCAGGTCATGCGGCGCGGCGCCGGTGCCCTTGTCGGTATAGGCCACCGCGCAGCCGCGCTTCAGGCCCCACTCGCCGGTGGCGATGGCGCCATAGACGCCGCGCGAGCCGGACGAGGTGGCGGTGATCACGCATGGCTTCGAAGTGTTGAACGACGCAGGGATCTGCACCAGCATGGTCACGTTCTGCTGGCCCGAGCCATCGTCCGAAAAGGCCAGGTACTCCACGCCGGCCACTTTGCCTTCGGAGCCGGTGGCATTGCCCTGAGCGTCGACATTGGGGCCGTAGAGCGAGCCGTAGCCGCCGCTGGCGGTGGTGTCGACGAGGGCACGATAGTTGGTATGGATCGCATAGCGCCGCAACTCCGCCGCGGTCGGCGCGGTGGGATTGGCCGGCAGTGGCGCGGTGGCGCTGGCGAGGCCGTCCTTGCCCAGGCCGGCAGTGAGCAGGTCGTCGGTGGTGCCGTTGTAGCTGTTGATCGTGACCGTGCCGATATTCGCCGGCTTGGTATTGGGGTTGCTGCCGTTGCCGTTGTTGTTGTCATCGCCCGAGCCGCAGGCGGCGGCCAGCATCGATGCGGCGGCCGCCAGCACCGTGAGCCTGAGGCGGCGTTTCTGCTGCGGCGGGATCTGCGTGGAATGCATGTCAACCTCCTCCTGTCGCACCCGGATGGCCGGGGCTGTCGAGTTGTCTTCAGATCGAGGACTGCGGAGACTGCGAACTGCGGAAATCGGAAACACGGCAACCGCTGGCGCGGCCATGCGCCTCAGCCAGAGAACTGTGCGCGCAGCTTGTGCTTTTCCACCTTGCCTGACGGCGTGCGCGGCAGCGCGTCGAGAAAGCGCACATGGCGCGGCACCTTGTAGCCGGCCAGCTGCGCCTTGCAGTGGGCGATCACGGCATCGGCCTCCAGCACAGCGCCCGGGCGCAGCACCACCAGCGCCATGCCGACCTCGCCCCAGCGCGCATCCGGCGTGCCGATCACGGCGGCCTCGGCCACGCCCGGCAGCTGGAACAGCACGTTCTCGACTTCGGCCGGATAGACGTTCTCGCCGCCCGAGATAAACATGTCCTTGGCCCGGTCGACGATGTAGTAGTCGCCGTCCTCGTCACGATAGGCGATATCGCCGGAATGCAGCCAGCCGCCGCGGATCGCGGCCGCGGTGGCCTCGGGCAGGTTCCAGTAGCCTGGCGTCACGCCGGGGCCCTTGATCAGCAGTTCGCCACGCTCGCCCGGGCCCACGTCCACTCCAGCCGCATCGACGATGCGCGTCAGCATCGACCCCACTGGCTTGCCGATGGTGCCGATCTTGCGGCGCGCGGTGCCTTCGTCGCAGACAAAGACCGTGGGACCGGTCTCGGTCATGCCGAAGCCGAAGCAGATGGTCACGCCCTTGGCCAGGTAGGCCTCCAGCAGCGGCCTGGGCACCGGCGAGCCCCCCGCCGACATATTGCGCACGCCGGCGAAGTCTGCCTGCGCGAAGCGCGGGTGCTGGCTCAGGAACAGGTAGACCGCCGGCACCGCGAAGAACATGGTGATGCCCTCGCCGCTGGCGCGGTCGAGCTTGCCCAGCACCACCTGCGGCTCGAACTGCCGCATGATGTGCACCGTACCGCCCGCGTGCAGCACCGGGTTGGCATACAGGTTGAGGCCGCCGGTGTGGAAGAACGGCAGCACGCTGAGGAACACGTCGTCGCGCGTGATCTTGTTTGCCAGCATCGCGTTGACGGCATTGAAGAAGACCATGCCATAGGTCTGGATCACGCCCTTGGGCCTGCCGGTGGTGCCGGAGGTATAGAGCAGGTGCCAGACCTCGGACTCATCGCGGCACGGCATCTCGATGATGCGGCCGGAGGCGGCGTCGAGCACCGCCTCGTACTCGGTCCAGCCGCCGGGAACGTCGGCGGCCTCATCGTCGGCCAGGTGCAGCACCGCGCGCAGCGGCATGGCGCGCGCCAGATCCGCGGCCACGGCGAGGAAGCCGTCGCCGGCCACCAGCACCTCGGGCGTGCAGTCCTGCAGGATCGGCAGCAGCTCCGCCGCCGGCAGGCGCCAGTTCAGGCACACCATCACCATGCCGGCCTTGGCGCAGCCATACAGCATCTCGAAATAGTCCGAGCTGTTGTGCGCCAGCACCGCCACGCGCGTGCCCGGCGCCAGTTGCAGGTGGTCACGCAGGTATTCCGCGAAGCGGCTGGCGCGTTCGTCGAAATGGCGATAGGTCACCTGGCGGCCGGTCTCCACGTCCACCAGCGCGACCTTGTCGGGGAAATGCTGCGCATTCTTGTGCAGCCAGTCGATGACGTACATGCGCTAGCCTCCGCTCAGCTTGCCACGTCCTGCACGGGCCCGGTGCCGCGCAGCCGCCCCACCACGCCCTGCGGGAAATAATAGACGCTCAGGATAAACAGCAAACCCAGCCACAGCAGCCACCGGTCCGGATGCAGCAGCGACGACAGCAGCGGCAGCGCGGCGGTGGCGTCGCTGGCCAGTTTCATCACGTCCTGCAGGTAGGTTTGCGCCACCAGGAACAGCACCGTGCCGATCACCGCGCCATAGAGCGTGCCCATGCCGCCGATCACCACGATCAGCAGGATGTCGACCATGATCTCGAACGACAGCGAGGTATCGGGCCCGTTGTAGCGCAGCCAGATCGCCATCAGCACGCCCGCCAGCGTGGCGAACATCGCCGACAGCACCGTCGACACGGTGCGGTACACCACGGTGCGGTAGCCGATCGCCTCGGCGCGGAAGTCGTTCTCGCGGATCGCCTGCAGCACCCGGCCAAAGGGCGAGTTGACGATGCGCAGCAGCACCAGGAACAGCACCACCGCGCCGGCGAACACCAGGTAGTAGCTCAGCAGCTTGCCGCTCAGCGGCACGCCCAGCCATTCAGTGTCGCCCAGCGTAAAGCCGGGGCGCAGCACCTCCGGCACCTTGAAAGTCAGCCCGTCTTCGCCGCCGGTCCATTCCGACAGCTGCGACACCAGCGTGGCAAAGGCGGTCGCCACTGCCAGCGTGATCATGGCAAAGAAGATCGCGCGCACCCGCAGCGAGAACAACCCGATCAGGAACGCCAGCAGCGCTGACACCGCGAGCGCACCCACGGTGCCGGCCAGCAGCGCGCCCCAGCCCGGCTCCATGCGCGACATGGCGATGGCCACGCCATAGCCGCCGATGCCGAAGAACATGGTGTGAGCAAAGGAAACGATGCCGGTATAGCCCAGCAGCAGGTCATAGCTGGCCACCAGCACCACGAAGATGCAGATCTTGGCCGCCATGTTGAGCGCGCGCGCGCCGGGGAAGGCAAAGGGCGCGCACGCCAGGGCCACCAGGATCACCAGCAGGATCACGGTCAGCACGCGGCTGCGCGGCAGGTCGCCGGAGAGAAGTCGGATCATGGTCGTTGCCCTCAGCGCCGCGCCACCGGGAACAGCCCCTGTGGGCGCCACAGCAGCACCAGCATCATCAGCAGGATGTTGGAGAACAGAGCCACCTTGGGGAACAGGAAACCGGTGTAGTTGGCCATCAGCCCCACCAGCAGCGCACCGACAAAGCAGCCCGTGGTCGATCCCAGCCCGCCGATGATGATGACGATAAAGATCAGCACATTCACCTGCGCACCGATCGCCGCGGTGATGTTCTGCTGGTACAGCCCCCACAGCACCCCGCCCAGCCCCGCCAGCGCCGCGCCCGCGACGAACACGCCGATAAACAGGCGCCGCACGCGGTAGCCAAGCGCTTCGACCATCTCGCGGTTCTCCACGCCGGCGCGGATCAGCAGGCCGATGCGGGTGCGATTCAGCAGCAACAGCATGGCGATAAAGATCACCAGCCCCAGCGCCATCGCGATCAGCCGGTATTTCTCGATCGCGGCATCGCCCAGCAGCACCGCGCCGCGGAAGGTGGTGGGCACCTGCAGCGCGATGGTCTCGGGGCCCCAGATCGCCTTGATCAGCTGCTCGGCCACGATCATGCCGCCCATCGTGATCAGGATCTGCTTCAGGTGCTGGCCGTAGACCGGGCGCACCACCACGCGCTCGAAGAACAGCCCGACCGCGCCGGCTGCGACCATTGCGGCTACGATCGCCAGTGCAAACACCGACAGGTTCAACGCCAGGCTGTCGGCCTCGACCCAGCCTGCCAGTGGCAGCAGGACCGAGGCGGCCACATAAGCGCCCAGCGCGATGAAGGCGCCGTGGCCGAAGTTGAGCACATCCATCAGGCCGAACACCAGCGTCAGGCCCGACGAGACGACGAAGATGATCATTCCCATCGCGAGCCCGGCAATGGTCAGCGTGAGCCAGGTCGACGGGCTGCCGACCAGCGGATAGGCCAGCAGCATCAGCAGCGGCGCCAGCGCCAGCGGGGTCCAGTCGAGCCGTACCTTGGGCAGGTCCGACGGTGCGGCGGCCGGCAATGTCGTTGAAGTGGTCATGTGTGTTGTCCCGCGTTACTGGTGCGCCGCCAGCGACAGCCCCAGCAACTTCTGCTGCAGCCCGTCGTCTTCAGCCAGCGCCGCCATCGTGCCCGTGTGCACCGTCCGCCCATCGTCCATCACCGCCACCGTATCCCCCACCGACTTCGCCATATGGAAGTTCTGCTCCACCAGCAGGATCGACACCTCGGTCTGCTTGAGCTCGCGGAACACATGGATCATGTTCTGGATGATGGCCGGCGCCAGGCCCTTGGTGGGCTCGTCGACGATCAGCAGCTGGCGCGGCTCGATGATGGCGCGCGCTACCGACAGCATCTGCTTCTGCCCGCCCGACAGCACGCCGGCGCGCTGCTGCCAGAAGGTCCTAAGCGCCGGAAACATGCGGAACACCCAGTCCAGCCGGCGCTCGTCGATGGCGCCGGTGCGCGCTGCCAGGCGCATGTTTTCGGCCACGGTCAGGTCGGAGAACACGCTCATGTTTTCCGGCACGTAGGCAATGCCGGCCTGCGCGATCGCGGGCGTGCTGTGGCGCGTGATGTCGGTGCCGTCAAAGGTCACCGTGCCGGTGCTGGCCTGCCACAGGCCCATGATGGTGCGCAGCGTGGTGGTCTTGCCGGCGCCGTTGCGCCCCAGCAGCATGGTCACGCCGCCGCGCGGCACCTCGAAGCTGACGCCGTGCAGGATGTGGTACGGGCCGATATGGGTCTGCACGCCCTGTAAACGCAGGATCGGCCCGGTTGCTTGTGCGTCAGCCATGGCTGCCCTCCTCTTCCGGCATGCCCAGGTAAGCCTGCTGCACCACCGGCGAGGCGATCACCTCGGCCGGGTCGCCGTCGGCCACCAGGGTGCCGTTGTGCAGCACGATGATGCGGTCGGCCAGCGAGCGCACCACGTCCATCTTGTGTTCGACCAGCAGCACGGTCTTGCTGCGGTCCTGGCGGATCTCGCGGATCAGGTCAAGGATCACCGGCACTTCATCCACGCTCATGCCCGCGGTGGGCTCGTCGAACATGAACACGCGCGGCTGCAGCGCCAGCAGGATGCCGACCTCCAGCTTGCGCTGGTCGCCGTGCGGCAGCGAGGCCACCGTCAGCTGGCGCTTGCCGGCCAGCGCCACGCGCTCCAGGATCGCCATGGCCTGCGCCTGCACGTCGCGGTGGCTGGTCCACATCGAGAACAGGTCGATGCCGCGCTGCTGGCGCGCCTGCACCGCCAGGCGCACGTTCTCCAGCACCGACAGCTGCGGGAACAGGCTGGTCAGCTGGAAAGCGCGGCCGATGCCACGGCGCGTCTTCTGCGACACCGGCAGGCGCGTCACGTCCTCGCCATCCAGCAGGATCTGCCCGGCCGTGGGCGGCAACTGGCCCGAGACCAGGTTGAAGTACGTGGTCTTGCCGGCGCCGTTGGGGCCGACGATGCAGGTCAGCTCGCCGGGCCGGAACGCGCACGACACCGCATTGACGGCCACATGGCCGCCAAAGCGGATGGTCAGGCCGCGCGTCTCCAGCAGCGGCTGCGCCGCGGCGGCAGTCGCGCCGGCGTGCCCGGCGGCCGGCTGCGACGGCGCCGGCGCGGACCGGGTGAAGGATGCTGGCGCGATCATCAGCGGTGGTTGCGCACGGGCACGGCCATTTCTTCGGGCTTGATCTCGCGCACGAGCTCAGGCACGCCCCAGGCGAAGGCCGGATCCACCTTGATCTTGAAGTGGTACATCGACTGCATGGCCTGGTGGTCTTCCTTGCGGAAAGTCATCTTGCCCTTGGGGGTGTCGAATGACATGCCTTCCATCGCCGTGATCAGCTTCTCGGTGCCGGTCTCGCCGCTGGTCTTCTTCAGCGCCTCCACCAGCGCGATGCCCGCGGTCATGCCGCCGGCCGTGAAGAAATCGGGCGGCGCCTTGAACTTGCTGTAGTGGTTGGACACCAGCCACTCATTGGCCTTGTTCTTGGGAATGCCGAAGTAGTAGTACGTAGCCCCTTCCATGCCCGGGAAGTTCTTGTAGCTGGCCATCGCCGGCAGGATGTTGCCGCCCGTGGCAATCTCGATGCCGTAGCGCTTGGGATCCAGATCCGCGATCTTGAACGGGTTGCCGGCACCGGCCCAGATAATGAAAATCACCTTGCGACCCGGCTTGTCCTTGAGCGAATCAAACAGCCGCTGCGCGCCTGCGGTGAAGTCCGTGGTGCTGGTCGGCAGGTATTCCTCATGCACGACCCTGGCGTTCTTCAGCGCGCCCTTGAAGGCCTTGACGCCGTCGCGGCCAAAAGCGTAGTCCTGCGCCAGCGTGGCGATCTGCACGCCCGGCTTGTCCAGCGCCACGGCGTTGGAGATTGCGTCCTGCGACGAGTTGCGGCCGGTGCGGAAGATATAGCGGTTCCACTTGTCGCCGGTGATCGAGTCGGCCACCGCGGGTTCGACCAGCAGTACCTTCTTGTATTCCTCTGCCACCGGCAGCATCGCCAGCGCGGTGCCGGAAGAGGTGGGGCCGACCGCGATATCGGCGCGGTCGTCGCTGTAGGCGGCGGCCAGCTGGGCCTTGGCCACGTCCGGCTTGCCCTGGGTGTCTTTCTCGATCACCACCAGCTTGTTGCCGTTGACGGTCATGGTGCCGTTGGTGGCGTATTCCAGACCCATCATCAAGCCGGTCTGGGTCTGCTTGGCGTAGGCCTCGAGCGCGCCGGTCTTGTCATAGACGTGCGCGATGCGGATGTCCTTGGCCAGCGCGGTGCCGGCGGCAAGCAGGCCGGCGGCCATGACCAGGGCACGTACGGCGAGTGGGTTGCGTTGCATTGCTGTCTCCTGTGTTCGGTCTCGTTTGTCTTTGTCTGGATGAAACCTGCTGCAACTGCCTGGGAAAGCTCTACAAACTATTCGCGCGCGCGCCCTGCCAGGAAGCACCGCATGCCGTCGGCAGTCTCGGCGCTGGCGATCTGTGCGACAAAGGCCGCGCGCTCGCGCTCAAGGCCGGCCGCCAGGGTGTCGGCGTCCCAGCGCAACAGCGCGCGCGTGCGGGCCACGCTGCCCGGCACCTTGCGCATGACGCCACGCGCCAGCGTCGCGGCATCGGCCTCGGCCGAACCCGGTGCGGCCAGCGCAGTCGCCAGCCCGAGCGCCGCCGCCTCCGGCGCGGCGACGATCGTATTGTTCAGCTGCCAGGCGCGCGCCCGCGGCGTGCCGACCAGCTGCGGCAGCATCGCGGTCCAGCCGCCGTCCGGGCTGAAGCCAACCACCGTGTAGTACGGCGCGATGCGCGCATCCCGCGCCAGCACCGCCATGTCGCACGCCAGCACCAAACCCAGCGAGCCGCCCGTCAGCCAGCCCTCCACCGCCGCCACCACCGGGCAGCGCAGCGCTGCCAGGCGCAGGATCGAACGGTTCAGCAGTGCCAGCAGCCGGTCGGCGTAGCTGGCTATCGCGTCGCCCTGCGCAGCGAATGCCGCGACATCGCCGCCGTTGGAGAAATTTTTCCCGGCATGCGTCAGCACCACGGCATGAATCGCCGGGTCGGCTTCAATCTCGTCCAGCGCGGCGAGCAGCGCTTCCAGCAACTCGGGCACCAGGCTGTTGTGCCGCTGCGGCCGGTTCAGGCGCAGCAGCGCCACGCCATCGGCGCGCGCCCACTGCACCAGGGGTTCTGCGTGGGCGTTCATCGCGGCTGCAGGCCGTGCGAGATCAGGTCGAAAGCGGTGTCGACCACCTTCTCCATCGAAGGCGGGCGCTTCCAGCGCGCATAGCGCATGCCCAGGAAGTTGCTGATGCCGATCAGGCACCAGGCGCGCACCTCGGCATCGCCGGGCACGATCTCGCCCTGCTCTTCGGCGCGCGTCAGGCGCCGGCTGTAGAGCTCGGCAAACACCTGGAAATAGCTGCTGTAGATGGTCTCATCGACCGAGTACGAATCAAGCACGATCCGGTACAGGTTCTTGTGGCGCGAAACGAAAGAGAGAAATGCCTTCAGCCCCAGGCGCTCGGCTTCCATCTGGGTGGCCGCGGCGGCAACGTGCTTGCGCAGGTGGGCGCGCACCAGTTCCAGCATGTGCGCGACCAGCGCGCGGAAGATGTCTTCCTTGTCCTTGAAATACAGGTAGAAGGTGCCCATCGCGACCTTGGCTTCCTGCGTGATCTCGGAGATCGACGCGGCGTAATAGCCTTTCTCACCGAACACCTTCTCGGCCGCGCGCAGCAGCGCCTCGCGCGTCTTCTGCCCGCGCGCGGTCTTGGGCGGGCAGATGCCGCCGGCATGACCGGGTTCGCGGGTTGCGCCGGGTTCGCGGGTTGCGCCGGTTTCGGGCGGTGCGCCCGTGTCGGTCTGGGACATCTTGTCTCCGGTGGCGCTGCGCGCCTTGTCATTGGAATGCCAGCCGCTTCATGTCTGCCGGCGCAGGCAGGTGCCTCCTCCGCGCCTGCCTGCGCCGGGAATCGCCACTCAGGCAAAACCTGATAGCTGATTCATGTTTCATCGTATAAATTGCCCACCGTGGATGTCAATAGAGAGGCACCCTCACCCGGTGGCATCCAGGCCACTGCCCTTTACCCTCCTGCCAGGAGAGAACCGTCGTTGGACGCTTCCGATTCGGCATCTGCCGGCCCCGCTTCGCCGCCGTTCGCCAGCCACCCGGCACGCGGCGCCTTGCCAGGCTGGCGCGAAACCGGCCAGGGACGGCCGCTGCTGTTGCTGCACGGCTGGTCCGTCACCGGCGAGGCCTTCGACGGCCAGCGGGCGCTCGCACTGGCGGGAATCCGCGTGATCGCGCCCGACCATGCCGGCCACGGCCTGTCGCGCGAGCGCGACGGCACCACGATCACGGCGCTGGCGCGCGACGTCGCCGGACTGGTTGCGCACCTCGGGCTGACAGACGTGGTGGTCGCTGGCTGGTCGATGGGGGCGATGGTGGCATGGGCGCTGCTGCGGGACCATTCGGGTCTTCCGCTGGCAGCGGTCGGCAGCATCGACATGACACCGAGGCTGGTGACCGATGCGGCCTGGCCGCATGGCCTGCACGGCCACTATGAGATTGCGCACGCCGCGCAGATGGCGGCCCGCATCCGGGCCGACTGGCCCCGGCTGGCGCCGTCGGTCGCGCTGGGAATGTGGTCGGCGGGAAGTCGCCCGGAAGGCGCCGCAATGCAACGCATCGCGCACATGGCGGGCCAGTGCGATGCGTTGGCGCTTGCCGCTTTATGGGAAGACATGGCGCGCCAGGATTTCCGGGAGACATTGCGAGCCACCGGGCTGCCGCTGTTCCATTTGTACGGGGAAGCCAGCCGGCTCTATGCGCCCGCGGTGGGCGCCGCCACGCTCGCACTGCGGCCCGGGGCGGGATTCAGCGTGGTGGCCGGCGCCGGCCACAGCCCGCACATGGAGCAGCCGCAGGCGTTCAATGCCGCGCTGCTGGGCCTGATCGCCCGGGCCGCGTCAGGCCAGCAGGCGGTAAGTCCAGAGGCCGAACGCGGTCAGCAGCAGTGAGCCGCCCAGGTGCAGCAGCAGGTGCAGCGCCGCCCAGCCGTAGTCGCCGGCAATCAGGTTCGCCACCACCTCGCTGGAAAAGGTCGAGAACGTGGTCAGCCCGCCAAGGAAGCCGGTGATGGCCAGCAGGCGCCATTCCGGCGGCAGGCCCGCGTGCGTATCGAAGAACCCGACCGCCAGGCCGACCAGGTAGCCGCCCAGCAGGTTGGCCGCCAGCGTGCCATAGGGTAGCGCGGGATTGATCGCGTTCCACAGCACCGCGAAGCCCCAGCGCAGCCACGCACCCGCCGCGGCGCCTAGGCCCACGGCGACAAAGCCGAGCGACCCCATCAGGGCTGGCTCCCGCCCTGCTTCTCCGGTGGTGCGCCAGCATCGTCGCCGCTGGCATTGAACGATGCGATCCCCCAGCGCTGGAGGGCGGCTTCGTCGGTCACGCGGGCGTCGACCCAGCGCGCCCCTTCCGGGGTGTCCTCCTTCTTCCAGAACGGCGCTTCGGACTTGAGGTAGTCCATGATGAACTCGCACGCGGCAAAGGCATTGCCGCGATGCGCCGACGCCACCGCGACCATCACGATCTGGTCCAGCGGCTGCATCGGGCCGACGCGGTGGATGATGGTCACGCCCAGCAGCGCCCAGCGCGCGCACGCAGCCGCCTCGATCTGCGCCAGCGCCTTCTCGGTCATGCCCGGATAGTGCTCCAGCTCCATCGCGCTGACCGCGCTGCCGTCGCTGACATCGCGCACCGTGCCGATAAAGCTGGCCACCGCGCCGACCGCCGGATTGCCGGCACGCAGCGCCGCGACTTCCGCACCGAGATCGAAATCCTCACGCTGCACCCTGACGCTCATCTCAGCCTCCGGTCACTGGTGGGAAAAAGGCGACTTCGCAGCCGTTGGCAATCGCCGTATCGGGGCGCGCCACCGCATGGTCGACGGCCATGCGCAGCGCGCGGCCTTCGGCTAGAGTTTCGGCCCAGGGGCCGCCGCGCTGAATCAGCCAGTGGCGTAATTCGCCCACGGTGCGCACCTCGGCCGGCACCTCGGCGCGCTCTTCGGCCACGCCCAGTTGCTCGCGCACGCTGGCAAAGAATCTGAGTTCGATGATCATCACTGCTTCTGCGTCCTGGTAATACGGGCCGGCTACGCGAGCAGGCCGTCAAACGGAATGAACTGCACGGTATCGCCGCGCGCGATCGGCTGGTTGGGCGGATTGTCGATCAGGCCATCGCCCCATACGGTGGAGGTCAGCACGCCCGAGCTCTGGTTGGGGAACAGGTCCAGCCCCCCCTCGGCATTGATGCGAGCGCGCAGGAACTCATTGCGGCGGTCGCCCTTCTTCAGCTCGAAATCCGCGCGCAGCGGCAGGCGCCGCGGGGTCACGCCGGCCACGCCCTGCAGGCGCAGGATGAACGGGCGCACGAACAGCAGGAAGGTCACGAAGCTGGACACCGGGTTGCCCGGCAAACCCAGGAAGAACGCCGGCTCAGCATCGTTGTTGACCTGCCCGAACGCCAGCGGCTTGCCCGGCTTGATCGCGATCTGCCACATGTCGAGCCGTCCTTCGGCCTCGACCGCGGGCTTGATATGGTCTTCCTCGCCGACCGAAACACCGCCCGAGGTGATGATCAGGTCGTGCCCCTGCGCCGCACGGCGCAGCGTCTCGCGCGTGGTGGCCAGTGTGTCGGGAACGATGCCGAAGTCGCTGACCTCGCAGCCCAGGTTTTCCAGCAGGCCGCGCAGCGTGAAGCGGTTGGAGTTGTAGATGGCGCCCGGCTTGAGCGGCTCGCCCGGCATCGCCAGCTCGTCGCCGGTGAAGAACACGGCCACGCGCACGCGCCGCACCACGTCCAGCTTCGCCTGGCCGACCGATGCGGCCAGCCCCAGCGCCTGCGGCGTCAGCCGCGTGCCGGCCGGCAGGATCACGCTGCCGGCTTCGATATCCTCGCCCGCGCGCCGCACCCATTCACCGGATTGCGGCACGTGGTTGACGATCACGTCCTCGCCCTCGGCGGTGCATTGCTCCTGCATCACCACGGCGTCGGCGCCCGGCGGGATCAGCCCGCCGGTGAAGATGCGCGCGGCGGTGCCGGGTTCCAGCGCGGTGCCGACATGGCCGGCGGGAATCCGTTGCGACACGCGCAGCCGCGTGCCGGCAGCGGGCACATCGCCCGCGCGCATGGCGTAGCCGTCCATCGAGGTATTGTCTGCCGGCGGCACGCGCAGCGTGCTGGTCACGGGCGCGGCCAGCACGCGGCCGTTGGCGTGGAGCGTGTCGATGGATTCAAGCTGCGCCAGCGGACGGGCGGCGCCGAGCAGCGCGTCGAGCGCCTGGGCCATGGTCAGCATCGGGGGGCGGGAAGGTGCTGCGGCTTGGGTCATGGTGCGATGTGGGAAAGTGTTGGCCCACGAAAAACGGCCCGCGCATTGCCGGCACCCACTTGGTTGGGGCAGGCAATCCGGGGGCCGGAGATCGGGCCCGCAGCCTGATTGTAGCGAGTTGGCGCGGGCCCGGCATGCGGCAGCGCCGCAGCGGGCTGCACGCGCCCGCGCGCTTACAGGCCGGTGTGGCCGGCGATGTAGGCCTTGACCTGCGCGGCGTCGGCCGGCATCACTTCAAAGCGCTGCGGCAGGCTCTCGATGCCCTCGAACCTGGCCGGGCGCTCCGGCTCGTGGCCAAGCGCTTCGCGGATGGTGTCGGCGAACTTGGCCGGCAGCGCGGTTTCCAGCACCACCATCGGCACGCCGGCGCCGAGATGCTCGCGCGCCACCTTGACGCCATCGGCGGTATGGGTATCGATGGTGATACCGTAGCGCGACGACAGGTCGCGGATGGTGGCCACGCGGTCGTCATGCGTGCTGCGGCCCGAGACAAAGCCGAACTCGCGGATGCGGTCGAATTCCGGCGTGCCCGACAGGTCGAAGCCGCCCTTCTCTTCCACGTCGCGGAACAGCGCCACCAGCTTGCCGGCGTCCTGGCCGAGCAGGTCGAACACGAAGCGCTCGAAGTTCGAGGCCTTGGAAATATCCATGCTCGGGCTCGAGGTGTGGTACGTCTCGGCCGACTTGCGCACGCGGTAGGCACCGGTGCGGAAGAACTCGTCGAGCACGTCGTTCTCGTTGGTGGCCACTACCAGCTTGTCGATCGGCAGGCCCATCATGCGCGCGATATGGCCGGCGCAGACGTTGCCGAAGTTGCCCGACGGCACGCAGAACGAGACCTTCTGGCCGGGGCCGCTGGTCGCCAGCAGCCAGCCCTTGAAGTAGTACACCACCTGGGCCACGACGCGCGCCCAGTTGATCGAGTTGACGGTGCCGATCTTCTGGCGCGCCTTGTAGTCGAGGTCGTTGGAGACCGCCTTGACGATGTCCTGGCAGTCGTCGAACACGCCTTCGACGGCGAGGTTGAAGATGTTGGCGTCCTGCAGGCTGAACATCTGCGCGGTCTGGAACGCGCTCATCTTGCGGTGCGGGCTCAGCATGAACACGCGGATGCCGCGCTTGCCGCGCATGGCGTATTCTGCCGCGCTGCCGGTATCGCCGGAAGTCGCACCCAGGATGTTCAGCTCCTGCCCGGCGCGGCCCAGCGCGTACTCGAACAGATTGCCGAGCAGCTGCATCGCCATGTCCTTGAAGGCCAGCGTCGGGCCGTTGGACAGGCCCAGCAGTTGCAGCCTGGTGCCGCCCTCTTCACCGAGCGTGCGCAGCGGCGTGATGTCGGCGGTGTTGTCGCCTTCGCGCGCATTGCAGTACACCTCGGGCGTATAGGTCTTGCGCGTCAGCGCGCGCAGGTCTTCGGCAGGAATATCGTCGCAGAACTTGCGTAGGATCTCGTAGGCCAGGTCGGCATACGACAGCTTGCGCCACGCTTCGAGCTCATCGGCGGTGACTTGCGGGTACTGGGTAGGCAGGTACAGCCCGCCGTCCGGCGCCAGGCCGCCCAGCAGGATCTCGGAAAACGATTGCGGCATCTCATGGCCGCGGGTCGACTGGTATTTCATGTGAATCAGCAGGTCCGGCCCTTAGTTCAGTTCTTCCATGCGCAGGCGCGTCACGGCGGACAGCACGGTGGGCAGCGCCTCGATCTTGGCGATCGCCGCGTTGACGTGCTTCTCGCGCGTGATGTGCGTGAGGATGATGATGTCGGTCTGCGGCTCGCCTTCGCGCGATTCCTTCTGCAGCATGGCGTCGATCGAGATGCCGCCCTCGGCCAGGATGCGGGTGATCTCGGCCAGCACGCCGGTCTCGTCGGCCACGCGCATGCGCAGGTAGTACGAGCTGTTGATCTCTTCGATCGGCAGCACCGGCACGCTCGACAGCTCATCCGGCTGGAACGCCAGGTGCGGCACGCGATGGTTCGGGTCGGCGGTGTGCAGGCGGGTCACGTCGACCAGGTCGGCAATCACGGCCGAGGCGGTCGGCTCGGCGCCGGCGCCCTTGCCGTAGTAGAGCGTCGCGCCCACGGCGTCGCCCTGCACCAGCACCGCGTTCATCGCACCTTCGACGTTGGCGATCAGGCGCGAGGCCGGCACCAGCGTCGGATGCACGCGCAGCTCGACACCGTCGTCGCGGCGGCGGGTGATGCCCAGCAGCTTGATGCGGTAGCCCAGTTCCTCGGCGTACTTGATGTCGATGGCTGACAGCTTGGTGATGCCTTCCACGTGGGCCTTGTCGAACTGCACCGGCATGCCGAAGGCGATCGCGCTCATCAGCGTGACCTTGTGCGCGGCATCGACGCCTTCGATGTCGAAGGTCGGGTCGGCTTCGGCGTAGCCGAGCTGCTGCGCTTCCTTCAGCACCACGTCGAAATCGAGGCCCTTGTCGCGCATCTCGGACAGGATGAAGTTGGTGGTGCCGTTGATGATGCCGGCGATCCACTGGATGCGGTTGGCGGTCAGGCCTTCGCGCAGCGCCTTGATGATGGGGATGCCGCCGGCGACGGCAGCCTCGAACGCCACGATCACGCCCTTGCGGCGCGCGGCTTCGAAGATCTCGTTGCCGTGCACGGCCAGCAGCGCCTTGTTGGCGGTGACCACGTGCTTGCCGTTCTCGATCGCCTTGAGCACCAGCTCGCGCGCGATGCCGTAGCCGCCGATCAGTTCGATGACGATGTCGATGTCGGGGCGGTTGACCACCTCGTTGGCATCGCTGACGATCTCCACTTCCCCGTTGGTCAGTTCGCGCGCGCGTTCGGTGTTGAGATCGGCCACGATGGCAATCTCGATGCCGCGGCCGGCGCGGCGGCGAATTTCTTCCTGATTGCGCTTGAGCACGTTGAACGTGCCGCTACCGACGGTACCGATGCCGAGCAGGCCAACTTTGATGGGGTTCATGGACAATCTTCTGAGTTGCTAAGGATGAATTGCGGCGCGGCCCGCGAAATCAGGCCGCTACCTTGCCGTGGCGTTTTCGGTACGCCTCGAGGAAGCGCGCGATGCGGCCGATGGCCTCGCGCAGGTCTTCCTCGTGCGGCAGGAACACGATGCGGAAATGATCGGGCTTGGCCCAGTTGAAGCCCGAGCCCTGCACCAGCAGCACCTTGGACTCCTGCAGCAGTTCGTAGATGAACTCCTGGTCGTCCTGCACCGGGTACATCGACAGGTCGAGCTTGGGAAACAGGTAAAGCGCCGCCTTGGGCTTGACGCAGGTAACACCCGGGATCGCGGTGATCAGCTCGTAGGCCAGGTCGCGCTGGCGGCGCAGGCGCCCGCCTTCGTTGACCAGGTCGTTGATGCTCTGGTAGCCGCCCAGCGCGGTCTGGATCGCCCACTGGCCCGGAACGTTGGCGCACAGGCGCATCGACGACAGCATGTTCAGGCCTTCGATATAGTCGATGGCCGGGCGCTTGTCGCCCGACACCACCATCCAGCCGGCGCGGTAGCCGCACGAGCGGTAGTTCTTCGACAGGCCGTTGAAGGTCACGGTCAGCACATCGGTCGAGAGCGAGGCGATCGAGGTGTGGGTGTGGCCGTCGTACAGGACCTTGTCGTAGATCTCGTCGGCATAGATGATCAGGCCGTGCTCGCGCGCGATGGCGACGATCTCGAGCAGCAGCTCGTCCGAATACAGCGCCCCGGTGGGGTTGTTCGGGTTGATGATGACGATGGCCTTGGTATGCGGCGTGATGCGGGCGCGGATATCGGCCGGATCGGGCATCCAGTCATTGGACTCGTCGCAGATATAGTGCACCGGCGTGCCGCCCGAAAGGCTCACCGCGGCGGTCCACAGCGGGTAGTCCGGCGCCGGCACCAGCACTTCGTCGCCGGCATTGAGCAGCGCGTTGACGGCCATCACGATCAGTTCGGAGGCACCGTTGCCGACATAAATATCGTCCAGGCCAACGCCTTCGATATTTTTTTGCTGGGTATAGTGCATGATCGCCTTGCGTGCGGCGAAAATTCCCTTGGAATCAGAATAACCTGCCGAATTCGGCAGGTTTCGCATCATGTCCTGCTGAATCTCTTCCGGCGCGTCAAAGCCGAACACGGCCAGGTTGCCGATATTCAGCTTGATGATCTTGTGCCCTTCTTCCTCCATCTGCTTGGCCTTTTCCAGCACCGGTCCGCGGATGTCGTAGCAAACGTTATTGAGTTTGTTGGATTTCTGGATGGGTTTCACGGCGATGTCGGGCAAGCGTAGCGTGCCGCGTCGGCGGCACCGGACAGGGAATCTGGGCGAATCTGAATTAATGCCGAAGCCCCGTGCGGAAGCCCCGCGCCGGGGCGACGTCCGCTGCAATGCAACGCGAACGTGGCAGACAGGGAGGCAAAAGCTATAATTTATCGGATTATGACAGACTTCGGCAGGGATTCTTGCATTGCAGCGTGCGCTTGCCGCGCACACGCCAGGCGCCTGCGCACTGTCGTCCATCCTGTCGTCCACACCGTACCCGCCCGGGGTGCCGGCCATCCGCCCCACGGGCCGGCCCGCCAGCCCGCGGCGGCCGCCGCAGAGGCCTCCAAGTGAAACTCCACGCCGACCAGCCCCAGTCGCTCAATACCGTCACGGCCTACGGGCCGGGCTACATCGAGATCAACCTCGTCCGTCACACCAACTCGGTCCTGGTCATGCCCGAGGGCGAAGTCCGGCCCTGGCCGGTCAGCCGCTTCGAAGACCTGGAACCCGCGCATTTCGAGCAGCTGGTGGAACTCGGCCCCGAAGTGGTGCTGCTCGGCACCGGCTCGCGGCTGCGCTTCCCGCACCCGCGCCTGACCGCGTCGCTGTCACGCCGCCATGTCGGGGTGGACGCCATGGACCTGCAGGCCGCCTGCCGCACCTACAACATCCTGATGGCGGAAGGTCGCAAGGTGGCGGCGGTGCTGCTGCTCGAACCCGAAGCCGCCTGATCTTTGCAAAAGTTGAGCCGGCGCCACGCTTGAAGTCCGGCAGGGCGCCCCAATCTGCCCCGCCAAGGTGGCAGCCCCCTCACCCGATTCTCCGATCCCCTGCCCCTCCCCCAGGAGCCACAAGCATGACCGTCAGTCTGAACAAGGCCGTACCCGACTTCAGCGCGCCGATGACCGGCGACGCCACCTTCCGCCTTGCCGACAACCGCGGCAAGACGGTGGTGCTGTACTTCTACCCGAAGGACAACACGCCGGGTTGCACCACGGAGGCCATGAACTTCCGCGACCAGTATGAGGATTTCCAGAAGGCCGGCGTACAGGTGTTCGGCATCTCGCGCGACAGCATCCGCTCGCACGAGAACTTCAAGGCCAAGCTTGAGCTGCCCTTCGAGCTGATCTCCGACGCCGACGAAGCCGTGTGCACGCTATTCGATGTCATCAAGATGAAAAAACTCTATGGCAAGGAGCACCGGGGCATCGAGCGCAGCACCTTCATCATCGACGGCAAGGGCATCCTGCGCCACGAGCTGCGCGGCATCAAGGTGCCGAGCCATGTTGACGAGGTCCTGGAAATCGTGCGCGGGATCTGAGGTATCACGTCGGTATCGGCCTTGCCTCTGCACGGACGCCAAGCCGGACGTGCTGTGTCGCAACAAGCCGTTGGCAAACCCAATTGCCAAACCCAAAACCTTCGGATACATTGGCCCGTAATGAGTTCAGATTCCGGATGCCACGCTGTTTCGACTCCCCGGCCCAGGCGGTTCGCGCCACAGGCCGGTAGCGGATCTGCCGTGTCGGCAGTCCGCAAAAGAGCCGCCAATCCTGTTATGCAGGCATGGCGGCTTTTTTGTTTGCAGCCGCGTCTGTGCTCATGCCTGTCCGCGCCGGGAGCCTCGCGCATGCATGCCCCGGCCATCGGCCGCCACGACGTATCGCGGCGTCGCGGCACGGACACCCTCGCCCCCTTCTTGTCCCCCTGAAAGGAATGCCAAGCATGCCGCTGCCTACCATGCCCGCCAAGCCTGCCCAATTGCTGGATCCGAGCGAGTTTGCTCCGGTCTCCGCGGTGCCCAAGGCCAAAGCCGCCACACAGGGCAAGAAACCTGTGCCGGCGCTCGAGCGCGTGGCATTGCTGGAAACCGGCGACACCGAGGTGCCTGAGGTCCAGGCCCGCGCCGCCGGTGGCACCCGTGCCCGCAGCACCGAGACCCCGGCCGTATCGACGCCTGCCGTCAATGCCGCACCGGTCAGCCTGGTCAAGCCGTCCACCGGCCCCACGCGCCGCGCCCGCAAGTCCGAAGGCCCGAGCAAGCTGTTCGTGCTCGACACCAACGTGCTGATGCACGACCCGGCCTCGCTGTTCCGCTTCGAGGAACACGACATCTATCTGCCGATGATGACGCTCGAAGAACTGGACAACCACAAGAAGGGCATGAGCGAAGTCGCGCGCAACGCGCGCATGGTCAGCCGCACGCTCGATTCGCTGGTGGGCGGCACCGACGGCGTGCTCGACGAAGGCCTGCCGCTGGCCAAGCTGGGCAACCGCGATGCGCAGGGCAAGCTGTTCTTCCAGACGCGCCTGAACGACATCAAGTTGCCTGAAGGCCTGCCGCAGGGCAAGGCCGACAACCAGATCCTGGGCGTGGTCAGCGCGCTGCAGCAGCAGTACCCCGAGCGCCAGGTCGTGCTGGTGTCGAAAGACATCAACATGCGCATTAAGGCGCGCGCACTGGGCCTGCCGGCCGAAGACTACTTCAACGACCAGGTCCTGGAAGACAAGGACCTGCTCTATGCCGGCGTGCTGCAGCTGCCCGGCGACTTCTGGACCAGGCACGGCAAGGGCGTGGAAAGCTGGCAGGACCCGAAGTCAGGCGCCATGTTCTACCGGCTCACCGGGCCGCTGGTGCCGTCGTTCCTGGTCAACCAGTTCGTCTACCTGGAACCGGTCGACGGCAGCCTGCCGCTGTACGCGCAGGTCAAGGAGATCAACGGCAAGACCGCGCTGCTGCAGACGCTCAAGGACTACACGCACCACAAGAACAATGTGTGGAGCGTTACCGCCCGCAACCGCGAGCAGAACTTCGCGCTCAACCTGCTGATGAACCCGGACATCGACTTCGTCACGCTGCTCGGCCAGGCCGGCACCGGCAAGACCCTGCTGGCGCTGGCAGCCGGGCTGGAACAGGTGCTGGACCAGAAGCAGTACAACGAGATCATCGTCACGCGCGCGACGGTGCCGGTGGGCGAAGACATCGGCTTCCTGCCCGGCACCGAGGAAGAGAAGATGCAGCCCTGGATGGGCGCGTTCGACGACAACCTCGAGGTGCTGCAGAAGAGCGACGACAGCGCCGGCGACTGGGGACGCGCCGCCACGCAGGAGCTGATCCGGTCGCGCATCAAGGTCAAGAGCATGAACTTCATGCGCGGACGCACCTTCGTCAACAAGTTCGTCATCATCGACGAGGCACAGAACCTGACGCCCAAGCAGATGAAGACGCTGGTGACGCGCGCGGGCCCCGGCACCAAGATCATCTGCCTGGGCAATATCGCGCAGATCGACACGCCGTACCTGACCGAGGGTTCGTCGGGCCTGACCTACGTGGTCGACCGCTTCAAGGGCTGGAGCCACAGCGGCCATATCACGCTGGCGCGCGGCGAACGCTCGCGCCTGGCCGACCACGCCGGCGACGTGCTCTGACACCGGCAACCTGAGGGCGCGCCCAGCCGGTGGCGGGGCGCGCCCGCAGTGCCTGAGCGCCGTCGTCAACGGCAAGCACTTTGGGGCTATGATGGCCCCATGTTTGCCGTTGCCCCGCATCCCCACTGGAGGCGTCGATGAATACCCAGCATCTGCCCGGCAGGCATGCGCCTGCCGTTGCCCGCAGCCAGCACAGGCAGCGCCTTGCGCTGGCCATGCTGGCAGCCGCCGGCATCGCGCTGGCCGCCAGCTGGCGCCCGGCCCATGCCGCCGCCGAAGAAATGGTGATCCGCACCATGGGCCCGGTCAGCTACGTCTGCGGCGGTGTCGCCGAGGACGAGCGCCAGGCGCTGGCCGCGAAGGAAAAGGACTTCAACATGGGCATCCTGTTCACACAGGGTGCGAACGGTGAATTCCTGTCGGACGTGGCGGTCAGGCTGGTGCGCGACGAGCAGGAAGTCGCCAGCTTCCGCGCCGCCGGCCCGCGCTGCCTGATACGTGCGCCCGAAGGCAGCTACAATATCGAGGCCAGTTACAAGGGCCAGGCCAAGTCCATCAAGGTCAGCACCGGTACGCGCAACGCCCAGCTACGCTGGTAGCGGCAAGGCTTCCGGTGCGCCGGCAGGCCTGCGACCGGAAGCCCAGGATGCCATTGCGCCGTACCCGAATTCCTACCCATCCATTGCGTGCACAGGGCCTGCTTGTCCAGGTCCGGCTGCCGCTGCTCTGCGCCGCCGCCCTGCTGCTGGCGGCCTGCGCCAGTTCCCCGCCTTCGCGCCACGCCGGCCTGCCGCGCACGCCGGGCAAGCCCATGATCGACCCCAGCGCCGGACTGGAAGAGATTTCGATCCAGGCGATGTCCCTGGTCGGCACACCCTATCGCTACGGCGGCAATACGCCGGACTCCGGCTTCGACTGCAGCGGGCTGGTGCGCTACGTGGTGTCGCGCGCGGCCAATGTGAACCTGCCCCGCACCACCGAGGCGATGGGCACCCGCGGCAGCTCGCTGGACCGCAGCGAGGTGGCATCCGGCGACCTGGTGTTCTTCAACACCACCGGCCGCGCCAATTCGCACGTGGGCATCTACGTCGGACAGAACCGCTTTGTCCATGCACCGTCGTCCGGCGGCACGGTCCGTCTCGAAGACATGGGCAAGCCTTACTGGGCCGCGCGCTACAACGGCGCGCGCCGCGTGGTCGCGGCGGTCAACCAGCCGCCGGCGCCGGTGGCACCCCCGGCCGCGCCACCGCTGCCTGAGCCCGCGCCGGCTCCGCTTCCGGTCGACGACGATCCCATCGCTGCCTTCGCCAACCAGTGAAGCGCCCAAACAAAAAGCCAGGCATCAGCCTGGCTTTTTGTTGGTACGGCCGCCCCCTGCCTTACAGGATATGCCGCCCGATCCACCATGCGATCGCCGCCATGAAGGCCGACGCCGGGATCGTCAGCACCCAGGCCCAGACGATATTGCCGGCCACGCCCCAGCGCACCGCCGACATCTTCTGCGCCGAGCCGACGCCGACGATGGCGCCGGTGATGGTATGCGTGGTCGATACCGGCACGCCCAGCGCCGAGGCAAAGAACAGCGTAATCGCCCCGCCCGTCTCGGCGCAGAAGCCGCCGACCGGCTTGAGCTTGGTGATCTTCTGGCCCATGGTGCGCACGATCCGCCAGCCGCCGAACAGCGTGCCCATGCCGATGGCCACGTAGCAGCTGACGATCACCCAGGTCGGCGGCTGGCCGCCGGCGACCACATGGCCGCTGGCGATCAGCAGCATCCAGATGATGCCGATGGTCTTCTGCGCGTCATTGCCGCCGTGGCCCAGGCTGTACAGCGAGGCTGAAACCAGCTGCAGCCGGCGGAACCAGCGGTCCACCCGCGACGGCGGCGTGCGGAAGAAGGTCCAGCCCACCATCACCATCATCAGCGAACCGAGCAGGAAGCCCAGCAACGGCGAGACCAGGATGAACGCCACCGTCTTCAGCAGGCCGCTGCCCACCAGCGCGCCCGTGCCGGCCTTGGCCACCGCCGCGCCCACCAGCCCGCCGATCAGCGCATGCGACGACGACGACGGGATGCCGTAGTACCAGGTGATGACGTTCCAGGCGATCGCCCCGACCAGGGCCCCGAATATCACGTAGTGGTCGACGATATTGACGTCGATGGTGCCGGTCCCCACCGTGGCCGCCACCTTCAGGTGAAAGACAAAGATTGCGACGACGTTGCACATCGCCGCCATTGCCACCGCATGGTGCGGCTTGAGCACGCCGGTGGACACCACCGTGGCAATCGAGTTGGCCGCGTCGTGGAAGCCGTTCATGAAGTCGAACAGCAGCGCGAGCGCCACCAGCAAGGCGATCACCCACAGGCTCATTTGTATGGTCTGCATGCCGATTGCCGCCTCAGGCGTTTTCCAGGACGATGCCTTCGATGATGTTGGCGACGTCCTCGCACTTGTCGGTGATCGTCTCGAGCTGTTCGTAGATGGCCTTCAGCTTGATCAGGCGCTTGACGTCGGTCTCGTCGCGGAACAGCTTGGACATCGCCGAGCGCATCACGCGGTCGGCTTCAGATTCAAGCTGGTCGATCTGCTGGGCGGTCTTCAGGATGGTGCTGGCATTGCCCATGTCCTCGAGCAGGCCCACCGCGATCTTGACCTGGTCGCAGCACTGCACGCAGATGGCCGCCAGGCGCAGCGCCTCGTCGGTCAGGTTGGTCACGTCGTACAGCGAGATGGTCTCGGCCACGTCTTCCATCAGGTCCAGGATGTCGTCCATGGTCGTGATGAGCTTGTGGATCTCGTCGCGGTCCAGCGGCGTGATGAAGGTCTTGTGCAGCAGGTCGATGGTGTCGTGCGTGATCCGGTCGGCCTTCTTTTCGGTGGCCTGGACGCGGCGGGCATGGGCCTCGGCGTTGGGCAAGTCGTTGACCAGTGCCTGGAGCTCATGGGCGGCGGTCACCGCGCAGTCGGCATGCTGGTTGAAATATTCGAAGAACTTGCCCTCCGTGGGCATGAATCGGCCGAACATGGAATGTTCCTTGTGGCAGCGTGCAGACGCTGCGGATTGTGTTGCGGATTGAGCGGACGCGTTGCATGACAGCCGCGAGGGCGACTGTCATCAAAGCGCAATATTTTACAGGGTTACGGGGATATTGCCCGCGAATTTGGCACAAACGAGACGGCGCCGCACAGACTATTGCAGGCCGGCTTGACTTCGTCAGTTGTCGTTGTCGAAGAAAGCCGGGCCGCCGCTGAAGTTGTCAAACTTCGTGAACTGGCCGAGGAAGGTCAGGCGCACCGTGCCGATCGGGCCGTTACGCTGCTTGCCGATAATGATCTCGGCCGTGCCCTTGTCCTGGGAATCCGCGTTATAAACTTCGTCGCGGTAGATGAACAGGATCACGTCGGCATCCTGTTCGATAGCGCCGGATTCGCGCAGGTCGGACATCACCGGACGCTTGTTGGGACGCTGTTCCAGGCTTCGGTTCAGCTGCGACAGTGCAATCACCGGACAGTTGAGTTCCTTGGCCAGACCCTTGAGCGAACGGGAGATTTCGGAAATTTCCGTGGCGCGGTTCTCGCCGCCGCCCGAACCTGACATCAGCTGGAGGTAATCGATGATGATCAGGCCAAGCTGCCCGCACTGGCGCGCCAGGCGCCGCGAACGGGCACGGAGTTCCATCGGGTTCAGTGCCGGCGTCTCGTCGATGAACAACTGCGTGTCGTTCATGCGCTGGATCGCATGCGTCAGCCGCGGCCAGTCCTCATCCAGCAGGCGGCCGGTACGCAGCCGGTGCTGGTCGAGGCGGCCGACCGAGCCAAGCATACGCATGGCCAGCTGGGTGCCCGCCATTTCCATCGAGAACACGGCCACCGGCAAGCCCTGCTCCACCGCCACGTGCTCGCCGATGTTCAGCGAGAACGCCGTCTTGCCCATCGACGGACGGCCGGCAACGATGACCAGGTCGCCCGGCTGCATGCCGCTGGTCATCTTGTCCAGGTCGATGAAGCCGGTCGGGACGCCGGTGACGTCGGTGGTGGAGTCGCGGTGGTACAGCTCGTCGATGCGCTCGACCACCTGGGTCAGCAGCGGCTGGATTTCCTGGAAGCCCTTCTGGCCGCGCGAGCCTTCTTCGGCAATCGCAAAGACCTTGGATTCGGCCTCATCCAGCAGCTCGCGCACCTCGCGGCCCTTGGGCGCGAACGCGGCCGAGGCGATATCGTCGGCCGCCGTCACCAGCTTGCGCAGCACCGAGCGCTCGCGCACGATCTCCGCGTAGCGGCGGATATTGGCCGCGCTGGGCGTGTTCTGCGCCAGCGAATTCAGGTAGGCCAGCCCGCCCACCTCCTCGGCCTTGCCGGCGACCTGCAGCATTTCATAGACCGTGATCACGTCGGCCGGCTTGGTGGCCGAGATCAACCGGGCGATGCTCTGAAAGATCATCCGGTGGTCAAAACGGTAGAAATCCGCCTCGGAAATGAAGTCCGCAATGCGGTCCCAGGCGGCGTTGTCCAGCAGCAGGCCACCCAGCACCGATTGCTCGGCTTCGATGGAATGCGGCGGGACCTTGAGGTTCTCGAGTTGGGGGTCGGCGACAGGCGCGTTCATGGGGAGGGATTATAACGGCGGGAGGACGCACTTCGCCGGACATTTGGCGACCGGGCAGGCAAAGACAAGCGGGCAACAAAAAAAGGCAGGAGCCGGGGCTCCTGCCTTTTTTGCTTGCGGCGCTTCAGCCGGCGCAGCGCGCCGGCAAGGCGGCACGTCCTTAGACGCTCTCACCCACGACCGACACGGTCACGTCGACCACGACGTCCGTGTGCAGCGCAACGCTGACCGGGTGGTCGCCCACCATCTTCAGCGGACCATTCGGCATGCGAACCTGGGCCTTTTCCAGCTTGAAGCCTTGGCCAGCCAGGGCTTCAGCGATGTCGGCGTTGGTCACGGAACCGAACAGGCGGCCGTCCACACCCGACTTCTGGCTGATCTGGACGCTCAGACCGTTCAGCTTCTCGCCTTCGGCTTGCGCGGCGGCCAGCTTCTCGGCAGCGGCCTTTTCCAGCTCGGCGCGCTTGACTTCGAATTCGGCGATCGCGGTTTGCGTAGCACGGCGGGCCTTCTTGCCCGGGATCAGGAAGTTACGGGCGTAACCGTCCTTCACCTTGACGATGTCACCCAGGTTGCCCAGGTTGATGACTTTTTCCAGCAGAATAATTTGCATCGTATTCTCTCCTTAACGGACCTAGGGCCTGATCAGTTCTTGTGCAGGTCGGTGTACGGCATCAGCGCGAGGAAACGCGCACGCTTGATGGCCGTATCCAGCTGACGCTGATAGTGAGCCTTGGTACCGGTCAGGCGGGCCGGCGTGATCTTGCCGTTGTCGCCGATGAAGTCCTTCAGGGTGTCCAGATCCTTGTAGTCGATCTGTTCCACGCCAGCCACGGTGAAGCGGCAGAAGCGCTTGCGCTTGAACAGCGGGTTCTGTTGCTGGAAGCGCTTCTTGTTCTTGTTGTCACGTTTGACGAATGCCATGATTCAATCCTTTTCGAATGCTTTACATCCAGTGATGTGAAAGACGAGAGCCTTGCTGTTGCGGTGCTTGCGGGCCAGGAATCCTTCGCAGTCGAGCAGCGTGCCGAGCGGTAACCGCTCCAGACGCTGGCCAACCTGTCCGACCCCCATCGCTGCGATTGCAAACTCGACCTGCCGCGGCGTTTGCGCCTCGACGGCCTCGCCGCTGTACTGCAGGATGCAGTTCACGACGGGGACCCCGGCCGGGGTATAGCGCAGGGCATCGCGTTCCGCCAGGGTGGCGGCAAGCCGAAGCTGGTTCAACGCGGGACCTCTTGCTGGTTGCAATCCATGCTGCCGTGGCCGACGCTGTCAGCCATGGCGCGCACCGCAGTCCGCACTCAGGCGGCCTGGCCTTCGGTGGTCGTTTGCGCGGCCTTGCGGGCTTCTTCGCGCTGCACTTCCTTCATCATCGGCGAAGGTGCAGTCTCGGCCTTCTTGGTCTGCACGATCAGGTGGCGCAGGACGGCGTCGTTGAACTTGAACGCGTGTTCCAGTTCAGCCAGCGTTTCCTTGCCGCATTCGATGTTCAGGCAAACGTAGTGAGCCTTGGCCAGCTTCTGGATCATGTAAGCCATCTGGCGACGGCCCCAGTCTTCCACGCGGTGAACGTTGCCGTTCTGCGAGGTCACGAGCTGCTTGTAGCGCTCGATCATGGCCGGCACTTGTTCGCTCTGGTCCGGGTGGACGATGAAGACGATTTCGTAATGACGCATTGACGCTCCTTTTGGATTAGCCACCCGGGCGTCACGAGTCCGGTGTGGCAAGGTTGAATAGCCTTAGATTATAGCCCGCATGGCGGCAAGTGCGCAAGCCGCTGATTACACAGACAAATCAGGCGTTGGCAAACACGGCCTGCAGCCTTGCCGGATCCCGCGCCAGGCCTGAGTCGGCTGCCAGCGCCAGGGCCAGCAGCACGCGCGCCTTATAGGGATTGAGGTCCGTTGCGGAAACAAAAGCTCCATCCGTCGGGCTGAGCTGGGGCGGAATCGCCACATGGCCGGCCCCGGTGCGGGAACTGCGCACCACGGCCACGCCCGCGGCAGCGGCATCGGCCAGCGCCTCGGCCAGCACCTCATGCACCGAGCCATTGCCGGCGGCAGCCACCACCAGCCCGGCAACACCCGCGCGGACCAGCGCATCCACTGCCACCCTGCCCGGCTGCGCGTAGCTCGCCACGATCTCCACCATCGGCCACGCCGCCGGCATCGGCCCGATCACCCAGGCCACGCGTGGCGCGCGGGCGAAGCGCACGTAGTCGTCCTGCACGAAACCCAGCGGCCCGCAGGCCGAAACAAAGGCGTCCACCGCCGACGTGTGGGCCTTGGCCACATCCCGCGCAGCGTGGATCTGCTGGTTCAGCACCACCAGCACACCCTTGCCGCGCGCATCGGGATGAGCGGCCACGCGCACCGCATCCAGCAGGTTCAGCGGCCCATCGGCCGACAGCGACGTCGACGGCCGCATTGCCGCCGTCATCACCACGGGCACCGGACACGATTGCGTCAGGTGCAGCGCCATCGCAGTTTCTTCCAGCGTATCGGTGCCGTGGGTGATCACGATGCCAGCCACGTCGGGCTGCGCGGACCAGTGCTCAACCCGCGCCGCCAGCGTTTGCCAGAGCGTGAAGGTCATGTCCTTGCTGTCGACCTGGGCCACCTGCTCGGCCTCGATGCGAGCCGCCGACTGCAGCGCGGGCACCGCTGCCAGCAACGACGACACCGGCACGGTCGCCGCCTGGTAGCGTGCGCTGCTGGCAGAGTTTCCGGCCGCGCCAGCAATGGTGCCGCCGGTGGCCAGTACGACGATGCGAGGCAATTGGGTCATGGAGCGTGCAAAGAAAGTGGAAAGGCAGGAATGCCGATTGTAACGGGCGCGCCCCGCCTCGCCGCGGCTCTCGCCGGTGATCCGCATTCCGTCCATGAGACACGCCCCAAAAATTCTGCTTGCGCTCAGGCCGATACTGTATAAAATCACAGCATACTGTTTAAACATACAGTGCCCGGCCAGACGGATGCAGGATAAAGGATCGACCGATCCTCTTACCCGAAACCCCGCGGCCCCGCACGGAACGGCGATCCCATGGCGACCCTGACACCCCGGCAGCAGCAGATTTTCGATCTGATCCGCAACACGATCCGCCGCACCGGCTTTCCGCCCACGCGCGCCGAAATCGCCGCAGAGTTTGGCTTCTCCTCGCCCAATGCCGCGGAAGAACACCTGAGGGCGCTGGCACGCAAGGGCGTGATCGAACTGACCCCGGGCGCTTCACGCGGCATCCGCCTGAAGGTGGCACGCAGCGATTCGGAAATGCCCGACCAGTTTTCGTTGCCGATGGCCGGCGTGATGCAGCTGACGCTGCCGCTGGTGGGCCGCGTTGCCGCCGGCAGCCCGATACTCGCCGCCGAGCATATCGACCGCCAGTACCAGGTCGACGCCTCGGTCTTCGACGAACGCCCCGATTACCTGCTGCGAGTGCGCGGCCTGAGCATGCGCGATGCCGGCATCCTCGACGGCGACCTGCTGGCCGTGCGCCGCGCCAGCGAAGCCGCCAACGGCAAGATCGTGGTGGCGCGCCTGGGTGATGACGTGACCGTCAAGCGCCTGCAGCGTCGCGGTGGCCATATCGAACTGATCGCAGAAAACCCGGACTTCACCAACATCATCGTGGAGCCTGGCGAGGAGTTCTCGCTGGAAGGCATCGCCGTCGGGCTGATCCGATCCTCCGGCTTCTAACCGGGCACCGCAGGCCAACCGCCTGCGCGGGCCCACCCGCTTCCATTGCTTTGCAGACGCCGCCCGGCTTGCCGGGTGTTGACCCCGCTTTGCCTAAAAGAGGTGCCACCATGCCGCAAATCCACCAAGTCGCCGCCCGTCGCCCGGTCAAGCCTGTGCCGTTCCGCCAGAGCAAGGGCGTACGCGTCTACCAGGGTACGCAGCGCCGCACCATGGTCGGCAGCATGGCGGCGATCTGCCGCATGCTTGAACTCGAAACCGCCGAAAAGCTGGCCGCCTGAAATCTGCCGACTGTCTCCGAGCAGCTGCGGGCGCCGCCCTCAGCTACGCGGCGCACACGCCTTGGCTTCGGCTTCCAGCTCCGTCGGCGTCAGCTGCGGGAACCAAGTATCGCTCTTGCGCAGCTCCAGCGCCGTACCATCCTGCTTCGCCGTCAGCGAAATCAGATAGGCGTATTGGTATTCACCGCCAGACGTGGTCTGGCCGATGCGGATCTCGGTCTGGCTCTTCGCCGGATAGTTGACGACCGCGGCGTCATCGCCCAGATTGTTGCGCAGGCATTTCGCAACCTCACCCATCTTGGCGGGCGTGAACAAGCGCATCGGCGCACGCGCGCGAATGTCCTTTTCAGAAGTGCCGGTGGCACACCCTGCCACCATGGCTGCCATCGCTACGCCAACCGCTGCCGCTCGAACAGACATACCACCCCCGGGAAATGCAGAACGGCGCCCTCGCGAGGCGCCGTTCTGGGAAATGCTTTGGGGTGGCTGATGGGACTCGAACCCACGACAACAGGAATCTCAATCTTAGCCACCAAGCTAATAACGACGCGGGGTTCCGGGTAGTTCGTGGGAATACTGGAAGCCCGCATACGGCTCTAGGTCGGGGATTATATATCGAGTATTCCCACGGGCACACGGCTAATTTGTGTCGCATACCCCACCCGACAGAAATTACCTCTGGTTGCTTTCGCAGCGACCCTACGAGTAGCTATACTGTATATCCATACAGTACTCATATATGCCCCGCCATGTCGCCCGAACCTGCAAACTGCCCCATCTGCGGCACTGCCGCCGAGCGCACTCGCGCCCCATCTCATGGCTACCTCTACCGTTGCCCAAGCTGCGGCACCTTCCGCATCACCAGCAGCGCCCTGGTGCGCAAGAAAGACATTCCGAGTTCCGCCCGGGAAAATGTCCGGCTGTTGCGGGCTTACGGCCACCAGCCTCAGATCGAGGTTTCTCGGGACGGCGTGCGCATCGTCCCCGGTCGGAGCTGAGCATGGGCAACAGCAAAAAACGCGCGGCAGGCTGCCATCTTCCGACCGCAACCGCCGAGCCGTTCCCGGCTCCCGGCGCAAACGGCATTCTCAGTCGAGTTCAGGGGCACTACATTGCCGCTGGCCTGCAGACGTTGCCTCGCGCCACGCACGACGGGCCAAGCCATCATGCGGTCCTGGTCGAGGCCGGGCACCTCGGCACCGTGCGACTTTTCATCGAGAAGAAGCTGGCCCGCCACAACCGACACAGCCACTACTACTGGTCGGCCTATCGGGCTGAGCCGGCTGAACGGCAATAGCGCAGCCAGGCAACTACACCCCCGGGAAGCTGGCTGCCGGTAGCGGCACTATATGCAGCATGCCAAAGATGTAGTTGGGCGCGGCCGATCAGGCTTGCTCGTTCATCCGACCGGACTCAGGATGCCTGACGGCCAACCGCTTTCACGCTCGGCGCCCCCTGGCGCCAATCTCAGGGCGTGACTCGAAGCCCGCCTCAGTGCGGGCTCCTCTTGTCAGACGGCGCCTGATACCGGAGGGCGAGTGGCATGCAGAAACTGGATCCAGCGACTTCAGGAGATGGTCATGCCAGGAAGAAACATACATGTCGTACGAGTCGAAGGTCTTCAATGGATAGTTGAAATTGAGGATGGGTCCACCGACCGTCAATTCTTCCCCTCCCGGGAGGCGGCCATTGATGCAGGTACAGCAATGGCTCGGCAGGAGAAGGCCGATTTGATCATCCATGGCCGTGACGGACTGATTCGCAGGCGAAAGTGCTTTGGCGACGCCGCATGCGGGAGGCGTGCCGTTGCCGGCCGGCTACCGCTTGCACCGACGCTGAGCTGAGTGGCAAGACCTGCCCGCGGAAACGGAGTCTCGCAGTCACTGAAATCAATCTCGTCTCGCCCCCCTGCGCCATGGATCATTAGAGCGGCATCGCGGTCCATTGCCAAATGAACGAGACGGATAGATTGCACGTGCGCGACTTGGATCATCGGTTTCTACGGCCCACTGCGATCCATCAGTCACTGGCACTTGGACAGTAGTGCTCGCCAAATCGTCAAGGTGAAGCGGCCGTAGCCACCATGTGATTTACGCCAAGTGCATGCGAAATCTCTCGTTGCAATGAGCCGGCAAAGTCGCGGTCTCGTGGGCTGTAGCTTATCTGACTGCGACAGGCGTGCGTGCCCCGCAGGAAATCCGCGACTCGTCCGCTATCACTTGTCGGACAGCGCCTGATACCGGCGCCTGCGGGTCGCGCGGAGACTGGCTCCATCAACTTCAAGGAGACAGCCATGCCAGGCCAGAACATCCATGTTGTACCTGCTGGTGACCGCTGGGCCGTTGAGGCGGAAGGCGGCCACGGACGGGAGACATTCGACACACAAGCGGAGGCCATCGCCGCCGGCACCAAGCGCGCCCAAGAAAAGAAGGTCGAACTGCTGATTCACGGCCTAGATGGCCAGATCCGGGAGAGAAACTCCTTCGGAAACGACCCGCGCGACATTAAGGGGTGACGCTGTGGCCAGCCGGCAGCCGCCGGCGCCTATGCGGCCGAGCGCGGTGACCGGAAAGCAAAACAGCGCCTGTATAAGGCGCTGTTTTGCAAGGATACTTTGGGGTGGCTGATGGGACTCGAACCCACGACGACAGGAATCACAATCCTGGACTCTACCAACTGAGCTACAGCCACCGTAGAGGTCATCAGCGCGTTTCGTTGCTGATCGACGAAAACCAAGATTATACAAACAGTTTCCCGGGATGGCTAGTATCCCGCACAATTTTTTTGAGAGAAAAACTCAGGTTCTGGACGGACTCCACTTTGCCTCAAGCAGCACTGCCTGCTTGATGGCTTCGACGGCCTCCGCTTCGGTATCGAACTGCCCCAACAGGCGGCGCGACTTGCCATTCAGCACGGCTTCCTGCAACGCCTTGCCAGCGGCTTCCGAAGTGCCGGGATGCCAGCAGTAGCGTGCCGTCCATTTGCCGTCCTGCAGTTGCTCGGCAACCCAGATCACCCTGAAGTCTTCATAGACAACGCCGAACGGCGCTTCGTTTTCCACGTTTTCTTTTTCCACGCTGCTCCCCCTGCCGGCATCGGTCCGCATGCCATGCCTTGTCTCGCCTGGGGCAATGCGAGGGATCGTATCACGGCCGCCGACCAGGGCGCCCGCCCGGCTGGCACCTTCGCGCCTGCCGCTGATTCGCTCGCGGAAATATGCTGTGCACAGCCCCTACCTCTGCAGGGTTCATGCCGCAAATGCGCGAAGCGATACTTGTGCCTGAGGGACATTGACCCCCCTCGACCTTCCCGTCAGGCGGCCCGCCCCATCGGGCCGCCTGCCTCTTTTTGGCCACTCTGCCTTCTCATTGTCGTGGCGCCAGCACCTGGCGAAGGAACCTCACGAGCATCTGAGAGCCCAACCGACGTCATCGACAAAATCGACACGTCTACGAACGGCAGGAAACGGGAATGCAAATCAAGTGTAGATGGCCTGCGCGGATTCTTGCGCTGACGGCATTGGCGGCCTTGCTCGGCGGATGCGCTGGCGGCGGGGTCGACGGCAGGGAATCGAGCATCACGACCTACGGCACGCTGGACGTAGGCATCAGTCATACGCGCTAGCCTGCTGGCGTGACCGATGGAACTCTTTACGAGGGCAACCGTCTAATCCCCTCGTCAGCGCATGCAAAGCGAGCGCGCAAAAAAAAGAGTCCGCAGCGCGGACTCTTAAATTTAGCGATCTCAAATGCCCTGAAGGCGGTTGCACTGTAACTGCCATCCCGGGAATGCACCATTCGGGTAAACGAAGAGCAACAAGCCTGGCGTAGCAACAAGAGAACGCCGACGAAAAAAAAGCCCGCCGAAGCGGGCTAATAATCAGTTGAAGAAAGCCCTGTATTCGAGGGCAGGCACAGTGTATGAAAGTGCCCTGCCTCAGCGAATTAGGGGAATCCCTTTCCTGGCGCCGGTTTCCGGGCGATCAGGCATTGCAAGTGCGGCGCGCGGTACCCCCGCGCAGCCATGCACATTTTCACGATTCGGAGTTAGAGCGCGCCCTCGGCAGAGCGCGCGCAGCCCACGCTCGCTTACGCGGCCAGAGGCTCTTGTGCCTGCGGCTGCAAGTGCGCGCGCGCCTCTTCGAACAGTGCATCCACATCGGCTCGCGTGCGTGTCGCATTCATGCGCTTGGCATCCGACAGCACGCGGCGCCAGCCTCGCCCGCCCGCGATGCCACGATGCAGGCCAAGCATGTGGCGCGTGACCGCGCCCATATAGCCACCCCGCTCCACCAGGTCGCCGATATAGCGCTGCATCGCCAGCTCGACATCGAGCCGCGACGGCGCCGGCGCACTCGCATCGCCATAGAAGCGCGCATCCATTTCGGCCAATACATAGGGCTGATGGTATGCCTCGCGACCGATCATCACGCCATCGACGTGCTCGAGGTGGGCCGCCATCTCGTCATAGCTGACGATGCCACCGTTGATCAGGATCTCCAGCTCAGGAAACTCCTGCTTCAGCTGGTACGCCACCTCATAGCGCAGCGGCGGAATCTCACGGTTTTCTTTCGGGCTCAGGCCCTTCAGGATCGCATTGCGCGCGTGGACGATAAACGTGCCGCAACCCGCCTCGGCCACCCGGCCGACGAAATCACGAACAAAATCGTAGTGCTCAATCTTGTCGATGCCGATGCGATGCTTGACGGTGACCGGGATATCCACCGCATCGCGCATCGCCTTGACGCAGTCGGCCACCAGTTGCGGCTCGGCCATCAGGCACGCGCCGAAGGCCCCGCGCTGCACGCGCTCGGACGGGCAGCCGCAGTTCAGGTTGACTTCCGCATAGCCCCATTGCTGGCCCAGCTTGGCCGCCATCGCAAGATCTGCCGGCTCGCTCCCGCCCAACTGCAGCGCGACCGGGTGTTCGGCCGCATCGAAATCCAGATGGCGCGGGACGTCGCCATGCAGCAGCGCGCCGGTGGTCACCATCTCGGTGTACAGCCAGGTGTGGCGGCTGAGCTGGCGGTGGAACATGCGGCAATGGCGGTCGGTCCAGTCCATCATCGGGGCCACGGACACCCGGCGCGGGCTTGCAGCAGCGATCTTCCCTTGATAATCAGTCATTTCACAACGATCCGCCTGGACCGATATTCCTACTATAGAAAAACTCAAAAACTGCCTCGTCAGCCTGCCGGGAAACGGCAAGTTCGCTGATGAGCGGAAGCGCTTGAGTTTACCATCGAGGGCAGATCGGGATCGATCGAAGCAACGCAGGTGCACTCGCGATGCTGAAACGCCCCCTTGGCATCATTCCGCGTGTACGGCTTAACTGGGGCTAGGTCAGCACGGCCATCCAATGTCACAAGAAATAGAAGACGTGCAGCACAGATAACATGCACATTCGGACTACGCTGATTGATTCCCGAAGCCCTCTGCGTGCAAATGGGAACGTGCGCGCCCGCCCCTGACAGGGGCCCCACACCACCGCGCGGCAGGATGATTTTCAACGCTGGGAAGTTACAAGCATCTTCAACAGAGCTGCCTGCATTCTCAGGCTCATCAACATCAAGGCCGGGCGATGGCCGGCTGTACGACAGCCTGGGGAACCCGGCGCATTGGGTTGCAGCCACGCCCGGGGACAAACGTGTTTGGCCGAGGCAATTTCACGATCCATGGCGGAAGCTACCCTGGCTCTGCAGGTTGCATCGACCTCACCAGTTCAATGAATTCCTTTGCCAAGGAGTTTTTGTACTATGCCAAAGACATGGAACTGGAAGTTCGCTATTAAGGCTGTCGGTTCCAGCATCCTCGGTCTCGTCGCCATGCTGATGCTGGTAGTGATATGGGGAGCCTGGACAGGCCCTGAGAACTATCCGTTCGGCGGCCAAGGACCATCTGCGGCGATGTTGGCATATCAATCACAGGCGAACTACCTGCTGTCGTGCTTCGCACTCCTGCTTGGTTGCTCACTTGCAATTTGGGCGTTGCTGGCAATGAACCGCAGCATTTGGCTGCGCTCGCTGGCCGGGATGCCGGTGCTTCTCCTCTGGGCATGGATGGCACTCGACGGTTCTCGACTCGACCTCTGACCGTTCGCTGACAGGAGCCGGGGCGGATGCGCACGCCTTCGTAACCTGACACGTCCCCCCAACCGCGGTTACAGGCTACCGCGTCGAGGTTCACAGCGCCCCGCCCCGGCAGTATCAGCGCGGCGCAGTCCGCTCGATCCAGCCTGCAAACGTCGTCAGAAATTTGCCGAGAAAGCCCTTGGTCGATTCGTTGGCGATCCCGCCCTGCTCATCAAGCAGCTTGTCGACCCCGCTGATATACGCCTCAGGCTGCTGCAGCATCGGGACATTGAGGAACACCATCGACTGGCGCAGGTGCTGGTTGGCACCGAAGCCACCGATGGCGCCGGGCGAAGCGCTGATGACGGCGCCAGGCTTGCCGTCCCAGACGCTGCTGCCATAGGGCCGCGAGCCCACGTCGATGGCGTTCTTCAGCGGCGCGGGCACGGAGCGGTTGTATTCCGGGGTCACGAACAACACGGCGTCGGCGCGGCGGACGCGGTCGCGGAACGTGGTCCAGGCCTGGGTAGGTTTGTCGTCCAGGTCCTGGTTGTACAGCTGCAGCTCGCCGATCTCGACAATCTCCAGCTTGAGTTGCTGCGGCGCCAGCGCGATCAGCGCCTTGGCCAGTTTGCGGTTGTATGACTCCTTGCGCAGGCTTCCCACCAGTACAACGACATCACGAGGATTACTCATTGCGGCTCCTTTGACTGTGTGGACGGAATGACGCGGACGGCGCACGCGGCCAGGGTTGGCCTGGCCGCGTGCGCCGGTCCAGCCGTCACTCTACCCCGAGTCGGCGCCGCCACGTCCTGCGCAGCGGATGTCAGGCAGTCTTGCCGAGCGACGCCAGCGGATGTTCCTCGGCGCGCCACGGGCTGTCGAAGAACGACAGCACCTTCTCGCGGCTGACATCATCAAGCCGCGCATGCTGCCAGCGCGGCTTGTGGTCCTTGTCGACAGCCAGTGCGCGGATGCCCTCGACACCGTCGCCGTTGCGGAACACGTAATGCATCATGTCCAGTTCCATGCGCAGTTCGTCTTCGAGCGACATGCTGCGCGCACGGCGGATCTGCTCCAGCGTCACGCACAGCATCAGCGGCGAGCGGCTGCGCAGCATGGCGGCGGTCTGCGCGGCCCAGTCGCCCGGGGCGTCGCTGACGGCGGCGAGGATGTCCGGCATGGTGTTGCCAGCGAACAGGCTGTCGATCTGTGCCGACAGCCCGGCCAGCGTGCTGTGCGCCGGCGCGCAGTCATCGCGGTGCGCAGCGGTAAAGCCTTCGATGTGCGCCAGCACGGCGTCGCCGCTGGCAAACTGCTGCGTGCGCAGCGAATCGACCAGCTCGGCCAGCCGGTTGCCCGGCAGATAGGCATCGGCCAGCCCGGCGTAGAGCGCGTCGGCGGCATGGATCACGGTGCCGGTCAGCCCCAGGTACTCGCCGATGCGGCCCGGCGTGCGCGCCAGGAACCAGCCGCCGCCCACATCCGGGAACAGGCCGATATTGGTTTCCGGCATCGCCATCTTGGTGCGATCGGTGACCAGGCGCAGCCGCGCCCCTTGCGAGATGCCCATGCCGCCGCCCATCACCACGCCGTCCATCAGTGCGATATAGGGCTTGGCATAGCGGTGGATCAGGAAGTTCAGCGCGTATTCCTCGACAAAGAACTGGTCGAGCAGCGGGTTGCCTTCGTGCGCAGCCTTGTGGAAATAGCGGATATCGCCCCCGGCGCAGAAGGCCTTGCCGCCGGCACCGGCGACCACCACGGCCGCCACCTCGGGTGCGGCGGCCCAAGTCTGCAGCGCCTGGGTGATGGCGCGGATCATGTCGAGCGACAGGGCGTTGAGCGCCTGCGGGCGGTTCAGCGTCAGGTATCCGATGCCACCGCGGACCTCGGTCGTGACGAATTCAGTCATGTCGTACTCCTCCAATGCAACTCGCGATTTTACGCCAGTCGCATCGGCGAGCGCACCCCTGTGGGCAGCTTGCTGCGCATGTGCAGTCACTGCGCATGCGCCCGGCACCGTCAGGCCAGCCGGAACGTCGCCACCAGCGAGGTCAGGCGCTGCGCCTGGTCTTCGAGCGATGCCGCCGCGGCGGCCGCCTGCTCCACCAGCGCCGCATTCTGCTGCGTCATGCTGTCCATCTGCGATACCGCCACGTTGACCTGCTCGATGCCGTTGGACTGCTCGTCCGAGGCCGCGCTGATATCGCCGATGATGGCGCTGACACGCTGCACCGCGTCGACGATGTCCTGCATCGCCCGGCCGGCGTCATCGACCAGCTCCGAGCCCTCACGCACATTGGCCACCGAGGCGCCGATCAGCGCGCGGATCTCCTTCGATGCGCCGGCGCAGCGCTGCGCCAGGTCGCGCACATCGCCGGCCACCACGGCAAACCCCCGGCCGTGCTCGCCGGCACGCGCGGCTTCCACGGCCGCGTTCAGCGCCAGGATATTGGTCTGGAACGCAACCTTCTCGATCACGTCGATGATGTCGACGATCTTGCCCGAGCTGGCATCGATCGATTGCATGACGTTGACCACGCGCAGCACGGCCTCGCTGCCGCGCTCGGCCAGGGTCGCGGCATCCGTTGCGAGCCCGCGGGCCTCGCGCGCGCTGTCGGCATTCTGGCGCACGGTACTGGTCAGTTCCTCCATGCTGGAGGCGGTCTCTTCCAGCGAGGCCGCCTGCTGCTCGGTACGCTGCGACAGGTCGGCGTTGCCGCTGGCGATCTGCTTGCTGGCCGAGGCAATCGAGTCCGCGCCGCCACGCACGTCGCCCACCATGGCCACCAGGCTGGCCTGCATCCGGCCCAGCATGCCGAGCATGCGCGCGGTCTCGTTGCGCGCCGACTCATCGGCCAGCACCTCGCCGCCGGAAGCGGCGACGCTCAGGTCGCCACCCGCGATCTTCTCGAAACGCCCGATCGCAGTATCCAGCGGCTGCACGATCGAACGGCGCAGGCGCCATGCCACCACGGTGCTGAATGCCAGGCCCACTGCCAGCACGCATGCCGACAGCGCGAACAGGTTGCGATAGCGTTGCTGCGATGCCTCGTAGACCTGCTTGGCGCTGGCCACCTGCAGCTTGTTCAGTTCGGCATTGACGGCGGTGAAGGCGATGTCGAGCTGCGGGATGGTTTCGAGCACGGCCTTCATCACGCCATCGCGGTCGCCGGCATGCAGCGCAGTGATCATCGGCGCGACACCCTGCTTGAAGAGCGCATCGCGCTTGGCGGTGACATCCTCCACCGCCCTGGCTTCGTCAGCCGAGCGCGGCAAGGCGAGATATGCCTGCCAGGCCTTCTCTGAATCGCGCGCAAAGCCTTCCGCGGTCGCGGCGCGCGCCTTGGCATCGGCGGGGTCCGTGGCGAAGGTCGCCTGGTCCAGCAGTACGCGCACCAGCAGCTGGTTCGAACGCGCTTCGGCCAGGTTGACCGCGGCCGACAGCTGCTGCCCATAGATCTGGTGCGTCGCCTCGTTGCTGCGCGACATGCCGAGCCAACCCACTGCGCCGACAATCAACAACAACAAGTTTGTGACGATGGTGAGGAACCACAATCTGGCTCCGATGGTAGTGTTCTTGAACATGAAGGCTCCGGGGGAAGAGGAATCGGGGAAATCGGGAGCGCGAGCCGCGCCGCCGCCCTGTTCAACTACGGCACGCTGGCTGCGTCCTTTACCGGCATTCACCACCTTCACACGCGTGACAGAATTGCGTGGCAGTACAGCAATCCACCATGTGGCGGATGCGCCGCGAAACCCCGCGCGGCGCCGTTTGGAGGAACCCCTCGTGGCAATTCCATGCGGAATATGCAAACTGGCGGCATGAACACTGAATCGCTCGATCCCGGACTGGTGCTGCTGGCCTTTGCGCCAGTGTTCCTGCTGACCATCGGCGCCGAGGCCTGGTACTGGGCCCGCCGCGACCCGACCGTCTACAGTCCGCGCGACACCGTATCCAACGCAGCGCTGGCGCTGATGCACCAGGCCTCGGATGCGTTCTTCCTCTGGCTGATGATCCGCACGGTCTATACCTGGTGCTACCAGCACGGCCTGCGCGCCATGCCCGAGACCCTGTGGTCATTCGCGCTGCTATTGCTGCTGCAGGACTTTCTCTATTACTGGTTCCACCGCGCCAGCCACCGCGTGCGCTGGCTGTGGGCTTCGCACGTGACGCACCATTCGTCGGAAGGCATGAATTTCTCGACGGCGTTCCGGCAGAGCCTGACGTATCCGCTCTCAGGCATGTGGCTGTTCTGGATTCCGCTGGCATGGATCGGCTTCACGCCAGACTGGGTGATCCTGGCGGTCGGCGTGAACCTGGCCTTCCAGTTCTTCGTGCATACGCGGCTGGGGCAACGCTGGCCGCTGATCGAGTCGCTACTGAATACGCCATCGGTCCATCGCGTCCACCATGCGAAGAACCCGCAGTACATCGACCGCAACTACGCCGGTGTGCTGACGACCTGGGATCGCCTGTTCGGCACCTTCGTCCCCGAGCATGAGGCCCCCGTGTACGGCATCACCCGCCAGGTGCGCACCCATAACCCGCTGACGCTGACCTTCCACGAATGGCGCGACATGTTCGCCGATGCCTGGCGCGACCGCGACCTGCGCTACCTGTGGAAGCCGCCCGAGTGGCGCAGCCCGCGCGCACCGGCGCTGGAGGTCGTGCCTGGCACGCAACAGCCATCGCCTCCACAAGTTTCCGAAGGAACCAGACTGTTGAATTCTGCGCAGAAAATACGAAATTGACCGGCCGCCGGCACCGGCATTTACTTCCATCCGGTGCCCGTGCCGATGCAGCGCGTTGCTGCGCATCGTAGCGATCCTCGACAGGGGCAGGCAAAGCACCCGATGTGGAGATCGCGGCAATGGCGTGCGCATGGTCGAGATTCACCGCCGTAACGATGGGCGCGCTCGCGGTGGCTGCCGCCCAGTTGCTGCCCTGCCTACGCGCAGAAGGCCATCTCGGGTGACGGCATCACCCAGATCGACCTGCGGCAGCCGGCATCGTTCAGCACCTATACCGTCACCGGCGGCACGGCGCCCGGCACCACCGGCCTGCGCATTGTCAATGCCGGCGGCGCGGCGCGCTGACCACGGCCAACGGCATAGTGGTGGTCGATACTGTCAACGCCGGCACCACCGCGCCCGCCGCGTTCGCGCTGGACGGCCGCGCCGTGGCCGGCGCTTACGAATACCGCCTGTTCCGCGGCGGCACGGACGGCAGCAATCCGCAGGCCTGGTACCTGCGTTCGGCAAAGCCGCCGCAACCGGCGTCACCGGGTCCCGGCCCCACGCCCTCGCCGCCCGAACCGCCTGCGCCACCTGCGCCGCCGCAGCCCCATACCGCCCTGAAGTCGCCGCCTACCTCGCCAACCAGCGGCTGGTCGGGCAGATGTTCGTGCATAGCCTGCATGACCGCCTCGGCGAGCCGCAATACGCCGAAGGCATGGCTGCCCGCAGCGTCCCTGACAGCGCCCGTGGCAGCATCCGTTCGGGCTGGCTGCGCGCGCTCGGCAATTGGGAAGGCAGCCGCAGCCGCGACGGCAATTTCAAGGTCGGCACTGAAGCATTCCTGCTGCAGGGCGGCGTCGAACTGGCGCGCTGGCGCGTGGCCACGGGCTCCGATCGCTTGCATGTGGGCGCAATGGGCAGCTACGACAACGCCGGCAGTGATGCCCACGCCGACGGCAATCCGGCGCGCGCCAAGGGCAGCGTGCAGGGTTGGAGCATCGGCGCCTACGGCACCTGGTACCAGAACGACGAGCACAAGCTCGGCGTCAATGCCGATATCGGCAAGCGCTGGAGCGGCTGGGCCAATGTGGCCGGCGCGTGGGGGGCGCAGAGTTTCTATCAGTACGCGCTGCGTGCCGGGGTGAAGTACGCATGGTAAGCAGGTGCCCCGTTGTCCCCCCGCCAACAAAAAACCGCGCTCACAGGCGCGGTTTCTTGTTGGCACAGCCAGCGCTTATGCGCCTTCGCGGGAAGCGCGCTTGCGCTCGTGCTCCTTCAGGTGGCGCTTGCGCAGGCGGATGCTCTTGGGCGTGAGTTCGACCAGCTCATCGTCGGCGATGAATTCCACCGCGTATTCGAGCGACATCTGGATCGGCGGCACCAGGCGCACGGCTTCGTCGGTACCCGAAGCACGCACGTTGGTCAGCTGCTTGCCCTTGATCGGGTTGACCACCAGGTCGTTGTCGCGGCTGTGGATGCCGATGATCATGCCTTCGTACAGCGCATCGCCCGGCTTGACGAACATGCGGCCGCGGTCCTGCAGCTTCCACAGCGCGTAGGCCACGGCGTCGCCATCGTCCTGCGAGATCAGCACGCCGTTGTGGCGCTCGCCCAGGCCGCCCTCGCGCACCGGTGCGTAGTCGTCGAAGATATGGCTGATCAGGCCGGTGCCGCGCGTCAGGGTCATGAACTCGCCCTGGAAACCGATCAGGCCACGGGCCGGGATGCGGTATTCCAGGCGGGTACGGCCCTTGCCGTCTGAAGCCATGTCGAGCAGTTCGCCCTTGCGGCGGCCCAGCTCTTCCATCACGCCGCCCTGGTGGCTGTCTTCGACGTCCACGGTCAGCAGTTCGTACGGCTCGCACTTGACGCCGTCGATTTCCTTGAACACCACGCGCGGACGCGACACGGCCAGCTCGTAGCCTTCGCGGCGCATGTTTTCCAGCAGGATGGTCAGGTGCAGTTCGCCGCGGCCAGACACTTCAAAGATGGTGTCGTCGCCGGTATCGGCCACGCGCAGCGCAACGTTGGACTTCAGTTCGCGGTCCAGGCGCTCGCGCAGCTGGCGGCTGGTCACGAACTTGCCTTCACGGCCGGCCAGCGGCGAGGTGTTGACGCAGAAGTTCATGGTCAGCGTCGGCTCATCCACCTTCAGCATCGGCAGTGCGTCCTGGGCGTCGGGCGCGCACACGGTGCAGCCGATCCCCAGTTCTTCGATGCCGTTGATCAGCACGATGTCGCCGGCTTCGGCCTCGGACACGATCTCGCGCTCCAGGCCCTGGAACTTCAGCACCTGGTTGATGCGGCCCTTGATCGGGTTGCCTTCCGGACCGAACTTGACCACCACGTCCTGCAGCGGACGGGCGCGGCCACGCGAAATGCGGCCCACGCCGATCTTGCCGACGTAGCTGGAGTAGTCCAGCGAGATGATCTGCAGCTGCAGGGGGCCGTCCCGATCGTCGTCACGCACCGGCACCTTGTCCAGCACGGTTTCGAACAGCGGCTTCATGTCGCCGTCGCGCACGTCTTCGGTCAGGCCGGCAAAGCCGTTCAGGCCCGAGGCGTAGATCACCGGGAAGTCCAGCTGCTCGTCGGTGGCGCCCAGCTTGTCGAACAGGTCGAAGGTCTGGTTGATGACCCAGTCCGGGCGCGCGCCCGGGCGGTCGATCTTGTTGACCACCACGATCGGCTTCAGGCCCAGCGCCAGCGCCTTGCGCGTGACGAAGCGGGTCTGGGGCATCGGGCCCTCGACTGCGTCGACCAGCAGCAGCACGCCGTCGACCATCGACAGCACGCGCTCAACTTCACCGCCGAAGTCGGCGTGGCCCGGGGTGTCGACGATGTTGATATGGGTGCCGTTGTATTCGACGGCACAGTTCTTCGCGAGAATCGTGATCCCGCGTTCCTTTTCCAGGTCGTTCGAGTCCATCACCCGCTCGGCGACTTGCTGGTTGTCGCGGAAGGTGCCTGCCTGGCGCAGGAGCTGGTCGACCAAGGTGGTCTTGCCATGATCGACGTGGGCGATGATGGCGATATTTCGGATGGCGCGGGTCATTGCTGCGTCTCGCTTTGGAGAATCTGAGGTAACCCAATATTCTAGCATGTTGCAGCGCAAGACGCGTTGATCGGAACCGCCACTTACCGAATGAATATCATTGCGAAAAGTGGAATAACCAATTTCCGTTCTTGCTTATCATTAAACGTGAACATATATTTGCCTCAGCAAAGATTGCAAAGGCAAAGATGTCACGGCTCCCTTCCTCCGATCAACCAGCCGAATCCACGGCCGGCCAGTTCGATCCCACCCAGTACCAGATGTGCGACAGCGTCGGCTACCTGATGCAGCGCGCCAAGAACATGCTGGCGCACGGGGTCGAGCAGGAAGTCAGCAGCCTGGACATCACGCAGGCACAAGCCAGCTGCCTGATGATGCTGGCCACCGGCCGCGCCTCGACCGTCACCGACCTGGGCCGCGAACTGAATACCGACATGGGCTCGGTCACGCGCCTGCTCAGCCGCATGGAAAAACGCGGGCTGATCGAACGCCGGCGCCGCGACGCCGACCGCCGGGTGGTCGACCTGTCGGTCACGCCACAAGGCCAGGAACTGGTGGAACGGCTGCCCGCCATCTTCTGCAAGGTACTTGCCCACCACTTCCGCGGTTTTTCCGAGGATGAGATCCAACTGCTGCGCAGCATGCTGCGACGGATCATCGAAAACAACAGCGGGTAGCGGGCGTACCTGCCGGCTTCCGGCAAGCCAGAACGTCCGGTCAACCGGACCCCGCAACAGCCCGTAGAAGAAACAGCATGGCTCCGGCAACGGAGCGTCATCATGAAACCAGCTCTCTCTCCCCAAGTCTCCCAGCCAGCCCGTACAAGCGCGCTCGTGCGCCGCGCCGGCACACTGGCGCTGACCGCCGTGGCCGCGGCGGTGCTGGCCGGCTGCGCGGCCCTTGGCAATTCGCACAGCACGCAGACCGTGGCCGACCCGGCCACGATGGCCACGTCGCAGACCTTGCCCGACGAGCATGGCCAGTGGCCCTCGCAGGACTGGGTCGCGCAGTTCAAGGACCCCCAGCTGAGCGCCCTGGTCGATGAGGCGATCAAGGACAACCCGAGCCTGCAGGCCGCGTTCGCCCGCGTGGAAGCCTCGCGCGCCATGGCCGATGCCACCCGCAGCGCGCTCTATCCGCACCTGGAGTTCGAAGGCAGCCTGATCCGCCAGCGCTTCTCCGAGAAAGACCTGTTCGAAGGCACCCCGCTGGCGGGATCGTGGCAAAACCAGTCGCGCCTGCAGGTGGGCCTGTCCTATGACTTCGATTTCTGGGGCAAGAACCGCGATGCGCTTGAAGCCGCGCTCTCCGACGACCGCGCCGCCGAAGCGGAAAGCCAGGCCTCGCGCCTGATCCTGGCCACCTCGATCGCCCGCAACTACGCCCGCCTGGCGGCGCTGTATGCCCAGCACGACGTGGCCGAGCGCGCCATCGCCCAGCGCAGCGACCTGACCGAGCTGTCGCGCCAGCGCCTGGCCGCCGGCCTCGACACCCAGGTCGAGACCACGCAGGCCCGCGGCACGGTGGCTGCTTCGCGCACCGACCTGCAGCGCGTGGACGAGGAAATCGCCCTGGCGCGCAACCAGCTTGCAGCGCTGCTGGGCAAGGGCCCGGACCGTGGCCTGCAGATCCAGCGCCCGGTGCTGCTGGCGCAGGCCACGCCGACGCTGCCCGACAACCTGACCATCGGCCTGCTGGGCCGCCGGCCGGACCTGGTGGCGGCACGCTGGCGCGTGGAGGCGGCGTCCAAGGACATCAATGTCGCCAAGAAAGAGTTCCTGCCTGACGTCAGCCTGACCGCCTTTGCCGGCCTGGCCGCGCTGGATCCGTCCAACCTGCTGATGGGCGTCAGCCGCACCTTCGGCATCGGCCCGACCATCCGCCTGCCGATCTTCGAAGGCGGCAAGCTGCGCGCCAACCTGAAGGGCAAGTACGCCGGCTACGACATCGCCGTGGCCAACTACAACCAGGCCCTGGTCGATGCGCTGCGCGAGACCGCCGACACCATGACCAGCATCCGCAGCGTCGACAAGCAGATCCAGACCCAGCGCGAAGCGCTGGACCTGGCCGAGCACGCCTATGCGCTGGCCACCACCCGCTACAAGGCCGGCCTGGGCACGCAGCTGACCGTGCTGAACGCCGAAAGCAATGTGTTGCAGCAGCGCCGCCTGGCGACCGACCTGCAGGCGCGCCGGCTGGACCTGCAGATGGGCCTGATGAAGGCGCTCGGCGGCGGCTACGAGGAGCCTGCGGAAGGCCACGAGAGCGCGGGCCACGGACCGGCGCAGCAACAGCACAACACCCAGGCGGGCGCCCGCGGCTGATCCGCGCACCCAGTGATCGAAGACAAGATTATTCAGAAGACATCATGAGCAACAACCAGCAAGCGGCCGGCACCAACACCCCCCAGCACCCTGCCCAGCAAGCGCCAGCTACCACCAACAACAACGGCAAGCGCAAGCGCATGCTGCTGTCGCTGACCGCGGCAATTGTGGTCGCTGGCATCGGCTATGGCGTTTACTGGGGCATGTACGCCCGCCACTTTGAAAACACCGACGACGCCTATGTCGCCGGCAACGTGGTCCAGGTCACGCCGCTGGTGGGCGGCACCGTGGTGTCGATCTCCGCCGACGACACGCAACTGGTCACCGCCGGCCAGCCGCTGATCCAGCTTGACCGCGCCGATTCGCAGGTGGCGCTGGAACAGGCCGAGGCCCAGCTGGCACAGGCCGTGCGCGAAGTGCGCACGCTGTATGTCAACAACGGCTCGCTCGCCGCCAACGTGGCGCTGCGCGAAGCCGACGTGGCCAAGGCCCGCGACGACCTGCGCCGCCGCCAGGCCATCGCCGGCTCGGGCGCGGTCTCGAATGAAGAGATCTCGCACGCGCAGTCCGCGCTCAAGGGTGCGGAGTCGGCGCTGCTGGCCGCGCGCGAGCAGCTGGCGTCGAACAAGGTGCTGACCGACCAGACCACGGTGGAGAAGCACCCCAACGTGCAGCGCGCCGCCGCCAGCCTGCGCTCGGCCTACCTGTCGTTCGCGCGCTCGGCCATGCCGGCGCCGGTCACCGGCTACGTTGCCAAGCGCTCGGTGCAGGTCGGCCAGCGCGTGGCCGCCGGCGCGCCCCTGATGGCCGTGGTGCCGCTGGATCAGGTCTGGGTCGACGCCAATTTCAAGGAAGTGCAGATCACGCATATGCGCATCGGCCAGCCGGTGACGCTGGAAGCCGACGTGTACGGCTCCAAGGTGGAATACCAGGGCAAGGTCGCCGGCTTCTCGGCCGGCACCGGCTCGGCCTTCTCGCTGCTGCCGGCGCAGAACGCCACCGGCAACTGGATCAAGGTGGTACAGCGCCTGCCGGTGCGCATCGCGCTTGACCCGCAGCAGCTCAAGGACCACCCGCTGCGCGTGGGCCTGTCGATGACCGTCAAGGTCGACGTGCGCCGCGAGGAAGGCGCCGCCATGGCCGCCGCCGCGCCGGCCAAGCCGATGCAGACCGATGTCTACGACAAGGTTGCGCAGGACGCCGACCAGCTGATCGCGCGCATCATCGCCGCCAACAACGGCGGCCGCAGCACCGGCCTACCCTCGGCCAGCGCCGCCAACGCCAAGCCCGCCAACACCTGACCATGGCCATCTCCCCCTCCGCCGCGCAGTCCGGCGGCAGCCAGGCGCCGGCGCGGCCCGTCCGGCCGCTGGCGCAGCCGCAGCCGCAGCCGCTGACCGGCGGCAAGCTGGTGGTCGGCACCATCGCGCTGTCGCTGGCCACGTTCATGAACGTGCTGGACTCGTCGATCGCCAACGTATCGATCCCGGCGATTTCAGGCGACCTGGGCGTGGCGCCCAACCAGGGCACATGGGTCATCACCTCGTTTGCGGTGGCCAATGCGATCTCGGTGCCGCTGACCGGCTGGCTGACCACGCGCTTCGGCGCGGTGCGGCTGTTCATCACCTCGATCCTGCTGTTCGTGCTGGCATCGTGGCTGTGCGGCGTCGCGCCCAACCTCGAGACGCTGCTGGCCGCGCGGGTCCTGCAGGGCGCGGTGGCCGGGCCGATGATCCCGCTGTCGCAGTCGCTGCTGCTGTCGAGCTATCCGCCGCAGAAGAGCACCATGGCGCTGGCACTGTGGGGCATGACCACGCTGGTGGCGCCGATCATGGGCCCGCTGCTGGGCGGCTGGATCTCGGACAACATGACCTGGCCGTGGATCTTCTACATCAACGTGCCGGTGGGCATCGTCACGGCCTATGTCACCTGGGCCATCTACAAGGACCGCGAAACCCCGACCAAGGTGCTGCCGATCGACCGCATCGGCCTGGCGCTGCTGGTGATCTGGGTGGGCTCGATGCAGCTGATGCTCGACAAGGGCAAGGAACTGGACTGGTTCCACTCGACCGAGATCGTGGTGCTGACGCTGGTGGCGATTGTCGGCTTCCTGTTCTTCCTGATCTGGGAGAGCCATGAGAAGCACCCGATCGTCGATATCAGCCTGTTCAAGGGCCGCAACTTCAGCGCCGGCGTGGTGGCCATCTCCGTGGCATATGGGCTGTTCTTCGGCAACCTGGTGATCCTGCCGCTGTGGCTGCAGACGATTGTCGGCTATACGGCCACGGACGCGGGCATCGTGATGGCGCCGGTGGGGATCTTTGCGATCCTGCTGTCGCCGCTGATTGGCAAGAACCTGCCGAAAATGGATGCCCGCTGGGTGGCCACGGCCGCGTTCATCACCTTCGGCATCGTCAGCCTGATGCGCGCCGGCTTCACGACGCAGGTGGACACCCGCACGCTGATGATCCCGACCCTGATCCAGGGCGCGGCCATGGCAATGTTCTTCATCCCGTTGACCTCGATCATCCTGTCGGGCCAGCCGCCGGAAAGGATTCCGGCGGCGTCAGGACTGTCCAACTTCGTCCGGATCACGTTCGGGGCCATCGGCGCGTCGATCTCGACCACGCTCTGGGAAAACCGGACAGCGCTGCACCACGCGCAGCTGGTGGAACAGGTGAACCCGTACAACCCGGCCTACCACGACCAGCTCAACCACCTGATGCAGATGGGCATGAGCCAGGCCCAGGCGATCGGCGTGATCGAGCGCAATATCACCCAGCAGGCGGCCATGCTCGGCGCCAACGATATCTTCTGGATCTCGGGGATGCTGTTCTTCGTGCTGATCGGCTTTGTCTGGCTGACGCGGCCGGCCAAGGGCGGCGGCGGGTCGGCGGATGCGATGGCGGCGCACTGACCCCCACCTCGCCGGTTTTCAAGACTTGGCCCCTGATCGGGGCCATTTTTTTTGCTTCGCCGCCGGATTGCCGCGCCAGGAATGCCCCCCTTGTGTTCCTGTCCTTGTGCCTCTATTATTTGCAAACCGATTTACGGAACCTTGGTTCCAAAAAACGGAACCTGAGCGGGTAAGAGAGATGTGGAGCGTGGAGCGGCGGAGTGAGCATTCTTGAAGGCGTGGAAAGCGTGCTGGACATGTTCGGACATCACCGGCACGAGATCACTTTTAACGATGTCCTGGACGAACTTGGCCTTGCCAAGAGTTCGGCCTCGCGCCTGCTCGCCCAGATGGTGCGCTACCGCCTGCTGGAACTGCAGCCGTCCACGCGGCGCTACCGCCCTGGCGCGCTGCTGATCCGCGCAGCGCAGGCTGCTGCGCAGGCGCATCCGTTCGACGAGCAATGCCGCGAGATCCTGGCCACGTTGTCCGATGCCACCGGCTTCACCGCCTACCTGTCGATGCTGGACGGCACCGACACCGTCGTGCTGCAACGCCTGAACGGCAGCAATCCGGTGCAGGTGCTGTCGCCGCCCGGCGCACGCCGGCCGGCATTCACCACGGCGATGGGCCGGGTACTGCTGTCGCGCCTGCCCGAGCCTGACTTCAACTCGCGCTATGGCGCCACCGGCACCCGCAAGCTGCCGGATGCACCCGCAGGCTGTCCCGCCACGGTTGCCGAGCTGCGCGAACGCGTGGCGACGGCCCGCGCCGAGCGCAGCGCCATCGCCGTGAATGAAGGCATGCCCGGCATCGGCGCCGTGGCCGCGACGCTGGCAGACCCGCTCTCAGGCGACGTGCGCGGACTGTGCCTGTCTTTCACCGCGATGCAGGTCAGCCAGGCCCAGGCCCAGGCGCTGCGCGCGACGCTGGTGCAGGCCGTGGCACCCGTGGGACAGCGCATCGGCGACCCACTGTGGCTCGACGCCGCCCCACTTATCTAGACTTCGCCGCAACGACTTATGGAACTCCTGTTACTCAGCAACTCCAGCAGCGACGCCGGCTACCTGGTACACGCCCAGGCGGCAATCCGGGACCTGGCCACCGGCCGCAAGACTGCCTGCTTCATCCCGTTCGCCGGCGTCACGCGCGACTGGGACACCTACGAGACGCTGGTCCGCGACGCTTTCGCGCCGGTCGGCATCGCGGTGCAATCGCTGCACCGGCTGGCCGAGCCGGCGGCAGCCGTGCGCGCCATCGAAGCGGCTGAACTGATCGTCGTTGGCGGCGGCAACACGTTCCGCTTGCTGCAATGCCTGCGCGAGCGTGGCCTGCTGGCGGCGATCTCGGCGCGGGTGCGATCCGGTGCCGCGCGCTATATCGGCTGGAGCGCCGGCGCCAACCTGGCCTGCCCGACCATCCGCACCACCAACGACATGCCGGTGGCCGACCCGGGCGGCCTGGACGCGCTGGCGCTGGTCCCCTTCCAGATCAACCCGCACTACTTCAACCTGGTCGTGCCCGGCTTCCGCGGCGAAACGCGCGACCAGCGCCTGGCCGAATTCACCGTGCTGCAGCCCGACATGCCGGTGCTGGGCCTGCCCGAGGGCAACTGGGTGCGGGTCTCGGACGATCGCCTCGAAATGGGCGGCGCCCATGCCGCGCGCTGGTTCTGGGGCGCGGACATTGCCGACGTGCAGCCCGGCGCGCTGTCGCTGCCGCGCTGAATTTGCCGGCCTGAGTGCCCAGCGTACAGAACCCCACCCCAGCCCCAGGAAGTCAAGCAAGATGTCTATCAAGCAGGTTATTGAATCGATCGAGCTGCTGTCGGCAGCGAATGTCGACGGCGCAGCCGTCGCCTCACTGCTGCGCTCGCGCGGCCTGGACGATGTCACCGTCACGCGCGTGGAAGAGAACGGCCTCTACACCGATTTCCTCGCCTGCACGGTACCCGGACAGAACCCGGACGCGCCCGCACTTGGCGTGGTGGGCCGGCTGGGCGGCGTCGGCGCACGCCCGGCCGTGACGGGACTGGTGTCCGATGCCGACGGCGCCATCGTGGCCGTCGCCAGCGCGCTGAAGCTGGCCGACATGGCCGCCACCGGCGACGTGCTGGCCGGGCCGGTGCGCATCCACACCCATATCTACCCGCATGCCGCCACGCGGCCGCATCATCCGGTGCCGATGATGAAATCGCCCTTTGCGATGCGCACGATGATGTCGCATGAGGTGCACCCGCGCATGGCGGCGATCCTGTCGGTCGACACCACGCGCGGCAACCGCTTCGTCAACCGCCGCGGCGTGGCGCTGACGCCGGTGGCCAAGGAAGGCTGGCTGCTGCGCCTGCCGGAGCGGATGCTGGACCTGATGGGATGGGTCAGCGGCGAACTGCCGATGGTGTTGCCATTGACCACCCAGGACATCACGCCGTATGAGAACGGCCTGTGGCATGTCAACTCGATCATGCAGCCGGCCATCGTGACCCCTGCCCCGGTGGTGGGCGTGGCGCTGACCGCGCAGACCACTGTGCCAGGCTGCGCAACCGGCGTCACCAACGCCTTCGACATCGACGTGGCGACGCGCTTCTGCATCGAGGTGGCGAAGCAGTTCGGCCAGGGCCAGTGCGACTTCTATGACGCGGCCGAGTGGGCCGAGCTGCAGCGCCGCTATGGCTCGCTGGCCCATCTGCAGACCGTGGGAACCGAGGCATGAACACGCCTGCCGCACGCCAGCCACGCGTGGCCTTCGTCACCATCGGGCAGGCGCCCAGGACAGATGTGGTCCCGCAGATGATTGCCGACCTGGGCCTGCCGGCCACGGTGGAAGAATTCGGCATCCTGGACGCGCTGGGCCCGCAAGACATTGCCGCGCTGGCGCCCGCGCCCGGCGAGTACCGCTTTGCCAGCCGGATGCGTGACGGCACGCAGGCGGTGATGGGCAAGCCGGTGGCCGAGGCCATGCTGGCCCGGCTGATGACCTCGCTGGACGACGGCCGCTTCGACGCCCTAGTGCCACTGTGCACCGGCACCGCCCTGCCGCCGATGCGGACCCTGGTCATCGAACCGCAGCAGATAGTGGACCACCTGACCGTGGCGCTGGCGCAGGGCTCCAAGCGGCTCGGCATCGTGTTGCCGCTGGAAGCCCAGGTAAGCAGCTTCCACCTGATCCAGCCGGCGCCCTGCGAACTGCGCGTCACCCATGCCTCGCCTTATACCGACGCCAGCACCGATCGCTTCGCGCAGGCGGGCGAGACGCTGCGCGGCTGCGACCTGGTGGTGATGCACTGCATGGGCTACACCGAAGCCATGCGGGCCGAGGTGGCGCGCCATGCCGGCGCGCCGGTGCTGCTCTCCAACCGCATGGTGGCAAGGCTGCTGGGACAGGTACTGGCTGGTGCCGCGGCCTGAATCCAGGCACGAAGCGAATCCATTTTCGGGTAAGGGCAAGCCCGCTGACAGATTGCCCATGACACTGCTGGAGTGGAAGTAACAATGAAACAGGTGGCGAAGTGGATGGGGCCGCTGGCACGCGGCATGATGTGGGTGAGCCTGGGCGCGGCGGTGATCCCGGGCGCGCAGGCGCAGGAGTGGAAGCCGGCCAAGCCGGTGCGCCTGCTGGTGGGCTTTGCGCCCGGCGGCTCGGCTGATCTGCTGGCGCGCCTGGTGCAGGCGCCGCTGTCGGAAAGCCTGGGGGTTCCGGTGGTGGTGGAGAACGTGCCGGGTGCGGGTGGCAATATCGCCGCCGACAAGCTGGCCAAGGCCCCGGCCGACGGCTACACCATCGGCATGGGCGCCGCCGGCGCGATGGCGGTGACCCACGTGCTCAACCCCAAGGGCACGCCATACAAGGCGGATGATTTCACGCCCATCGCCATGCTGGCCACCCAGCCGAATGTTGTGATCGTCAATCCGGCCCTGCCGGTCAAGACCATGGCCGACTTCGTCGCCTACGTTAAAAAGACGCCGCAGGTCACCTACGGCACCGCCGGCGTCGGCACGTCGAATCACCTGATTGCCGAAACCATGCTGCACCGTCTTGGCATCGACATGGTCCATGCGCCGTACAAGGGTGCCACCCCGGTGATCACCGACCTGATGGGCGGGCATATCGCCATGACGGTCGACAACATCACCACCGCGGCGACGCTGGCCAAGACCGGCAAGGTCAAGGCGCTGGCAGTCACCGGCAGCAAGCGCTCGCCCCTGTTGCCGGAGGTGCCGACGCTTGCCGAGAGCGGCCTGAAGGACTTCAACATGCCGACCTGGCAAGGCATCTTCGGGCCGAGGGACCTGCCGAAGGCAATCGTGGTCCGCTACAACCAGGCGCTGGTCAAGGCCTTGGCGAACCCGGAAGTCAGGAAGAAGATGGCTGAATTCGGCTCCGAGCCCGTGGGCGATACACCGGAGCATTTCGCCGGGTTCCTCGCCCAGGATCGCAAGATGTGGGCCGATGTCATCAAGACGGCCAAGATCACGCTCGAGTAATTGCTGACGGGGCGGCCACTTGCGCCCCTCGCGCAATTTACAGCTTGACCAGCCGCTCCGGCCGCAACGCGCCTTCGCGCATGCGTGCCACGCCCAGCAGCCGGGCTGGTTCGCCGGCATAGACGCGCGCCAGCGCATCCTCGGCCAGCCCGGTGGCGGCCGGCAGGTCGCGCTGGGCGATGCGCTGGCCCTGCAGGAAGCGCGCTGCGGCGGCGTCATCCAGATGCACCGGTGCACACTTCTGCAGCAAGGCGTCCACAGGTGCGAGCATGGCCGGGCGCTGTGCATCGTCGTGCTGTTCGATCTGCTCCAGCGTCACCGCGCCGTCCAACGTCAGGTCGCCCACGGCGATCCGGCGCAGTCCGGTCAGGTGCGCGCCGCAGCCCAGCGCTTCGCCGATGTCCTCGGCCAGCGTGCGGATATAGGTGCCCTTGCTGCACGTCACCCGCATCGTGAACGACAGGGCATCGGGCAAGGCACAATCCAGCAGCGCAATCGAACGGATGGTGACGCGGCGCGCCGCGCGCTCCACGGTCTGGCCGGCGCGCGCGTATTCATACAGCGGGCGGCCGTCCTTCTTCAGCGCCGAATGCATCGGCGGCACCTGTTCGATCTCGCCGAGGAAGCTTGCCAGCGCCTGCTCCACCGCGGCGCGGTCGCAGGTGACCTCGCGCACGTCGAGCAACTCGCCTTCGGCGTCGCCCGTGCTCGAGCGCGCGCCCAGCCGCACCACGGCGTCATAGGTCTTGTCCGCTTCCAGCAGGTCTTGCGAAAACTTGGTGGCTTCGCCGAAGCACAGCGGCAGCAGCCCCGTGGCAAGCGGATCCAGCGTGCCGGTATGGCCGGCCTTGGCCGCGCGCAAGAGGCGCTTGGCGCGCACCAGCGCGTCGTTGGACGACAGGCCCAGCGGCTTGTCGAGCAGCAACACACCATGGACCTCGCGGCGCGGCAGGCGCGGCGGACGGTTGGCGTTGGAATCGGTCATCTGGAGAAAGCGGGAGGCGGGACGGCGATGCGGCGCGGATGGCGGCAACGTGAACGTAGTGGCCGCGAAACCCATGCCAGGGCGGCATGGGCGCCGGCTTCAGTCGTCTTTCGAACGCGTGGCGTTCGCTTCGTTGATCAGCTTGGACATCTCGATCGCATGTTCGACCGAGGTATCGTGGAAGAAGCGCAGCGTCGGCACGGTATGGATGTGCAGGCGCTTGTACAGCAGCGAGTGCAGGTAGCCGGCCTTTTCGTTCAGGATGGCTTCCGCCTCGGCGGCTTCGGCGCCCAGCACGGTGAAGTACACCTTGGCGTGCGCATAGTCGGGCGTCAGCGCGACCGACTGCAGCGTGACCAGGCCGAGGCGCGGGTCGCGCAGTTCGCGCTGGATCATCTCGGCCAGGTCCTTCTGGATCTGGTCGGAGATGCGGAGATTGCGGGAGGAGATGCTGCCTTTCTTGGCCATTCAATACAGTCTGGTCGAGATGACAACGGCAGGCCGAAGCCTGCCGTTGCTTGCGACGCCTTACAGCGTACGCGCCACCTCTGTGATTTCGTACACCTCGAGCTGGTCGCCTTCCTGAACATCATTGAAGTTCTTGATCGACAGACCGCACTCGAAGCCTTGCTTGACTTCCTTGACGTCGTCCTTGAAGCGCTTGAGCGAATCCAGCTCGCCGTCGTGGATGACCACGTTGTTGCGCAGCACGCGCACCAGCGAGTTGCGCTTGACCAGGCCGTCGGTGACCATACAGCCGGCCACCGCACCGATCTTCGGCACGCGGAACACCTGGCGCACCTCGACCTGGCCGATGGTGGTCTCGCGCTTCTCCGGCGCCAGCATGCCCGACATCGCCGCCTTGATCTCGTCTACCGCATCGTAAATGATGTTGTAGTAGCGGATATCGATGCCGTTGTGCTCGGCCAGCTTGCGCGCACCAGCGTCGGCACGCACGTTGAAGCCGATGATGACCGCCTTCGAAGCCGTCGCCAGGTTGACGTCGGATTCGGAGATGCCACCCACGCCGCCATGCACGATCTGCACGCGCACTTCGGCGGTCGACAGCTTCTGCAGCGACTGCACCAGCGCTTCCTGCGAACCCTGCACGTCGGCCTTGACGATCAACGGCAGCGTCTGCACTTCGCCTTCGGCCATCTGCTCGAGCATGTTCTCCAGCTTGGCGGCCTGTTGCTTGGCCAGCTTCACGTCGCGGAACTTGCCCTGGCGGAACAGCGCGATTTCACGTGCCTTGCGCTCGTCCGGCAGCACCAGCACTTCTTCACCGGCGGCAGGCACTTCCGACAGACCCTGGATTTCCACCGGGATCGACGGGCCTGCTTCCTTGGTCGGCTTGCCGTTCTCGTCCAGCATGGCACGCACGCGGCCGTAGGCGCTGCCAGCCAGGACCACATCGCCACGCTTGAGCGTGCCGCTGCTGACCAGGATGGTTGCGATCGGGCCCTTGCCCTTGTCCAGCTGGGCTTCCACCACCAGGCCCTTGGCCGGGGCATCCACCGGAGCGGTCAGTTCCAGCACTTCGGCTTGCAGGAGCACTTGCTCGAGCAGCTCTTCCACACCGGTACCCATCTTGGCGGAAACCGGCACGAACGGCGAATCGCCGCCGTATTCTTCCGGCACCACCTGCTCCGCCACCAGTTCCTGCTTGACGCGGTCCGGGTTGGCATCGGGCTTGTCGATCTTGTTGATCGCCACCACGATCGGCACACCGGCAGCCTTGGCATGCGCAATGGCTTCCTTGGTCTGCGGCATCACGCCGTCGTCGGCGGCCACCACCAGGATCACGATGTCGGTCGCCTTGGCACCGCGGGCACGCATGGCCGTGAAGGCCTCGTGACCCGGGGTATCCAGGAACGTGATCACGCCGCGGTCGGTTTCCACATGGTAGGCACCGATGTGCTGCGTAATCCCGCCAGCTTCGCCCGCAGCCACCTTGGTGCGGCGGATGTAGTCCAGCAGCGAGGTCTTGCCGTGGTCGACGTGACCCATCACGGTCACCACCGGCGGACGCGGCAGCAGTTCGGCATCGGTGTGTTCCTCACCGCCCACCACCAGCAGCGCTTCCGGATCGTCCAGCTTGGCGGCATACGCCTTGTGGCCCATTTCTTCCACCACGATCATGGCGGTTTCCTGGTCCAGCACCTGGTTGATGGTCACCATCTGGCCGAGCTTCATCATCTGCTTGATGACCTCGGATGCCTTGACGGCCATCTTGTGCGCCAGGTCGGCCACCGAGACGGTTTCCGGCACGTGCACTTCACGCACCACCGGCTCGGTCGGCGCCTGGAAGCTGCTGCGGCTGTCGTCATGCTGTTGCTGCCTGCCGCCGCGGCCACGCGGGCCACCGCGCCAGCCGCCCACGCCACCCGAGGTATCGCCGCGGGTCTTCAGGCCGCTGCCCTTCTTGCGGCTGCTGTCGTCCTGCCAGCCCGCCTTCACGACCTTGCCCTTCTTGTCGGCAGTTGCCGTGGTCGTGGTCGTGGTGGCCGGCTTCTTGTCGTCCTTCTTCGCTTCCGTGGTCGCACCGGCCGGCTTCACCGGCTTGTGCAGCGTACCGGTCTGCTCGGCCTTCTTCTCTTCGGCCTTGCGCTCGGACGGCGCCTTCAGCACGCGGGGCGGCGCGTTCAGCATCTGCTGGATCGCACGGGCCTCGGCTTCGGCAGCCTCGCGGCGCTTGCGCGCAGCGACTTCCTGCTCGGCGCGGGCCTTGTCGGCGGCAGCCTTGGCCTCGTCGGCAGCCTTCTGCGCCTCGGCGCGTTCGGCGGTGACGCGTGCCTTCTCGTCCTCTGCCTTCTTGCGCGAGGAATCCTCGTTGGCCTCGGTCACGGCGCGCGACGCGGCAGCCTCTTCCTCCGCCTTGCGGGCGGCGAGTTCGGCCTGGCGGCGCTGTTCAGCCTCCAGCGCTTCCTGGCGGGCGCGGCGCTCGGCTTCCTCGCGCTCGGCTGCCTCGCGGGCGGCCTTGGCTTCAGCTTCCTGGCGCGCCAGCAGTTCGGCCTGCTGGCGTTCTTCCTCGTCGCGGCGAGCTTCCTCGACAGCATCGACGACAGGCGCCTGGGCTTCGACCGCGTCGGCCTGGGCATCGGGCGCAGCTTCGTCGCGCTTGATCAGCACGCGCTTCTTGCGCACTTCCACCTGGACCGTGCGGGTCTTGCCAGTGCCATCCGACTGGCGGATCTCGGAGGTTTCGCGCTTGGTCAGTGTGATCTTCTTGCGGGAGCTGTCGTCGGCCTGGCCGTGCGAGCGCTTCAGATAGTCCAGCAGCCTGGTCTTATCCGATTCCGTGATGATGTCTTCTGGCGTCGCTTTGCCCACCCCAGCCGCCTGCAATTGTTCCAGCAGGGCAGCTGCGCTGCGACTCAGTTCTGCGGCCAGTTGGGCAACTGTTGTGCTTGCCATTCAAACCCTTTCAATGCTTGGTTTCTACGTCGGGACAGATTGTTGCGGAAAGCGCGCCCGGGCTGGCGTTGGCCGGCCCGGCCGTGTCCCTCAGTTGAACCAATGTTCCCGTGCTTTCATGATCAGCGACTTGGCTTCTTCCTCGCTGACACCGGTCATCTCGACCAGCTCGTCCACGGCCAGTTCGGCCAGGTCGTCACGCGTATGGATATCGCCTTCGGCCAGCTTGCCGATCAGTTCCGGGTTGAGGCCGTCGAGCGAGCGCAGGTCCTGCGACACCTCTTCCACCTTTTCTTCCCGGGCCAGTTCCATCGTCAGGAGCGCATCACGCGCGCGATTGCGCAGCTCGTTGACGGTGTCTTCGTCAAAGGCCTCGATCTCCATCATTTCACTGATGGGGACATAAGCCACTTCTTCCAGCGTGGAGAAGCCTTCCTCGATCAGGATGTCGGCAACTTCCTCATCCACGTCCAGCTTGGACATGAACAGCTTGCGCACGACATCGCTCTCTTCGGCCTGCTTCTGCGCCGACTCTTCCTGCGTCATGATGTTGATCTGCCAGCCGGTCAGCTCGGTCGCCAGGCGCACGTTCTGACCACTGCGGCCGATCGAGACGGCGAGGTTTTCCTCGTCGACCACCACGTCCATGCTGTGCTTTTCTTCATCCACCACGATCGACTGCACCTGTGCCGGTGCCAGCGCGCCGATCACGAACTGCGCCGGGTCTTCCGACCACAGCACGATGTCCACGGCCTCGCCGCCGATCTCGTTGCGCACCGCGGTGACGCGGGTACCGCGCACGCCGACGCAGGTGCCGATCGGGTCGATGCGCTTGTCATGCGCGACCACGGCGATCTTGGCGCGCACGCCCGGATCACGGGCAGCCGCCTTGATCTCCAGCAGGCCTTGTTCCATTTCCGGCACTTCGTTCTCGAAGAGCTTGATCAGGAACTCGGGCGCGGTACGCGACAGTTCAATCTGCGGGCCGCGCGCGGCGCGGTCCACATTCAGGATATACGCACGCACGCGGTCACCGGTGCGCAGGTTTTCCTTGGGGATGATCTGGTCGCGGGCCAGCAGCGCTTCCACGCGGCCGGATTCGACGATCAGGCCCTTCTTGTCGGCGCGCTTGACCGTGCCGGTCATGATCTTCTCGCCGCGATCCAGGTAGTCGTTCAGGATCTGCTCGCGCTCGGCGTCGCGGATGCGCTGCAGGATCACCTGCTTGGCAGCCTGCGCACCGATGCGGCCGAACTCGACCGACTCGATCTGCTGCTCGATAAAGTCACCCAGCTCGATGCTGGGGTTTTCATCGCGGGCTTCGAACAGCAGGATCTGCTTGTCCGGCTCTTGCAGGCCCAGCTCGTCGGGAACGACCAGCCAGCGGCGGAAGGTTTCATGCTCGCCCGACTCGCGATCGATCGCGACACGGATATCCACGTCTTCCTCGAAACGCTTCTTGGTGGCCGAGGCGAGCGCCGCCTCCAGGGCACCGAATACCACATCCTTGTCGACGTTCTTCTCACGCGCAAGCGCATCGACGAGCAACAGAACTTCGCGGCTCATTGCTTGTTCCCTTTTCTTTGATTTCCTTTGAAGTCGATCACCGGCACCAGGCGTGCCTTGTCGACATCGGATACGGCAAATTCCAGCAGCGCCGGGCCATCTTTGCCTTCGAACTCCAGGCCAATCATCTCCTCGCCCGCCGCGCCGGTGGGCTCGCGCAGGATGCCTGTGAAGTTCTTCTGTCCGTTGACGGGCAGGCGCAGCGTCACGCGCACCTCCTCGCCGGCAAAGCGGACATAGTCGGCCAGCTTCTTCAGCGGCCGGTCCAGTCCGGGCGACGAGACCTCGAGGCGTTCATAGTCGACGTTCTCGACCGTGAACACGTGGGTGAGCTGGCGGCTCACCTTTTCACAATCCTCGATGGCAATGCCGGTTTCAGGCTGATCGATATAGACACGCAGCAATCCGGCCGGGGCACGCTCGAGCTCGACCAGCTCATATCCCATGCCGCTTAGGGTGGTTTCGATCAAATCTGCCAGATGCACTGTTATCCCGAGTAATGGCCATCAACACCGTGGCAGGCAAACCCGCCGGTGCCGTCCGGGACGACCCTGCTGCAGCCCTGCCTGTCCGCCATCCCCCGCTCCAGCGGAGAGAACCGAAAAACGGGCGAACCAAAAAAAAATGGGCGCAATGCCCATCATTCGCCCATCCTCGACGAGGATCGCTTTTTGAATAGACTTGAATTATACGCGGATTATGTCGAAAAGGCAAAAGCCAGACATTTCCGTGCACCGAATCCGGCGCCGGCAGGCGTTCAGCCCGCCATGCGCCGCAATCAGCGCTTATCGGTTGCCGCCGCGGTTGCCACCACGGTTGCCGCCGCCACTGCCACTACCGCCGCGCGGGGAACGGTTGCCGCCCGGTTTCGACGCCTTCGGCATCACATTGCCGTTGGCTTCGCCGCCGCCGCGACGCGGCTTGCCCTGACCCTGGCCGCCCAGGCCACCCTGACCGCGCATGCCACCCATGCCGCCCATGCCGGCGCCACCACGCCCCTGGCGTGCGCCAGTGCCGCGCCCGCCGCCCAGGTTGGCCGCGTGCGAGGTCAGCAAGGTGGGCCCGTGGGTGATATAGCCCATCGAGGTCTTCATCGGGTCCGGCTGGCTGCTGCGGCCGCCGCTACCGCCCCGGGCGCCGCCCTGGTCGAAGCGCGGCAGGCCGTCCATGCCCGTGGGCATCGGCATGCCGGCAATCGCGGCTTCGGTGCGCTGCTTGCGCCCGCCTACCTTGGTGGCGCCCTTGGGAGCCTGCTCGCCCTTGCCGGGCACCTTCAGGCCGACACCGGCCATCAGCGCCTTGACGTCATTCGGCTCGACTTCCTGCCAGCGGCCGCGCTTGAGGCCACGCGGCAGCAGGAACTGGCCGTAGCGGGTGCGGATCAGGCGCGACACGGTCAGCCCGACCGCCTCGAACATGCGGCGCACTTCACGGTTGCGGCCTTCGGTCAGGGCCACGTGATACCACTGGTTGACGCCTTCGCCGCCGCCGTCGGCAATACGCAGGAAGTTGGCCTCGCCGTCATCGAGCTTGATGCCATGCAGCAGGCGCTGGCGGTCGGCCTCGGCCAGCTCGCCCAGCGTGCGCACCGCGTACTCGCGCTCCACGCCATAGCGCGGATGCATGAAACGGTTGGCAATGTCACCCGAGGTGGTGAAGATCAGCAGGCCTTCGGTATTGAAGTCCAGGCGGCCCACTGCGACCCACTTGCCGGCCTTGATGCGCGGCAGGCTGTCGAACACGGTCGGACGGCCTTCCGGATCGGACTGGCTGACGATCTCGCCGGCGGGCTTGTGGTACAGCAGCACGCGCGGCGGCTTGGTCGACACCTTGCGGTGGATCAGCTTGCCGTTCACGCGGACCTGGTCCGCCGGCAGGATGCGCTGGCCGATATGGGCCGGCAGGCCGTTGACCGAAACGCGGCCCTGCAGGATCAGTTCTTCCATCTCGCGGCGCGAGCCCAGCCCGCCCTCGGCCAGCACCTTGTGCAGCTTGGGCGCGTCGTCGTCGGCCGACAGCTCGCGCACCGGCTTGGCCTTGGTGCGCGGAATGACGGTGTCTTCGTTGTCGTACTGCTCGGAGATCACGAAGCGGAACAGGTCTTCGCTGCTCGCCGCGGTCTTGTCCCCGCCGCCCTGGCCCTTGCGGGGCGCCTGCGGCTTGCCGCCATCCTTGCGGCGGCCCTGCTGCCGCGCGCCGGTGCCCTGCGCCTCGCCCGGCGCTGCCGCCTTGCCCGAGCGCTGGACCGGCTTGCGCTTGCGGCCGGGCTGCTCGGGCTTGTCGGTGCCTTCGGCCCTGGCCGCGCGGTCCACCTTGTCTGCCTTGCTGGTGCCCTGGCCGCCCTGGCTACCCTGGCCGCCCTCGCCCTGCCCCGTCTTGCGCTTGCCGCGGCCACGCTGGCCAGCGCGCGCACCGCCCGCCGCCTGTGCGGCGCCCGCTTCACCGGCATCGGCCTGGCCGCCGGCGCCTTCGGCGCCCTCGCCGCGGTCCTGTGCCTGGCGGCGCGATGCGACCAGGTTCCTCAGCCCGCGGCGCAGCCCCTTGCGGCGGGGCGCGGCTTCGCTGCCCGATCCGGGTTCTGCGGCGCCGGTGTCGGCGGGTGCGCCCGCATTGCGGGTGTCTTGCTCAACGGAATCAGACAAGATATTCACTATCGGATGTTGCATGTTGTTCAGTTCGGCACGCGCTCGTCGTGCTCGCTCGGGTGCGGCGGGGTGCCGTTGTCCGGCAAATCGCCCCGCGCCCCGTCCGGATTGGGTGCGGCTGGTTCGGTGGAAGCGGCCTCGGCGGCATCGTCGGCTGCAGCTTGCAGCGGTTGCGCGTCAAAGCCATTGGCGCCTTGGTCGACCGGGCCGGTCGTCTCGGCTTCGTTTGCGACGGATGCTTCAGCCACATCCGCTGCGTGCGCGGCGGGGTCGGCAAAAGCCTCTTCGTCGGCGCTGGCCGCCTTGTTTGCAGCCAGGTCTTCAAAATTGATGGCCTGCTGTTCCAGCAGGGTTGCCTGCGCCTGCGCCTGGGCATCTTCCAGCGGCGGCAGCTCATCCAGCGTACGCAGGCCAAGATCGTCCAGGAACGCCTTGGTGGTCGCATACAGCGCCGGCCTGCCCGGCACGTCGCGGTGTCCGATCACCTCGATCCAGCTGCGGTCCTCAAGCTTCTTGATGACTTCCGTGCTGACCGTCACGCCGCGGATTTCCTCGATATCGCCGCGGGTCACCGGCTGCCGGTAGGCAATGATCGCCAGTGTTTCCATCACCGCGCGCGAATATTTTGGCGGCTTTTCAGGATTCAGCCGATCCAGGTATTCACGCATTTCCGGCCGGCTCTGGAAGCGCCAGCCGCTGGCCAGCGCCACCAGTTCCACGCCGCGCGGCCGCCAGTCCTGGCGCAGTTCATCAAGCAGCACGCGGATGGTGTCTGCGCCGACGTCGTCGTCAAACAGCCGCCGCAGATCATTGACGCGCAGCGGTTCCTGCGCGCAGATCAGCGCCGTCTCGAGGACGATCTTCGCCTCTTGGGTATTCATGTTGATGGTGTGCAGCCTGTCTTTGCACCTGCTCCCGGACGGATCCGGGGCACCGGAGATTTTGGATACAGCGGTGCGAAAGCCACCGCCATCTCATTGCGCAGCTAGCCGGATACCTGCTGCATCCAAGCCGTGCACTTCCCTATCTTTGCATCGAGTTGCCGGGCGTTCCGGCAGGAGATCGTTCGCATGCCGTTATGGGCCAGCCAGCGAACCTCTTGCGTAGCGCGTCCGCACATATCGGACGTCGCTGTCAGCGAACTGAAGGCCTCGGACGCAAGAAAAACGGGTATCGGGAGCAAGGCCGGCATCGCCAACACCGCAGTGCCAGCCGGACTTTTGAACCAGATCTTTTGAACCGGATGGACTTTGGGGACGGGACGGGCATCGAAAACCTTCCGCTTCCCCTGCCCTGAACTCGCCTTCTGGTATGAAGGCCGCCTGGCGCTGCTCGCCCGCTGCTTACCGCGGCTCACAAGACGCCGCGCGATACCGCAATGTTGGCGATTGTATGGCATTCCCGCCCCCGCCTGCAACCATCATCCGTTGCCCGCGCGGCGCCGGCGCCTCAGAACACCAGGCAGAATCCATGCTCGGCCAGCGAATGTGGCAACAGCACCGCTCGCGCAATGCCAAGGCCGCCGAACGCCATCACCGCCAGGCCGGCACCCAGGCGCACGCCGGGACGTCGCGACAGCGTACGCAAATAGCCCGACAGGCCGGAGAGCACCAGCAGGTTAGGCAGTGTGCCGAGCCCGAACACGCCCATCACGAGTGCGCCGGACGCCGCATTTCCCGCCAGCAGCGCCAGCGTGAGCGCCCCATAGACCATGCCGCACGGCACCAGTCCCCACGCCAGGCCCACGCCATATCGCCGCGCCAGGCCGCCGCGTGCGCGCACAAACGACGGCATGCCGCGTGCCACGCCAGCCAGCCGGCGCGCCACCGTTGCGCCGGCACGCGCCGCCAGCCGCTCCAGCCAGTCGACGGTAAAAGTGTTGCCGCGCAGCAACCGCCAGCCCGACCATAGCAGCATGACGCTGCCTGCGCCGAACAGCCAGCGCTGCACCGGCAGATAGTCCTGCTTCCACGCCGAAGCACCGACCGCGCCCAGCGCGGCCCCAAGCAGCATATAGGTCGAGATCCGGCCCAGGTGCATTATCAGCAACTCGCCCAGCCAGGCGGCACGGCTGGGCACAAGACTGATCGTGGCCGCCGCCCCGCGGCGTTGCTCCACGGCCAGCGCCACGCCGCCGCACATGGCAGCGCAGTGGACCCCGCCCAGCAAAGCCAGCAGAAAAACGCTGATCAGTACGCCAAATGTCAATTCTCACTCCCTACCACATCACATCGCACGGTAAAATGTCCTTATCGCGCCCTCGCTGCCATTTCTAGCAGGTTCCAATTGCTCACCTCCATTCCCATTACCGAGATGTCACCCCGCTGCTCCACCTGTGCGATGGGGCAGCTGTGCCTTCCGGTCGGCATGTCGCAGCAAGACCTTGCCAAGATGGACACGCTGGTTCAGGAACGCATCCGTGTGCACAAGGGTGAAACCCTGTATCGCATGGGCGATCCGCTCACCGCGGTCTATGCCGTGCGCTTTGGCACGCTCAAGACCCACGTCACCACTGAAGACGGCCGCTCGCAGATTACCGGCTTCCACCTGCCCGGCGAAATTGTCGGTCTCGACGGGCTGGGCGAGATGCAGCATGCCTCCGATGCCGCCGCGCTGGAGGACACCGAAGTCTGCGTGGTCCGCATGAGCGAGTTGCAATCGCTGTCGGCAGACCTGCCGTCGCTGCAGCAGCAGTTCCTGCGCCTGATGGGCAAGGAAATCACGCATGACCAACTGATGCTGGTCACGCTGGGCTCGATGCGCGCCGAGGAACGCCTTGCCGCCTTCCTGATCAACCTCTCTGAGCGCCTGTCGGCGCGCGGCTATTCGGCGTCCGAGTTCGTGATGCGCATGAGCCGCGAAGAGATCGGCAGCTACCTGGGCCTGAAGCTCGAAACCGTCAGCCGCCTGTTCTCTCGCTTTGCCGAAGCCGGCCTGATCCAGATTCGCCAGCGCCACGTCAAGCTCGTGGACATCGACGGCATCAAGCAACTCTACAGCCGCTCCTGCTAAGCGGCCAAGGCGCTGTCATGGCCGCATCCGGCCATGACAGCGCAGGCCTCACGGCAGCCCGCTTACTCCAGTTCGTCGGTATCGCTGAGCCGCGTCGGCATGGTGTAGAGCGTCAGTCCGCTGGACAACGCGCAGAACACCCAGGCCATCAGGAAGCCGATGGTGTAGACCGATTCGCGGGACGCTTCGATCGGCTGGCCGAAGAAGCTCAGGTCACCGGGATCCACCACCGAAAACACCGTCGCGGTCGCAAACCCAGCCATCAGGAACGCCGGCCAGAGTACCCACATCAGCCAGCGCAACCTCATGGCTGCCTCACAGCGGCAGCCTTGGGCGGCGCGGCGTCGACCTTCTCGACCACCAGGCCATGGCGCGTTGCACCCTGCACCGGCATGTCCGGATGCGCGGATGCCAGCCAGATTGTCACGCCGCACGCCACCATCGCCACCAGCGGGCCGCTCATCAACAGCCACGGCCACGGCTCCTTCCACCACGGATTGCCTTGCTGACTCATCTTGTCCCCCTTCATCTTGACGACTAGCTTCACAAATCGCGCGGCACGATGAAACTGGTGGATTGCCGGATTTCGGCATGCCCCCGCTCCGTGCCTTCGCTCGTCACTGTCACGTTGATCTTGTGCGTGCCCTGCGCCGCGGCCTCGATCGGCACGCGGATCCGGATCGGCAGCAACCGGTTGGACGTCGGCGCCAGCGATTCGGCCTGCTTGTCGTATTCCACCGTCAGGTTCTTCAATTCGTCGCTGTCGGCGCGCACGCTGATCTGCATCGGCGCTTCGGTGGTGTTGATCAGCTGCAGGCGATAGACATTCTCGATCCAGCGGCCTTCCACTTCACGGCCGAGCGCACCACGGTCGCGGATGATGTCGACCTTCAGCGGCGTGCGCAGCGCGATCGAAGCCATGAACCCGGCCAGCAGTGCCACCCAGATCACGGAATAGATAACGACGCGCGGGCGCAGCAGGCGCTTGCGCGATGCCGCCGCGGACAAGCCCTTGCGCATCGCGTTTTCCGAGGTGTACCGGATCAGGCCGCGCGGATATGCCATCTTGTCCATGACCTGGTCGCAGGCGTCGATGCAGGCGCCGCAGCCGATGCACTCGTACTGCAGGCCGTCGCGGATATCGATGCCCGTCGGGCACACCTGCACGCAGATGCTGCAGTTGACGCAGTCGCCAAGCCCCGCCTTGTGGTGGTCGGTCTTGCGCGACCGGCTGCCGCGCGGCTCGCCGCGGCCGACGTCGTAGGTCACGACATAGGTATCGCGATCCACCATCACGCTCTGGAAGCGCGCATACGGGCACATGTACTTGCACACCTGCTCGCGCATGAAGCCCGCATTGCCCCAGGTGGCGAACGCGTAGAACAGCATCCAGAACGACTGCCACGGCCCCAGCGACAGGCTGAGCACCTCGCCGCCCAGTTCGCGGATCGGTGCGAAATAGCCGATGAAGGTAAAGCCGGTCCAGAGCGCAATCAGCACCCACAGGAAGTGCTTGGTCGCCTTGAGACGGAACTTGCGCAGGCTCCACGGATCGCCGTCGAGCCGGATGCGGGCGATGCGGTCGCCTTCGACCCGCCGCTCGATCCACATGAAGATCTCGGTGTAGACCGTCTGCGGACAGGCATAGCCGCAGAACAGCCGCCCCGCGATCGCCGTGAACAGGAACAGCGCCAGCGCCGAGATGACCAGCAGCACCGCCAGGTAGATGACGTCCTGCGGCCACAGCACCAGCCCGAAGATGTAGAACTTGCGCTCGCCAAGGTCAAACAGCACGGCCTGGCGGTCATTCCATTGGAGCCAGGGCGTGCCGTAGTAGATCAGCTGGGTCAGGATCACCAGCCAGACCCGCCAGCTGGAGAAGGCGCCCGTCACCGAGCGCGGGTAGATCTTGCGGCGGACCTCGTAGAGCGTTTCGTCAGAGGTCTCGCCCGGCGCAGCGGCCGACCGTTGCAGGTCGGCCGCCCGGGCCATTTCTTCGGTCCCGGGTGCGTTCATGGGCATGCTCTCCCGCGAGCTGCCAGCGCCCGCTCACATGAGTCGTCGGTCATTGCCCGGCTCCGCCCCCAGTGTTGGACAAACCCCAGACATAGGCCGTCAGCATCCGGATGCGTTCAGGCGTCAGGATCTCCTCATGCGCGGGCATGTGGTTGTTGTGGCCCTTCAGGATGGCGTCGACGATGCTGCCTTCCGAGCTGCCATACAGCCAGACGTTGTCCGCCAGGTTGGGCGCGCCGAGCGCCTGGTTGCCCTTGCCGCCGGCGCCGTGGCATGCCACGCAGGTCGTCTTGAAGGCGCCCTCGCCACGCGACGCACGGATCGGGTCCGACGACAGGCCCGACAGCGAGCGCACGTATTGCGCCACGTCGCCCGCCTGCTTGGCGTCGATGGCCGCGGCAAACGGCGGCATCACGCCATTGCGGCCCTTGGTGATGGTCTGCTGGATGATGTCGGGTTCGCCACCATAGAGCCAGTCGCTGTCCGTCAGGTTCGGGAAGCCGCGGCTGCCGCGCGCGTCCGAGCCGTGGCATTGTGCGCAGTAGTTCAGGAACAGGCGCTGGCCGATCTCGCGCGCCTGCGGATCCGCCGCTACCTGCTTGACGTCCATCTTCAGGTACTTGGCGTAGATCTCGTTCTGCATTTTCTCCTGCGCCGCGCGGTGCGCGGCAAGTTCGCCCTGCGTGGAGAACTTCAGCACGCCGGCATACGAACCCAGTCCCGGGTACAGCACCAGGTAGGCCAGGCTGAAGATGCAGGCCAGCAGGAACATCCACATCCACCAGCGCGGCAACGGGTTGTTCAGCTCGCGCAGGTCACCGTCCCAGACATGGCCGGTGTCTTCAGTGCCGCCGGCGGTCTTGGCGACCTTGCGTTGCGAGAACAGCAGCCACACGCACCAGACGATGCCGATGAGCGCGATAGCGGCAATGTAATAACTCCAGAATTCGGAAATGAAATCGCTCATGGCTAGGTGTTCCGGCTCGATGTTGTCGTGGTTTCGTCAGGCAGCGCGAACGGCAGCATGGCGGATTCCCGGTTGGCGGCCTGCCGGCCGGCGGACCAGGCCCACCAGCAGATCCCCAGGAAGACGACCATCGACACGACGGTCGCAATGGCAGTGATCATGGCCATGGCTTACTCCTTGGGTGCCGCGGCCGCGGCGGAATCCACGCGGACGTTGCGGCGGTTGGTGCCCAGGCCTTGCAGGTAGGCAACCAGCGCATCTTCTTCGGTCTTGCCCTTGAGCTCGTCCGGTGCCTTGGCGATCTCGGCATCCGTGTACGGCACGCCCAGGCGCACCAGCGCGCGCATGCGGGCCTGGATGTCGTTGGTGGGCAGCTCGGCCCTTTCCAGCCACGGGTACGATGGCATCACCGATTCCGGCACCACGTCGCGCGGATTGCGCAGGTGGATGCGCTGCCAGTCATCCGAGTAGCGCCCGCCCACGCGCGCCAGGTCGGGACCGGTGCGCTTGGAGCCCCACAGGAACGGGTGGTCGTAGACCGACTCGCCCGCCGTGGAAAAGTGGCCGTAGCGCTCGGTCTCGGCCTGCAGCGTGCGGACCTGCTGCGAGTGGCAGCCGACGCAGCCTTCACGGATATAGATATCGCGGCCCATCAGCCGCAGCGGCGAATACGGGGTGATGCCCGGATCCGGCTCGGTGGTGGAGTGCTGGAAGAACAGCGGCACGATCTGGACCAGACCCGCAATGCTGACCACGAGGATCGTGCAGATGATCAGCCAGCCGATGTTCTTCTCCAGCGTTTCGTGGGAAAAGAAGCGTTGTTTGTCGGACATCTTTCTATCCTGGATTGATCAGTGGGCAGAGGCAGTGATGCTGGCCGGAATCGGCGCATCCACTGCGGGCTTGCCGACGATGGTCTTGAGCACGTTGTAGGCCATCAGCAGCATGCCGGACAGGAAGCACAGGCCACCCAGCAAGCGAATCAGGTAGAACGGGTACTTGGCCTTGACCGCTTCGACGAAGGCATAGGTCAGCGTGCCGTCAGGCTGCGTGGCGCGCCACATCAGGCCTTCCATCACCCCGGCGATCCACATCGAGGCGATATACAGCACCACGCCGATGGTCGCGATCCAGAAGTGCCATTCGATCATCCTGACGCTGTACATCTGCTTCTCGCCGAACAGACGCGGGATCAGGTAGTAGAGCGAGCCGATCGAGATCATCGCGACCCAGCCCAGCGCGCCCGAGTGCACGTGACCGATGGTCCAGTCCGTGTAGTGCGAGAGCGCGTTGACGGTCTTGATCGACATCATCGAGCCTTCGAACGTGGCCATGCCGTAGAACGACAGCGCCACCACCAGGAACTTCAGGATGGGGTCGGTGCGCAGCTTGTGCCAGGCCCCCGACAAGGTCATGATGCCGTTGATCATGCCGCCCCACGACGGCGCCAGCAGGATCAGCGAGAACACCATGCCCAGCGACTGTGCCCAGTCCGGCAGCGCGGTGTACTGCAGGTGGTGCGGGCCGGCCCACATGTAGGTGAAGTTCAGCGCCCAGAAGTGGACGATGGACAGGCGGTAGGAGTAGATCGGGCGCTCGGCCTGCTTGGGAATGAAGTAGTACATCATCCCCAGGAAGCTGGTGGTCAGGAAGAAGCCCACGGCATTATGGCCGTACCACCATTGGATCATCGCGTCCTGCACGCCGGCATAGGCCGAGTAGGACTTCCACAGCGACACCGGTATCTCGATGTTGTTGACGATGTGCAGCAGCGCGATGGTCAGGATGTAGGCGCCGAAGAACCAGTTGGCGACGTAGATATGCCGGGTCTTGCGCTTGACGATGGTGCCGAAGAACACGATCGCGTAGGCCACCCAGACCGCGGTGATCAGCAGGTCGATCGGCCATTCCAGTTCCGCGTATTCCTTGGAGCTGGTGATCCCCAGCGGCAGCGTGATGGCGGCGGCGACGATGACCAGCTGCCAGCCCCAGAACGTGAACGCGGCCAGCGGGCCGCAAAACAGGCGGGCCTGGCAGGTGCGCTGAACCACGTAGTACGAGGTCGCGAACAGCGCGCTGCCGCCGAAGGCGAAGATCACCGCATTGGTATGCAGCGGCCGCAGCCGGCCAAACGACAGCCAGGGTGTGTTGAAATTGAGTTCGGGCCAGATCAGCTGTGCTGCCAGCAGCACGCCGACGGCCATGCCGACGATCCCCCAGACTACCGTCATGACAGCGAACTGTCTTACGACGCCGTAATTGAAGGTGTCGACGCGTGAAGACGCGGCAGTGACATCCATTCAGACCCCCAAAGCTTAGAGAAAAGAAAAAACCTACTGACAGTGTGACTTTAGAAAAACCATGCTGCGTGTGCGTTGATCTTTATCAAGTCGCTCAGGGCATGCATGGAACCTGCGTGCTGGACCCCGGTCGGAGGGCGCGCCGCGCGGCAGGTTCATGGCTTGTCGTTGTCCAGCAGGATCGATTCGGCGGGCCGGTCCAGGTCGTCGTACTGCCCGGCATGGAGGGCCCACCACAGCGCGCCCGCGATGACCACGACAAGCACCAGGCTCATCGGCACCAGCAGGTAAAGCGTTTCCATCAGTCAGACTCCCTTGTGGCGCGGCTTGCCGGCGCGCAGCAGGCGCCAGGCATTGGCCACCACCAGCAACGACGACAGCGACATGCCGATGCCGGCCATCCAGGCCGTGACCAGCCCCGTCGCTGCGAGCGGGATGGCCACCACGTTGTAGAAGAAGGCCCAGCCCAGGTTCTGGCGCACCACCCGGCGCGTCCGGCGCGACACCGCCAATGCGGTGGCGATCTCGGCCACGCCGCCGTGCGTCAGCACCGCGTCCGCACCGGCCTGGGCCAGCGGCGCGCCGCTGCCGATGGCGATCGACACCTGGGCCTGCGCCAGCACCGGCGCATCGTTGATGCCATCGCCCACGGCCAGCACCACCGCCCCGCCCTGCTGGAGCCGCGCGACGTAGTTGCGCTTGCCTTCCGGGGTGACCGCGCCGGCCACGCAGGCTATGCCGAAGTGCGATGCCCACCAGTGGACCGCTTCGGCGTGATCGCCCGATACCAGGTGGCAGCGCACGCCCAGTTCGCGCAGCCGCGTGAGCAACTGCGGCGTCTGCGTCCGCTCCACATCGGCCAGGACGAAGCGCGCCAGCGGACCCGCTGGCGCGCCCAGCCACACCACGGTGGCGCCAGGATGGTCCGCGTCGCTGCGCCAGGTGTCCGGTGCCTGGCCGCTGTCGGGCGCCAGCGCCGCGACAAAGTCGGCGCGGCCGAGCCGCAGGCGTTGGCCATCGACGATCGCCTCCAGGCCCTGGCCCGGGACGTTGCGCATGTCGGACACCTGGAGCGGCATGCCGGCGTTACCCTGCGCCGCGGCCACCAGCGCACGCGCGATCGGATGTTCGCCACCGCGCTCCATCGCGGCGGCCAGCGCCAGGCATCGGGTCCGATCGGCGTCAGCCAGCGGCTCGACCGCGGCCACGGCAAAGCGCCCTTCGGTCAGCGTGCCGGTCTTGTCGAGGACCACGTCGGTGACGCGCGCCAGCGTCTCCAGCGCGTGGCCGCGTGTCAGCAGCACGCCGCGGCGCGACAGCGCCGCACCGGCCGCGGCCAGTGCGGCCGGCGTTGCCAGTGACAAGGCGCACGGGCAACTGACCACCAGCACCGCAATCGTCACCAGCAAGGCGCGCGACGGATCGATCCAGAGGCCCCATACCAGCCCGGTCAGCGCCGCCAGCCCCAGCAGCGTCGCCACGAACCAGCCCGCGACGCGGTCGGCCAGCGTGGCCAGGCGCGGCTTTTCAGCCAGCGCGCGGTCCAGCACCGCGACGATCTCGGCCAGGCGGGTGCCGGCGCCGACGCGTGTGATCCGCAGTTCGAGCGGGCTTGCCGTATTGAAGCTGCCGGCCAGCACGGTCTCGCCGGCGGCGCGGCGCACCGGGCGGCTCTCGCCGGTCAGCATGGATTCGTCGAGCTCGCTCGCGCCCGCCACCACGGCGCCATCGGCGGGAACGATCTCGCCGGCCTTGACGCGGATCAGATCGCCCGCACGCAGGCGCGCGACCGGCACACGCTCGCCGGCCGCACCCGTCGCGACCAGCCGTTCGCAGGTGGCCGGCAGCTGGCGCGCCAGCATCTCGGCGCCGCTGCGCGAGGCCTGGCGCACGCGCAGTTCCAGGTAGCGGGCCAGCAGCAGGAAGGCGACGAACATCGTCACCGAATCGAAATACACCTCGCCCACTCCGCGCACCGTGGCCAGCGCGCTGGCGGCAAAGCCGGCGCCGATGCCGATCGCCACCGGCACGTCCATGCCCATGTGGCGCTGGCGCAGGCTGCGCCAGGCACCGGCAAAGATCGGCGAGGCGGCATAGAACACCACCGGCAGCGTCAGGGCGAAACTGGCCCAGCGCATCAGCTGGAGCTGGCCAGGGTCGATGGTGGCCTCGTGCGTGTAGATCGGCCACGCATACATCATGACCTGCATCATGCCGAGCATGGCCACCGCCATGCGCATCAGCAGCCCGCGGCGCGCGCGGCGGTCCTGCTGGTCGGTGCGCGAGACTTCGAACGGCCAGGCCATGTAGCCGATGCCGGCCAGCGCGGCCAGCAGCCCCGCCACCGTCTGGGCGCCGTCGCGCCAGCGCACCACCACGCGCCGCGTGGCGACATTAGCGACCGCGGACTCAACGCCCGGCTGGCGGCTCAGGTGCTGTTCGATCAGCCACGCGCAGGCGGCACAGCGGATGCTCTCGGGCGCCAGCGTGATCTCGGCGCGGCCGCTGTCCAGCGGGCGGACAAACTGGGCGCGCAGCTCAGGGGTGTCGTAGGCGGCCCAGATCGGTTCGGCCTCGCGCCGGGCGTCGTCGTCGATGGGACGGGCGAAGCGGGCTTCATCCCCGTACAGGTGGGCAAAGCCGGCCGCATGGAGGGTCTGCGCCAATGCCTGGCAACCGCCGCAGCAGAACACCCGGCGGCTGCCGTCCAGCTCGGCGGCAAGCGGCTCGGTGTCCGTGACGGGCAGGCCGCAATGGAAGCAGGCCAGCCGCGCACCGGCGCCGGACGCAGCCGGGCCCACGGCATCACGGAGCGCGGACGGCGGGTACGGTGCCAGCAAGCTGGCTGAAGGACTGGTGACTGGGGGCGACGACATGGGAACCTTTTTCTACCCGATGGAGGGTATATGCGGGTCCCCGAATCGACCTTGATATAGGTCAATGCGGCCCGGCAATCGTCGCGCCGGGCCGGAAAACAACGCTCAGGTGAGCGTGGTATCCATGGTGCGGCGCTCGGATTCCAGGTATTCGCGCGATTGCATCTCGATGATGCGCGATACGGTCCGATGGAACTCATTGGCCATCTGGCCCTCGGTGTAGAGTTCGTCCGCGGGCACTTCCGCCGACATCAGCAGCTTGACCTTGTGGTCGTAGAAGACATCGATCAGCCAGGTGAAGCGGCGTGCCTCGGACGACATGCGTGGCGTCATGCGCGGCACGTCGGACAGGATCACGGTGTGGAACTGGGACGCCAGCTCCAGGTAGTCGTTCTGTGAGCGCGGGCCGCCGCACAGCGTGGCAAAGTCGAACCACACCACGCCGTTGGCCTTGCGCAGCGCACGCAACTCGCGATGCTCGATATGCAGCAGCGGCGACTCGTCGGCCACGCCGGCGATCGAGGTGAAGGCGTCGCGCAGCGCGGAACTGGCCTTGGCGCCGAGCGGCGTGTGGTACGCCTGCACCTGCTCCAGCGCGCGCTTGCGATAGTCGATGCCCGCGTCGACGTTGAGCACATCGAGCTTCTGCTGCAGCAGCGCGATGGCCGGCAGCACGCGGTCGCGGTGCAGGCCATCCGGATACAGCAGGTCCGGGCGGTAGTTGGAGGTCATAACGAACTGCACGCCGTTCTCGAACATCTGCTGCAGCAGCCGATGCAGGATCATCGCGTCGGCGACGTCGCTGACGTGGAATTCATCGAAGCAGATCAGCCGGAAGCGGCGCGCGATGCGTTTGGCCAGCTCATCCAGCGGATCGGGACGCCCGCGCAGCTCTTCGAGCTGGCGATGGACCTCGCGCATGAACTCATGGAAATGCAGCCGCGTCTTGCGCACCACCGGCACGCAGGTATAGAAGCTGTCCATCAGGAAGGACTTGCCGCGCCCCACCCCACCCCACAGGTAGACGCCCTTGGGCACGTCGGGACGGACCAGCAGCTTCTTCAGCGCATTATTGCGGCGGCTCTTGTAGGCCACCCATTCGTCGTAGCACTGCTGCAGCCGGGCCACGGCGCGCAATTGCGCTTCGTCGGACTGGTAGCCGCGCTCCTTCAGTTCCTTCTCGTAGTACTCGGTGACGTTCATGCTGACGGGTTCCTGCGGCACGGGCCGCAAGTGAAAACGGCGCGCCGCGGATGCGGCGCGCCGGTACTCAGGCAATGCGAAGCATGCGCCTTACATATTAAGCTGACGCTTGTCGACGGCCAGCGCGGCTTCGCGCATGACTTCCGACATCGACGGGTGCGGATGGCAGACGCGGCCGATATCCTCGCTGGCGGCCTTGAACTCCATCGCCACCACGGCTTCGGCGATCAGGTCAGAGGCGTTGGCGGCAACGATGTGCACGCCCAGGATTTCATCGGTCTTGGCGTCGGCCAGCATCTTGACGAAGCCGTCGGCGTGGCCCATGCCCAGTGCACGGCCGTTGGCCATGAACGGGAACTGGCCGGCCTTGTACTCGCGGCCTTCGGCCTTGAGCTGGGCTTCGGTCTTGCCTACCCATGCAATTTCAGGGAAGGTGTAGATCACCCACGGAACGCAGTTGTAGTCGATGTGCGGCTTCTGGCCGGCGATGCGCTCGGCCACGGCCACGCCTTCGTCCTCGGCCTTGTGCGCCAGCATCGGGCCGCGCACCACGTCGCCGATGGCCCACAGGCCCGGCACCTTGGTGGCGCAGTGGTCGTCCACCTCGATGAAGCCGCGCTGGTCCGCGGCCAGGCCGACGGCGTCGAGGCCCAGGTTGTCGGTATTGGGCACGCGGCCCACCGACACGATCAGGCGATCGACCTCCAGGGTCTGCGCCTTGCCGTCCTTGTCGGTGTACTTGACGGTCACGCCGTTCTTGCCGGTCGTCACTTCGTTGACGTTCACGCCGAGGCTGAACTTCAGGCCCTGCTTGGTCAGCTGCTTCTGCGCTTCCTTGGCCACGCCTTCGTCGGCGGCGCCCAGGAATGCGGGCAGCGCTTCCAGCACGGTCACATCGGAGCCCAGGCGGCGCCACACCGAGCCCAGTTCCAGGCCGATCACGCCGGCGCCGATCACGCCCAGCTTCTTCGGCACTGCGGGGAACTTGAGCGCGCCCTCGTTATCGCTGACCAGGTCGTTGTCGACCTTGATGCCCGGCAGGTGGCGAGCCTTCGAACCGGTGGCGATGATGACCTGCTTGGCGGTCACGACTTCACCGGCAACGTCGACCTGGAAGCCCTCGGCGCTCTTGCCGACGAACTTGCCGTAGCCCTTGAGCAGCGTCACCTTGTTCTTGCGGAACAGGAACTCGATGCCCTTGGTCATCTTGCCGACGATGTCGTCCTTGCGCTTGAGCATCTTGGCCACGTCGACCTTGACGTCGCCCACGGTGATGCCGTGGTCGCCCAGGTGGTGCTGGACGTTCTCGAACTCTTCCGAGGAAGCCAGCAGCGCCTTGGAGGGGATGCAGCCCACGTTCAGGCAGGTGCCGCCCAGGCGGGCTTCGCCCTTGGGATCGTCATACGGATTGCCTTCGCAGCAGGCCACGTTCAGGCCCAGCTGGCCGGCACGGATGGCGGCGATGTAGCCGCCGGGGCCGGCGCCGATCACCAGCACGTCGAATTGTTTGCTCATGGAAATTCCTTTGTGGGCGCCGGCGACAGCTTGTGCCGGCGCGCCTTCATCACGGGGGAAGCGCGTCCCGCGCACGGCAGACGTGCGCGGGGGGACCGTTGATTACAGGTCCAGCAGCAGGCGGGCCGGATCTTCCAGCGCGTCCTTCATGGCCACCAGGCCCAGCACGGCTTCACGGCCGTCGATGATGCGGTGGTCATAAGACATCGCCAGGTAGTTCATCGGGCGGATCACGATCTGGCCGTCTTCCACCACCGGCCGGTCCTTGGTGGCGTGCACGCCCAGGATGGCCGATTGCGGCGGGTTGATGATCGGGGTCGACAGCATCGAGCCGAACACGCCGCCGTTGGAGATCGAGAAGGTACCGCCGGTCAGTTCTTCCAGCGACAGCTTGCCGTCACGGGCCTTGACGCCGAACTCGGCAATCTTCTTCTCGATGTCGGCCAGGCTCATCTGGTCGGCATTGCGCAGGATGGGCACCACCAGGCCGCGCGGCGAGCCCACGGCGATGCCGATGTCGAAGTAGCCGTGGTAGACGATGTCGTTGCCGTCGATCGAGGCATTGATCAGCGGGAACTTCTTCAGCGCGTGCACCGCGGCCTTGACGAAGAAGGACATGAATCCCAGCTTGACGCCGTGTTCCTTCTCGAAGCGGTCCTTGTACTTGTTGCGCAGGTCCATCACCGGCTTCATGTTCACTTCATTGAAGGTGGTGAGGATGGCGTTGGTCGATTGCGATTGCAGCAGGCGCTCGGCGATACGGGCGCGCAGGCGGCTCATCGGCACGCGCTCTTCCGGGCGGTCGCCCAGCGCGGCGAAGTCGACCGGGGCCGAAACCTGCTGCAGCGCCGGCTTGGCGGCAGCCGGAGCCGGAGCAGCCTTGGCGGCCGGGGCGGCCGGAGCAGCAGCAGCGGCCAGCGCGTCACCCTTGGTGATGCGGCCGTCCTTGCCGGTGCCTGCAACCTGGCCAGCCGACAGGCCGGCTTCTGCCATCAGCTTGGCAGCCGACGGCATCGCCACACCACCTGCGGCGGCCGGAGCGGCGGCAGCAGCGGCCGGTGCCGGGGCAGCGGCGGCAGGTGCCGGAGCGGCAGCAGCCGGTGCGGCGGCGCCAGCGGTGGCTTCGGTGTCGATCTTGGCGATGATCTCATCGGCCACGACGGTGTCGCCGTCGTTCTTGACGATAATCGACAGGACACCAGCCGACGGGGCCGGCACTTCCAGCACGACCTTGTCGGTTTCGATCTCGATCAGGATTTCGTCCTGTGCAACAGCCTCGCCCGGCTTCTTCTTCCAGTTGAGCATGGTCGCTTCGGCGACCGATTCGGAGAGCTGCGGAACCTTGACGTCAACGATAGCCATGGTTGTGAATTCCTCGTGTTATGCGTGTTGTCTTTATGCTGGCTATGCCACGGCGGCCGTCTGCGCGCGCCGCCGTGGCTGCCGCTTGATTACTTGGTCAGAACAAAGCCCTTGAGCTTGGCGAAGGCAGCATCCAGCAGCGCCTTCTGTTGCTCGTTGTGCTTTGCGTAGTAGCCCACTGCCGGCGAAGCCGAAGCGGGACGACCGGCATAACCGAGCTTCTGGCCATCCGTCATGTTTTCCATGATGTAGTGCTGCACGAAGAACCAGGCACCCTGGTTCTGCGGCTCGTCCTGGCACCACACGATTTCGGTGGCGTTCGGATACTTCTTGAGTTCTGCTGCCACGGCCTTGTGCGGGAACGGATACAGCTGTTCCAGGCGGATCACCGCCGTATCGTTGGCCTCGCGCTCCTTGCGCGTGTTGACCAGGTCGTAGTAGACCTTGCCCGAGCACATGATGACGCGCTTGACCTTGCTGGCGTTGAGCTCTTCGTGGTCAGGGATGACCGTCTCGAAGTGGCCCTTGGCCAGGTCCGACAGCGGCGACACGGCGTCCTTGTTACGCAGCAGCGACTTCGGCGTCATGATCACCAGCGGCTTGCGGAACAGACGGATCATCTGGCGGCGCAGCAGGTGGAAGATCTGGGCCGGCGTGGTCGGCTGGCAGACCTGCATGTTGTGGTCCGCGCAAAGCTGCAGGAAGCGCTCGATACGGGCCGAGCTGTGTTCCGGGCCCTGGCCTTCGTAGCCGTGCGGCAGCATCAGCGTCAGGCCGGAGGCACGGCCCCACTTCACTTCACCCGACGAGATGAACTGGTCGATCACCACCTGGGCGCCGTTGACGAAGTCGCCGAACTGGGCTTCCCAGATCACCAGCGCGTTCGGTTCGGCGGCCGAGTAGCCGTATTCGAAGCCGAGCACGGCTTCTTCGGACAGCACCGAGTCGATCACCGTGAACGGTGCCTGGTTTTCCGACACGTTCTGCAGCGGCACGTAGCTGCCGGCATCCCAGCGCTCGCGCGCCTGGTCGTGCAGCACGGCGTGGCGGTGGGTGAAGGTGCCGCGGCCGGCGTCCTGGCCGGTGATACGTACCGGGTAGCCCGACGACACCAGCGAGGCGAAGGCCAGGTGCTCACCCATGCCCCAGTCCAGCGGCTGGTCGCCGCGGCCCATGTTGGCGCGGTCCTTGACGACCTTCTCCACCAGCGGGTGCAGCTTCAGGGTCTCAGGCGTGGTGGTGATGCGTTCGGCCAGGCGCTTGAGCTCGGTCACCGGCACGGCGGTGTCGGCGGCGTCGGTCCACTTGCGGTTCAGGAACGGCATCCAGTCCACGGCGAACTTGTTCTTGAAGTTCGACAGGACGGGGTCGGCGGTGTGCTTGCCGGCGTCCATCGCAGCGCGGTATTCCTTGACCTTCTCGTCGCCGAACTCGGCCGGGACCAGGTTCTGCGCGGCCAGCTTGTCGGCGTACAGCTTGCGCGTGCCGGGGTGCTGGGCGATCTTCTTGTACATCAGCGGCTGCGTGACCGCCGGGGTGTCCTGCTCGTTGTGGCCCAGCTTGCGGAAGCAGATGATGTCGACCACGACATCCTTCTTGAACTCCATGCGGAAGTCCACGGCCAGCTGCATGGCGTACACCACGGCTTCGGGATCGTCGCCGTTCACGTGCAGCACCGGGGCCTCGATCATCTTGACCACGTCCGTGCAGTACAGCGTCGAACGCGCGTCGCGCGGGTCGGAGGTGGTGAAGCCGATCTGGTTGTTGATGACGATGTGCATCGAGCCGCCCGTGCCGTAGCCGCGGGTCTGCGCGAGGTTCAGCGTCTCCATCACCACGCCCTGGCCGGCAAAGGCCGCGTCGCCGTGCACCTGCACCGGCAGCACTTCCTTGTGGCCGACTTCGCCGCGGCGTTCCTGGCGGGCCTTGGCCGAGCCTTCGACCACCGGGTTGACGATTTCCAGGTGCGACGGGTTGAACGCCAGCGACAGGTGGACCGGGCCGCCTTCGGTCGAGACATCGCTCGAGAAGCCCTTGTGGTACTTGACGTCACCGGCCGGCAGGTCGTCGACGTGCTTGCCTTCGAATTCGGCGAACAGGTCGGCCGGCATCTTGCCCAGCGTGTTGACCAGCACGTTCAGACGGCCGCGGTGGGCCATGCCGATCACGATTTCCTGCACGCCCTTGCTGCCGGCGTGCTGGATCAGCTCGTCCATGGCGGCGATGAAGCTTTCGCCGCCTTCCAGCGAGAAGCGCTTCTGGCCGACGTACTTGGTGTGGAGGAAGCGCTCCAGGCCTTCAGCCGCGGTCAGGCGGTCCAGGATGTGCTTCTTCTTTTCCAGCGTGAACACGGGCTTGGAACGCGTGGTTTCCAGGCGCTCCTGCCACCAGCGCTTCTGCGCCTGGTCGCTCACGTACATGAATTCGAAACCGATGGTGCCGCAGTAGGTTTCGCGCAGGTTGTTGAGCAGCTCGCGCAGGCTCATCGACTCCTTGCCAAAGTAGGTATTGCTGGCATTGAAGACGATGTCGAGGTCTGCTTCGGAGAAGCCGTAGAACGCCGGGTCCAGGTCCGGCAGGGGCGGACGCTCCTGGCGCTTGAGCGGGTCCAGGTCGGCCCAGTGCGAACCGATGTTGCGGTAGGCGGCGATCAGCTGGGTGGCAGCGACGCGCTTGCGGCCCATGTCGGAATCGGCCGAGGCAACGATGGTCTTGATGGGGCCTTGCTTGGCGCGCTCGGCGAACGAGGCAACGATGGGGGCGTGGGGGATATCCCGGCCGTTCGAGCCGTCGACCGCAGGAACGTTCTGCATGGCGTCGAAATACGCGCGCCAATTGTCGGGAACCGAGGCGGGGTTCTGGAGGTAGGCCTCGTACAGTTCTTCGACATACGGGGCGTTACCGCCGAAGAGGTACGAGTTGCTCTGATACTGCTGCATCATGGGACGCTCACTATTCTCCGGGAATGCCGGAGTTCAGCGGGTTATTCAACCTTCCGCGACACGGCTTGACCGGTTAGCGGATCGCAAACAACTCTTGGGAGCCCAACTGAGGCGCCTACACAAACGGCACCGCTTGGGTGCCGCGTGTGATGGCTTCCTCACAAGGCCCGAAAGGGCAAGTTGTGCGGGGAAGGACCTAAAGTCTTCACGGCGGTAAGAATAGCATGAATTGCCTTTGATCAATGTGGACTTTTCGCGATACGAAACACCCACCCACGACAATTCGGTTCGCAATCAGCGAATTAGCAACACCCGCACAACAATTTTGAATCAAGGCGCGATCTGGTCGACGGCGTCTGTGATCAGCCCGTCCAGGCCCCAGGCCAGCAACTGCGCCGCCCGCGCCGGATCGTTCACGGTATAGCAGAGGACCCGGAAACCGGCCGCGTGCGCGGCGGCGATCACGCCGGCATCCAGTTCGCGGTGGTTGGCATCCAGCGCCACGCAGCCCAGCCGGCGCAGCCGCTCCAGCCAGTCCGCGGGCAGCTGGTCGAGCAGCAGCGCGCGCGGCAGGTCTGGCGCGACGCGCGCCGCGGCGGCCAGCGCCTCCTCAGAAAACGATGACAGCAGCGGCGGCACCGCGGCACCCGCCCACAGCGACTGCGCGTCCAGCGCCACCGCCGCACCGGTGCGCGCCTCGGTGCCGGGCACTGGCTTGATCTCGATATTGACCATCAAGCCGTTGGCCCGGGTATAGCGTGCGATGGCCGCCAGCGTCGGCACGGGCTCGCCGGCGAAGGCGGGGCTGTGCCACGTGCCGGCGTCCAGCTGCGCGAGTTCGCCCAGTGTCAGCGCATCCACCCTGCCCTGGCCGCTGGTGGTGCGGTCCAGCGTGGCGTCGTGCATCAGCACCGGCTTGCCGTCGGCCGACAGCTTTACGTCGAACTCGAACATCCGGTAGCCAAAGCCGGCGCCGTGGCGAAGCGCTGCCAGCGTGTTCTCCGGCGCCAGCTTGCCGGCGCCGCGGTGCGCGATATGGCTCGGGTACCGCCAGGCAGTGTCGGTTACGCTGGTCATGTCAGGCCTCGATGCGCTTGCCCGTATCGGGCGCAAAGAAATGCAGGTGCTCCGCCGACGACGTCACCGGCAGGCGGTCGCCGGCGCGCACGTGCGCATGGCTGTCCAGCCGCACCACCACCGCCTGTCCGCCGAGCGAGCCATAGGCGAAGGAATCCGCGCCGAGGGCCTCGACCACGCGCACATCGACTTCGGCGATGGCCTCATGCGCGGCGCACGGCTCGATATGCTCCGGGCGCAGCCCCAGCAGTGCCTGCTCCGGCAGGTGCAGCCCCATCGGCAGGTGCCCCAGCGTGGCGTTGGCAGCCTCGCCCTCCTTCGCCACCACGCGCATCTGCGCGCCCGTGTCGCCGCCGGCGTTGCGCGCCACCGGGATCAGGTTCATCGGCGGCGAGCCGATAAAGCCGGCCACGAAGGTGCTGGCCGGACGCGAATAGACTTCCAGCGGCGTGCCGATTTGCTCGACGCGTCCGGCGTTGAGCACCATCATGCGGTCGGCCAGCGTCATCGCCTCGACCTGGTCGTGCGTGACGTACAGGCTGGTGGTACCCAGGCGCCGGTGCAGCTCCTTCAGTTCCAGCCGCATCTGCACGCGCAGCTTGGCGTCCAGGTTGGACAGCGGCTCGTCGAACAGGAACACCGCCGGCTCGCGCACGATGGCGCGGCCCATGGCCACGCGCTGGCGCTGCCCGCCCGACAACTGGCGCGGCTTGCGGTCCAGCAGCGGCGCCAGCTCCAGGATGCCGGCGGCATGGTTCACCCGCTGCGCGATCTCGGCCTTGGCCATGCCGCGGATCTTCAGGCCGTAGGCCATGTTGTCGTACACGCTCATATGCGGATAGAGCGCGTAGTTCTGGAACACCATGGCGATGTCCCGCTCGGCCGGCTCCAGGTTATTGACGACCTTGTCGCCGATATGGATTTCTCCGCCGGTAATGGTTTCCAGCCCCGCCACCATGCGCAGCAGCGTGGACTTGCCGCAGCCCGAGGGGCCGACGATGACGATGAATTCGCCGTCGGCGATCTCCATGTCGATGCCGTGCACCACCTGGACGCTGCCGGCGTAGGTTTTCTGAACGTTGCGTAGCGACAGTTTTGCCATTGCTGTTGTCCTGCGCGTGGCTCGTGGCCACCGCGCCTTATTTTTCCGTTTCGACCAGGCCCTTGACGAACCACTTCTGCATCAGCACCACCACCACCGCCGGCGGGATCATCGCCAGCATCACGGTGGCCATCACCAGGTTCCAGTCGGTGGCCGCGTCACCCGAGCGCGAGATCATCTGCGTCACGCCCACCACCACCGGCGTCATCGACTTCTGCGTGGTGATCAGCAGCGGCCACAGGTACTGGTTCCAGCCGTAGATGAACTGGATCACGAAAAGCGCGGCGATGCTGGTGCGCGACAGCGGCAGCACCACGTCCCAGAAGAATCGCAGCGGCCCGGCGCCGTCGATGCGCGCGGCCTCGGCCAGCTCGTCCGGAATGGTCAGGAAGAACTGGCGGAACAGGAAGGTGGCGGTGGCCGACGCGATGATCGGGACCGTCAGGCCAAAGTAGCTGTCGAGCATGCCGAGGTCCGACACCACCTTGTAGGTCGGCAGAATGCGCACTTCGACCGGCAGCATCAGCGTGATGAAGATCAGCCAGAAGAAGGTCTTGCGCAGCTGGAACTTGAAATAGACGATGGCAAAGGCCGAGATGATCGAGATCGCGATCTTGCCCAGCGCAATGCCCAGCGCCATGATCAGGCTGTTCTTCATCATGGTCGAGACCGGCGATGCGGCCTCGCCCACGCCCTGGAACAGCACGGTGCGATAGTTCTCGATCAGGTGGCTGCCTGGGATCAGCGTCATCGGCGCGTCCAGCACCTCTTCGGCGGTCAGCGTGGACGCGACGAAGGTCAGGTACACCGGGAACACCACGATCACGATGCCCAGGATCAGCACCGCGTGGCTCAGGAAATCAAGGAAGGGGCGACGTTCTACCATGTGCTGTCTCCGTCAGTACTGGACCTTGCGTTCAACATAGCGGAACTGCACCACGGTCAGCGCGATCACGATCACCATCAGCACCACCGACTGCGCGGCCGAGCCCCCGATGTCCATGCCGCGGAAGCCATCATGGAAGACCTTGTAGACCAGCGTGTTGGTCGAATTGAACGGGCCGCCGTGGGTGACCGCGTCGATGATCGCGAAGGTATCGAAGAACGCGTAGACCACGTTGATCACCATCAGGAAGAAGGTGGTCGGCGACAGTAGCGGGAACATGATCGACCAGAAGCGGCGCCATGGGCCGGCGCCGTCGATCGCGGCGGCCTCGATCAGCGAGCGCGGGATGCTCTGCAGACCCGCCAGGAAGAACAGGAAGTTGTAGCTGATCTGCTTCCAGGCGGCGGCCAGCACCACCAGCAGCAATGCCTGGTCGCCATTGAGCAGGAAGTTCCATTCCACGCCGAGCTTGCGCAGCGCATAGGACACCACGCCCAGCGTCGGGTTGAACATGAACATCCACAGCACGCCGGCCACGGCCGGCGCCACCGCATACGGCCAGATCAGCAGCGTCTTGTAGCCGACGGCGCCGCGGATGATGCGGTCGGCAAAATAGGCCAGCAGCAGCGCGGTAGTCAGGCCCACCACGGTCACGCCCACGGCAAAGATGGCGGTGGTCTGGAACGACTCCACGTACAGCGGGTCGTTCCACAGCATGCGGAAGTTGTCCAGGCCGACAAACTCCAGGTTGATGCCGAAGGCATCCTGCTGCAGCATCGACTGGTACAGCGCCTGCCCGGCGGGCAGGAAAAAGAAGATCAGCGTGATCGCGATCTGCGGCAAGACCAGCAGATACGGCAGCCACGGCGAACGGAAAACGACGCGTTTTTCCATGAACGGATTCCGGCGAATGCCGCGGGTCGCGGCATCGGACTAGGTACGGATGCGGACAGTCCCGATCGGTCCGAAGGGGCCGTCCACAATGCAAGCGGGCGGAGGTTTCGCCACCGCCCGCTTGTCACATCAGCTTGCTGGCTATGCCGGCTTACTCGCGGGCAGTCTTCTGGAAGCGCTCCAGCAGATCATTGCCGCGGGCCACGGCCGAGTCCAGCGCCGCCTTGGGCTCCTTCTTGCCGGCCCAGACGGCTTCCAGTTCCTCGTCCACCACGGTGCGGATCTGCACCATGTTGCCCAGGCGCACGCCGCGCGACTTGTCGGTGGTCTTGACCACCATCTGCTGCACCGACACATCGGCACCCGGGTTCTTGTCGTAGTAGCCCGATTTCTTCGTCATCTCGTAGGCGGCCATCGTCACCGGCAGGTAGCCGGTGGCCTGGTGCCAGTCAGACTGGATCTCGGGGCGCGACAGGAAATTGAAGAACTTGGCCACGCCCTTGTACTCGTCGGGCTTCTTGCCGCCCATCACCCACAGCGAAGCGCCGCCGATGATGGTGTTCTGCGGGGCGCCCTGCACCTCCGGGTAGTACGGCAGCTGTGCCACCGCGAACGCGAACTTGGCGTTCTTGCGGATATTGGCCAGCGATGCCGACGAGCCGGTGAACATCGCGCACTCGCCGTTGTAGAACTTGGCCTGCGACTCGGCCTTGCGCCCGCCGTAGCTGAAATAGCCCTTCTTCACCATGTCCTGCAGGTTGGTGATGTGCTTGACGTGCAGCGGGCTGTTGAAGACCAGGCGCGTGTCGGTGCCGCCGAAGCCGTTGTTCTTGGTCGCATACAGCGTGTTGTGCCAGGCCGAGAAGCTCTCCAGGTGGACCCAGCCCTGCCAGTCGGTGGTGTAGGCGCAGTTGGTGCCCGAGGCCTTGAGCTTGGCCGAGTACTGCATCACCTCGGGCCAGGTCTTGGGCGGTTTTTCCGGATCCAGGCCGGCCTTCTTGAAGGCGTCCTTGTTGTAGTAGAACACCGTGGTCGAGCTGTTGAACGGGAACGACAGCATCTCGCCCTTGGACGAGGTGTAGTAGCCCGCCACCGCCGGGATATAGGCCTTCTGGTCGAACTTCTCGCCGGCGTCCTTCATCACCGCCGACACCGGCTTGATCGCGCCCTTGGCGCTCATCATGGTGGCGGTGCCCACTTCAAACACCTGCAGGATGGCGGGCGAGCCGCCGGCGCGGAAGGCCGCAATGCCCGCGGCCATGGTTTCGTCGTAGTTGCCCTTGTTGACCGGCACCACCTTGTATTCGGACTGGCTGGCGTTGAACTTGTTGGCGATCTCGTTCACCTTGTCGTTCAGGGCCCCCTGCATGGCGTGCCACCACTGGATTTCAACGGCGGCGTGGGCGCTGCCGGCCCCGGTCAGGGCTGCCAGCGCTGCGAGTTTGAGCACGGTACGGGAAAAGGACATCGGTGGCTCTCCTTTGGTCTGTCTGTTCCGGCGAAAATCCGACAGTATGTGATTTTTTTGTGACAGCGGCATGTTACGCCTGTCGCACCTGCGCTAGCAAATCAGCAGATTCACCAGTATGGCCAGTACGATGCCTTTTGCAGTGCAATAAGGGAAATTGCCGCCAGATCCGCGGTTACAATGGCCCGCCATGCAATCCCTGAATAAGCTCTCTAATTCCGTGCTGCAGCGCGTGCGCGGCGTGCTGACCGACATCGACGGCACCCTGACCACCGACGGGCGGCTGCCGGCCTCGACCTACCTGGCGCTCGACGGGTTGCGCCGCGCGGGCCTGCACGTGATCCCGGTCACCGGGCGCTGCATCGCCTGGGCCGAGATCCTGACCCGGCTGTGGCCGGTCGACGCCATCATCGGCGAGAACGGTGCGTTCTACTCGCACCTGCACAACGGCCGCCTGCAGACCCGCTTCCTGGACGATGCCGCCACGCGCGCGCGCAACCTGGCGCGCATCGAAGCGCTGGGCCAGCACATCGTGCGCGAAGTGCCGGGCTGCGCGCTGGCCTCGGACCAGGCCTGGCATGCCGCCGACCTGGCCATCGACCATGCCGAGGACGTCGCGCCGTTGCCTGCAGACGCCGTGGCCCGCATCGCCGCCATCATGCGCGAGGCCGGCATGACCGCCACGGTCAGCTCGATCCATGTCAACGGCTGGTTCGGCCTGCACGACAAGCTGTCGATGAGCAGGCTGTGCGTGGCCGAACTGCTGGGCGAAGACGTGGACGCGCGCCGCGACGAATGGCTGTTTATCGGCGATTCGGCCAACGATGCCAGCATGTTCGCCCACTTTCCGCTGTCGGTTGGCGTGGCCAATGTGCGCGACATCCTGCCGCAGCTGCCGGTGCCGCCGGCCTATATCACCGCAGCGGCCGGTGGCGAGGGCTTTGCCGAGATGGCGCAGCGGCTGGTCGAAGCGCACGGCTGAATACCCCACGCATAACAAAAAAACCGGCCGGGAAAGTCCCGGCCGGTTTTTCTTGTCACCCGCCCTGCCCTGGCTCAGTCGAACCCAAGCTCCTGCAGCTTGCGCGTGATGGTATTGCGCCCGATCCCGAGCCGGGTCGCCGCCTCGACGCGGCGCCCGCGCGTGACACCCAGCGCGGCCTCCAGCACCGCCTTCTCGAAGCGGCGCGTCAGCACATCCATGACCTCCGGCTGGCCGGCTTCGAGCATTGCCCGTGCCTCGCCGGCGAGCAGGCTTTCCCAGCCGGCCGGGGCCAGGGCCGGGACCACCGTCGCCACGGACGCGGGCCGGACTGCGGTGGCCGTGTCGGCCTCTGCCACCGGCGTCGCATACCCGCCGTAGTCGGCCAGGTCAGGCGCGCTTTCATACTCGGGCGCACGCGCTTCGGCAACGCGCTCGGGCCGCGGCGCATTGACCGGCTCGCTGGTGCCGGCTTCCAGCATCTCGCGTGGCAGGTCCTTGACCTCGATGGTCTGGGCCGGCGCCATCACGGTCAGCCAGTTGCACAGGTTCTCCAGCTGGCGCACGTTGCCGGGGAACGGCAGCGTGCTGACATAGGCCAGCGCTTCGTCGGACATGCGCTTGGGCTCGACGCCCAGTTCCTTGGCGCTCTTCTGCAGGAAATGACGCGCCAGCAGCGTGATGTCCTCCGGGCGTTCGCGCAGCGGCGGCAGGCGCAGCCGGATCACGTTCAGGCGGTGGAACAAGTCCTCGCGGAACAGCCCTTCCTTGACGCGCAGCTCCAGGTTCTGGTGGGTGGCGGCAATCACGCGCACATTGGCGCGCAAGGGGTTGTGGCCGCCGACACGATAGAAGTTGCCATCGGACAGCACGCGCAGCAGGCGCGTCTGCAGGTCGAACGGCATGTCGCCGATTTCGTCGAGGAACAGCGTGCCGCCCTCGGCCTGCTCGAAGCGGCCGCGCCGCATGGTCTGCGCACCGGTGAAGGCGCCGCGCTCATGGCCGAACAGTTCGGATTCGAGCAGGTCCTTGGGGATGGCTGCGGTATTGAGCGCGATAAAGGGCCCGTTGGCGCGCGGGCTGTGCTTGTGCAGCGCGCGTGCGACCAGCTCCTTGCCGGTGCCGGACTCGCCGGTGATCATCACCGTCACGTTGGACTGCGAGAGCCGGCCGATGGCACGGAACACGTCCTGCATCGCCGGCGCCTGGCCGAGGATCTCGGGCGCATCGACGAGGCGGTCGTCCAGCTCTTCCTCACGCAGGCTTTCTTCGAGCGCGCGGCGGATCAGCTCGACCGCCTTGTCGACATCGAAGGGCTTGGCCAGGTATTCGAAGGCGCCGCCCTGGAACGCGGCCACGGCGCTGTCCAGGTCCGAGTAGGCCGTCATCACGATGACCGGCAGGCCCGGATGCCGGGCCTTGATGGCCTGCAGCAGGTCCAGGCCCGATCCGCCGGGCATGCGGATATCCGATATCAGCACCTGGGGCTGGTCTTCTTCCAGCGCGGCCAGCGCATCCCGCACATTGGTGAAGCTGCGCGAGAGCAGGCTTTCACGGGCCAGGGCCTTTTCCAGGACCCAGCGGATTGATTGATCGTCGTCGACTATCCAGATCGGCTTCATGTGCGTCGCTTGTCTGCTCGGTGTCATTTGGTCTTCCGCATGCCCGGCCACGGCGGATGCACCATCGCTCGCGGACGCCGGCAAAAGCTAGTGCAGCGGCAGCAGGATGCGGAAGTCGGTACAGCCCGGCCTGCTCTCGCATTCGATCAAGCCCTCGTGCTGCTGCACGAAGGTTTGAGCGAGTGTGAGACCGAGTCCGCTGCCGCCATCCCTGCCCGATACCAGCGGATAGAAGATGCGTTCGCGGATGTCTTCGGGAATTCCCGGGCCGTTGTCGATGACATGCAAGTCCAATGCCAGCTTGAACAAGCGCTTGGCAATCGTGACCTGGCGCGCCACGCGCGTGCGCAGCACGATCTGCGCATCGCCGCGCGCCATGCGGTCGGCCAGCGCCTGCGCGGCGTTGTGCACGATGTTGAGCACGGCCTGGATCAGTTGCTCCATGTCGCCCTGCAGCTCGGGCAGGCTGGCGTCGTAGTCGCGCACGATCTCCAGCCCGTTGGGAAACTCCGCCAGCACCACCGAGCGCACGCGCTCCAGCACTTCATGGATATTCAGGCTGGACACGATATGCGGATGCCGGTGCGGCTCCAGCAGCCGGTCCACCAGCGTCTGCAGCCGGTCCGATTCCTTGATGATGACCTGCGTGTATTCGCGCAGCGAGCGCTCCGGCAGCTCGAACTCCAGCAGCTGCGCCGCGCCGCGGATGCCGCCCAGCGGGTTCTTGATCTCGTGGGCCAGGTTGCGGATCAGTTCCTTGTTGGCCGAGGTCAGGTCCAGGATGCGCTCTTCGCGTTCGCTGCGCACCTTCTGTTCGTTGGGCAGGATTTCCACCACCACGGTGTCGCCCACCGCTTCCAGCGCAGAGATCACCACGTGCACATGGGCCGGCTCCTGCAGCGGCGGGTGCAGGATCAGGTCCTGCCGGCGCACGTCGAACTGCCGCGTGACCACGGTGTCGATCATGCTGTGCAGCTCATCGGAACGCCCGAACAGGTCAGGCAGCGTCAGCTCCACCATGCCCTTGCGCGACACGCCGAAGGTGGCTTCAGCCGCCGGGTTCGCAAAGACCACGCGCAGCCCCGGCTGCTGCACCAGCAGCACCGGGTTGGCCACTACGTCCAGGCCTGCATGGAACGCCACGGCGCCCATGGTCAGCACCTGGGCGCTGCCTTCGGCCGGCGCCGCGTCAGCCGCCGGCGATTCGCCACGGGCGCCGTCGGCACCGCCGGCCTTGCGCGACACTCCGCGAATCAGGCGACGCATAAGACTAGTCCTTCAAATTGCCAAGCTCGCGCCGCAGCGACGCCGCATTGGCCTCGCTGCGGGCGATGTCGTCGCGCAGCGCTGCGGTGCGGTCGAGGTATTTCTGATAGTTGCGCTCATTGCCCTGGCGCTCCGGCTGGCCGTTGTTGTACTCGGCGCGCAGCGCCTGCAGCTTGGCCTCTTCGGCCTGCAGCTCCTGCGCGAGCACCGCGCGGCGCTCGCCGTCGCGGCTCTTTTGCGTGGCGCTGTCCACGCGCGGGAAGCTGGTGCCTCCAGCCGCCGCGCCGGCGGTGCTGCCAGCGCCCTTGGCCGGCGCAGCGATGCGCCCGCCCGGAACCGTCACCACCTCCGGCAGTTTCAGCTTCTTGCAGCCCTTGCCGGCGTTGCCATTGCGATACTCGGGCACGCCATTGGGCCCGGTGCAGACATAGACGTCCGAGGACTGCGCGGCAGACTGCCCGGCCCATGCGCCCAGCGTCAGCGCCACGGCACTCACCAGAACAGGGAATCCGAGACGAAATTGGTGCAGAGAGCGGGGCAAGGTCAGGGTCCGGCAGGCCGTGCGTGAAGAGGCGTCCATGAACATGGCGTTAGGTTTGAACGGGGGTGGGAACACGATTCCCCATTCTAGCGAGCAAAGCAAAAAGGGACAGCCGAAGCCGCCCCTTTCTGGTGCAACTGTTGCCCGGTCACAACCTGTGTCATTCCCGGGCAAGGGCCGCTTACAGCGAGTAGTACATTTCGAACTCGACCGGGTGCGTGGTCATGCGGAAACGCGTGACTTCTTCCATCTTCAGTTCGATGTAGGCATCGATCATCGAGTTCGAGAACACGCCGCCGCGGGTCAGGAACTCGCGGTCGTTGTCCAGGTACTCCAGCGCCTGGTCCAGGCTCGAGCACACGGTCGGGATCTTTGCATCCTCTTCCGGCGGCAGGTCGTACAGGTTCTTGTCGGCAGCTTCGCCCGGGTGGATCTTGTTCATCACGCCGTCCAGGCCGGCCATCAGCAGCGCCGAGAAGCCCAGGTACGGGTTCATCAGCGGATCCGGGAAGCGGGTCTCGATGCGGCGGCCCTTCGGGTTGGCCACGTACGGGATGCGGATCGAAGCCGAGCGGTTGCGGGCCGAGTAGGCCAGCTTCACCGGAGCTTCGAAGCCCGGCACCAGGCGCTTGTACGAGTTCGTGCCCGGGTTGGTGATGGCGTTCAGGGCGCGGGCGTGCTTGATGATGCCGCCGATGTAGTACAGCGCGAATTCCGACAGGCCGGCGTAGCCGTTGCCCGCGAACAGGTTCTGGCCGTCCTTCCACACGGACTGGTGCACGTGCATGCCCGAACCGTTGTCGCCGACGATCGGCTTCGGCATGAAGGTGGCGGTCTTGCCGTAGGTGTGGGCGACGTTCTGGATCACGTACTTCTGCATCTGGGTCCAGTCGGCGCGCTGCACCAGCGTGCTGAAACGGGTGCCGATTTCGTTCTGGCCCTGGCCAGCCACTTCGTGGTGGTGGACTTCAACGGGGATGCCCAGCGATTCCAGGATCAGGCACATTTCCGAACGCATGTCCTGGAAGGTGTCGATCGGGGCGACCGGGAAGTAGCCGCCCTTCTTGCCCGGACGGTGGCCGCTGTTGCCATGCTCGAATTCCTTGGCCGACGACCACGGGGCTTCTTCGGAGTGGATCTTCACGAAGCAGCCTTGCATGTCGACGTTCCAGGTCACGCCGTCGAAGATGAAGAACTCGGGTTCCGGGCCAAAGAAGGCGGTGTCGCCCAGGCCGGTGCTCTTCAGGTAGGCTTCGGCGCGCTTGGCGATGGAACGCGGGTCGCGGTCATAGCCCTTGCCGTCCGACGGCTCGACCACGTCGCAGGACAGCACCAGCGTCGGTTCTTCGTAGAACGGGTCGATGTGGGCGGTGTTCGAATCCGGCATCAGCAGCATGTCCGAAGCTTCGATACCCTTCCAGCCGGCGATCGACGAACCGTCGAAGGCGTGGCCGCTTTCGAACTTGTCTTCATCGAAGTGCGACACGGGCACGGACACGTGTTGCTCCTTGCCTTTGGTATCGGTGAAACGGAAATCGACGAACTTGACGTCGTTTTCCTTCACCAGCTTCATCACGTCTGCAACGCTGTGGGCCATGCCAATCTCCTGGATATTCGGCGGAAGTCTGAGAAAGCCAATTCTTGGGCCTGTCGTCACCGGCGCCGATGCATGCTCTGCCGCGCCGTCCCGACCAGCCACGAAAGGACGAGGAATGTTAGCAGAAAGCGTGCCATGCAAACGCCCCACCGCCACCGGCAGCCCGAAAAATGTGCAACGTCGGCGAACCGCGCACCGCGGCGGCGTAAGGAAAGCAGCGGCTCCACTGCCGAGTGGCGCACCGGTTACACGCATTCCGACGTAGCGCCCCCTAATGAAACACCACAATGGTGCATCCAGCAAGGTACCGCACTGAAGCAGTGCATTTGCACCAAAAATAGTCATCAGACGCCCCAGCAGCCGGCAATGAGGTTTCGAATCGGCCCGGCGCTATAGAATAGTGTGTTGCGGCTTTGCCGCCCCCAATTCCATTCCTCAAATTTGTCACGCAGATGACCACCCGAGACGATCTCCTCCAGGCCGCCCGCCAGCGCCAACAACAGAACCAGCTCCCGTATTTCGGCGCGCTGTCGCCGCAGGAAGCCTTTGCGCTGCTGCAGAACGATCCTTCCGCCGTGCTGGTCGATGTGCGCACCCAGGCCGAGCTGGACTGGGTCGGCGGCGTTGACGTGCCGGACGCGCAGTTCGCCCATGTCGAATGGATGTCCTATCCGGGCGGTGCGCAGAATGCCCGCTTCGTCGAAGAGCTGAGGGCACGCGTGCCGGCCGACGTGCCGGTGCTGTTCCTGTGCCGCAGCGCGGCGCGCTCCAAGCACGCCGCGCGCGTGGCCACCGAAGCCGGCTACCACTTCGCCATGGATGTGCTGGAAGGCTTCGAGGGCAACCGCGACGACCACCACCACCGCAAGACTGTTGAAGGCTGGTGCGTGCGCGGACTGCCGTGGCACGGCGCCTGATCGCGGTCGGGCCAGGATGAGAGAAGGGGCAGCCAAGGCTGCCCCTTCTTCTTTTTGCGACCCGTGCCGCCTTAAGCCTGCGCCGCTTCGCGCGGCGGCTGCTCCACGGTCTCGAACCCCATCGCCTGCACGCCTGCGAGCAGCATCGCATAGGCCGGCGCCAGCAGGTCGGCCGGGCCCTTGACCCCCAGGTCGATATGGCGGCGCGCGAAGCGGTCGCCGCGCTGCACGTCGCCGACCGACGGCAGGCTGAACACACGGATGCCCGGATGCGCCGCTTCGACCGTCTCCATCAGCGGCGTCAGCGTGGACTCTGGCGCCTCGAACACGTAGAAGGCCCGCTCCTGCTGCTGCACCTGGTGGAACAGGTGCGCATAGTCGTGGTCCAGCACCCATTCCATCATCGGCCATGCCATCACCGGGAAACCCGGCATGAAGTGGTGGTGACCGACCGAAAAGCCCGGGATGCGGTTGTAGCTGTTGGGGATGATGCGCGCGCCCTCGGGGAACTCACCCATTTTGAAGCGGTGCTGGTTTTCCGGCTGGTTCAGGTCGGCTTTGACCGGGTCGCCGCCGGCGGTCTCGGCAATACGCAGCGCAATCAGCTCGCGCGCGTCGGGATGCAGCACCAGCGGCACGCCCAGCGCGGCGGCCGCGCACTGGCGGGTGTGATCGTCCGGCGTGGCGCCGATGCCGCCGGTGCAGAACACCACGTCCGGGCCGGCCAGCGTGCGCCGCAGCGTGGCGGTGATGCGGGCGCGGTCATCGCCGACGTATTCGGCCCAGTCCAGCGCCAGGCCGCGCGCGCCCAGCAGTTCGATGGTGCGGCGCAGATGCTTGTCTTCACGCCGCCCCGACAGGATCTCGTCGCCAATGACGATCAGGCCAAAACCCATATTGCCCTCGCTTCAGGAGTTTTCGATGCGGCGCACGTCGCTCGGCGCCAGGTCGATGACGTCGCCGTCAAGCGCCGGCTGGTCCGGCTGAGGCACCGGCGGCTGGGCCGGCACCGCCGCGCGCTCGGACCGCAACTGCGCCAGAGCGCGCAGGCAGAAGTGGCCGAACCACAGCGCCGAGAAAATAAAGATCAGCACATACAGCCACAGCGTGCCGGCCAGCACGAACGGAAACAGGAAGATCACCGCCGCCGACGACACCCACAGCAGCGTCGGCGCCGAGCCCAGCAGCCCCACCGCCACCCCGATCACCAGCAGCGGCGTGCGGTGGCGGCGCACCAGCGTCTTGCGCTCTTCGGCGCTGGCGTGGTCGGCGAGCGCGTCATACGTCATCACGCGGTAGGTCAGCCAGCCCCACAGCACCGGCGGGATCAGCGCAAAGAACGGCGGGATCAGCCATAGCGGCAGCGTCACCAGCACCAGCACCAGGAACACCAGCGTGCTGCCCAGCGACTGGAGCACGCTGCCCAGGATGCTGCCGCCATGGGCCTTGGCCAGGTCCGGGTAGCTGCGCTCCAGGTGGCGCACCACCGCCGGCACCGAGAACACGCCGATAAACATCAGCATCGAGGCAATCACCAGCGGGATCGCCAGCGCCGCCACGAACAGCGGCGCCACGATGGTGCGCATCGATTGCAGGCCGAACCAGTCGAGCGCACTGTAGATCCAGCTGGTCAGGATGGAGGTTTCCAGGAAGCTGCGCGTGGCGCCCATGATGGGGTCCCAGCCCCACCAGAGCAGACCGCCCCACAGCAGCGTGGCCAGGACGAAAGGCAGCACGGTCAGCATCAGCATGCGGGGATGCAGCTGGCTGACCAGCGCGCGGCCAAACGAGCGGAAGATATCGTTCATGCAGTCGAAGGCAAACAGGAGGAAAGGCGCCGGGCGCGGCAGAAGTCCGACTGGGCCGGACCGGCGGCAACCCGGAACACTAGCATACGCCGCTTGCCGCCGCGGCGCGCCGTGTTGCGCCGCGGGTGGAGGACTGCCTCCAGACCCGCCGTTTCAGCGCAGCCGCAGCAGCCGCTTGATGCCGTACCACTGGTGCGCCAGGAAGCCCGCGCCGTAGTCGTGGCCCTTGCCCAGCGGCGGCGGCAGCTGGTCGCGGATGCCGGTCGGATGGTAGGTCTCGGTGAAGACCGCGGTGCCGAGCAGCATGTCCCACCACGGGAAGATCACGCCGTAGTTGCAGCCGCCCAGCTTGGCCGGTGCGCCGTCGGCCTCATGGCCGATGCCCACGGCGTGGTGGGTGCGGTGAAAGCGCGGCGAGATCAGCAGCCGCTCGCCGATGGCGCCGAAGTGCAGCCGCACGTTGGCATGCTGCAGGCTCTGCAGCAACTGCGACAACGCCACCAGCAGCACGTACTGCGACGGCTCCACGCCCACGCCCAGCGCCACCAGCGCGAACACCAGATCGCGCAGCATGTCGTCCAGCAGGTGGTTGCGGTTGTCGCTCCACAGCGTCATCTGGCGCTGGCTGTGGTGCACCGCATGCAGATGCCACCACCAGCGGAACGAATGCGACAGCCGGTGGTACCAGTAGTCGAGGAAGTCGAACAGCAGCAGGTAGACAAAGAAGCTGACCAGCGGCACCGAGGTCACGCCCGGCCACCAGTCTTCCACATTGATGCGGTGCCAGCCCATCAGCCGCAGGTCGCCTTCCAGGGCGTCGGTCAGCGGCGCGAGCAGGAAGAACATGGCCAGCCGGAACAGCCCGAGCCGGTGGATCACCGTGTAGAAGATATCGGTGCGGATGCCGGCGCGGTCGGATACCGGCTCGACCGGGCGCCATTTCTCCAGCGGCCCCAGGATCAATGCCATCACCACGATCTGCACCAGGCCCACCAGCAGCCACTCGGTGCCGGTGAAGGCTTCCTCGGCATAGCGGCCAAACCCGAGGTCGTAGACCACGGGCAGCACCACGTCCTGGAACAGCGTGCCCTCGACCTGGCCGATCCAGCCGTTCAGCGTCTCCCACATCAGCGCCTGCCCTCCTTTTGCCCGACTGGCTGCGGCCTGGCGATCCAGTCGCGGTAGGCCGGGTGCTCGCGCAGCGTCGCGAAACAGAATCCCTTGCGCTCAAGGCCGGCGAGCAGCGGCTCCAGCACGCCGGGCGCCCACGGATCCTTGCGCGACCAGATGCCCAGGTGCGCCATGGTGATATCGCCGTCGCGCAGGTTGGCCAGCGCGCGTTCCAGCAGTGCCGCGTTGGGATAGCGGTCGGACGACAGCTCGTCGCCCAGGAACCCGGCCGGCGCCCAGCCGACGTGGCGGAAGCCGCACTGCTCGGCCCATTGCACCGTCTGCGGCGCGGTGCGCCCGCCCGGGGCGCGCCACAGCGGCACCATGGCGGCGCCGGTCATGTCGTGGAAGGCGTCGGCGCTGCGCCGCAGCTCCTGGCAGAATCCGGCCGCATCCATGGCCATGTCCTTGCCCGCCTGCGCGCCGAACTGCGGCCGCATGGTCACATGCCCGGCGCGCACGCTGCGCAGGTAGACATGGTCGAAGGTATGCGTGCCAAAGGCGTGGCCGTCGGCCACCAGCGACTTCCAGTACGGCGCCCAGGATGGGTCCAGCGAACTGTCCTGGCGCACGGTCGGCTCATTGGCCAGGAAGAATGTGGCGCGGATATGGTGGCGGCGCAGCGTATCGGCGATCAGCTGCGCCTGGCTCATGCTGCCTGTGTCGAAGGTCAGGTAAAGCGTGCCGGCCGGGCACGCCTTGGCGGCAGGCTTGGGCGCGTCAGCCGCCTGCAGCGCAGATGGCAGGCCGCAGGCAAGCGCCAGCGCAGCCAGCAGCCTGCCCAGCCGTCCGGATCGCGATGCCCTGGTGTCATCCATGGTCCCTGCCCTGCCCGGTCAATACAGCGGCGCGCGCGTGCGGAAATAGATGCCGTGCGGCGAGCGCCCGACGCGCACGGTCTTGACCAGCTTGCGGCTGGCCACGTCGACCAGGCCGACCGAGCGCGCCCAGCGGAAGGTGACCCACAGCGTCTTGCCGTCGGCGGTCAGCTCCATGTCGTCCGGGCCCGGCGGCAGGCCGGTGATGTCGCCGACCTTGGTCAGCGTCTGCTGGTCGATGATGCTGATGCTGCTCGTGACCCGGTTGCTGAGGAACAGGTGGCGCTTGTCGCCGACCGCGCGGAAGTTGTGCGCGCCCTTGCCGGTCTGGATCTGCTTGACCACCGTGCGCGTGCGCCAGTCGATCACGGCCACATAATCAGCCCCGGTCATGCCGACCAGCAGGTATTTCTGGTCCGGCGTGACCCAGATGCCCGCCGGCGCCGAGCCGGTTTCCATGCGCCACATCACGTTCTGCGTGACCAGGTCGATAGCCGCCACCTCATTGGAGTCCTGCAGCGTGATGAAGGCGATGCGGCTGTCGGCGGTAAAGGCGATATGGCTGGGGGTCTTGGCCAGCGGGAACTGCTTGGCCAGCTTCAGCGCCTTGCCGTCCCAGCGGTAGAGGTCGACACGGTCGAGCCGGTTGCCGGTGGCGACAAACCACTTCTGGTCCGGCGAGAAGCCGATCTGGTACGGGTCGTCGACATTGGGCACGCGCTGCTGGACCTTGCCCGAGACCGGGTCCAGGAACACCAGGTCGTTGCCGACCGCGTTGGCAACGATCAGCGACTTGTCGTCCGGCGTTGCGATCAGGTGGTGCGGTTCCTTGCCGATCGGGAAGGTCTCCAGCACCTTCTGCGTATCCTTGTCGATCAGCGTGACGGTTGCATCACCTGAATTCAGTATCACCACCACTTCTGCCGATGCCGGTGCGGCCAGCAGGCCCAGCGCCAGGGCGCCCACCGTGAAACCACCAGCTACAACACGACGCAATGCGAACCGCAGCGCAAACATAAGACCCGCCAGAAGAAGACTGAACCGGCGATTCTAACGGTTGAGCACGAAAATCCGCTGACGCCGCGGCCGATCCCGATCAAGATTTTGGCAGATTGTTGCGCCGGAGCGACCATTTGCGGTTCGCCCCGGCATTGCGCCCCGCGCCGGCGCTCAGCGCTGCATCGATTCCCACACTTTCTGCAGCCGCTTGACCGACATCGGCACCGGTGTGCGCAGCTCCTGGGCGAACAGCGCGATGCGCAGCTCCTCCAGCATCCAGCGGAATTCCTCCAGCCGCGCGTCCTCGCCGCCGCGGCCCTGGGTGCGCAGCTGCTTTTCGGCCCGCTGCCACTGCTGCACCAGCGGCGCCATCTCCTGCGTGCGCTGGGTGTCGCGCGCCGGGTCGCCCTTGAGCTTGTCCACGCGCATGGCGATGCCCTTCAGGTAGCGCGGGAAATGGACCAGCTGCGTGTACGGGGTCTCGCCGACAAAGCGCTTGCCCATCAGCCGCCCGAGCTGCGCTTCCATGTCCGCATGAGGCCCGGCGAACGGCTTGGCCTGCAGCAGCTTGCGCGGCAGCCCGGCGTATTCGGCCAGGATGGTCCCCACCAGCCGCGCGATCTCCTGCGCCAGCAGCGACAGCCGGGTGCGGCCCTCGTCCTTGCGCGCATTGAACTCGGCCTCGTTGCGCGGCAGCGGCGCCTGCATGCAGGCACGCTCCAGCGCCAGCATCACGATCTGTTCGCGCAGCATCTCCTGCGTGCCCAGCGTCATGTACTGCATCGCCATCTGCTGCAGGCCCGGGATGTTCTTCTCGATGAACTTGACCTGCTCGCGCAGCTGCAGCGCAAACAGCCGGCGCAAGCCCAGGAGGTGGACGCGGGCGGCTTCCTGCGGGTCGTCGAAGACTTCCACGTCGCAGTGCGTGCAGCGGTCGACCAGCGCGGGGTAGCCGAACAGGGTCTGGCTGCCCTTGCGGATCTCCAGCAGCTCGGGCAGCTCACCGAAGCTCCACCCGGTCAGGCCCTCGTACTTGCCGGGCTCGGCCGCGGCCAGCGGCGCCGCCTGCTCCGGGGACTGGGTTGCCGCCTGTGCCGCGGCTTGCGCGGCCACCCGCTGGAACGACTGCTGCGCCTGCCCGCCCAGCTCGGCACGCAACTGGGCCAGGTTGCGGCCCATCTCAAGCTGGCGGCCGTGCTCGTCGACCACCTTGAAGTTCATCGTATGGTGCGCGGGCAGCGTTTCCAGCTTGAAGTCGGCGCGCTTGACCATGGTGCCGGTCTGCTCGCGGATATCGGCGATCAGCATGTCCAGCAGCTCGCCCTCGCCAAGCGGCTGGCGCGCGACAAAGCCCGCGGCATATTCCGGCAGCGGCACGCAGTGGCGGCGCAGCTTCTGCGGCAGCGACTTGAGCAGCAGGTGCACCTTCTCCTTGATCATGCCCGGCACCAGCCAGTCGGCGCGCTCCTGGCGCACCTGGTTGAGTGCGTACAGCGGCACGGTCAGGGTCACGCCGTCGCGGTGGCTGCCTGGCTCGAAGTGGTAGGTCAGCCCCATGTCCACCCCGGCCACGTTCATGGCCTTGGGGAACAGGTCGGTGGTGATGCCGGCCGCCTCGTGCCGCATCAGCTCGTCGCGGTTCAGGTACAGCAGCTTGCGGTCCTTGCCGCTGTCTGCCTGGTACCACTGCTCGAAGCTGGCCTGCTGGCAGATGTCGGCGGGAATCGCGCGATCGTAGAAGGCGTAGATCAGTTCGTCGTCGACCAGCACGTCCTGGCGGCGAGACTTGTGCTCCAGGTTCTCGATCTCGCGCACCAGGCGCTGGTTGTGCGCATAGAACGGCAGGCGCGTGTCGAACTCGCCCTCGACCAGTGCACGGCGGATAAAGATCTCGCGCGCTTCCTGCGGGTTCATCGGGCCGTAGTGCACGCGCCGGTGCTGGTAGACCACCAGCCCGTACAGCGTGGCGCGCTCCAGCGCCAGCACCTGGCCCGCCTTCTTTTCCCAGTGCGGATCGCTCCAGCTGACCTTGAGCAGGTGGCGGCCCACCTGCTCCAGCCATTCCGGCTCGATGCGCGCCAGCGTGCGCGCGAACAGCCGGCTGGTCTCGACCAGCTCGGCCGCGACAATCCAGCGCCCGACCTTGCGCGCGATCAGCGAGCCCGGCCACAGGTGGAACTTGATGCCGCGCGCGCCCAGGTATTCGCGGCCCTTGCCGTCGCCATCCTCGATGCGGCAGCCGACATTGCCCAGCAGGCCGGTCAGCAGCGCCTTGTGCACCTGCTCATAGGTGGGCTCGCTGTCGTTCAGGCGCCAGCCCTGCTCGGTCACCGTGGTCAGCAGTTGCGAATGCACGTCGCGCCACTCGCGCAGCCGCAGGTGCGACAGGAAGTGGGCGCGGCACTGGTCCTGCAGCTGGCGGTTGGACTTCTTGTGCGCGACCGCGTCCTCGAACCACTTCCACAGCTTGACCCAGCCCAGGAACTCGGACTTCTCGTCCATGAACTTGCGGTGGGCCTGGTCGGCGGCTTCCTGCGCCTCCTGCGGGCGGTCGCGCGGGTCCTGCACCGACAGCGCGCTGGCGATGACCAGCACCTCGCGCAGGCAGTGATGCTCGCGCGCGGCCAGGATCATGCGCGCCACGCGCGGGTCCAGCGGCAGCTTGGCCAGCTGGCGCCCGGTGCCGGTAAGCTGGTTGGCGTCGTCGACCGCGCCCAGTTCCTGCAGCAGCTGGTAGCCGTCGGCAACGGCGCGGCCCAGCGGCGGCTCGATAAACGGGAACGACTCGATCTCGGTCAGCCGCAGTGCCTTCATGCGCAGGATCACCGCGGCCAGCGACGAGCGCAGGATCTCGGGGTCGGTAAAGCGCGGCCGGCCGGTGAAATCGGACTCCTCATACAGCCGGATGCACACGCCGTTGGCAACCCGGCCGCAACGGCCGGCGCGCTGGTTGGCGGCGGCCTGCGAGATCGACTCGACCTGCAATTGCTCGACCTTGTTGCGGTACGAGTAGCGCTTGACCCGCGCCAGCCCGGTATCGACCACGTAGCGGATGCCCGGCACCGTCAGCGAGGTTTCGGCGACGTTGGTCGCCAGCACGATGCGCCGCGCGTTGGACGGCTTGAACACCCGCTCCTGCTCCTGCACCGACAGCCGCGCAAACAGCGGCAGGATCTCGGTATGCGGCGGGTGATGCTTGCGCAGCGCCTCGGCGGCTTCGCGGATCTCGCGCTCGCCGGGCAGGAACACCAGCACATCGCCGGGACCGACGCGGCACAGCTCGTCGACCGCCTCGACAATGCCATCGTACAGGTCGCGCTCGCGCGCCTGCGGGCTGCGCGGCGCGCCCGCGGGCACGGCCTCGGTGATCGGGCGGTAGCGCACTTCCACCGGGTACAGGCGGCCGCTGACCTCGATCACCGGCGCCGGCTTGTCGCCCGAGGCGAAATGCTGGGCAAAGCGCTGGGCATCGATGGTGGCCGAGGTGATGATCACCTTCAGGTCCGGGCGCTTCGGCAGGATCTGGCGCAGGTAGCCGATCAGGAAGTCGATGTTCAGGCTGCGCTCGTGCGCCTCATCGATGATCAGCGTGTCGTAGGCGCGCAGCAGCGGATCGTTCTGAGTCTCGGCCAGCAGGATGCCGTCGGTCATCAGCTTGACCGACGCCCCCGACGACATGGTGTCGTTGAAACGCACCTGGTAGCCCACGTGCTCGCCCAGCGGCGTGCCGATCTCCTGCGCGATGCGTTTGGCGGTCGAGGTGGCGGCGATGCGCCGCGGCTGGGTGTGGCCGATCAGCCCCCCACCCTCGCGCCCCGGGCCGCGCCCGATCGACAGGCAGATCTTGGGCAGCTGGGTGGTCTTGCCCGAGCCGGTCTCGCCCGAGACGATCACCACCTGGTTGGCCAGCAGCGCCGCGGCGATCTCGTCGCGGCGGCCGGAGACCGGCAGGGCCTCCGGGAAGGTGATGGGCGGCAGCGGGTTGACCGGCCTTGGCGTACGCGGCGCACGCGCCTCGCGGGGACCGCGTGGCGGGCGCTGCCCGGCTTCACCGGCCGGCCGGGCAGCGGCTGGCTGCGCACGGACGTCCGGCTTCCTGGCCGGGCCTGGGGCCGGCCGGGGCTGGGTTGGGGGGGCTGGCTGAGCGGCACCGGCGCGCTGGCGCGGCGCGGCGGGTGGTTTAGGCTTGACGGGGCGTTGTTCTGACATTGGCCGGGATTATAATCCGCGGGATGAACGCCAGAACCGACGCGCCGCAGACGGCGCCTGCCTCCTCACCCGCCGCCCCCGTGCCGGCGGAGCCGCCCGCGGCTGAACTCCCCGCGCCTGCCCCGGCCTCTCCCGTGTCCGCCACCCCGGCGCCCACGGCGGCCGAGCCCGAGCGCAGCGGCCCCGACCACCAGCAGTTCGTCGACTGGCTGCGCATGGTGGCGCCGTATATCCATGCCTTCCGCGGCAAGACCTTTGTGATCGCCTTCGCCGGCGAACTGGTCAAGTCGGGCGTGCTCAATGCGCTGGTCAACGACGTCGCCCTGCTGCACGCCATGGGCATGCAGATCGTACTGGTGCATGGCTCGCGCCCGCAGGTGGAAGAACAGCTGGCGCTGCGCCATGTCGAGTCACAGTTCGTCGATGGCGTGCGCGTCACCGACAACGCCGCGCTCGAATGCGCCAAGGAAGCCGCCGGCGAATTGCGCCTGGACATCGAGGCCGCCTTCAGCCAGGGCCTGCCCAATACGCCGATGGCCGGCGCCCAGCTGTCGGTGATCTCCGGCAACTTCGTGACTGCCCGCCCGGTCGGCATCGTCAATGGCACCGACTACCAGCACACCGGCCTGGTGCGCAAGATCGACGCCGAGTCCGTGCGCATGTCGCTGTCGCACGGCAAGGTGGTGCTGCTGTCGCCGCTGGGCTTCTCGCCCACCGGCCAGGCCTTCAACCTGTCGATGGAAGACGTGGCCAGCGCCACCGCGACGGCGCTCAAGGCCGACAAGCTGATCTTCATCACCGAGGTGCCGGGCGTGCCCGACCCGGTCGGCAAGATGATGCAGGAAATGTCGCTGCGCACGGCGGTGGAGCGCCTGCAGAACAACCACCTGCCGCCGGACGTGGCCAACTACCTGCAGCACCTGGTCAAGGCGCTCAAGGGCGGCGTGCCGCGTGCGCACCTGATCCCCTATTCGCTCGACGGCGCGGTGCTGCTGGAACTGTTCCTGCACGACGGCGTCGGCACCATGCTGTCAGACACCGACCTGGAAAGCCTGCGCGAAGCCACGCTCGACGATGTCGGCGGCATCGTCCAGCTGATCGCCCCGCTGGAGCAGGATGGCACGCTGGTGCCGCGCGGACGCCACCTGATCGAGCGCGATATCTCCAACTTCTCGGTGATCGAGCACGATGGCGTCCTGTTCGGCTGCGCGGCGCTCTACGACTACCCGCGCGAGAACATGGGCGAGATGGCCTGCCTGACGGTATCGCAGGAAGCCCAGGGCACCGGCGACGGCGAGCGCCTGCTCAAGCGCATCGAGCGCCGCGCCCGCGCGCTCGGCCTGGAGAAGCTGTTCGTGCTCACCACCCGGACCGAACACTGGTTCCTGAAGCGCGGTTTCGTCCACGCCAACGTCGACGACCTGCCCGAGGACAAGCGCAAGCTCTACAACTGGCAGCGCAAGTCCATGGTGCTGATGAAAAAGCTCTGAAGCCGTAGGGGCAATCGCCGCAGCGCCGCGGCCCGGTGCCCCGCTTGGCTACAATAGCGCCAGCGCCGAAGCTCTAACGAACATACCAAGGAGTCCCCATGGCCCGCATGGTCCAATGCATCAAGCTGAACAAGGAAGCCGAAGGCCTCGACTTCCCGCCGCTGCCCGGCGAACTGGGCAAGAAGATCTGGCAAAGCGTGTCGAAGGAAGCCTGGGCTGGCTGGCTCAAGCACCAGACCATGCTGATCAACGAAAACCGCCTGAACATGGCCGATGCGCGCGCGCGCCAGTACCTGCTCAAGCAGACCGAGAAGTACTTCTTCGGCGAAGGCGCCGACCAGGCCCAGGGCTACGTGCCGCCGCAGTCCTGAACCGGGACCGGCCAATGACAAAAGGGGTGCCTCAGGCACCCCTTTTTGCTTGGCCGCGGACGGCTTTGCTCAGTAGTCAGTGCGCTGCACGCCGTCGCCGGTGCCCAGCAGCAACACATCCGCGCCGCGCAGCGCGAACAGGCCCACCGTGACCACGCCCGGCACCTGGTTGACGGCCTGTTCCAGGCCGCGCGGATCGTCGATCTTCAGGCCGACCACGTCCAGGATCACATTGCAGTTGTCGGTCTTGTAGATGCCGCCTTCCTTGGCCATGCGCAGGCGCGGCTGGCCACCCAGGGCCTGCAGCTTGCGCGCCACCGCGGCACGTGCCATCGGAATCACCTCGACCGGCAGCGGGAAGGTGCCCATGGTCTGGACCAGCTTGCTGCCGTCGGCGATGCAGACAAAGCGCTTCGCGACCGAAGCCACGATCTTCTCGCGCGTGAGCGCCCCGCCACCGCCCTTGATCATGGCGCCGCTGGCGTCGATCTCGTCGGCGCCGTCGACATACACCGGGATCTCGTCGACTTCGTTCAGGTCCAGCACCTTGAAGCCGTGCTGCTGCAGGCGGCGCGTGGAGGCCTCGGAGCTCGACACCGCACCGGCGAAGCGCTCCTTGAATGCCGCCACGGCGTCAATGAAGAGATTGGCGGTGGAGCCAGTGCCCACGCCGAGCACTGCCCCTTCGGGCACTTCCTGCTTCACGTAGTCGGCGGCAGCTTGCGCGACCAGCGTCTTGAGTTCATCCTGAGTCATGACAACAGCCAGATTGCGTTGGGGGAAACGCGTAGTGTAGCGGATTGCGGCGGCAGGTCACGCGGGCGACGGTACAATGGACCGGACCGGGTGCCGTACGCGCACCCCTGATGCCCGCGACCGATTTTGCAGACGCTCAAGCAGACGACCAAGCGACCATGAACCAGCTCGAACAACTCAGGCAATTCACCACGGTAGTGGCCGATACCGGCGACTTCCAGCTGATGAAGCAGTACACCCCGCAGGACGCGACCACCAATCCGTCGCTGATCCTGAAGGCCGTGCAAAAGCCCGAATACCGGCACCTGCTGGAGAAGGCGGTACAGGACCACCACGGCAACGGCGGCGTCGATGCGGTGATGGACGAAGTGCTGATCGCCTTCGGCTGCGAGATCCTGGCGATCGTGCCGGGCCGCGTCTCGACCGAAGTCGATGCGCGCCTGTCCTTCGACACCGAGGCCAGCGTGGCCAAGGCGCGCCACCTGATCCAGCTGTACGAGCAGCGCGGCATTGCGCGCGAGCGCGTGCTGATCAAGATTGCCTCCACCTGGGAAGGCATCCGCGCGGCCGAGATCCTGCAGCGCGATGGCATCCGCTGCAACATGACGCTGCTGTTCTCGCTGGTGCAGGCGGTGGCGTGCGCCGAGGCCGGCGCGCAGCTGATCTCGCCCTTCGTCGGCCGCATCTTCGACTGGTACAAGAAGCAGGCCGGCGAGCAATGGGACGCGGCCGCCAATGGCGGTGACAACGACCCCGGCGTGCGCTCGGTGCGCCAGATCTACGACTACTACAAGAAGTTCGGCTACCCGACCGAGGTAATGGGCGCCAGCTTCCGCAGCACCGCCCAGATCCTGTCGCTGGCCGGCTGCGACCTGCTGACCATCAGCCCCGAGCTGCTCGAGCAGCTGGCCGCCGGCCAGGGCCCGGTGGCGCACAAGCTGTCGGTGGACCAGGCCCAGGCCGCCAATATCGCCCGCATCGCAGCCGACGAGCCGGCCTTCCGCTGGCAGTTGAATGAGGATGCGATGGCGACCGAGAAGCTGGCCGAAGGCATCCGCCTGTTTGCGGCGGATGCGGTCAAGCTGGAGAAGCTGATCGGCGAGATTGCGAAGTAAGGACGGTCCGGGCGGCAACGCCCGGATCCAGGCTCAGCCGGCCGAGGGTGCCGGCTGCGGCCACAGCAATGGCAGACATGCCCCCGCCGCGGCGGACAGCACGATATCCGCGGTCTGGTCCAGCGCCGACGGCTGCGGATTGACCACGATCACCGGCGCGCCATGCTCGCGCGCCAGGCCCGGCAGCCCCGCCGCCGGATAGACCAGCCCCGAGGTGCCGACCACCAGGCACAGGTCGCAGTTCTGCGCCGCATGCTCGGCGCGGTAGCGCGCCACGCGCGGCAGGTCCTCACCGAACCACACCACGCCCGGACGCATCAGCGCGCCGCACAGGTTGCAGCGCGGCGGCATGCCGGGCAGCGCGGTTGCCTCGTTGCAGCGTCCGCACCCGTCCAGCCATTTGTTGGCGAACAGGTTCCCATGCAGCTCGATCACGCCCGCGCTGCCGGCGCGCTGGTGCAGGCCGTCCACGTTCTGCGTGACCAGCGTAAAAGGTTTCTGCGCAGCCAGCGCGACCAGCGCATGGTGCGCCGGGTTGGGATGCACGGCTGCGACCAGCTCGCGCCGGTGCAGGTACCACTCCCAGACCAGCGCGGGCTGGCGGCGGTAGGCGTCCTCGCTGGCCAGCTCTTCCGGGTCGAACTGTTCCCACAGCCCCGTCATCGCGTCGCGGAAGGTCGGCACGCCGGATTCGGCGGAAATGCCGGCGCCGGTCAGCACGAGGATGTTGCCGGCGGCCGCGATCAGCCGGCGTGCTTCCTCAAGCCCCGGCATGTCAAGGAGACCGGAATCAGCGGCCATGGACTTATCGCGGCAGGCGCCGCTGGCGCACGGCTTCGTACAGGCATACGCCGCTGGCGACCGAGACGTTCAGGCTTTCCACGCCACCCGCCATCGGGATGCCGACCAGCTCGTCGCAGGTCTCGCGCGTCAGGCGGCGCATGCCCTCGCCTTCGGCGCCCATCACGATCGCGGTCGGGCCCTTGAAGTCGATGTCATACAGCGACTTTTCGGTGCCGTCGGCGGTGCCGATGACCCAGATGCCGCGTTCCTGCAGCTCACGCAGGGTGCGGGCCAGGTTGGTGACGGTGATATAGGGCACGGTCTCGGCGGCGCCGCTGGCGACCTTGGCCACGGTGGCATTGAGGCCGACGCTGCGGTCCTTGGGGGCGATCACGGCATGCGCGCCGGCGCCGTCGGCCACGCGCAGGCAGGCGCCCAGGTTGTGGGGGTCGGTGACGCCGTCCAGCACCAGCAGCAGCGGCGTGCCTTCGATGCCGTCGAGCAGTTCATCCAGGTTCAGCGCCAGCGCCACGTCTTCGGCACGTGCCACCACGCCCTGGTGGCGGTCGGTGCCGGCCATGCCGCGCAGGCGCTCGGCATCGACCGGATGCAGGCGCACGCCCAGGCTTTCGGCCAGGCGCACGAAGTCCTGCATGCGCCGGTCGCGGCGCGCGGATTCGATATAGACATCGGTCACGCCCTTGGCATCTTGGCGCAGGCGTGCGGTGACGGCGTGAAAGCCGATCAGGAGTTTGTTTTTAGCCATGGCGCGATTGTACTCGCCCTCACGCCCCCGGCAGCCGGCCGGGGGCGTGAGTCGGCGGCATGGCGGCCGCCGCAGGCTTCAGCGCTTGCGCGGGGTGCGCGGGCTCTTGGCCGGCGTCTTGCCCGCCGGCTTGGCCTGGTGCGACTTGGAGGCCGGCTTGCGCGGCTTCTCCAGGTGCGAGGGCTTGGGCTTGGCCGCGCGCTTGGCCGGCTTGCCGCCGGTCTTCACGTGCGGCCTGAGCGGCGTGATCACCGCCTCGAACACCGGCTGCTCCTCGATCACGCGGTCCAGCGTCTCGTCGAACGACTCTTCCGGCTTGGACGAGCCGCCCAGCAGCGCCGCCAGCTGGCGGCCCTTCTTGCGCGCCGGCACCGCATGGGCGGCGGGCACCCGCGGCTGGGTCTCGGTGCCCCCCGCGCGGGCGCGCAGGGTTTTCGCCGACGGCTCCTGCACCAGGCGGAAGTCGATCTTGCGCGCATCCAGGTCCACGCGCGACACCTGCACGCGCACGCGGTCGGTCAGGCGGTAGCGGATGCCGGTGCGCTCGCCGCGCAGTTCGTTGCGGGCCTCGTCGTACTGGAAGTAGTCGCTGCCCAGCTCGGTCACGTGGACCAGGCCTTCCACGTACAGCTCGTCGAGCTGCACGAAGATGCCGAACGAGGTCACGGCGCTGACGGTGCCGGCGTAGTCGCTGCCCAGCTTGTCGCGCATGAAGTAGCACTTGAGCCAGGCCTCGACATCGCGCGAAGCCTCGTCCGCGCGGCGCTCATTGGCCGAGCAGTGCAGGCCGAGCTCGTCCCAGATGGCCTCGTTGCGCCTGGCGCGCGCCGCGGTCAGTTCCGCCTTCTGCTCGGCGTCCTTGGCCTGCAGCCGGCGCGCCTTGGGCGAGATCGCGGTATTCAGCTCGGTCCCGTGCGCAAACGCCGGCTGGTACTTGGTATGTGCCAGCACCGCCTTGATCGCGCGGTGCACCAGCAAGTCGGGGTAGCGGCGGATCGGGCTGGTGAAGTGCGCGTAGGCCTCGTACGACAGGCCGAAGTGGCCGATATTGTCCGGGCTGTACACCGCCTGCTGCATCGAGCGCAGCAGCATGGTCTGCAGCATCGGCGCGTCGGGACGGGACTTGATCTTGTCCATCACCTCGGCGTAGTCCGATGCCTGCGGCTTGTCGCCCCCGCCCAGCGACAGGCCGGCGGTGCGCAGGAAGTCGCGCAGGTTCTTCAGCTTCTCTTCGCTGGGGCCCGCGTGGATGCGGTACAGCGCCGGGTGCTTGAAGCGTTCGAGGAAGTCGGCCGCGCAGACGTTGGCGGTCAGCATGCACTCCTCGATCAGCCGGTGCGCATCGTTGCGCGTGCGCGGCAGGATCTGCTCGATCTTGCCCTGCGCGTTGCAGACGATATAGGTCTCGGTGGTGTCGAAGTCGATCGCGCCGCGCGCGCGCCGTGCCTTGAGCAGGACCTGGAACAGCTCATACAGGTTCTGCAGGTGCGGCACCAGCTCGCCGCGCTTGTGCGCCTCGGGGCCCTTGGTGTTGGACAGCACCGACCAGACCTCGTTGTAGGTCAGGCGCGCGGTCGAATGCATCACGGCCGGGTAGAACTGGTAGCCCTTGAGCTCGCCCTTGGCGGTGATCACGGCATCGCACACCATGCACAGCCGGTCCACGTGCGGATTGAGCGAGCACAGCCCGTTGGACAGCTTCTCCGGCAGCATCGGGATCACGCGGCGCGGGAAGTAGACCGAAGTGGCCCGGTCCAGGGCATCCGCATCCAGCGGCGTGCCGGGGCGCACATAGTGCGACACGTCGGCGATCGCCACGATCAGGCGCCAGCCCTTGGCGCGGCCGATCTTGACCGGCTCGCAATAGACCGCGTCGTCGAAGTCGCGTGCGTCTTCGCCGTCGATGGTCACCAGCGGGATGTCGCGCAGGTCGATGCGGTGGTCCAGGTCGGCCTGGCGCACCTCGTCGGGCAGCGCGGAGGCTTCCTGGGCTGCGGCCGGAGAGAACGCATGCGGCACGCCGTACTTGCGCACGGCGATCTCGATCTCCATGCCGGGATCGTCGATTTCGCCCAGCACCTCCACCACGCGGCCCACCGGCTGCACGTAGCGGTCGGGGAATTCGATCAGCTCGACGCTGACCACCTGCCCCACCCGTGCCTTGCCCTGCGCCTTGGGCGGGATCAGGATGTCCTGGCTGATGCGCTTGTCTTCAGGCGCCACCACCAGCACGCCGCCTTCACTGAGCAGACGGCCGATGACAAAACGGTTGGCGCGCTCGATGATCTCGACGATCTGCCCTTCGGGGCGCCCGCGCCGGTCGTAGCCCACCACGCGCACCTGCGCGCGGTCGTTGTGCATGGCCTTCTGCAGCTCGCGCTCGGGCAAGAAGATGTCGTCTTCACCGTCGTCGCGGATCAGGAAGCCGAAGCCGTCGCGGTGGCCCTGCACCCGGCCGGTGACGAAGTTCGGCTGATGGGCCAGCTCATAGCGGCCCTTGCGGTTCAGCTCGATCTGGCCGTCGCGCTCCATGGCCGCCAGGCGCTTCTGGAAACCGTCATGCTCTTTGCGCGTGACGGAGAGGGCCTTGGCAATATCGCCGGCCGACTGGGGGGATCCCGACGTTCTCAGCACGCCCAGGATTTCTTCCCGGCTGGGGATCGGATAGTTGTTCTGATTCAATTTTTTCTGGAAACTATTTGACAAAATTCTCGCGCTCTCTATAATGAGCGCTTCGGTTGTTTCGACACCTGCCCAGGTGGCGGAATTGGTAGACGCACTAGGTTCAGGTCCTAGCGGTGGCAACACTGTGGAGGTTCGAGTCCTCTCCTGGGCACCAAGTTACCGGAAAACCCGCAGCGCTTTCGAGCCCTGCGGGTTTTTTGTTTTTGACGCCTGTTTCGCGCATCAGATCCGGCAACTTGCACTCCTTGCTTGGCGGCCATGCCGCGATGTCATACCTGCGAGCGTACGGGTTTTTTCCCGTCCGTGAAACCGCGCACCGTACCCCGCGCGGCAGCCGAACCACAACGGTACGGCAATGTCGAGGAGTGTAACAGCTTCAGTGGCGATTCCGGCATTCCACCGGCCATTGGCTGCCACTTCGGCGTATTACCTCCTTCCCTCCCGGTACTCCGCCCTCCTTGCGCTCCTGTCCGTGCTTGACATGCCCGACCATGTGTAACTATCATGGTTTCACATTGCACCTGACATCCCGAGCACAAGCGTTGAGCACAAGCAGCCGGTTCGCCGTGGCGGTCCACATCCTTACCCTGCTCGCCGGTTCGGCCGAGCCGGTGCCCTCGTCGCTGATCGCCGGCAGCGTGGGCACCAACCCGGCGCTGATCCGGCGGCTGATCGGTCAACTGGCTGAAGCCGGCCTGGTGGCGACCACCATGGGCAGCACCGGCGGCGCCACGCTGGCGCGCCCGGCTGCGTCAATCACGCTGCTCGACGTGTTCCGCGTGGTGGAAACCACCGCGCTGATCACGCTGCACCAGAGCGCGCCCAACCCGGCCTGCCCGGTCGGGCGCGAGATCACCGGTGCGCTGCGCAAGGTCGCGGACCGTGCGCAGGCGGCCATGGACGATACCCTTGCCGGCATCACCATCGCCAGCATGCTCGCCGATGTCGAAGGCAACAGCCAGCGCCGCAAGCGCTGAATTTTTTTGCCCCGATATGTAACCACAATGGTTTCATATCAACCTGACCGAAAGAAGGAGTGACCATGAAGATCGCAATCATCGGCGCCACCGGCCGTGTTGGCACGCGCCTGACCGACGAAGCCCTGCGCCGCGGCCACCAGGTGACCGCCATTGCGCGCCAGGCCAGCAAACTGCCCGCACGCGACGGCGTGACCACCGCGGACGTGGACGGCGCCGACGTCGCCGCACTGGCTGCCGCCCTGGCCGGCAACGACGTGGTCATCAGCAGCGCGCGCTTTGCGCAGCTGAACGCGCAGCAGGTGACCTCGGCCGTGCGCCAGGCTGGCGTGCCGCGCCTGCTGGTGGTGGGTGGTGCCGGCAGCCTCTATGTCGCGCCGGGGGTGCAATTGGTCGACACCCCGAACTTCCCCGATGCCTACAAGCCCGAAGCCCTCGCAGGCCGCGACTTCCTCAACGCGCTGCGTAGCGAACAGCAGATCGACTGGACCTTCCTGTCGCCGTCGGCACTGTTCGAGCCGGGCGAGCGTACCGGCAAGTTCCGCGTTGGCGAGGAAAACCTGCTGAGCGACGCAGCAGGCAAGAGCTGGATCTCGATGGAAGACTATGCCATCGCGATGCTCGATGAGATCGAAAAGCCGGCGCATTCGCGCCAGCGTTTCACGGTCGGCTATTAAGCCGGCCGCCGGGGGCCGCCCGTAGCGACAGGCCCCGGCACAAGCGCTTCAGGCCTGCGCGGCGTCGTCCTGGCTGGCGCGCTTGCCGCGCTTGAGCCAGGCGGCCAGGTTGTGCGGGCGCAGCGTGTCGTACTCTTCGAACGGCTGGTGGATCCACGGGTTCGACGGCAGGAAGGTCACGTGGTAGTCCGGCTCGACCTTCGAGCACGCCTTGTACCACAGCACGGCCGAACGCACCTCGGTTACGGCCGGATAGCGTTCCTTCAGGTGGCGGCCCACGCGTTCCAGCGTGATGCCAGAATCCACCAGGTCGTCGACCAGCAGCACCCTGCCCGTCAGTTCGCCGCGGGTCATGGTGATGTACTGCGCGATGTCCAGGTTGCCCTGCTGCGTGCCCGCGGCCTCGCGGTAGCTGCTGGTGGCCAGGATGGCCAGCGGCACGTCGAAGATGCGCGACATCTGGTCGCCCACGCGCAGCCCGCCGCGCGCCAGGCACAGGATCTTGTCGAACTTCCAGCCCGACTCATGCACGTTCAGCGACAGGCGTGCGATCAGGCGATGGTATTCGTCCCAGGAGACCCACAGGTTCTCGTCATCGTTCGTTGGCAGGTTCATCGTTTTACTCTTTGTATCGTCGGGTCGGTTGACCGATATGGCTCGGCCCGCTTGCGCGGGCCGATTTATTTCTGGCGGGCCGCAGCGCTCGTGGCGCCGCAGCCTGGTGGTGGGCTGCTGCCGGGTCAGGCCTTGTACGGATGACGCAGCAGGATGGTCTCGTCGCGGTCCGGGCCGGTCGAGATCATGTCGATCGGAATCCCGACCACTTCTTCCACGCGCTTCAGGTAGACGCGGGCCTGCTCGGGCAGCGCGTCCCACGTCTTCACGCCGAAGGTCGACTCGTTCCAGCCGGGGAATTCCTCGTAGACCGGCACGCAGCGAGCCACGGCATCAGAGCCGCGCGGCAGGATGTCGACGGTCTTGCCGTCGAGCTCGTAGCCCACGCACAGCTTGATGGTTTCCAGGCCATCGAGCACGTCCAGCTTGGTCATGCACAGGCCCGACACGCCGTTGATCTGCACCGAGCGCTTGAGCGCGGCGGCATCCAGCCAGCCGGTGCGGCGCGGACGGCCGGTGACCGAACCGAATTCCTTGCCGACGTTGGCCAGGCGCACGCCGACCGGGTCCTGGCGCGACGGGTTGTCGTTGTCGTACAGCTCGCTCGGGAACGGGCCCGCGCCCACGCGCGTGCAGTAGGCCTTGGTGATGCCCAGGATGTAGTTCAGGCGGCCCGGGCCGACGCCGGCGCCCGCTGCGGCAGCACCGGCCACGCAGTTGCTCGAGGTCACGAACGGATAGGTGCCGTGGTCCACGTCCAGCAGCGTGCCTTGCGCGCCTTCGAACATCAGGTTGCCGCCGGCGGCATTGACCGCATACAGCTCGGCCGACACGTCGGCCACCATCGGCGCCAGGCGCGGCGCGTAGGCCAACGCTTCGTCCAGGGTCTGCTGGAAGTCCACGGCTTCGGCGCCCAGGTACTGGGTCAGCATGAAGTTGTGATAGTCCAGGTTCTCGCGCAGGCGTTCGGCGAACTGCTGCGGATCGAACAGGTCCTGCACGCGCAGCGCGCGGCGGGCCACCTTGTCTTCATAGGCCGGGCCGATGCCGCGGCCGGTGGTGCCGATCTTGGCGGCGCCACGACGCGCTTCGCGCGCCTTGTCGATGGCAACGTGGTACGGCAGGATCAGCGTGGCGGCCTCGGAAATGCGCAGGCGGCTCTGCACCTGCAGGCCGGCGCCTTCGAGTTCTTCGATTTCACGGAACAAAGCTTCGGGCGACAGCACCACACCGTTGCCGATGTAGCAGACCGTGCCGTCACGCATGATCCCGGACGGGATCAGGCGGAGAATGGTCTTCTTGCCACCGATGATCAGCGTGTGGCCAGCGTTGTGGCCACCCTGGAACCGCACCACGCCCTTTGCCTGGTCGGTAAGCCAATCGACGATTTTTCCTTTGCCTTCGTCACCCCATTGGGTGCCGATCACGACGACATTGCGTCCCTGGCCTACTGCGGATGCGGACATATTGCTTTGGTCAATAGGTTAAAAACGTATTCTACTCTTGTTGCCGGGCGATTCTCGATTTTTGGGCACGCCCGGCGCCCAAGCGTCAGCGCGGCACCACGGCCCAGCCGGCATCCTGGCGCACCAGCTGCCGGTCGCAGTTGAATTCATCGAGCTCGTGGGTATGGCCGGGCAGCGACTGGATCACGATCTCGCCGGCCGCGCGCAGCGCGGAAATCGCGGCCCGGAGTGCCGGATCCGCATCCCAGGGCGCAAAAATCGCCTGGGCGCGCACTTCCACAGGCGACAGCGCAGCCACTTCTCGCAGATCCAGCGAGAATCCCGTGGCCGGGCGCGCCCGGCCGAAGGCTTCGCCCACCTTGTCGTAACGGCCGCCACGCGCCACGTAATTGGGCAGGCCGGCAACATAGGCCGCGAACATCACGCCACTGTGATAGTGGTAACCGCGCAAATCCGACAGGTCGATATTCACGCTGGCACCGCGCACCTGCACCGCCAGTGCCGCCAGTTCATCCAGCGCGCGGCCGATGGCCGGGCTGGCCGGCAGCGTCGCGCGCGCGCGCTCGATCACGTCCACGCCGCCGTACAGCGTCGGCAGCGCCAGCAGCGCATCGCGCTCGGTCTGCGGCATGCCCACGGTCAGTTCGCGCAGGGCCGGCACATCCTTGGTTTCCAGCGCGGCAAAGAGCGCGTCCTCGATCTTGCGGATCGACGGTAGGCCCGCCAGCAGCGCTTCCAGAATGCCGGCATGGCACATGTCGATGCGGACATCGGACAGCCCCGCCGCCTGCAGCGCGGCCAGCATCAGGTCCTGGATCTCGACGTCGGCTTCCAGGCCGGCATGGCCATAGATCTCGGCGCCGATCTGGATCGGCTCGCGCGTGGCGTGGAAGCCCGCCGGGCGCGCATGCAGCACGTTGCCCGCGTAGCACAGGCGGGTCACGCCCGGGCGGTTCAGCAGGTGCGCGTCGATGCGCGCCACCTGCGGCGTGATATCGGCACGCAGGCCCATGGTGCGGCCCGACAACTGGTCCACCAGCTTGAGCGTGCGCAGGTCCAGGTCATGGCCGGTGCCGGTCAGCAGCGACTCCAGGTATTCCAGCATCGGCGGCATCACCAGCTCATAGCCGTAGGTGCGGAACAGGTCCAGCATGCGGCGGCGCAGTTCTTCGATCTTGCGCGCTTCCGACGGCAGCACGTCGGCAATGTTTTCTGGCAGCAGCCAATGGTTGGACATAGTGAATCTCTTCTCAGTCAATCTCTTCTCAGTCATTCTGACCACCTCGCGAGGCAATGCCCCCAAGGCACCGGTCCTTGACCAGAAACGTCATCGCAGGCGCCACGCGCCCGCGCCATCACTCGGCGAGGATGGCTCCAGCCGGACAAAACCCCGGCAAGCCGGGGTTTCGTCAATTCGCCACACGGACAAGCGACGGTGCTAGCGCTTGCCTCCGGATCCGCCCGAGGCGGCCGCGGCGGCACCGCCGCTGGAACGCATGTAGCGGAAGAACTCGGAGTTGGGCTCAAGCACCAGCACGTCGCGCTTGTCGCGGAAGGTGTTGCGGTAAGCCTCCATGCTGCGCCAGAACTGCGCGAACTGCGGATCGCGGCCAAACGCGTCGGCATAGATCTGCGAGGCCTTGGCATCGCCCTGGCCCTTGATCACCTGGGCGTCGCGGTAAGCCTCGGCCAGCACCACTTCGCGCTGGCGGTCGGCATCGGCGCGGATCTTCTCGCCCTCGGCGGCGCCGGTGGAGCGCAGCTCGTTGGCCACGCGCTTGCGCTCGGCCTCCATGCGGCGGTACACCGATTCGCTGATCGCGGGCAGCAGGTCAACGCGCTTGAGGCGCACGTCCAGGATCTCGACGCCGACCGACTTGGCATATTCAGCCATGCCGTTGCGGATGGCCTGCATCACCTGCTCGCGCTCGCCGGCGACCACGTCGGCCACGGTGCGCTTGCCGAACTCCTCGCGCGCCACCGAGTCGATGCGCTGGGTCATGCGGTCCTGCGCGCCGCGCAGGTTGCCGCCGAAGGCGACGAAGAACTTGCGCGGATCGGTGATGCGCCACTTGACGAACCAGTCCACCACCATGCTCTTCTTCTCGGCGGTCAGGAAACGCTCGTTGGCGGCGACGTCGATGGTCTGCAGGCGGCGGTCCATGAACACCACGTTCTGGAACGGCGGCGGCAGCTTGAAGTGCAGGCCGGGCTCGCGCACCACCTGCTTGATCTGGCCGAAGGCGAACACCACGGCGTACTGGCGCTGGTCGACCACGAACAGCATGGACGAAACCACGGCCAGCAGGATGAAAAAGCCAATCGCGAAGGAAATCAGTCGGTTCATGACGGTCTCCTCAGCGCGAGTCGCGGTCGCGGTTGCGCAGCGCTTCGCGCGAACGGGCGTCCGTCGAGGCATCCGGCGCGGACGCCGGCGGGCTGGCCGCACCCGGTTGGCCCGGCTGCGGCGCAGCGCGGCCGTCGGCCTGTGCCATCAGCTTGTCCAGCGGCAGGTAGAGAAGATTGTTGCCCTGGCGCGCGTCCACCAGCACCTTGGTCGAATTGGTGTAGATCTGCTGCATGGTTTCCAGATAGATGCGGTCGCGCGTCACCTGCGGCGCCTTGGCGTATTCGGTCTGCACCGAACGGAAGCGCGAGGCATCGCCCTCGGCCTGCGCCACCACGCGCGAGCGGTAGGCTTCGGACTCTTCCTTCAGGCGCGCCGCGGTACCCTTGGCGCGCGGGAGGATGTCATTGGCATAGGCCTGGCCTTCGCTGATCGCGCGCTCGCGGTCCTGGCTGGCCTTGTTGACGTCGTCGAACGCAGCCTGCACCTGCTCGGGCGGCTGCACGCTCTGCACGTTCACGGACAGCACGCGGATGCCGGTCTTGTACGCCGTCAGGATGGCCTGGATCGACTTGGCCAGTTGCTGCGCGATCTGTTCGCGGCTCTCGTACAGCACCGCGTCCATCTTGTTGCGGCCGACGATCTCGCGCACCGAGGTCTCGGCGGCCTGCGTCACCAGCTCTTCATCGCCACCGCGGTCGGTCTTGTTGAAGAACAGGAATTCGCCGGCGTCCTGGATCACGTACTGCACCGTAAAGCGCACGTCGATGATGTTCTCGTCCTGCGTCAGCATCGACGAGTCCTTCAGGTTGCTGTCCTTGATCGAGGTGGAGCGCCCCACCTCGACCGAACGCACGGCCGACAGGTTGACGATCTCGGCCGACTGGACCGGCCAGGGCATGCGCCAGTTGATGCCGGGGCCAGTGGAGTACTTGAACTTGCCGAACTGCAGGATCACCGCGGTCTGGCCTTCCTGAACCATGAAGAAGCCGCTGGCCAGCCAGATGCCGACCACGGCCGCCACGATCACGCCAGCGCCCACCCCCGAGCCCTTGCCCGGCGTGCGCGGACCGCCAAAGCCCTGATTGTTGCCGCCGCCGTTGTCCTTGCGGCCGAGCAGGCCGTTCAGGCGGCGGTTGAAGTCGCGCCACAGTTCGTCCAGGTCGGGCGGGCCGCCGTCCTGCTGCGGGCGCTGGTTCTGCTGGCGGTTGTCGTCGCGACCGTCCTTCTTGTCGTCGTCGTCCTGACCGTTGCGACCCCAGCGCGGATCGTTCAGCGAGAAGATGGCGCGCAGGCGCTGCCAGCCCGCGCGCAGCGCGAAGCGGCCGCCTGGTGTCAGGCTCGAATCAGCATTCCGGGGAAACTGGGGCATGAAGTGCACGGGTCCGGGGAAGTTTGTAACAGGGGGATTCTAGCAGTCATCCGAGCCACTTTTGGCCAATTCGCGCAATCCCGGCAGCAATTGCACCGGGATTGGGCAGAACGGCCGGAGCACTGGCGGCGAACTGACGGCAACTTGACAGGCTACAGCCTGCCCGAATCCCCCGCGTCGGCGTCGTCGCTGCTGTCAGCCACGCCGCCCTCATCTGCACTGCCATCATCGCCGGCATCGGCGTACTGGGGCACGTCGGCCAGGCGCGGGTCATAGGGTTGCGGCTCGGGCGGGCGGCTGGCCAGCCATTGCGCCACCTCGACCACGGCCTCGCGCAGCGTATCCAGGCCCATGCCCTCGCGCGCGCTCAGGAACACGCGGGTGGGGATGCCGTCCTCGTCGCGCTCCAGGCGCGGGCCCTGCTCCAACAACTCGGGCGCGGCATCGATCTTGTTCATCACCACGATCTGCGGGATGTCCAGCGCGTTGATTTCCGCCAGCACGCGGTTGACCTGCTCGATCTGCTCGTGGCGCACCGGGCTCGATGCATCCACCACATGCAGCAGCAGGTCGGCATGCACGGTCTCGTCCAGCGTGGCTCGGAACGCCGCCACCAGTTGCGTGGGCAGGTCGCGGATAAAGCCGACCGTGTCGGACAGCACCACGTTGCCCAGCCCGTCCAGGAACAGCCGGCGCGAGGTGGTGTCGAGCGTGGCGAACAGCTGGTCGGCCGCATAGGCGCCAGCCTTGGTCAGCGCATTGAACAGCGTCGACTTGCCCGCGTTGGTATAGCCCACCAGCGAAATGCTGAGCGTGTCATTGCGCGCGCGCGCGCGCCGCTGCGTGCTGTGCTGGCGCTGCAGCCGCGACAGATCGGACTTGAGCCGCTTGGCGCGCTCGTCCAGCATGCGCCGGTCCAGCTCGAGCTGGCGCTCGCCGGGGCCGCCGCGCATGCCGATGCCGCCCTTCTGCCGCTCCAGGTGGCTCCACGCGCGGACCAGCCGCGACGCGCGGTACTGGACCTGCGCCAGCTCCACCTGCACCTTGCCCACGTGGCTCTGCGCGCGCTGCCCGAAGATGTCCAGGATCAGCCCGGTGCGGTCGATCACGTGGCGGTTCAGGAAGCGTTCCAGGTTGCGCTGCTGCGCCGGGCTCAGGGCGTGGTTGAACACGACCACGTCGGCATCCAGGGCGTCGGCGGCCTCCTTCAGCTCCTCGGCCTTGCCCGAGCCGATGAACAGCGCCGGATCCGGCCGCGAGCGGCGGCCCGTCAACGTATGCACCGGCAGAGAGCCAGCGGTAGAGGTCAGCAGCGCCAGTTCGCTGAGGCTTTCCTGGAAATCATGCTTGCCGAAGTCGACGCCGACCAGAATGGCGCGCGAAGGGGCGGTATTGGAAGTGGCTCTGGGGTCCAAGGGAGGGCGCGTAAGCGCAGGGAAAAACGGGTTCAGGGGGAAGGCGGGCGGATGTCGGACACTGTCCCGGCCCCTGCCGGGACAGGCCGCCGCATGATGCGGAACGTGGCGGCAGCGGTGGCGGCATTGGCAACCGCCGGGCCGCGCGGCACCGGGCGCGATGGCGCACCGGCGCCGGGCATCAGTGCGGCGCCGCGGGGCGCCCGCACGATGCCCGCAAGGAGATCAGGCCTCGGCGGCGTCATCCACGCGGAAATTGACCGCGCGCGCAGGAACGACAGTGGAAATCGCATGCTTGTAGACCATCTGCGTCACGGTGTTGCGCAGCAGGACGACATACTGGTCGAACGATTCGATATTGCCTTGCAGCTTGATGCCATTGACGAGGTAGATGGAAACCGGCACGTGCTCTTTGCGCAGCGCGTTCAGGAACGGGTCTTGTAGCAGTTGCCCTTTGTTGCTCATGGCACACTCCAAATTTATAGGTTTAGTGGTGAATGATGGGGATGGAAATCCCCGGTTCAAGTCAGTCGGCGCAAAAACGCGCCAGAAAAAAGATCAAAAACGGTACCAAGTCGGCGTCAATGCACAGGGAACCCCCTGCTACCGCAAATTTAGCCGCAGTTCCAAACGAACGCAAACGAAAACTTGCCCCGCCAGGAATCCGATTCCGGACTCAATCCTTCGAGTCCGCGTACGGATTTTTGTTCGTACGAAATTCGATGCGAAGAGGGGTGCCCTTGAGCTTGAATGCCGTACGGAAACGATTTTCCAGGTAGCGCCGGTAGGTTTCCGCAACGCCCGAGAGCGCATTGCCGTGGATCACGATAATGGGCGGATTCGAGCCGCCCTGGTGCGCGTAGCGCAGCTTGGGCCGCGACGCGCCGACCCGCTTGGGCTGCTGGAATTCCACCGCTTCCTGCAGCACACGCGTGAGCTGCGGCGTCGGCAGCTTGACCATGGCAGCGGCGAACGCATCATCGACCGAACGCATCAGCGCGCCAATGCCGGTACGCTCGCGCGCCGAGACAAAATGGAAATTCGCAAAGCTCAGGAATTGCAGCTTGCGTTCCAGGTCATGCTTGATGCGGTCGCGGGTATGGCCGTCCAGCCCATCCCATTTATTGACGCCCACCACCAGCGCGCGGCCCGACTCCACGATAAAGCCGGCGATATGCGCGTCCTGGTCGGAAATATCCTGTTGCGCATCGAGCAGCAGGATCACCACGTTGGCATCGGCGATCGACTGCAGGGTCTTGACCACCGAGAACTTCTCGATCGCCTCGAACACCTTGCCGCGCCGGCGCAATCCGGCCGTGTCGATCAGCGTGTAGGGCTTGCCGCCGCGCTCGAACTCCACGTAGATGGCATCCCGGGTGGTGCCGGGCATGTCGAACGCGATCACGCGCTCTTCACCGATCAGCGTGTTGACCAGCGTGGATTTCCCCACATTGGGGCGCCCGACGATGGCGATCTTGACGCCCTTGCCTTCGTCCGGAATCTCTTCGCCCAGCTCGGGGCGCTCCTGGACCGCGAGTTCGATGGCCTCGTCGACCAGTTCGCTCACGCCGTCGCCGTGGGCAGCGGAGATCGCGTACGGATCGCCCATGCCCAGCTCATAGAAATCGGCCGCCACCGAGGTGTACTTCATGCCCTCGGCCTTGTTGACCGCCAGCATGATGCGCCGGCCGGTCTTGCGCAGGTAGTCGGCGATGGCGCGATCCTGCGGCGCCAGGCCCAGGCGGCCGTCGACGATGAAGATCACCACGTCGGCCTCGACCACGGCCTGCTTGGTCTGCTTGGCCATCTCGGCGACGATGCCTTCCTTGACCACCGGCTCAAAGCCGCCGGTATCGATGGCGATGAACGGACGTTCGCCGATGCGCCCTTCCCCGTAATGGCGGTCGCGCGTCAGGCCCGGCAGGTCGGCGACAAGGGCGTCGCGCGATCGGGTCATGCGGTTGAATAGCGTCGACTTGCCCACATTGGGGCGGCCGACAAGTGCGATAACTGGTTTCATGCAATAAACGGAAACGGGGGCCGGCACGCCGCCCCCCGGTAACTCCGGAGTCAATGGATCCGACGGCACGCCGCGCCACCTAGGGCGCGGTCTGCCGCTTGTCCTGTCGGGCGCGGTGCCGGGTCAACGGACCCGCTGCAATTGCCGCGCTAAGGATCATGCTACCGGATTCGGCGCTAGACGTACCGACAGGTGTACGGCAGCGCGCATTGGATTCCTGTCAGCCAGGCTGGAAACCGTAGACGTCGCCGTCGCGGGTCTGGATTACCAGGGTCTGCCCCGCCACCACGGGCGCGGCGGTGATGGCACTGCCATCGGTCTTCATGCGTGCGATGACCTGGCCGTCTTCGCGCGACAGGAAGTGTACATAACCTTCAAAGTCGCCCATAACCACCGAGCGGCCCAGGGCCAGCGGCGCGCCCAGGCGGCGATTGCGCAGGTCGTTGTTCTTCCAGCGCTCGTTGCCGTTCTGGCGGTCGAACGCATGCACGACCGACTGCTCGTCGCTGGCGTAAATTGCATTGTCATCCTGCGCCGGGCCGCTCGGCGACGAGAAATCCTTGCCCCACTGCGGCTGCCCGCTGGCCAGCTCCAGGCAGGCCACCCGGCCCTGGAAGGTAGTGGCGCAGACCTGGCGCCCGCTCACCATCGGCAGGCCGGTGACGTCGTTCAGGCGCTCGATCTCCGACACGCCCTTCGGGTACGAGACCGCACTCTCCCAGCGCAGCACGCCGTTGCCCGGCGTCAGCACGCCCAGCTTGCCGCCGGGGAAGCCCATCACGATGCCGTCGCCGGCAAACACCATCCCCATCGCCGCGCGCAGGTTCAGCGGCGTCTGCGAACGCTGGTAGATCCAGCGGCGCTCGCCGGTCTCGGCGTCCAGGCCGAATACGCGCGTGTCGGTGGTGCGCACCACCACCAGGCCGTTGCCGACCAGCGGCGCCGACAGCACCTCGCCGTTGACCTGCTTCTTCCAGATCTGCTTGCCGCTGGCGTCAAAGGCATAGATGGCGCCCTTCTCGCCGGCGACCGCCGTCACCGAGCCATCGCTGCCCGGGCCCGAGGTCAGGTCCAGGTCGGCCTTGGCCTTCCACAGCACGCGTCCGCTGGCGCCTTCCAGCGCCATCACGTTGCCGTTGTTGGACGAGACGTAGACGTTGTTGCCCGCCGCGGCCGGCTGCATCGAATAGGGGCCGCTCTTGCCCACGTCGGCCTTCCAGGCCTGGCGCACCGACAGCGTGCCCGAGATCGGCTTGAGCTCGGCGGGCGGGTGCTTGTTTTCCTTGCTGAACAGCGAGCAGCCGCCCAGTGTGGCCAGGCAGGCAACCGCCACCAGCGCACGGGTCATGGCGCGGGCGGGCTGGCGATGTACGGCACGGGAAAGCACTGACGTCATAGGGTTACGGTCCTGTTTATACGATCCGCTGGATATGCGGTGTTTGCATGCGTTCGGGAGCGGCCGGATCAGGCCGTGCCCAGCGCATCAAGCTTGAACTGGATGATCTGGCGCATCGCCGGCTCATCCTGGCCCAGCTTGTCCAGCGCCTTGCGATAGGCCGTGCGCGCATCGTCGCGCTTGTCCTGTGCGGCGAGCAGGTCGCCGCGGCGGTCGGCATACAGTGCCACGAACGCTGCCGGCGGTTCATCCTTGAGCAGCGCCAGGCCCTTGTCGTAGGCCTTCTCGTCGAGCAGCACGCCGGCCAGGCGCACGCGCGCCAGGTGCGAATACTCCTGGTCGCCATGGTCGATGGCCCATTGCAGCTGGCTCTTGGCCGCGGCGAGGTCGCCCGCATCGTACAGCACGCGGCCCGCGACCAGCGCGCTCATCTGGCCATAGGCGGTGCGGCCGTACTTGTCTTCCAGGTCGGTCGCGGCGCGCTTGATGCGCTCGATGTCACGCGCCTCGGCGGCCTTGAGCACCTGCTCGTACAGCACCGCGGCCTCGCCGGCCTGCTTGCGTTCCCAGTACTTCCAGCCGTTCCAGCCGGCGAACGCCAGCAGCGCGACGATCAGCACCCAGGTCAGCGCATTGCCGTACTGGCGCCACCAGGCCTTCAGATTCTCAAGCTGTTCCTGTTCTTCTAGATCGTAAGCCATGTCGAGGCAATCACCTGCGTTGGGTTAGGTACTCGTGTACTGGGGTTTTCCGGCTGGCCGGCGCGCGATTTATTCGCTGGCGCCGACCATGGCGTCGATCAGGTAATCGACCAGTCCCTCGGCCGGCACGGTGGCCTGTTGTCCACCGCCTTCGGCCTGCTCGCGCTGGCGAAGTTCCTTGACCTGGACCACGCCGGCAGCCACTTCGTCGTCGCCAATGATAACGGCATAGGCCGCGCCGCTTGTGTCGGCACGCTTCATCTGCGACTTGAAGCTGCCGCCCTTGCCGTCGGGGCTGGCGTGCAGCACCACGTCCAGGCCCGCGTCGCGCAGCCGTTCCGCGGCGATCATCGCCTGCTGCGCGGCGGCTTCGCCCTGGTGCACCAGGTAGACGTCGCAGCCCGCCGCGTCGGGCACCACGCCCTCTTCGCGGATCAGCTCGATGATGCGCTCGATGCCCATGGCCCAGCCGCAGGCCGGCGCCGGCTTGCCGCCCATCTGCGCGATCAGCGGGTCATAGCGCCCGCCGCCGGCGATGGTGCCCTGCGCGCCCAGCTTGTCGGTGATCCACTCGAACACCGTCAGGTTGTAGTAGTCGAGGCCACGCACCAGGCGCGGGTTGATCTTGAACGGGATGTTGTTGGCCTTGAGCAGGCGCTGCACGCCCTCGAAGTGCGCCAGCGACTCCTCGCCGAGGAAGTCGATCAGCTTGGGCGCGTTGGCCGCCATCTCCTGCAGCGCCGGGTTCTTGGTGTCCAGCACGCGCAGCGGGTTGGTGTACAGGCGGCGCTTGCTGTCGTCGTCCAGGATGTCCTGGAAGCCTTCCAGGTACTTGATCAGCTGTTCGCGGTGCGCGGCGCGTTCATGGGCCTGCCCCAGCGAATTGAGCTCCAGGCGCACGCCAACCAGGCCCAGGTCGTCCCACAGGCGCTGGCACATCAGGATGATTTCGGCATCCACGTCCGGGCCGGCAAAGCCCAACGCCTCGGCGCCAAGCTGGTGGAACTGGCGGTAGCGGCCGCGCTGCGGACGCTCGTGGCGGAACATCGGGCCGGTGTACCACAGGCGCTTGGGGCCGTCGTACAGCAGGTTGTGCTCGATGGTGGCGCGCACGGCCGCGGCGGTGCCTTCGGGGCGCAGCGTCAGCTGCTCGCCGTTGAGCGAATCGGTGAAGGAGTACATCTCCTTCTCGACGATGTCGGTGACCTCGCCGATGCCGCGCACGAACAGCTGCGTATGCTCGACGATCGGCGTGCGGATCTGCTGGTAGCCGTAGGCACGCAGCATGGCGCGTGCGGCATTCTCGAAATGCTCCCACAGCGGCGCGTCCGCCGGCAGCATGTCGTTCATGCCCTTCACGCCCTGCAGGGCCTTGGCGGGGCGCACCTTCGGTTCGGTCTTGGCACCGCCTGCGGCGGCCACGTTCTCGGATTGCGTCATTCTGTTCTTGTCAGGCTGCTGGCACCCGGCCGGTCCGGCTCAGGCTGCCACTTCTTTGTCGGCCCGCGCAGCGCCCGGGCCGTAATGCGTGCGAACGTATTCATCTACGATCGCCTGGAATTCTTCTGCAATGCGCTCGCCGCGCAGCGTCTTCACCTTGACGCCGTCGACGAACACCGGCGCCGCCGGCGATTCACCCGAGCCCGGCAGCGAGATGCCGATATTGGCGTGCTTGCTCTCGCCCGGGCCGTTGACGATGCAGCCCATCACGGCCACATCCATTTCCTCGACGCCCGGGTAGACGGTCTTCCATTGCGGCATCTGCTCGCGCAGATAGGCCTGGATGCTTGCCGCCAGCTCCTGGAAGACGGTGCTGGTGGTGCGGCCACAGCCCGGGCACGCAATCACCATCGGGGTGAAGTTGCGCATGCCCATGGTCTGCAGGATCTCCTGCCCCACGTACACCTCTTTCTCGCGCGGCGCGCCGGGTTCAGGCGTCAGCGAGATGCGGATGGTGTCGCCGATACCTTCCTGCAGCAGCACCGACAGCGCCGCGGTCGACGCCACGATGCCCTTGCTGCCCATGCCGGCCTCGGTCAGCCCGAGGTGCAGCGCGTAGTCGCAGCGGCGTGCCAGCTCGCGGTACACCGCGACCAGTTCCTGCACCTGCGACACCTTGCACGACAGGATGATCTGGTCGCCCGGCAGGCCGATTTCCTCGGCCTTCTTGGCCGAGTCGATGGCCGAGGTGATCAGCGCCTCGATCATCACGCTCTGCGCCGGCCACGGCTCGGCGCGCCCGGCGTTCTCGTCCATGATCCGTGCCAGCAGGTCCTGGTCCAGGCTGCCCCAGTTCACGCCGATGCGCACCGGCTTGTTGTAGCGGCACGCCATCTCGATCATCTGCGCGAACTGCGTGTCGCGCTTGGCGCCCTGGCCGACGTTGCCGGGGTTGATCCGGTACTTGGACAGCGCCTCGGCACAGGCCGGATAGTCCTGCAGCAGCTTGTGGCCGTTGTAGTGGAAGTCGCCCACCAGCGGCACGTTCACGCCCATGCGGTCGAGCTGCTCGCGGATCGACGGCACCGCGGCGGCGGCCTCGGGCGTGTTCACCGTGATGCGCACGATCTCCGAGCCCGCACGCGCCAGTTCCTTGACCTGGATGGCCGTGCCGATGGCATCGACCGTATCCGTGTTGGTCATCGACTGCACGCGCACCGGCGCACTGCCGCCAATGGTCACCACATTGTCGCCCCACGCAACGCGCGCCTGGCGCGTCTGGCGGCGCGGCAGCGGACCGGGCAGGACCGGGAGACAGAGCTGTTGGTTCATAGCGTTACCACCTTGCAAAGACGCACCGCGCGCCCGCGTCAGGGCAGCGTCAGGCGCGCCACGTTGTTGCGGTTGGCTGCCTTCAGGTCGACCGGCGTGCCATTGCGCGTCAACGACTCGACGCCCTTGACGTTGCCGATCACCACCTTGTACGGGGCCGTGCCGCCACCGGCCACGGTCTGGCCGGCCTTGGCGGTACCGCCCATGACGATCTTGCCGCTATTGTCCCGGATCTCATACCAGGTATCGCCGGCAAAGCGGATCTGCAGTTCGCCCTCGCCTGCTGGCGCAGCCGGTGCCGCGGCAGCTGCAGGCGCGGAAGCGGCTGCGGGTGCCGTCGCGGCCACGGGAGCTGCGGCGGCACTGGCCGGAGCGGTTTCGGCAGACGGCGCCGGCGAATCGCTGGCGGCCATGACCGGCGGCAGCGCCGCCGTCACGGTGCCAGCTTCCGTGCTCTGGATCACGGCAGGCGCTTCAGCCGTTACGGTCTCGGCAGCGCTGCTGCGCGCATCGATCCATGCGCGGATATGGTCAAGGCCGAACCAGCCGCCCGCGGCCACCAGCACGGCCACCAGCGCCAGCCAGACCCAGCGGCCGCCGTTGCCGCCCGAGCGGAAGCGGTTGCGGTCGTCGAAGGCCGCATTGATGCCACCCTCGCGCTGCCGGGCAATTTCCGCCACCTGCGCCACCGGGCGCGGCTGGAAGCGTGCCAGCAGCGGGTCGATGTCGACGTGCAGCATGCGCGCATAGGCACGCATCACGCCCTTGGCGAAGGTCACGTCGGGCAGTGCCTGCAGGTTGCCGGCCTCGATCGCGCGCAGCTTGCCTGCAGCCACCTTCAGGCGCGCGCTGACGTCTTCCACCGACATGCGCTGCGCCTCGCGCTCGCGCGCCAGCGCTGCGCCGATCTCGCGTGCGGCAGCTTCGCGTTCTCCTTCGTGCGCGCCCCCGCCGACTTGTTGCGTCGGTACGGCCTGGCCTGCGGCGCGGTCGTGCTCACTCATCCCATGCTCCTTGTTCGTAGGCGGTCAACTCACGCGAGTCGGGGAAGCGGCTGCGCAGTTGCGCCCCAAGCGCATCCTGCGTGCGGCTGTCGCCCTGACGGTGGGCAATGCGCGCTCCCAGCCAGAGGGATTGCGCATTGACAAATTGGCTGTTGTTGACGCGCTGGACATATTGCCGGGCCTGCGCGAAATCGCCGCGCCGGTAGAAGACCAGCGCAAGGTTGGTGTTGGCCACCGGGTTGTTGCGGTCGTAGCCGAGCGCGGCCTTCAGGTTCTTTTCCGCTTCGGCGCTGTGGCCCTGGCGCAGCTCGCACGCGCCCAGGCTGATCAGCGGCTTGGCGGGGCCGCCTGCGGACGGCGCCGACATCGCGCGCTGCAGCATCGGCACGGCCTCGCCGTAGCGCCCTTCCTGGCACAGGAACCAGCCGTAGTTGTTGAGCAGGTCGCCGTCGTTGGCACGCATCGACACCGCCGTGCGGAAGCTGTCATCGGCCAGCGTCCGCTCATTCATGTTCATGTAGATCAGCGCGCGCACATGGTAGGCGTCGGCGAGCGCCGGATCGATGGCAATGGCCTGCTTGATCTCGTCAAGGGCGACCGCGTTCTGGCCCGCCTCCAGGTAGTTGGTGGCAAGCTGCAGCCGGATGCCGGCGCGGCGCCTTGCATCGGTCTGGTCGGAAGCGGTCTGGGGATCCTGCGCCGGCGCATGCGGCAGCTGGCAGCCGGACAACATCAGCAGCCCCAGCAGGGCCGCAGCGAGCAGACGGATCATGCAGGGCGAACCTCCCGAGGCTGGCCGGAAGCAGCGACCGGCACCAGTGGCGTGATCTTGCCGAACTTGCCGCGCTCGGCCAGGCGCGTGCGGTCCTTCACTTCCCCGGCCAGCTGGCCGCAGGCGGCGTCGATATCGTCGCCGCGGGTCTTGCGGATGGTGGTCACGATGCCTGCGTCCATCAGCACCTGCGCAAAGCGCCGGATCTGATCGTTGTTGGAACGCTTCAGGCCCGATTCGGGGAAAGGATTGAACGGGATCAGGTTGAACTTGCACGGCACGTCGGCCACAAGCTTCAGCAGTTCCCGCGCATGCTCGACACCGTCGTTGACGCCGTCCAGCATGCAGTATTCGAAAGTAATGAAATCGCGCGGCGCGAATTCCAGGTAGCGGCGGCATGCCGCCATCAGTTCGGCCAGCGGGTACTTCTTGTTCAGCGGCACCAGCACGTCGCGCAGGGCGTCGTTGGACGCGTGCAGCGACACGGCGAGAGCCACCGGGAGATCCTTGGACAGCCGGTCCATCATCGGCACCACGCCGGAGGTGGACAGCGTCACGCGGCGGCGCGACAGGCCGTAGGCGTTGTCGTCGAGCATCAGGCGCATGGCCGGCACGACAGCATCGTAGTTCAGCAGCGGCTCGCCCATGCCCATCATCACCACGTTGGAGATGACGCGGTCGTCCTTGGGGCCGCGGCCCAGTTGTTCGCGCATGGCGAACTCCGCCATCCACAGCTGGCCGATGATTTCACCGGTGCTGAGGTTGCGCGAAAAGCCTTGCTTGCCGGTGGAGCAGAAGCGGCAGTTGACGGCGCACCCCGCCTGCGAGGAAACGCACAGCGTGCCGCGCGTTTCCTCGGGGATGTAGACCGTTTCCACCGCGTTGCCCTGGCCCACGTCGAGCAGCCACTTGCGCGTGCCGTCGGCCGACAGGTGGTCGGTGATGGCGGCAGGCGCGCGGATCTCGGCCCGCGTCGCGAGCTTTTCGCGCAGCGACTTGGCGAGATCCGACATGGCGTCGAAGCGGCTGGCACCGTAGTGGTGGATCCAGCGTTGCAGTTGCCGCGCACGGAACGGCTTCTCGCCGAGCTCGCCGCAATAAGCGGTGAGCGCGTCCGCGTCGAGGTCGAGCAGGTTGACGAGAGCGTTCATGACGGCAAACTCAGCTTCGGTGTCAGTCTAGTCCTGGCAGCAGCGCCGGACAATCAGCGGCTGTAGACGTTCATGCCCGGGAAGAAGAACGACACTTCCACGGCAGCCGTTTCAGCGGCGTCCGAGCCGTGCACGGCGTTGGCGTCGATGCTGTCGGCGAAATCGGCGCGGATGGTGCCCTTCTCGGCCTTCTTCGGGTCGGTGGCGCCCATCAGGTCACGGTTCTTGGCGATGGCGTTCTCGCCTTCCAGGGCCTGGATCATGACCGGGCCGGAAACCATGAAATCCACCAGGTCCTTGAAGAACGGACGCTCCTTGTGGACAGCGTAGAACTGCTCGGCTTCGCCGCGCGACAGGTGCACCATCTTGGCAGCAACGATCTTCAGGCCGGCGGCCTCGAAACGGGCGTAGATCTGGCCAATGACGTTCTTGGCCACGGCATCCGGCTTGATAATCGACAGGGTGCGTTCGATCGCCATGAAAAACTCCGAAAAATGAAGGGGTTACAAATGGATTAAACGTGCGATTCTAGCACGAAGACTATGACCCTTTCGAGGGTCTTCCCTGCTCTCGCGTGTGTCGGGCCGCCCTTGCCGCACAACCGGACGCCAAGTATGCCAATGAACACATTACAACCTTGTCATGCCAGGAACACGCCGCCCCGGCTAACATCCAATGTGAGCGGCACCGAACGGCGCAAAGCAATGCAAGAGGTGACTCATGAGTTACCCCGCCCTTGCAATTCCACCTCCCAGGTGCCACATTGACGATGGTTCCGTCCGGGTTCCATACGAATCTTCGCATCCGAAGCCTCGCAGCCCGGCGCCTCACCGTTTTGAGACAGGAGTCACCATGGATAACAAGCTGAACACCTACGGTTTCGGCAACAGTGCGTCGACCGTCACTGACGTCGTCGTTCGCAACCGGGTCTTGCGCAACACTTACTGGCTGCTGGCCCTCTCGATGATCCCCACCGTGCTCGGTGCGTGGATCGGCGTGGCCACAGGCTTCAGCTTCATGGCGGGCAACCCCTTCCTGTCGCTGATCCTGTTCCTGGGCATCGCGTTCGGGTTCTTCTACGGTATCGAGAAGACCAAGAACAGCAGCATGGGCGTGGTCCTGCTGCTGGCCTTCACGTTCTTCATGGGGCTGATGCTGTCGCGGCTGATCGGCGTGACGCTGCAGTTCTCCAACGGGCCGGCGCTGATCATGTATGCCTTTGGCGGCACGGCGGCGGTATTCGGTGCAATGGCGACCATCGCCACGGTCAGCAAGCGTGATTTCTCCGGCCTGGGCAAGTTCCTGTTCGTCGGCGTGATCCTGCTGATCCTGGCCAGCGTCGCCAATATCTGGCTGCAGCTGCCCTCGCTGATGATCACGGTGTCGGTGATCGCCATCGGTATCTTCTCGGCGTACATCCTGTTCGATGTGCAGCGCGTGGTGAATGGCGGCGAGACCAACTACATCACCGCCACGCTGGCAATCTACCTGGACGTGTACAACGTCTTCGTCAACCTGCTGGCGCTGCTGGGCATCTTCGGCGGCAGCCGCGAGTGACGGCAACCTCCCCTGCAGCATGAAAAAACCGGCCTGATGGCCGGTTTTTTCTTTGGTGCGACTTGCGCGATCAGCCGCGATCGAACACCGCGATCGACTCCACGTGCGAGGTGTGCGGGAACATGTTGACCACGCCCGCGCCGGCGAGCCGGTAGCCCGCCTCGTGCACCAGCAGGCCGGCGTCGCGCGCCAGCGTGGCTGGGCTGCACGATACGTAGACGATGCGCTGCGGCAGCACGTCGCTACCCTGCTGCGCCAGTTCGCCCAGCGCCTTGCATACCGCCAGCGCGCCTTCGCGCGGCGGATCGACCAGCCAGCGGTCGAAGCGGCCCAGCGCGGCAATGTCCTCGGCCGTGACCTCGAACAGGTTGCGGCAGGCAAACTCGGTCCTGGCCGCCAGCCCGTTGTATTCGGCGTTGGCCAGCGCTCGCGTGGTCAGCGCCTCGCTGCCTTCGATGCCCATCACCGACTTGCCCTGCGTGGCCAGCGGCAGCGTGAAGTTGCCGATGCCGCAGAACAGGTCGAGCAGGCGGTCCTGCGGCTGCGCGTCCAGCAAACGCAGCGCGCGGCCGATCAGCACGCGGTTGATCTGGTGGTTCACCTGGGTGAAATCGGTCGGCTTGAACGGCATGCGGATGCCGAATTCCGGCAGCGTATAGGCCAGCTCGGCATCGGCCGGATAGAACGGATAAACCGTATCCGGGCCCTTGGGCTGCAGCCAGAACTGCACCTTGTGCTGGTCGGCGAAGGCGCGCAGCAGGTCCTTGTCGGCATCGGTCAGCGGCTCCAGGATGCGCAGCACCAGCGCGGTGACTTCCTGCCCCACGGCCAGCTCGATCTGCGGCATGCGGTCGCGGATCGACAGGCCGCCAACCAGCTCGCGCAGCGGCACCAGCATGGCCGACACATGCGGCGGCAGGATCTCGCAACGGGTCATGTCGGCCACATAGCTGCTCTTGCGCTCATGGAAGCCGACCAGCACCCCACCCTTCTTGGCCACATGGCGCACAGTCAGCCGCGCGCGGTAGCGATAGCCCCAGTCCGGCCCGGCGATGGGGCGGAACACCACATCGGGCTTCACCCTGGACAGGTGCCACAGGTTGTCTTCCAGCACGCGCTGCTTGATTGCCAGCTGGGCGCGCGAATCGAGATGCTGCATCGAGCACCCGCCGCAGACCCCGAAATGCTGGCAGCCGGGCTTCACGCGCATCACCGATTCCTGCCGGACCTCGATCAGGTGGGCCTGCTCGTAGCTGGGCTTGCGGCGAAAGCTGCGGTAGCTGACGGTCTCGCCGGGCAGCGCGCCTTCGACGAAGATCACCTTGCCGGGCGTGCCGTCCTCATTCACCAGGCGGCCAACGCCGCGGGCCTCCATGTCGAGGCTGTCGATCGACACCACGGGATCGGCCGCGGGGGCGCCAGCGTCGGCGCGGACACGGGACTCTTTTGCGACGGGAGCAGCACCTTGAGCGGCAACAGCGGCCGGGGCTGCCGGCGTTTCTTGTGGGGAGGACACGGCTTGGGACACCAGACGAAACCTGACGTATTGTTTTGTGAAAGCGGGATTGTATGCCAGACCGGGCCGGCACCGGCGGCTGCTTCCCGGCGACGTGACGGAGACGGCAAATGGAACTGATTTCCTGGAATATCCAATGGGGTCGCGGCGCCGACGGGCATGTCGACCTGGGCCGCCAGGTCGACACCCTGCGCGGCATTGCCGACGCCGACGTCATCTGCCTGCAGGAGGTCACGCGCGGCTTCGGCGAACTGCGCGGCAGCCCGGGGGAAGACCAGGTGGCGGAGTTGACCGCCCTGCTGCCCGGCTACCACCTGCTCTACGCGCCTGGTGTCGACCGGCGCACCGCCACCGGAGGGCGCAAGCAATTCGGCAACCTGATCGCCACGCGCCTGCCGGTGCGCGAAGTCTTCCGCCACGCCCTGCCCTGGCCGGCGGACCCGCAGGTGGCGTCGATGCCGCGCGTGGCGCTGGAAGCCACGGTCGAAGTCGGCACCCGGCGGCTGCGCGTGATCTGCACGCACCTGGAGTATTACTCATCACACCAGCGCGCCGCGCAAGCCGAAGCCTTGCGCACCTGGCACGCCGAAGCCTGCGACCATGCGCGCCGCCCCGGCCGCAGCGAGAAATGGCCGGGCCCGTTCACGCCGGAGCCGCGCCCGGCCGAGGCTGTCCTGTGCGGCGACTTCAACAGCAAGCCTGACGATATTGCCTACCGCCGTGTGCTCGAGCCCTTTGACGACGCCACGCCGCCCTGGCGCGATGCCTGGCTGCACACACACCCAGGCCAGCCGCATGCGCCGACCTGCGCCCTGTACGACAAGGAGCAATGGCCGGAGGCGCCGTTCGCCTGCGATTTCATGTTCGTGACGGAGAATCTCGCCGGGCGGATCCGGCGCTGCGAGGTCGATGCCGATACGGCCAACTCGGACCACCAGCCGATCCTGCTGTCGCTGGATTTGTGAATTCGTGTCGGCGGCGCGTCGCCGCCGTGCTCAGTCTAGGTCTTCGGCTTCGGGCGTGAGACGCTGCAGCCGGAATGCCTGCAGGTATTCCATCCACTGCTCGCCGGGCAGCTCGGCCAATGACTCCTGGACGAACTCCATCTCGACGTCGAACTCGCGCGGCGACATGCCGCCGCGCATCAGCTGGAAGCGGCAGTACATCAGGTAGGTGTTGACGACGTCGGTCTCGCAATAGGCGCGGATCTCGTCGAGCTGGCCGGCCTGGAACGCCTGCCAGACCTTGCTGCCGTCCATCCCCATCTTGCCCGGGAAGCCGCACAGCTTGGCCAGGTCATCCAGCGGCGCGCTGGCGCGGGGCTGGTACATGGCCAGCAGGTCCATCAGGTCCAGGTGCCGCATGTGGTAGCGGCTGATGTAGTTGTTCCACTTGAAGTCGCGGCTGTCGTCGTCGCGGCCCTCTCCCATCTCCCAGTAACGCGGCGCGGTGACGCCGTTGACCAGGCCGCGATAATGCAGCACCGGCAGGTCGAAGCCGCCGCCGTTCCATGAAACCAGTTGCGGGCTGTAGCGCGCGATCAGTTCATAGAACTTCTGGATCAGCGTGGCCTCGCCGTCTTCCGGCGTGCCCAGTGAGCCGACGTGGAACACCGCCGAGCCGTCGCGGTGCGTGCGGCGCAGCACGCAGGAAATCGCGGCGATGCGCTGCAGGTAGTGCGGGAGAAAATCGCTGCCGGTCTTTTCGCGGCGGGCGGCAAACGCATGCTCGGCGACTTCGGCGTCGCTCATCGCATCGGGATGGTCATGCAAACGGCGCAGGCCGGCAACATCGGGAATGGTCTCGATGTCGAATACCAGCACAGGGGTCATAGAACAGCATCCTTCCTGACACCTTGCGAAGCGAAATGCCGCTTGAGCTTGACCAGCGCCTCCTGCTGGATCTGGCGCACGCGCTCGCGCGTGAGGCCCATTTCCTCGGCCAGCTCTTCCAGCGTGGCGGGCTCGATATGGTTGAGGCCGAAGCGGCGCTCCACCACATAGCGATGCTTTTCCGACAGGCGCGCCAGCCAGAGCTTCATCAGCCCTTCCAGCTCGCGGTGCGCCACCTCCTGGTCGGGGGCGGCGTTGTGCTCGTCGGAGAGGAAATCCAGGAGGCTCGAGCCGGGATCGAGATCGAACGGCGTATCGAGCGAGGTGGTATGTTCGTTGAGTGCCAGGACGTCCTGCACTTCGTCCGGCGTCTTGCCCAGCAGGTGGGCAATGTCTTCAAGGCTGGCGTCGCGCCCGTCGGTGCCGCCCTTCTCCAGATGGCGCTTGGCGCGCAGCACCTGGTTGAGTTCGCGGATCACGTGGACCGGCAGGCGGACCGTGCGCGCCTGGTTCATGATGGCGCGCTCGATGCTCTGGCGGATCCACCAGGTCGCGTACGTCGAGAAGCGGAAACCGCGCGACGGATCAAATTTTTCAATCGCGTGCATCAGGCCCAGGTTGCCTTCCTCGATCAGGTCGAGCAGGGGCACGCCACGATTGAGGTAGCCCTTGGCGATGCTGACCACCAGCCGCAGGTTGCGCTCGATCATGACCTGGCGTGCGGCAAAGTCGCCGTCCTTGGCCAGCGTGGAAAAATGCAGTTCTTCCGGGGCCGACAGGAGCGGCTTGATGCTGATGCGGTTCAGGTAGTGCTGGACGGTGTCCGCAGCCAGCTCGGTATGCAGCACGGTGCGGAAATCATCATGCTCGGGGGCGGCACTGTCGGTGCCATTTTCCGCGCTCTCTTCTTCCTCGTCTTCCGACTCGTCCTCATCGTCGTCGCGCACGATGCGCTCACTGTCGTCGGCAAGCAGGTCGGCCTCGCGCAGGCCCACCGAAGTGGACGTGGCGATGGGCTCGTCGGTCACGGGAATCAGTTCGGCGGCGAGATCAGGCTCGAAGCCTTCAGCATCGGCGCGCGCGTCGGGATGTGCCACACCAGCCTTCACTTCCGGCTGCTTGGGACGGCGAGCCCTGCTTACGGTTCCGGAGGAGACAGTTTTCTGGCGTGGCATGAACCCTCACTGTGGCGGCAGGTACCGCATCGGATCAACCGGTTTTCCGTTCTTGCGGACTTCGAAGTGAAGCTTTACCCGGTCGGTATCGCTGTTGCCCATCTCCGCAATCTTCTGGCCTTTTCGGACCGCGGATTGCTCAGCCACGAGCACCTTGTCGTTGTGCCCGTAAGCAGTAAGAAATGTCTCGTTGTGTTTGATGATGACAAGATTCCCGTAGCCGCGCAAGGGGCCAACGTGAATCACCCGACCATCGTCCGCAGCCAGCACCGCATCGCCCTTCTTGCCCGCAATATCGATGCCTTTATTACCCTTGTCGTCGAATTTCCCGACCGTCTGGCCGGTTGCCGGCCAGGCCAGCTTCATCGAGCCATCGGCGACCGGCGCCGCGGCCGCGGCGGGCGCGGCGGGCGTTGCCGC